>NZ_JBHSFO010000002.1:0-700372 GCF_042654025.1 Rhodococcus kronopolitis | reverse complement strand
CGATTGCCTCGCATCACAGCCTTTAGGGGTTGTGGTGCGGGGCATTTCGCGTTTCCGGGGGTGTTTGTGCGGCCCGGGTGCCGCCGGCCCCTGGCTGTCGGCCTTCCGGTGTCATCGAGTGAACGGTTCCGTTCATTCGATTGCATCGAGTGGATGTGCCGTTCACTCGCCTCGTTTTGGGGGCCGGCGACGGGTTCGGTTGGCCGTGAGTCGGTGTCCTTCTGTGTTCGTGTCGGGTGTGCCCTCGTGCCGCGACCCCTGTGTGGGGTGGTGGTGTGGGGGCTTTTTGTGTTTCCGGGGTGCCGGCGTCCGCTCGCCCGCTTCCCGCCTCTCGCCGGCTGCCGTTGCCGGGCGAGTGAATGTGCCGTTCATTCGATTGCATCGAATGAACGCTTCCGTTCATTCGATGCGGGGCGGGCGGGTGGGCGGTGGGGAGGGGCGATGCGGGCGGGACTGGTGGTGGGGTGGCAGAGGCGTCCTGGCAGACTGTGCGGATGTTGTCGCGAAAGAATCTGCTGCGTTCTGTCCCAATCGCGCTTGCCGCGGTCACCGCGCTGACCCTGACGGGCTGCAGCTCGGACTCTGGGTCCACCGACTCCGCCTCGGATGCCTCGCTGGTCGAGGGCGACCTGAAGGTGCAGTTCAACGGCGACGAGCCGCCGACGCTGACCCTGCCCGCGGACAAGCCGGAGCTCGCCGCGACCAAGATCACGGTGGTGGCCGAGGGCGAAGGGGCCACGGTCGGACCCAACGACCAGGTGACCCTCGACTACCAGGGCACCAGCTGGGACACCGGTGAGATCTTCGATCAGAGCTACGGTGGGTCGCCTGCCACCTTCGCCCCGAGCCAGGTCATCCCGGGCTTCGCGCAGGCGCTCGTCGGGCAGAAGGTCGGCTCGAAGATCCTCGCCGAGATTCCGCCGGCGGAGGCCTACGGTCCGGCAGGCAGCGGCGCGCAGCTCGCGGGTCAGACGCTGGTCTTCCTGGTGGACATCAAGAGCGTCGCCTGACCTGACGCGGTCACGACAGGGGAGTTGCCAATCGGGTCGGGGCGCTGCGTCCGCGCAGCGTCACCGACTCGCCCAGCGTCCACAGCGCGGACTCCGCGTCGTCGGCGGCGTTGACCGCGCGGTCCGACGCGAGGATGCCGCAGTCGACCGTCTTGGCGAGCTCCGACAGGCGGGCCGCCTCGTTCACCGGGTCGCCGATCACGGTGTACTCGAATCGCTTGCGGGCGCCGATGTTTCCGGCGACCGCGGTGCCGGCGGCGACGCCCGCGGCTGCGGTGCAGTCGGGCACCTCGGCGCGGAGCCGTCGCTGGATCTGCCGGATCGCGGCCAGGGCACTGCCCGCCGGGTCCGGCAGGTCCGCCGGCGCCCCGAAGATGGCCAGCGCCGCGTCGCCCTCGAACTTGTTGACGAAACCGCCGTGCCGGTCGACCTCGTCCACGACCACCTCGAAGAACCTGTTGAGCAGGTTCACCACCTGTTGCGGGGGCTGTGAGGCGGCCAGTTGGGTCGATCCGACCAGGTCGATGAAGAACACGGCGATCTCCCGTTCCTCGCCGCCGAGTTCGGGGTTGCGTGCGATCGCGGCCGCGGCGACATCGTGGCCGACGTGTCGGCCGAACAACTCCTGGACCCGCTCGCGTTCTGCCAGTCCCGCGGCCATCCGGTTGAAGCCGCTCTGCAGTTCGCCGAGTTCGGTGCCGTCGTAGACCACGATCCGGGTGTCGAGGTGCCCGGCTTCCACCTGCGCCATCCCGGCGCTGACCGCGCGGATCGGTGCGACAGCCGCGGTCACCCCGAGCAGGGTGAGCAGCAGGCCGAACACCAGCGTGGCGCTGCCGATGGCGAGGATGGACACTGCCAGCTGACGCGGCGTGGCCTCCTCGTGCAGCAACGAGAACAGCGCCACCACGATCAGACCGGTGACGGGTACCCCGGTGCCGAGGATCCAGGCCAGCAGGCTCCGCCCGGCGACCCCCGCGATCCGGACCCGGCGCGGGTCGCCCGCCTCGAGTGCGCGGGCGGCGGTGGGGCGCAACGCGAACTCGGCGAGCAGGTACCCGAACGCACAGATCGTGGCGCCGCTCATCGCGATGGTTAGGCCGACCTTCGGGATGGTTTCGGGATTGATCCGGGCGTACGCGGTGGTGACCAGGATCATCCCGACGAACCAGAGCCAGATCTGGATCTTGGTCAGCTTCCACGGCATCGTCAGGGCCGCCGTCGCCTCTTCCCGCGTCGGCACCTCGCCGTTGACGGCCCACCGCAGCCCGTGCAGGGCGCGCAACGTGCCCCAGACCAGGCCGATGACGGTGGCCGCGATGACGTAGATCGGACCCAGCACGGCGTTGACGAAGAGGTACTCCTGCTTCAGCAGCCACGGTCCGGGGACCACGCTGATCAGCACGCCGACCACCAGGAAGCCGGTCAGGTTGGTCAGCAGCAGGCTGGCGGTGAGCAGGGTCTGCACCCGGAGCCGACGCCGTCGAGGTGTCTCGTCGGGCGATCCGAGGAGGCGCGAGCCCAACGGGGGTGCGGAAGCTCGGTCGATGGGCATGATTCGCCGAGCGTAACGGCTCCGGCCGACGGTGGTCAGAAACTGCGCTGGCGTGCTCTAGTGTGGTCCGCGTGCGTCTCGTGATTGCCAGCTGCCATGTCGACTACGTCGGCCGCCTCACCTCCCACCTCCCGAAGGCCCGGCGTCTGCTGCTGGTCAAGTCCGACGGTTCGGTGAGCATCCACGCGGACGACCGTGCGTACAAGCCGCTGAACTGGATGAGCCCGCCCTGCTGGCTGGTCGAGGAGGACGGCGACGACGGCGTCGTGCGCTGGGTGGTGACCAACAAGGCCGGCGAGGAACTGCGGATCACCATCGACGAGGTGGAGCACGACTCCTCGCACGAGCTGGGGATCGATCCGGGTCTGATCAAGGACGGCGTCGAGGCGCACCTGCAGGAACTGCTGGCCGAGCACGTGGAGACCCTGGGTGCCGGCTACACGCTGGTGCGTCGCGAGTTCATGACGGCGATCGGTCCGGTGGACCTGATGTGCCGCAACGCCGACGGCGCGTCGGTGGCCGTGGAGATCAAGCGGCGCGGCGAGATCGACGGCGTCGAACAGCTGACCCGCTACCTCGAACTGCTCAACCGGGACCCGCTGCTGGCCCCGGTCACCGGTGTGTTCGCCGCGCAGCAGATCAAGCCACAGGCCAGGACGCTCGCGGAGGATCGCGGAATCCGGTGCCTGACCCTCGACTACGAGGCGATGCGCGGCATCGAGAGCACCGAGTTCCGGCTGTTCTGAGCAGCCCCTAGGCTGGATTCATGCCGCGCCGCAATTCCCACCGCCGCCCCGCACCGCCGTCGTCGCTCGGGATGGCGCAGTCCCGCGTCGAGTCCGGTCCGGCCGGCTACGACGGCGAGCGTTACCTGGTTCGGCAGGTGCCGGGCGCACGGGCCACCAAGGTCTACCGGTGCCCGGGTTGCGACCACGAGATCATGATCGGCGTCGCGCACATGGTGGCCTGGCCGGCGGACCTCGTCGGCGGGACCGAGGATCGCCGGCACTGGCACACCGGATGCTGGAACGGGCGGGGATCGCGGGGGATCACCCGGCGTTGGTCGTGACGTTCTGCTCGGCGTCGTGATCGGACTCGTCGTGGTCGACGTCCTCGTCGGCTGAGGCCTGACGCTCGGCCCGCTCGGCCGCCTGCTCGGCGACGCCGTCGAGCAGTTCGCCCTCGCGGTTGACCGAGGCCAGCATGGCCGGCACCGAGTCGAGCTGGCCACGGATGCCCAGCAGCTGTGCGAGCACCCGGCCCCGGAGCACCCGCAGTTCCTCGGCGAGCTCCTTGGCGTGGGCGATCCGCTTCTCCGCCTGTTCGGTCGCGGTCTGCAGGCGTCGACGGGCCTCGTTGGTGGCGTCGACAATCCGCTGCTGGGCCTCGGCCTTGCTGCTCGCGTCGAGTTCCTCGACCGCGGTGATGACCTTGGTCCGACGCTCGCTCATGGTGATCTCGAAGTCCTGCTGGACCTGGCTTCGCTTGGCGTCGCCCTCGGCTTCGAGGCGGGCCCGCTCGTTCTGGGCGGCCTCGACGATGCGGGCGGCCTCGGTGCGGGCGGCGGCCATGGTCTGCTGGTGCTCGGTCTCGAGGGCGGAGCGCAGGTCGGCGAGCTCGGCCAACGCCGTCTCGTGCTCGCTGCGCATCGCGCTGCTGTCCTGCTGGGCGATCGAGACCATCTCGGCGGCCTCGGACTGGGCCTTGGCGCGGACCTCGGAGGCCTCGTCGGAGGCGAGCCGCAGCATCCGGGAGATCCGCTCGCTCATCCCCTCGGCGGTGGTCGGCGGCACGGACAGCCGGTCGACGTCCTTGCGCAGGTCGTCGATCTCGTCGCGCGCGTCCTCGAGCTGCATGGACAGGTCGCGGGCCTGCGCGGCCGCGGCGTCGCGATCGGTGGCGGTCACCCGAAGCTCGGCGTCGAAGCGCTCGAAGTAGTGATACACCTCGTCGCGGTCGTAACCCTTGCGAGCAATGGAGAAGGGCATCGGAATCGATCCGCGGTCGTACTCGTTGGCCATGCTCTCAACCTACCGTTGCTCTGCTGGGACGCTGTTGGCCCGTGGTGTCGGGCGTCGTGAAGCTACCCGAGTCCACCGCGTGGGGCCAGGGCCTCTCACACGGTGGACTCCGGGCGCTGTCGCTGGAGACCGGTCGGGTCGGTCAGTGTGCGGCGTCGGCCGCCGGCTCGACGAGCTCGACGAGCACGCCCCCGGCGTCCTTCGGGTGCAGGAAGTTGATCCGCGAGTCGGCGGTGCCGCGGCGCGGTGCGTCGTAGAGCAGCCGGACGCCGCCGGCGCGCAGTCGCTCGGAGATCGCGTCCAGGTCGGTGACCCGGTAGGCGAGCTGCTGCAGGCCCGGGCCGCTGCGGTCGATGAACTTGGCGATCGTGGAGTTCTCGTTGAGCGGGGCGAGCAGCTGGATCGCGGTGGACCCGGCCGGGCTGCCGGGCACCGACAGCATGGCCTCGCGGACGCCCTGCTCCTCGTTGACTTCTTCGTGGGTGCTGACCAGGCCCAGGTGCTCGGCGTACCAGGCGATCGCGACGTCGAGGTCGGGGACCGCGATGCCGACGTGATCGATTGCCGTCACGAGTTCGGAGGCCAATGGGGACGCTGCGGGGCTGGGGGCGGAGTGTGTCATACCGCTGACGGTAGCGTTAACGTATTTGCAGGCCTCGTCGGGATATGACTATCGCCACGAGGCCGGCCCGCCCGATCCATGGAGGAAACCGTGAGCAGTTCTGTCATCGTCGCCGGAGCCCGTACCCCGATGGGTCGGCTGCAGGGTTCGCTCAAGGACTTCTCGGGGTCCGACCTCGGCGGCATCGCGATCAAGGGCGCACTGGAGAAGGCCGGCGTCGCACCCGAGCAGGTCGAGTACGTGATCATGGGCCAGGTGCTGACCGCGGGCGCCGGGCAGATGCCCGCTCGCCAGGCGGCCGTCGCCGCCGGCATCCCGATGGACGTGCCGGCCCTGTCGATCAACAAGGTGTGCCTGTCCGGCGTGGACGCCATCGCGCTGGCCGACCAGATGATCCGCGCCGGCGAGTTCGACATCGTGGTCGCAGGCGGCCAGGAGTCGATGACCCGGGCACCGCACATGCTCGAGAAGAGCCGGGACGGCTTCAAGTACGGCGACGTCACGCTGCGCGATCACATGGCCTACGACGGCCTGCACGACGTGTTCACCGACCAGGCGATGGGCCTGCTGACCGAGCAGGTCAACCAGACCGAGGCGGCGCACGTCACCCGCGAGGAGCAGGACGCGTTCGCGGCGGCCTCGCACCAGAACGCCGCGCGGGCCTGGAAGGACGGCCTGTTCGACAACGAGGTCGTGCCGGTGCAGATCCCGCAGCGTCGCGGCGAGCCGGTCGTGTTCGCCGAGGACGAGGGGATCCGCGCGGACACCACCGTCGAGTCGCTGAGCAAGCTGCGCCCGGCCTTCAGCAAGGACGGCACCATCACCGCCGGTTCGGCCTCGCCGATCTCGGACGGCGCCGCCGCGGTGGTCGTGATGAGCAGGGCGAAGGCCGAGGAGCTGGGACTGAGCTGGATCGCCGAGATCGGCGCGCACGGCGTCGTCGCGGGCCCCGACTCCACGCTGCAGTCGCAGCCGGCCCGGGCCATCGCGAAGGCCTGCGCGCGGGAGGGCATCGACCCGAAGGACCTCGACCTGATCGAGATCAACGAGGCCTTCGCTGCCGTCGGCATCGTCTCGACCCGTGAGCTCGGCGTGGACCCGGCGAAGGTCAACGTCAACGGCGGCGCGATCGCCGTCGGACACCCGCTCGGCATGTCCGGCGCCCGGATCGCCCTGCACCTGGCGCTGGAGCTGCAGCGTCGCGGCGGCGGTGTCGGTGCGGCCGCGCTGTGCGGCGGTGGCGGTCAGGGCGACGCGCTGATCATTCGGGTGCCCCAGCAGTAACTCGCCCGGTCAGCGGCCACAACAGCATCAATCGCCTTCGACTACAAGGCGTCGTAGATCACACACGACGGCGCCTTGTTGTCCGATTTGCTCAGGCACAATGGTGGGCATGCCGAAGATCCTCGACGTGTCCACGCCCGCGAAGCGGTTCCGCCTGCTTGCCCAGTGGGAGGCCGTCACCTGGGCGGCCCTGCTGGTTGCGATGTTCTTCAAGTGGGTGCTCGGGTACGAGGAGGCCGTCCGGATCCCCGGAATGGTGCACGGCATCGCCGCCTTCGTCCCGTTCGTGTTGATCGCGCTGGTGACCGCGCGGTCGCTGAAGTGGGACCTGATGACCACCTTCTGGGCGTTGGTGTCGAGCGTGCCGCCGTTCGGGACGATCGTGTTCGAGCGCTGGGCCATCCGCAACGGCAAGCTCGCGGAGCTGTCCGCCGAGGCGGTCGCGTCCGGCAAGGCCGGCGATCCCGCCCTCGCCGAGGCCTGACTCCCAGACACTTCCGCAGTGCCCCCGAACCGTCCCGGTTCGGGGGCACTGCGCGTATCCGGGGTCCGGAGGTTCCCGGGCGTGCCGCGGTCCGGGTGGGAGGGGTGAGGCGCGCTGACACCGGGGTGGGCGTGCCAAAATGGCAGACGTGACTCGACCCGGATCTCGCCCGCCCGCTCGTCCGTCCGCCGCGATGGCGGCAGCCATGTCCGGAGCAGTGGACCTGTCCGGCTTCAAGGCCGCCGCACAGGCCCCGCCGCCGTCCGCGCAGGCCTCCGCGACCCCGGCCTCGGCGGAGGTCGGGCCGACGGGCCTGGCGGCCGTCGTCGACGTCACCGAGGCGACCTTCGAGGCGGAGGTGCTCGAGCGGTCCACCCAGGTGGTGGTGCTGGTGTCGCTGTGGTCGGAGCGGAGCCCGTCGAGCGTCCAGTTCTCCGGGGTGCTCGAGTCCCTGGCTCGCGCCGGTGCCGGCGACTGGGTGCTGGCCCGGGTGGACGTGGACACGAACCCGCGGATCGCGCAGGCCTTCGGTGTGCAGGCCATCCCGACGGTGGTGGCGGTGGCCGCAGGCCAGCCCCTCGCCGACTTCGAGGGCGTCCAGCCCGAGGACCAGGTCAGCGGGTGGCTCGAGCAGGTGCTGCTGGCGACCGAGGGGAAGCTCGCCGGTCCGCCTGCGGGTGACGCGCCGGAGGCAGAGGTCGAGGACCCGCGGTTCGTCGCGGCCGAGGACGCGCTCGCCGACGGCGACCTGGACGGCGCCTTGGCGGGCTACCAGGCGATCCTCGACGTCGAGCCGCAGAATCCGACCGCGCTGGGCGCGCTGCGCCAGGTGCGGTTCCTGGCCCGGGCCCAGGACCTCGCGCCCGACGTGGTTGAGCAGGCGGACGCCGCGCCGACGGACGTGCAGGCCCAGCTCGACGCCGCCGACATGTTGCTCTACACCCAGCAGGCCGAGGACGCGTTCGGCCGGCTGATCGAGACGATCCGGCGCACCGCGGGCGACGACCGGACGCTGGTCCGGACTCGGCTGCTCGAACTGTTCGAGTTGTTCGACCCGGCGGATCCGCGGGTGGTCGCCGCGCGCCGCAAGTTGGCCTCGGCCCTGTACTGAGTTCGGCCGCCTGCGTCAGCCGTAGCGGTTGGCGCAGGCGTCCTGGCCGCCGAGCACGCCGGACCGGAACGCGTCGACCCGGGCGAACCCGCTGGGCGCGGTGTTGCCGTTGACGTCGCTCGCCATCAGCCCGTCGGTCAGCAGCCCGGACACCGCCTCGTCGAGGTCGCCGGCGGACAACGTCAGCCCGCCCGCCTTGCCCGCCGCCGCGGCGGCGGTCCAGACGCCCGACAGGCAGGCCGCGCGGACCGCGGTGGTGGCGTCGGTGAGGGAGTCGCCGGCGAGCTGCTGGACGGCGAGCGTGAACCGCGATGCCACCAGCACGTAGGCGCCGAAGTCGCCGCGCACGTCGGCGACGATGTCGTCGGGGTCGCCGGCGCGGGGAGTGCTGCGCGCCACCAGCTCGGGCAGCGAGACGCCGATGGTCCGGTTCGCCGGGCAGTACGAGACCGGCTCGGTGGCCCCGGCGTCCGGGCAGCCGGTGTCGGCCCCGGAGAAGTCGACCTCCGGCCGCCGCGGCAGGGCGAAGACGGCCTGCAGCGAGTCGACGATGAGCCCGATGCTCTCCTCGGTGACCGGCATCTCGTCACCCGGTCCGGCGACGGACAGCTGGTGCGGGACCTCGGCCCGCCGCGCGTCGACCTCGGCAGCGTCGATTCCGGTGCACGCCCGGGCGCCGTCGGTGAAGCCGATCTGGAAGGCCGTCACCCGTTCGAAGGCGGTGCCGTGCACGGCCTCCGGGTCGTTGGGGTTGGTGTCGCGCACCGCGACCATCGCCGCCATCACCGAGTTCAGCCCGTCGGAGGTGTTGAGCGTGAAGTGCGCCGCCCCGTCCTTCGCGACGTGCCGCATGAACGAGCCGGCGAAGCAGTCCGCCTGCTGCTCGAGCACCAGCGTCGGGTCGTCGTCGCCGGCCAGGCCGGAATCGTGCTGGACCGCGTGGCCGTACTCGTGCGCCATCACCATCACCACTGCCATCGGCCCGAACGTGCTCATCAGCGTCGGCAGCAGCGTGCTCCGGTCCCAGCCGATCGAGCCGTCGCGGGTGCAGTAGCCCGCGTTGACCACTCCGTGGGTGTTGTCGCCGCAGAACGTGCCCGACTGCGGGGCGGCGGTGTCCGGGTCCCAGGAGAGCAGGTCGGTGACCGGCTGGAAGTCCCCGGCGAACACCCGGGGGTACTCGGTGCGCCAGAAGGCGGCGATGTCGTCGATGGCGTTGGTCGCCAGGACGTCGGCCGCCGAACCCGCAGACCCGCGGACCGGCAGCGTCGCGTCGGGCACCCCGGGACGCGGGCCGGACGGGCCGTCGGTGGCGGGCAGCCCGGCGACGGTGAAGGGGTTGGCGTAGATCGAGACGGCCCGTCCGCCGGTGGTCGAGGCGCAGCCGGCGACGGCGAGCGCGAGGACGGCGCCCGCGGCGACCAGGGCCCGGCGCCTGTTCACCCGCGGTCCAGTCTCAGCCAGAGGCCGCTGTTGGGTGCCAACGCGACCGCGGCCGACGCCGGACGGCCGTGCCAGGGCTGGGTGCTCGCGGTCACACCACCGAAGTTACCCATGCCCGAGCCCAGGTACTGCGTGGCGTCGGTGTTGAGCACCTCGACCCAGCGGCCGGGTTCGGGCAGGCCCACCCGGTACTCGGTGTGCGCGGTGCCCGAGAAGTTGAACAGGCACGCCACGATCGAGCCGTCGGTCCCGTACCGCAGGAAGCTGAGCACGCTGTTCGCGGTGTCGTTGGCGTCGATCCACGAGTAGCCGCCGGGGGAGTTGTCCATCGTCCACAGCGCCGGGTGGTCCCGGTAGGCGGCGTTGAGGTCGCGCACCAGCGCCAGCACGCCCCGCTGCAGCGCCGCGGTGGGGCCGGTGTCGAGTTGGTCCCAGTCCAGGCCGTGCTCCTCGGACCACTCGGTGCGCTGGCCGAACTCCTGACCCATGAACAGCAACTGCTTGCCGGGGTGCGACCACATGTAGGCGAGCAGCGACCGCAGCCCCGCCGCCCGGGTGTGGTCGTTGCCGGGCAGCCGGGTCCACAGCGTGCCCTTGCCGTGCACCACCTCGTCGTGGCTGACCGGCAGCAGGTAGTTCTCGCTCCACGCGTACATCAGCGAGAAGGTGATCTCGTGGTGGTGGAAGCTGCGGTGGACGGGGTCCCGGCCCAGGTATCCCAGGGTGTCGTGCATCCAGCCCATGTTCCACTTCATGGTGAAGCCGAGGCCGCCGACGGAGGTGGCCCGGGTGACGCCAGGCCACGCGGTGGACTCCTCCGCGATGGTTACCACGCCGCGGTGGTGCTTGTGCACGGTGGCGTTCATCTCCTGCAGGAAGGCCACCGCCTCGAGGTTCTCGCGGCCGCCGTGGACGTTCGGCGTCCAGCCGTCGGGCGGACGCGAGTAGTCCAGGTAGAGCATTGACGCGACCGCGTCGACCCGCAGCCCGTCCACGTGGAACTCGTCGATCCAGTACAGGGCGTTGGCCACCAGGAAGTTGCGGACCTCGCGGCGTCCGTAGTCGAAAATGTAGGTGCCCCAGTCCAACTGCTCGCCGCGACGCGGGTCGGCGTGCTCGTAGAGCGGGCCGCCGTCGAAGCGGGCCAGGGCCCAGTCGTCCTTGGGGAAGTGCGCGGGCACCCAGTCCACGATGACGCCGATGTCGGACGCGTGCATCAGGTCCACGAAGGCGCGGAAGTCGTCGGGGGAGCCGAACCGCGCAGTCGGGGCGTAGTAGGAGGTCACCTGGTAGCCCCAGGAGCCGCCGTACGGGTGCTCGGCGATCGGCAGCAGCTCCACGTGGGTGAAGCCGGTCGCCAGCATGTGATCCGAAAGCTGTTGCGCCAGTTCGTGATAATTCAGTCCCGGCCGCCACGACCCGAGGTGCACCTCGTAGATGCTCATCGGTGACTGGTTCGGCTCCGCCTCTGCGCGGGCGGCCAGCCAGGCGGCGTCGGTCCAGGTGTGGTTGCTGGCATCGACCACGGACGCGGTGGCGGGCGGCACCTCGGTGGCGAACGCCATCGGGTCCGCCTTGTCGGCCGTCGTGCCGTCGGCGCCGTGCACCCGGAACTTGTACAGCTCGCCGGCCTCGATGCCGGGCACGAACAGTTCCCAGACCCCGGTGGACCCGAGGGCCCGCATCGGTGCGGTCTGCCCGCCCCACAGGTCGAAGTCGCCGAGCACCGTGACGCCGCGGGCGGCGGGCGCCCACACCGCGAAGGAGGTGCCGGTGACCGGGCCGTCCGGGGTGTCGTAGCGGCGGGGGTGCGCCCCGAGCACCTCCCAGAGCCGTTCGTGCCGGCCCTCGCCGAACAGGTGCAGGTCCAGTTCGCCGAGTGTGGGCAGGAACCGGTAGCCGTCGGCGGTGACGACGGTGTGGTCGCCCGGGTACCGCAGTACCAGGCGGTAGTCCGCCGGATCGGCCACCGGGACGACGGCGCTGAAGAGGCCGTCGGCGACGTGGTGCAGCGGGTGGTCGACGCCGTCGATCCGGGCGACGACGGCCTCGGCGCCCGGGCGCAGGGCCCGGATCACCGTGCCGTCGAGGTGCGGGTGCGCGCCGAGCAGCGAGTGCGGGTCGTGGTGGGTGCCCGACGCCAGCCGCGCCAGGTCCGCCGGCGGGGGCGCGCCGACCCGGGCGCCCGGGCCGGCCGTCACGAGGAGGGCGCGCGGTGGGCCAGCTGCGTCCGCGCGGGGTAGGGGACCGGCGGCAACGCCAGGATGTGCGCGACCGCACGCCAGGGTTCGAGCCGGACGAAATTGTTCTGGGCCCAGTGGAACTGCTCGCCGGTCACCTCGTCGAGCACGGTGAGGTGGTCCTGCCAGTTCCGGCCCAGCGCCGGCATGTTCAGCCAGATGTGGCCCTGTTCGGCGCCGTACGGGTTGAGATTGACGACGGTGAGCACCGCGTCGCCGCTGACCGGGTCGAACTTCGAGTAGGCGAGCAGCGAGTCGTTGTCGATGTGGTGGAAGGTGAGGTTGCGCAGCTGCTGCAGCGCGGGGTGCGCGCGGCGGATCCGGTTCAGGGTGGCGATCCACGGTTCGAGGGACTCGCCGCGGGCCCGGGCCTCGTCGAACTCGCGCGGGCGCAGCTGGTACTTCTCCGAGTCGAGGTACTCCTCGCTGCCCGGGTGTACCGGAAGGTGCTCGTAGAGTTCGTATCCCGAGTAGACGCCCCAGGTGGGGGCGAGCGTCGCCGCGAGCGCGGCGCGCAGTGCGAACATGCCCGGGCCGCCGTGCTGCAGGCTCTCGTGCAGGATGTCGGGGGTGTTGACGAACAGGTTCGGACGGGCCTCGTCGGCCTTCGCCGCCAGTTCGAGCCCGAACTCGGTGAGCTCGTGCTTGCCGACCCGCCAGGTGAAGTACGTGTAGGACTGGGTGAACCCGCGCTTGGCCAGGCCGTACATCGGGGCCGGCCGGGTGAACGCCTCGGCGAGGAACAGCACGTCCGGGTCGGTCGCCTTGACCTCGGCGATCAGCCACTCCCAGAAGTCCGGCGGCTTGGTGTGTGGGTTGTCCACCCGGAAGATCCTGACCCCGCGTTCCACCCAGAACCGGACCACCCGCAGCACCTCGGCGTAGACGCCGTCGCGGTCGTCGTCGAAGTTCACCGGGTAGATGTCCTGGTATTTCTTCGGGGGGTTCTCGGCGTAGGCGATGGTGCCGTCGGGCAGGACCGTGAACCACTCGGGATGCGTTGTGGCCCAGGGGTGGTCGGGTGCGCATTGCAGGGCCAGGTCGAGCGCGACCTCGAGGTGCAGGCGGTGGGCCCGGGCAACGAAGTCGGCGAAGTCGTCGAGCGTGCCCAGCCGCGGGTGCACGGCGTCGTGGCCGCCCTCGGCGGCGCCGATCGCCCACGGTGACCCGACGTCGTCCGGACCGGGTGTCAGGGAGTTGTTGGGGCCCTTGCGGTTCACCCGGCCGATCGGGTGGATCGGCGGCAGGTAGACCACGTCGAAGCCCATCGCCGCGATCCGCGGCAGGTCGTTGCCTGCGGTCGCAAAGGTGCCGTGCCGCGGTGTGCCGTCGGGCTCCCGGCCGCCGGTCGACCGCGGGAAGAACTCGTACCAGGAGCCGAACAGTGCGCGTCGGCGGTCCACCCACACCGTGCCCGGCCGGCCCTCGGTGAGAAGCTCCCGCAACGGGTGCGCGCGCAGCAGCGTGGTGAGATCGGCGGCGAAGGCGGGGGCCACCCGGGCGGGCAACTGCTGGTCGCTGCGCAGGGCCGCCGCCGCCGCGAGGACGCGGGCCCCGTCCCCGGCCGGGACGGACCCGGCGGCCCGCTCGAACAGTCGGGCGCCGATTTCGAGGTCGTTGGCCAGTTCGTTCGGGCCCTGGCCGACCGACAGCTTCGCCTCGACCGCGTTGCGCCAGGTGGTGACGGGATCGCTCCAGCCCTCCACCGTGAAGGTCCACGGGCCGGGCATGGTGGGGACGAAGACCGCGGCGAAGGTGTCGGGCAGCGGGCCGGGCCGCATCGGGATCCGGACGGCGGTCGCGGCGCCCGGGCCGCGGACCGCGAGGGTGGCCGCGACCGCGTCGTGCCCCTCGCGCCAGACCGTCGCCGAGACCGGGAACGTCTCGCCGACGACGGCCTTCGCCGGGAAGCGCCCGCCCTCGATGTCGGGGACGACGTCGTCGATGCCTATCCGCCCGGTCATGGACCACCACCTTACGGGTACGGCCGGGGTGTCCGCTGGATCGAACACCCGGTCGTCACGACAGGACCGCGGGCCCGTCGGTGGGTAGTCTTCGCAGGGTGAAAGCCTTGCGTCGGTTCACCGTCCGTGCCCACCTCCCCGCCCGGCTCGCCGCGCTCGGACCGCTCTCGACCAACCTGCGGTGGTCCTGGCACCCGGAGACCCAGGACCTGTTCGCGCGGATCGACCCGGGGCTGTGGCAGGAGTTGGGCGGCGACCCCGTGCGGATGCTCGGCGAGGTGTCGCCGGACCGGCTCGACGCGCTGGCCCTCGACCCGGACTACGTGGCCGAGCTGGACCGCCGCGCCGCGGACCTCGACGAGTACCTCGACCGGCCCCGCTGGTACCAGAACCAGCAGGCGAAGGGGGTCGACCTGCCCACCGGGATCGCCTACTTCTCAATGGAGTTCGGCGTCAGCGAGGTGCTGCCGAACTACTCCGGCGGCCTCGGCATCCTGGCGGGCGACCACCTCAAGGCGGCGTCCGACCTGGGTGTGCCGCTGATCGGTGTGGGCCTGCTCTACCGGTCCGGGTACTTCCGGCAGTCGCTGACCGCGGACGGCTGGCAGGCCGAGCACTACCCGTCGCTGGACCCGCAGGGACTGCCGCTGCGCCTGCTCGCCGAGCCGGCGTCCGGGGCGCCGGTGCTGCTGCACGTCGCGATGCCCGGCAACCGGGTGCTGCGCGCCCGCGTGTGGATTGCGCAGGTCGGCCGGGTGCCGCTGCTGCTGCTGGACTCCGACATCGCGGAGAACGACCCGGAACTGCGCGCGGTCACCGACCGGCTCTACGGCGGCGACCAGGACCACCGGATCAAGCAAGAGATCCTGGCCGGGATCGGCGGGGTGCGGGCGGTGCGGGCGTACACCCGCTCGATGGGCCTGGCCGATCCCGAGGTGTTCCACATGAACGAGGGGCACGCGGGCTTCCTCGGGGTGGAGCGGATCCGTGAGCTGATCACCGGGGCGGGGCTGGACTTCGACTCCGCGCTGGCCGCGGTGCGGGCGGCCACCGTGTTCACCACCCACACCCCGGTGCCGGCCGGCATCGACCGCTTCCCGGCGGACCTGGTGCGGCACTACTTCTCCGGTGCCAACGGGGAGAACGAGTCCGCGATGCTGCCGGGTCTGGTCGTCGACCGGATCATCGAGTTGGGCCGCGAGGGCGACCCGTCGGTGTTCAACATGGCGCACATGGGCCTTCGGCTCGGCCAGCGCGCAAACGGGGTGTCCCGGCTGCACGGCTCGGTCAGCCGGGAGATGTTCAACGGGTTGTGGCCTGGCTTCGACGCGGACGAGGTGCCGATCGGCTCGGTCACCAACGGCGTGCACGCACCGACCTGGGCGGCCCGCGAGTGGATGGACCTGGCCCGGCGGGTGGTGGGTCCGGACCTGGTCGAGGAGGCGCGCGGCTGGGAGCGGCTGCACGAGATCTCGCCCGGTGAGCTGTGGTCTACCCGGAACACCCTGCGCGCTCAGCTCGTGGCGGAGGTGCGTCGCCGGGTGCGGGCGTCGTGGCTCGAGCGGGGCGCCACCGATGCCGAACTGGGCTGGGTGTCAGGGGTTTTCGATCCCGGCGTGCTGACCGTGGGCTTCGCGCGCCGGGTGCCGACGTACAAGCGGCTGACGCTGATGCTGCGCGACCCCGATCGGCTGCGGGCGATGCTGCTCGATCCGGTGCGGCCGGTGCAGCTGGTGGTGGCGGGCAAGTCGCACCCCGCGGACGACGGCGGCAAGGCGCTGATCCAGCAGGTGGTGCGGTTCGCCGACGAGCACGACGTGCGGCACCGGATCGTCTTCCTGCCCGACTACGACATGTCGATGGCCCGCTACCTGTACTGGGGCTGCGACGTCTGGCTGAACAACCCGCTGCGCCCGCTGGAGGCGTGCGGGACGTCGGGCATGAAGTCGGCGCTCAACGGCGGGCTGAACCTGTCCATCCGCGACGGCTGGTGGGACGAGATGTTCGACGGCGAGAACGGTTGGGCCATCCCGACCGCGGACGGCGTCACCGACGAGGTGCGCCGCGACGACCTCGAGGCGGGCGCCATGTACGAACTGCTCGAGCAGCAGGTGCTGCCCAAGTTCTACGACCGCGGGGCCGACGGCCTGCCCGGCCGGTGGGTGGAGATGGTCCGGCACACCCTGCAGGACCTGGGCCCGAAGGTGCTGGCCTCGCGGATGGTGCGCGACTACGTGGTGGGCCTGTACGCCCCGGCGGCGCGGGCCGCGCGCACCGCGGTGGCCGACGGCTACGCGGGTGCCCGGCAGGTCGCGGCGTACCGCGGTCGGGTCGAGGCGGCGTGGCCCCGCGTGCAGGTGGTCCAGGTGGACAGCTCGGGGCTGCCCGACACCCCGGAGATCGGCGCGGCGCTGGCGCTGCGGGCGCACGTGCGGCTCGGCGGGCTGGCGCCGTCCGAGGTGGCGGTGCAGGCCGTGCTGGGCCGGGTCGGGCCCGGGGAGGAGCTCTCGGACGTGGTGATCGTGCCGATGACCTATGCCGGGTCGGAGGACCTCGGGGAGCTGTTCGTCGCGGACACCCGGATGCCGCTCTCCGGTGCGGTCGGCTACACGGTCCGGGTGCTGCCGCACCACGAGCTGCTGGCCGGGGACGCCGAGCTGGCGCTGGTCGCGACGCCCGCGGGGTAACCGGCGGCCGTCGCGCCGCGGATCGGTCGTCCCAGTGCGGTGGTGACCGACGATCGGCCGCGCCCGGGTCGTCGGTGGCGAGCGTGGCGTTCCGCCGGTGGACGGACGGCCGATGGGAGGATCGCGACATGTCGATCACCGTCCGAAAGTCCGAACCCGCCGACCGCGCCGCCATTCTCGCGCTGATGCAGGCGTCCACCGGCGAGCACCTGACGCCGGAGCAGCGGGCCGAGCAGGGATTCGTCCAGGGCGTGATGGACGAGGAGACGCTCACCCGGTTCATGAACGGCCCGGGGGTGTTCCTCGCGGAGGAGGACGGCGAGCTGGCCGGCTTCGCGATGACGGCGGAGCCGTCCCCGGCGGCCGGCGGCCCGGTCCAGGGGACGGTGGACGCGGTGACCGCGGAGGTTCCGGCGGGCACCAAGTTCTTCCTCTACGGCCCGGTCGCGGTCGACGCGCGGTTCCAGGGGCGCGGCGTGCTCACCAAGCTGCTGACCGCGCTGTCCCGCGAGCTGGCCGGACGGTACGCGCTCGGCGCGCTGTTCGTCGAGGAGTCGAACGCGAAGTCGCTCGCGGTGCACCGGCACTACGGCATGACGGAGGCCGCCAGGTTCGCAGTCGGCGAGCGCTGGTACGTGGTGTTCACCTTCGAGCCCGCGACGTTCGCGGAGCGAACCGACTGACCCTGACGCGGAGCGAACCGACTGACCCTGACGCGGAGCGAACCGACTGACCCTGACGCGGAGCGAACCGACTGACCCTGGCGCGGAGCGAACCGACTGGGCGGCGCGGCATGAAACCCGGGGCTTTCGCCGATCGACGAACATATGGTGGGCGTCAGGCCACGGACTCGGGCGCAGACGTGGCACCTACTGACGGGGGTTGGGTATGTCACCGAGGGTCCTGACGCGCACGGCGGTGGCACTACTCGCTGTTGCACTGACTTCTGCCGCGGCACCGGCGGCTCTCGCGCAGTCGTCGGGCGACCCCTTCTACCGCTACGACGGTGCGGCACCGTTGGCTTCCTACGCGCCGGGCACCGCACTCAAGACGCGCATCGTGCCGTACCACGTGGCCAACGTCCCGACGCCGGTACGCGCGGTGCAGGTGCTCTACCGGTCGACCGACGCACTCGGGCAGCCGTCCGCCAATGTGACCTCGATCCTGCGGCCGGAGCACGCTCAACCCGGCAAAGTCGTGTCGTACCAGTCCTTCTACGACTCGTTGAACCCCGACGACAGCCCGTCGCGGGCGATCGCCGGCAACACGCCGATCTTGGACTGGACCCCCAGCGGCCGCAACTTCAATCTCGGCGGCCTGCTCCCGTCCGTCGAAGCACCGCTGTTCGGACCGCTGTTCGCGGCGGGCTACACGGTCGTCATCGCCGACACCGAGGGGCCGGACGCGCACTTCGCCGCCGGACCCGAGTACGGCATGATGACCCTCGATTCCCTCCGCGCCGCGCGCAACGTCCCCGAAACCGGAATCAGCGACGACGCCAAGATCGGTCTGATGGGGTATTCCGGGGGTGCGATTGCCACCAACTGGGCATCGATCCTCGCGCCCGACTATGCGCCGGACGTCAACGACGATCTGATCGGCGCGGCCCAGGGCGGCGTGCTGGTCAACCCGGTCAACAATCTCCGGTACGCCAGCGGGAGCATCGGATGGGGCGGCGTCGTCGGTATGGGCGTGGTCGGTGTGGCCCGTTCGTACGACATCGACTTCGGCCCCTACCTCAGTGAACGGGGGCGGGAGGTCATGGCACGGCTGGATGACGCGTCGATCGGCAATGTGCTCGGTCAGTATCCTGGTCTGACCTGGGAAGATATCGTCAAGCCGGAGTATGCGGACCCCAACTCGATTCCCGAGTACGTCGACGCCGTCAACCGGATCAACATGGGTACCGCGCCGATACCCACGATCCCGATGTTCATCGCTCAGGCGGCCAACGGAATCCTCGAGGGCACCCAACCGGGCGGCCCCGGCATCGGAGCGGGTGACGGCATCATGGTCGCGGGCGATGTCCGCAGCCTCGTCATCAGGTACTGCGACGCCGGTCTGCCCGTCCAGTACGACCAGTACGACACCCTCAGCCACGCCCCCGGTGCCATGCTCTGGCTACCGGGCGCCCTGGCCTGGATCAACGATCGGTTCAGCGGCAAGCCCGCGCCGTCCAACTGCGCGGATGTCGCGCCCGGGAACTCCCTCGCGCCGCAGGAACACGCCACACCCTGACCGTCGCGGCACTGCGGCGAGCAGCGCCGGCTCGTCGGCCTGGGTGTGCTGCACCGAGTGGGAGGCGGGCGAACGTCAACGCTCGGCGAGCCGGGCGAGGGCCTTGCGCCCGACAGAGGGCTCGGCGGGGCTTTGTCCAGGGCGTCACGGACGAGGAAACCCGCACCCGGATCCCGCGCGGTCAGGGGGTGTTCCTCGCGGAGGAGTGCGGCATGCCGGCCCGCTTCGCGATGACGTCGGCGCCTTCGGCGGTGGTAGGCGGCCGGTCGCTTTGTGCCCGCCACCCTCGCGGACCGAACCGACTAGCTGGTTTCACGAGAATTCCACTTGTGAGTGAATCCGAGTAACACGCAGAATTCGTGCGAAAAGGCCGGCCATCCTGGATGAATACGCGGATGTATCGAATTCGCAGGTAAATACGATACGGAGCGAGTTGTATTCGCCGATGAATTGAACCGTCTCGAATTATCGCTGAATTGACATATTGAGCCGGTCTGAGGTATGCGCGCTTGCGCGCGCGTGGCCGGAACCTGGCGCTGCACAGGGTTGGCGGGAAGTTGGACAAAGGTGCAGCTAGATGCATGTTTGAGGAGCTGGGTGGTGTGGGCTTCGGCGGCTCTGCGCGCCTTTCGGAGAGGGAATTGTCCATTTGTTTGGGGTTTGATTACCGAAAGTTACCCGCGGGTACGTGATGTGTATTACGGTACCCGGGAATTCAACTAGACGGCCGTTCAGGCCGCGGAAAGGACAAATGTGTTCGGCGTCCAGACCCTCGCTGGACGCTGACCCCGTGCTCACTTCTGAAAGGCGCTCAATGAAGATCCGCAACGTAGCCGCAGTCACGGCCGCCCCCGCGCTGGCGGTGGGGCTGATGGCCGTGGTTGCCCCCGCCGCCCCGGCGGCGCCGGTCACCAGCACCGTCTCGTTCCAGCACCAGTGCCGCGTCGACGGCGCCACGAACTGGGACCACACGGTCTCGGACAACGTCGAGGTCACCGCGCCCGACGCAGTCCGGCCCGGCGAACAGTTCACCGTGAAGCTGCACCCGGGCCAGATGCGGTCCTCGGACTCCGACACCGGCCGCCTCAAGTACGACATCGCCGTCCCGCAGGGTGCCGAGCTCGTGTCGTACGCCCTCGTCGGCGGCACCTCGCTCAACCTCGTCGGTGAGGCTCCGGCGGTGTTCCGGGTGGGCACCGACGGCAAGCAGAACGCCGCCGGCGAATTCCTGCGCATCACCGGCACCAGCAACAAGACGATCAACGACGGCCCGAGTGCCAGCGACAACAAGCCGAAGGAGGGGCTGCAGGTCAAGGCGAACACCGACTTCCGGCTGCCCGCGGTCGAACTGACGCTGAAGGCCGGTTCGGCCGAGAACTCGAAGGTCACGACGAGCCTGCGGGCGGGTGCAGCGAGCCCCGACTTCAACCAGAACACCAGCATGAGCTTCGGCGAGTCGCGGTGGATCAACGCCGCCGCCTACTGCGTCGCCACCGGAGACGGGCGGGGCACGCTCTCGAGCACCGACGTCTTCACCCCGGCCGTGGTCACCAGCATCGACCTTCAGGTCCCGTCGACCGCCAAGCCCGGTGTGCCGGTGGATCTGACGGCCACCGTCGGCCCCGCCGGAGCGGTGGGCAAGGTCCAGTTCAAGGACGGCGACGCGAACATCGGCGCCCCGGTCGACGTGGCCGGCGGCAGCGCGACCCTCGCGCACACCTTCGACACCGTCGGTGCGCGCAGCATCTCCGCCGTCTTCACCGCGGGTGCGGGCTTCACGGACTCGGTGTCCGGCGCCATGGCCGTCGACGTCAGCGCCGACACCACCACCGCGCTGCAGATCCAGCCGACCGCGGTGGTGGGCGACAACGTCGACCTCGTCGCCACGGTGACCCCGGTCGGCGCAGCGGGCCAGGTCCAGTTCAAGGACGGCGACGCCAACGTCGGCGACCCGGTCGACGTCGTGAACGGCACCGCCACCCTCACCCGCAAGTTCGACGAGGCGGGCAACCACACCTTCACCGCGGTCTTCGCAGGCGCTCCCGGCTACCACGGCTCCGCCTCCGCGGCCGCCCAGTTGATCGTCAAGGACGCCGACTGGGGCACAACCACCACGGTGCTCGAACCGGTCAGCGCGACCGTCGGCACGCCGGTGAACCTGTCCGCCACCGTCGGTCCGATCCCGACCGGTGGTGACGTGACGTTCCGTGTCGACGGTGTCGAGGTCGGTACCGCGCCAGTCGGCACCGGTGACGGCGTCGCGATCCTCCCGCACACCTTCACCACCGCCGGCACCGCGAAGGTCGTCGCCGAGTTCGCGGGCACTGCGGGCTTCACCGGATCCACTTCGGTCGCGTTCGACGTGACCGTCAAGGCGCCGGACACCCGGCCGGCCACAACCACCGCACTGGCGGTCACCGGCAGTTCCGTCGTCGGACAAGCCATGACCTTCAAGGCCACCGTCGCCCCGACCGGCGCCAACGGCACCGTGCAGTTCAAGGTCGGCACCACCGCGATCGGCACCCCGGTTGCGGTCGTCGACGGCGTCGCCACCGCGACCCACATCTTCGAGACGGCCGGAACCTACGGCGTCACCGCGGACTTCGTCGGCGGCAACGAGTTCAAGGACTCCGTCTCCGGCCCGTCGGTGCTGAACGTGACCGCTGCCGGTAACCCCGGCGGCGGAACCGGCAGCCTCGGCACAGGTTCGCTCAGCAGTCTCTTCGGCAAGTAGCCGGTCCCGCCCCACCGGACCCGGGGCGTGCTCCCCACGCCTCGGGTCCGGTTCGGATCCCGTACTTACTTTCAGCACAGGAGAATTCATGCAGAACAAGAAGACCCGCCGGTTGGCGGCCCCGATTGGCATCGGCGCCGTCGTCGGCGTGACCCTGCTCGGCGGTGTGCCTGCCCAGGCCGCCCCCGTCACCACCACGTTCGGTACCGCCTGCCTGGCAACGCCGTCCACCTCACTGGCCGGCCCCGAGGCGCAGTCCCAGCCGGGCTCCGTGGTCGTCGACGCGCCCGCCAAGGTCAACGCCGGCGAGGAGTTCGAGGTCACCTTCCAGCCCGGCACCATCAGCTTCCCGGGCTCGGCCTCGATCGCGACCATCTCGAACATCTCCCGCATCAAGGTCGACGTCGACCTCCCCGCCAACGCCACCTACCTCGGCGCGGACATCGTGCCGGGGACCTCGGTCGGTCTCAGTGGTGTCGCCCCGAACATCCTGCGCGTCAACGAGAACGGAGCGGTCGACGCCGCCGGCACCATCCTTCGCCTGTCCGGCAACAATCAGGTGATCGGCAACAGCCCGACGTCGAGCGCGAGCAGCGAGGGCGGCATCGTCGTCGCCAAGACGGGCAAGAACGTCGACGGCTCGGCGAATGCCGACGGATACACCCAGTTCCAGCTGCCGAAGGTCAAGGCCCGCCTCAAGGCCGCCGACTCCGGCACCATCGACATGAAGATCCGCACCGGCGGCAACGCGGGAAAGTGGAACGACGACAAGAACTTCCTGACGTTCGTGCCCAAGGCGTCCGCGCCTTTCGTCGGCACGGTCTGGGCGCCCACGAAGTGCAGTCCGCGTGACGCGGCGGACGGGAATGCTCCCCTGAACAACGGTGCCGGGCCGCTGGCCTCGATCGCGATCACGGCGGCCGACAAGGCCACCACGACCAACGTCGTGGGACCCGCCGCGGCCAAGAACGGCACCCCTGTCACGTTGACCGCGAACGTTGTGCCCGGCGTCGGCGGGGGCACGGTGCTGTTCAAGGACGGCGACGCACCGCTCGGCAACCCGGTTGCGGTGACGGGCGGGAGCGCGAGCATCACCCAGACCTTCACCACCGACGGCGACCACTCGATCACCGCCGAGTTCTCCGGCACCACCGGCTTCCTGGCGTCGACCTCGGCGGTCAAGGTCGTCAAGGTGACCACGGACGCACCGCCGGACGTGGCCACCAGCACCACAGTGACCGCCCCGGCCAACGCGAAGGTCGGCCAGGACGTCAACCTCACCGCGAAGGTCGGTCCCGCCGGCAGTGGCGGAACGGTCAACTTCGTCGTCGACGACGGTGCCCCGGTTCCCGGCATGGTCGGCACCGACGGCATCGCGGTCGCGCCGTACACCTTCACCACGGCCGGCACGCACAAGGTGGTCGCGAAGTTCAGCGGCACCACGGGATTCACGCCCTCGGTCTCGCCGGCGTTCCCGGTGAGCGTCACCACGCCCGCCCCGGCGGACGTGGACACGACCACCACGCTGGCCGCGGTCGGCACGGCCGAGAAGAACGTCCCGGTCGTCCTGAAGGCGACGGTCGACCCGGCAAACGCCAAGGGCACGGTTCAGTTCAAGATCGGTGACGCGCTGATCGGCGGGCCGGTCGCCGTGGTCGACGGTGTCGCGACGCTGTCGACGACCTTCGTCAATTCCGGCACATTCAACGTCACGGCGGAGTTCACCGGATCGACCGGCTTCACCAGTTCGGCGGCGGCCCCTCAGACGCTGACGGTGCCCGGCGCGACCGACCCCGGCAACGGCGGCACGGGCAGCCTCGACAGCCTCTTCGGTTCGTCCCAGTAGTCCTGCGCTGAACGGGAGTCCACGGCTCGGTGGTGAGCCGTGGACTCCCGTTCGACCGCGAGGGCCTCGCCGGTGAGACGCTGGGCGCGAGCTACTGCTCGGCGAGCCGGGTGAGCGCCTTGCGCACGACCTGCGGGTCCGAGGTCTCCCAGAACGGCGGCAGCGAGGCCCGCAGGTAGCCGCCGTAGCGGGCGGTCGCCAGCCGGGAGTCGAGGATCGCGACCACGCCGCGGTCGTCGACGCTGCGCAGCAGCCTGCCGACGCCCTGCGCGAGCAGCAGCGCGGCGTGGTTGGCGGCGACGGCCATGAAGCCGTTGCCGCCGTGCGACTCGACGGCGCGCTGGCGGGCCACCAGCAGCGGGTCGTCGGGACGCGGGAACGGGATCCGGTCCAGGATCACCAGCGAGAGCGACGGACCCGGGACGTCCACCCCCTGCCACAACGAGAGGGTGCCGAACAGCGAGGTGGCCTCGTCCGCGGCGAACTTGCGCACCAGCTGGCCCGTCGCGTCCTCGCCCTGGCACAGCACCGGGGTGTCGAGGCGCTCGCGCATCGCCTCGGCGGCGGCCTTGGCCGCGCGCATCGAGGAGAACAGCCCGAGGGTGCGTCCGCCGGCGGCGGTGACCAGCTCGGCGATCTCGTCGAGGTAGCTCTGCGCCAGGCCGTCGCGGCCCGGCGGGGGCAGATGCTTTGCGACGTAGAGGATTCCGGCCTTCGCATGGTCGAAGGGGGAGCCGACGTCGAGCGAGTTCCACTTGATCGTCGCGCCGTCGGACGGGGCCTCGGTGCCGGTGGCCATCGCGGGGTCGCTGCGGACCCCGGACTCGGCAGGCAGGCCCCAGTTCACCGCCAACCCGTCGAAGGACCCGCCCACGGTCAGCGTCGCGGACGTCAGCACCACGGTCGACTCGGCGAACAGCTTGGCCCGCAGCAGCCCGCCGACGGACAGCGGCGCCATCCGGACCAGCTTGCCGCGGCGTTCCTCCTCGGCCAGCCACACCACGTCGCGGTGCTTGGCGGGGTCCGGCTCGTCGAACGCGGTGAGCACCCGGACGGCGCTGTCGTGCACCTCGTCGACGGCGGCCAGGGCGGCCGTGCGGGCCGCGGCGGCCTCGGGGTCGCTGGTGTTCATCCCCGGCTTGATCGGACCGATCGCGGTACGCACCGACCAGGCGGCGTCGCGGACCGCGGCCAGCGCGGCGCCGGCGCCGTCGGGCAGTCGTTCCCACCGTCCGGCGCGGCACTCGTCGAGCATCGACGCCCAGCCCTCCGAGGCCGCCTCCATCCGGTCCACGTCCTGCTCCTCGACCAGCTTGACGCAGCGCCGGGCTGCGGCCGTGATCGTGGTCGGGGCCAGCTCGGCGGTGGCCACGCTGGTGACGCGGTCCACCAGTTCGTGTGCCTCGTCGATGACCACCACGTCGTGCTCGGGCAGCACCGCGATGCCGGTGATCGCGTCGATCGCGAGCAGGGCGTGGTTGGTCACCACCACGTCCACCGCCGCGGCCTCGGCCCGCGCGATCTCCGCGAAGCAGTCCTCGCCGACGGGGCAGCGGGCCTTGCCGAGGCACTCGCGGGCGGTGACGCTGACCTGGCGCCAGGCCTGGTCTCCGACGCCGGGCACCAGCTCGTCCCGGTCACCGGTCTCGGTGTCGGAGGACCACTCGGTCAGCCGCTTGACCTCACGGCCGAGCCGGGAGATGGCGAAGGCGTCGAACAGCTCGGCGTTCTCCGGTTCCTCCGAGGCGCCGGTGTGGATCTTGTTCAGGCACAGGTAGTTGCCGCGGCCCTTGAGGATCGCGAACTGGGGTCGGCGTCCCAGCGTCTTGGTCAGTGCGTCGGCCAGCCGCGGCAGGTCGCGGTCGACGAGCTGGCGTTGCAGCGCGATGGTGGCGGTGGAGATCACCACGGTGCGGCCCGACTCGACGGCGTGCCGCACGCTCGGTACCAGGTAGGCCAGCGACTTGCCGGTGCCGGTGCCGGCCTGCACGGCCAGGTGTTCGCCGGTGTCGATGGCGTGGGCGACGGCCGACGCCATGGTCAGCTGGTTGCGCCGCTCGGCGCCGCCGAGCGCGTGCACCGCCTCGGACAGCAGTTCGGGGACGGTGGGGAGTTCGGGCACCGGGCAAGGCTACCGGCCGGTGCCGACACCGCCCGCACCGTCACGCCGGGGCAGCGAGCTCGCCGACGAGGCGGACCCCGGCCGCGCGCAGTCGCTCGAGGGCGGCGCCGAGGGTGTCGGGGGAGACCGCGGCCGTGTACGCCAGCAGCACGGTGGTCTCGAAGCCCTCGCGTCGTGCGTCCAGCGCGGTCGCCAGCACGCAGTGGTCGGTCGCGATGCCGACCACGTCCACAGCCCCGACACCACGCTCGCGCAGCCACCCGGCCAGCGTTTCGCCGGTCTCGGACGATCCCTCGAAGCCGGAGTAGGCGGCGGCGTACGCGCCCTTGGCGAACACCTCCTGCACGCTCCGCAGGTCCAGGTCGGGGTGGAACTGCGCGCCCGGTGTGCCGGCCCGGCAGTGTGGCGGCCAGGTGTCCACGTAGTCCGGGTGGTCGGAGAAGTGGGCGCCCGGGTCCACGTGCCGGTCCGCGGTCGCGACCACGGCGTCGTAGCGGTCGGGCGCGGACGCGAGGTAGTCGCCGACGGCCCGCGCCACCGCGGCGCCGCCGGCCACGGCCAAGGAGCCGCCCTCGCAGAAGTCGTTCTGTACGTCGACGACGACCAGCGCCCGCCCGCCCGATGTCTTGCTCACGTGCTCATTCTCCCTGTGATGTGGCCGCCCTAGCCGACGAAGCGGGTCGGGACGGCGGCCTCGCCGCGGGAGAGCTTGAGCCCCTCCCACGGCAGGCTGACCAGGCCGCGGGCCACGAGGTCACGGCCCTCCGCGAGGGTCGGCAGGCCCGGCTCCCGAACGCCGCCGCGGTACATCGGGACCATCAGGTCCCGGCAGGCCAGATCGCCGGGGTCGGGCCGCTCGCCGTCGGCCGGGTAGACGACCTCCTCGACGATCGTCCCGGTGGGCTTCGTCAGCCGGACGGCGCACTTGGTGCCGCCGCGGGACTCCTTGTGGCTGCTCCGCTTGGCCACCGGCAGGCCGTCGACCTCGACGAGCTTGTAGACCATGCCCGCGGTGGGCGCGCCGGAGCCGGTCACCAGCGAGGTGCCCACACCGTAGGTGTCCACCGGCTCGGCCCGCAGTGCCGCGATCGCGTACTCGTCGAGGTCGCCGGAGACCACGATCCTGGTGTTCGCCGCGCCCAGGTCGTCGAGCTGCGTGCGCACCTGACGGGCCCACACGCCCAGGTCGCCGGAGTCGATCCGGACGCCGCCGAGCTCGGGGCCGGCGACGGCGACGGCGGTCTTGACGCCCTCGGTGATGTCGTAGGTGTCGACGAGCAGGGTGGTGCCCACGCCCAGTGCCTCGACCTGCGCGCGGAAGGCCGCGGCCTCGTCGGGTCCGGCCTCGGTGGTGTGCAGCAGGGTGAACGAGTGCGCGCTGGTGCCTGCGCCCGGAAGCTCGTACCGGCGCACGGCCTCGAGGTTCGAGGTGGCGGTGAACCCGGCCAGGTAGGCCGCCCGCGAACACGCGACAGCGGACTCCTCGTGGGCGCGGCGCGAGCCCATCTCGATCATCGTGCGGCCTGCGGCGGCGCTGACCATCCGGGTCGCCGCCGACAGGATCGCGCTGTCGTGGTTGAGGACCGACAGGATCAGGGTCTCGAGCACGACGCACTCGCCGAAGGTGCCGCGGACCGACAGGATTGGCGAACCGGGGAAGTACAGCTCGCCCTCGCGGTAGCCGTCGATGTCGCCGGTGAACCGGAACTCGCGCAGCCAGTCGACGGTGCGCTCGTCGAGGAACTTCGCCACCACGGCCAGCTCCGGTTCGCCGAACCGGAACCGGTCCAGCGCGTCGAGCAGCCGGCCGACGCCGCCGACCACGCCGTAGCGGCGGCCGTCGGGAAGCCGGCGGGCGAACACCTCGAAGCTGCAGTTGCGGTGCGCGGATCCGTCGGTCAGTGCGGCCGAGAGCATGGTCAGCTCGTACTGATCGGTGAGCAGGGCCGTGCTGGTACCCGGCTGGGACCACTGCGCTGAGCGGTCGGGAGCGTCGGATGCGGCGGTGTCGGAACCTGGATACGTGGTCACCGGGTCACCCTAGCCAGACGATTGCCGCGGGAGCCGTCGGCCACTCGGCGTTTTGTCCGACGATGTTCATTCTGTCCCGATCACGTCGTAGGCTGGCTGTATGGCTCCAGGCCCCACGATGACCCCGACAGCGCGGATTCCCGCAGCAGCCCCGCAGGTCCTACCCGCGGAGGCGGAAGTTACTGACGAGGACGAGGCGCAGGACCGGCCATGGGTGACGCTGGTGTGGGACGACCCGGTGAACCTCATGCACTACGTGACCTTCATCTTCCAGAAGCTGTTCGGCTACAGCAAGGCGAAGGCCACCGACCTGATGATGCAGGTCCACAAGGAGGGCAAGGCCGTGGTCTCCTCCGGGTCCCGCGACAAGATGGAACACGACGTGCAGCGACTGCACGCCGCCGGGCTGTGGGCGACCATGCAGCGGGACAGCTGACGCGGATCTCCCACCGCGGAGACCGAAGAAAACCTGAAAGGACCTGCAGGTACTCATCGTGCGCACATGGAGTCGGAAGAATTCGCTGAGCGGCGTAAGGATTCGATCCGAGTTGGACGCACGGGAGGCGTCGGTGCTCCGGTCGCTGGTGACCTCGGTGCTCTCGCTGCTGCAGGACCGGGCCGCCTCCGCGCCGCAGGACGACCTGGCCGAGCTCACCGGCCTGCGGACCGGGAACTCGACCGCGCCGACGGACGACGCGCTCGCCCGGCTGCTCCCGGACTTCCTCAAGCCCGACGCCGCCGGCGGTGAACGGGCCACCCCGGGCGCGAACGTCAACGGCGCGCTGCGCAGCCTGCACGAGCCGGAGATCATCGACGCGAAGCTCGCGGCGGGTTCGGTGATCCTGCAGACGGTGCCGGCCGAGGGCGGCAAGGTGGTGCTGACCCCCGAGCAGGCCGATGCCTGGCTGTCCGGACTCAACGACGTCCGGTTGGTGCTGGGCGCGACGCTGAAGATCGACGCGGACACCCCCGACGAACTGGACCCCGACGACCCGCGGGCGCCGCATCTCGACGTCTACCACTGGCTCACCTGGATCCAGGACTCGTTGGTGCAGGTGCTGGTGCCGTGATCCCGGGGCAGACCGACTCGCTGACGGACGTCGCCGGGGTGCTGGTGGGTCACCACCACGAACTCGACGAGGACGCTGCGCTGGGTTCGGGCCGGGCCGCCGGGTGCACGGTGGTGCTGACGCCGACCGGCGGCGGCACAGCATCGGTGGACGTGCGCGGCGGCGGTCCGGGTACCCGCGAGACCGACCTGCTCGATCCCAGCCACAGTGTGCAGCGGGTGGACGCGGTGCTGCTCACCGGCGGCAGCGCGTACGGGCTCGCGGCAGGCGACGGCGTGATGCGCTGGCTCGAGGAGCACGGCCGCGGAATCCCGATGGACGCCGACGGGCACGTGGTGCCGATCGTTCCGGGCGCGGTCATCTTCGACCTGCCGGTGGGGGACTGGGCGGTGCGGCCCACCGCGGACCACGGGTTCCTGGCCGCCGATTCCGCCTCGGCGCGGGTCGAGCGGGGATCGGTGGGTGCGGGCGTCGGCGCGCGGGCCGGGACCATCAAGGGCGGCGTCGGCACCGCCAGCCTGGTGCTCGGCCCCGGCCCCGCCGAGGGTGTCACCGTCGCGGCCCTGGTGGTCGCGAACCCCGTCGGTGCCGTTTTCGATCCGGCCTCCGGCCTGCCCTGGGGTGTGGGCGTGGCGGAGCTGGCGCAGCGACGGATGCGGGTGCCGGACCGTGCCGAACTGGCCGCGGCGCTCGCGCTCGGGCAGAAGGGCACGGTGCTCAACACCACCATCGGGGTGGTCGCGACCGACGCGGCGCTGGACAAGGCGGGGTGCCGTCGGGTCGCGGTCGCCGGGCACGACGGGATGGCCAGGGCGATCCGTCCGGCGCACTCGCCGCTCGACGGCGACACCCTGTTCGCCCTCGCCACCGGAACCCACGCGGGCCCGCCCCCCGGCACCGCCCCGCCGGTGCCGGACGCATTCCCCGCGGACCTGCCGGTGCTGGCCGCGGTGTGCGAGGCCGCCGCGGATGTGGTGGCCCGGGCCATCGTCGACGCGATCCTCACCGCGACCCCGGTCGCGGGGATCCCGACCTATCGGGAACTGTTCCCCTCCGCCTTCGACACCTAGGCGACGTCGACAACCCGGCCGAGGCCCAGCCCGGTTGGGTGCGGGTGAGCCCGGAGAGTGGTTGAGTCGAAAGATGACCAACCCCATGGAACAGTTCGGGACGGCTTCGGGACGACCACCGGGGTCAGGCCGGCCGGGAGTGCCCGCGACCACCGAACGCCCGCCCTGGCAGCAGGCCGCGATGGTCGTCGGCGGGTTCGTGGTCGGGCTCTACCTGCTCGAGTTCATCGACATGCTGCTGCGCGGCCGCCTCGACAACGGCGGCGTCGAACCACGCACCCTCGACGGTCTCTGGGGCATCGTGTTCGCGCCGGTGCTGCACGCCGGCTGGGGGCACCTCGTCGCCAACACCATCCCGCTGCTGGTGCTCGGATTCCTGGTGATGCTCTCCGGCATCGGCCGGGGCCTGGCCGCGACCGGCATCATCTGGGTCGTCGGCGGCCTCGGGCAGTGGCTGTTCGGCAGCACGTACTCCGTCCACCTCGGAGCATCGGTGCTGGTCTTCGGCTGGCTCGCCTATCTGATCGCCCGCGGATTCTTCACCAGGAGTTTCGCGCAGTTGGCCCTCGGCGTGGTGGTGCTGATCGTCTACGGCGGGCTGCTCTGGGGCGTGTTCCCGGGGACCAGCGGCATGTCCTGGCAGGGGCACCTGTTCGGCGCGGTCGGTGGCGTCCTGGCCGCCTGGGTGCTCGCGTCCGACGTCCGCAAGGCGCGCGCGGCCCGGGCCGTCACTTCCTGACGGCGTCGAAGTGCCGGCCGGCCTGGGTGTGACGGTGGGCGCACTGCATGGCAGCGGGTGTATTCGTCTCGAAAGGCGTGGGAAGTGTTCAAGCGTCCGACCGTTCGTGGCAGCATGGCAGCATGCGCATCACCGTCCTGGGTTGTTCGGGCAGCGTCGCGGGCCCGGACTCGCCCGCGTCGGGCTACCTGTTGACCGCACCCGGTACACCGCCCGCCGTCATCGACTTCGGCCCCGGCGTGCTGGGCGCGCTGCAGCGGTACGCCGATCCCGGCGAGGTGTCGGTCTTCCTGACCCACCTGCACGCGGACCACTGCCTGGACCTGCCCGGGCTGCTGGTGTGGCGGCGGTACCACCCGAACAAGCCCGCCGGCCGCGCGCTCATGTACGGCCCCACAGGTACCGAACGCCGGATCGGCGTGGCGTCCGCGGAACTCGCAGGCGAACTCGACGACATCTCGGACACCATCGACCTCAGGCTCCTCGAGGACCAGCGTTCGGTGGAGTTCGGCGCGTTGACCGTCGAGGCCCACCGGGTGTTCCACCCGCCGGAGGCCTACGGGCTCCGGTTCACCGACCCCGACGGCCGCACGCTGGCGTACTCCGGCGACACCGGCATGTGCGACGAGGTCGTCGACCTCGCCCGTGGCGCGGACGTGTTCCTGTGCGAGGCGTCCTGGACCCACAGCCCCGACCGACCCGAGGGCATCCACCTGTCCGGGACCGAGGCGGGACAGGTCGCCACGCGGGCCGGGGTGGGCGAGCTGCTGCTCACCCACATCCCGCCGTGGACCTCCCGCGAGGACGTCATCGCCGAGGCGAAGGCGGAGTACTCCGGCCCGGTGCACGCGGTGTCCCCGGGGGATGTCTTCGCCATCTGACCGGTCGCACCGATTAGGCTTCACGTCGTGAGTAGACGACTGGACGGCAGGGCGGACGACGAACTCCGCGAGGTAAGGATCACCCGAGGCTTCACCGGCCACCCGGCGGGATCGGTGCTGGTCGAGTTCGGCAACACCCGGGTGATGTGCACGGCGAGCGTCGAGGAGGGCGTGCCGCGCTGGCGCAAGGGGTCCGGCCTGGGCTGGCTCACCGCGGAGTACGCGATGCTCCCCGCCGCCACCCACACCCGCAGCGGCCGCGAGTCCGTCAAGGGCAAGGTCGGCGGGCGCACCCAGGAGATCAGCCGGCTCGTCGGGCGTTCGTTGCGGGCCTGCATCGACCTCGCGGCGATCGGTGAGAACACCATCGCCATCGACTGCGACGTGCTGCAGGCCGACGGCGGCACCCGCACCGCGGCCATCACCGGCGCGTACGTCGCGCTCGTCGACGCCGTCACCTACCTGCGGGCCGCGGACCTGCTGACCGATCCGCAGCCGATCTCCTGCGGCATCGCGGCCGTCAGCGTCGGCGTCGTCGACGGCCGGGTCCGGCTGGACCTGCCGTACGAGGAGGACTCCCGCGCCGAGGTCGACATGAACATCGTCGCCACCGACACCGGCACCCTGGTCGAGGTGCAGGGCACCGGGGAGGGCGCGACCTTCCCGCGCACCACCCTGGACAAGATGCTGGACTCCGCACTGGCGGGCTGCGAGCAGCTGTTCGAGCTGCAGCGGCAGGCGCTGGAGATGCCGTACCCGGGCGAGCTGCCCGAGCCGAAGAACCCCGAGTCGGCGAAGAAGAAGTTCGGTGCCTGAGGCGGTCCGGCTGCTGGTCGCCAGCCGCAACGCCAAGAAGCTGCGCGAGCTGCGGCGGGTGCTCGAGACCGCCGGGGTGAGCGGCATCGAGTTGGTCGGCCTGGACGAGGTGCCGGACTTCCCGGAGGCGCCCGAGACCGGCGCCACCTTCGAGGAGAACGCCCTGGCGAAGGCGCGCGACGCGGTCGCTGCGACCGGGATGCCCTGCGTCGCAGACGATTCGGGCCTCGAGGTGGACGCACTCAACGGCATGCCGGGGGTGCTGTCCGCGAGGTGGTCGGGCGTGCACGGCGACGACGGCGCGAACACCGCGCTGGTGCTGGCGCAGCTGCTGGACACCCCGGACGAGCGTCGGGGCGCGGCCTTCGTCTCGGCGTGCGCGCTGGTGACGCCCGGCGGGGTGGAGCGCGTCGTGCGCGGGACGTGGCCCGGCGCGATCGCCCGCGAGCCGCGCGGCGACGGCGGCTTCGGCTACGACCCGGTGTTCGTGCCGGCGGGGGAGGGGCGCAGCGCGGCCCAGCTCACCCCGGAGGAGAAGGACGCGGCCTCGCACCGCGGTCGGGCGCTGGCGCAGCTGGTGCCGGACCTCGCGGCGTTGGCCGAGCTCGCCCAGGCGTAGACCGGTACCGGAACGACGACGGCCGCCCGAGATCCTCGGGCGGCCGTCGTCGGTGCGGGTGTCAGAGTCCGAACTCGCTGCGCACCTGCTGGGTGCGCCGGTGCTCGAAGACGAACGACAGGAACGGGACGGTGCCGGCCAGCGCGGTCGCGACGGTGGTGCCGGCCTTCCAGCGGGCCTTGATCGCCAGGTCGACCGTGAAGACCAGGTAGAGCATGTAGAACAGGCCGTGCACCTGGCCCACGTAGAACAGCCAGGCCGGGGCGTCGGCCTTGTCGTCGAGCAGCACGTACTTGTAGACGATCTCGGCGGTCAGCACGAGCAGCCAGATGCCGGTGATCCACGCCAGGACCCGGTAGCGGGTCAGGGCGCCGGCGACCCGCTTGACGTCGGCCTCGGTGCGGGCCGGTGCGACGGTGGCGGTAGCGGTCTCTTCGGGGGCCGTGCTCACTTGGTGCTCCTATCGCCCTCGGCGCGGATCTGCGCGAGGTAGTTGTTGTACGCCGCCATGGCCTCGACCTCGGGGTCGTCGGCATTTGTGCCCACGCTGGCCGCGACGCTGAGCGAGGCGCGGGTGGGCAGCACGTCGGCGGGGATCTCCCGGGGGCCGGCGTCCGCGGCCTCGATCGGGGCGTCGTGGTCCTCGAGCTGGACGAACTTGCGGTACGCGTAGACGACGAAACCCGCGAACAGCGGCCACTGGAAGGCGTAACCGAGGTTCTGGCCGGTGCCGCCGGCCTCCTCGAACCGCATCCACTGCCACCATCCCAACGCCAGGCAGGCTCCTGTCGCGATGACGACGAACAGGATCAGTGCTGGTCGGCGCCGGGAAGGTGAACTTGCCATGCCTCGACGGTACCCGAGCCGACCGAGTGGCCGGCACGACGCCCGACGACCCGTGCGGGCCGTTCGGCCGCCTCGAGGGCACCGCGTCGGACCGTGCCGCGCGCGGGCCGTCGGACCGGGCCACCGGGGCGCTAGGCCGGACCCGGTCAGGTCACTCCCTTGATCCGGATCACGAGTACCGCTCCGACCAGCACAGACAGTGCGGCGACGGCGAACAGCGGCGGGTGGTTCCAGTTGGGGCCGGTCGCGAGGAACGGTGGTGCGATGGCCGACGCCGGTGCGTCGGTGATGCTGACGACGCGGAGGTCCTTCGCCGCCGTCCGCGGGTCGGGCAGCGCCCGGGTGACCAACGCCATGCCCGCCGAGATGGACAGTCAGCGTCGCGACCCCGGGGGCGGCCTCGTCCTTGGACTTGCCGAACCGGTCACCGTCGCCAGAACAGGTGGTGGGCGACTCCGCTCGGGCTCGGTACGACCTCGAGGTGGAATCGGTCGAGCAGCTCGTCGGGTGACTCCCAGAGTCGCAGCCCGGAGCCGAGCTTCACGGGCGAGACCGCCACGTGCATGGTGTCGACGAGGTCGGCGTCGAGGAACTCCCGGACGGTCGTGACCCCGCCGCCGAGTCGGACGTCCTTGCCCTCGGCCGCCTCGCGCGCCTGCTCGAGGACGCCGGCGGGGTCGCCGTCGACGAAGTGGAACGTGGTGTCCGAAAGGGTGATGGAGGGGCGCTGGTGGTGGGTCATGACGAACACCGGGGTGCGGAACGGGGGCTCGTCCCCCCACCAGCCCTGCCATTCGAGGTCGTTCCAGGGCCCACGGTGGGGCCCGAACTTGTTGCGGCCCATGATCTCGGCACCGATGTTGCGTGCGTAGTCACGGGTGAAGTAGTCGTCGAGCCCGCGGCTTCCGCCGGGATCGGTGCGCATCGGCCAGCTGGCGGTCGCGCCGGCCCAGGCGAACATCTCGCCGGGGTCGAGGCCGAACGGGCTCTCGAGGCTCTGGTGCTCGCCCGCACCGATTCCGTCACTCGAGACATTGAAGTTCTGGACTCGCAGTAGCTGTGTCACTCGGGTCTCCTGCCCTCTCGACGATGGATGCACAGGTTGAGACTCCCCGCGTCCGAGAAACTCATCGCGCGCGCTTTCGGTGATCTGTCGAATCGAAGCACCGCGAACGGGCGGTTGCCGGGACATCGGCCTAGAGGTCTCCCTGGTAACCGCCCGTTCGGGCGATCAAGGGCCACATTTCACAGCTCTACGTGGGCGGAGTCCTCGACCCTGTCGTCGCACTCTTCGCCGACGCTGTCGTCGAAGGCGAGCTCGTCGGGGACCCTCAATTCTTGATGAACGCGTTCCTTCATCTGGTGCGTGCCACCGACATGGTGACGGCACCGAACGGTGCGAGTCAGGTGGTCGCCTTGTTCCTGGACGTGGCTCGTCCCCGAGTCGGCCACGCGTAGGACCCGGCATTTCTCCCGTGATCGGGGAGCGGTGAACGCGGGAGGGGTACAGCTGCCCTCATACAGACCTGTGAGGACGAGGTTGCGACCCCCCCGGTGGGGTCGTGACCTCGTTCGGTCCATGATCTTCGACACCGATGTTGCGTGCGTGGTCACGGGTGAACTAGTCGTCGAGCCCGCGGCTTCCGCCGGGATCGGCGCGCACGGGCCAGCTGGCGGTCGCGCCGGCCGTCGAACCGTCGGGGAACCCTCTGCCGCCGCCCGCATAGGCTGACACTTGGACTGGCGCGAAGGAGGCTCAGGTGGCCGAGACGACGGTGGCCGAGTTGACGGCCGAGTTGACGGCCGAGCTGGCCGCGCTCGAGGACCCGAAGTCCCGCGCGGTCAACGAGAGGCACGGCGACGACCACGGGGTGAACCTCGGCAAGCTGCGCGCGATCGCGAAGCGGTTGAAGACCCAGCAGGAGCTCGCGTGCCAGCTCTGGGAGACCGGCGACACCGCCGCGCGACTGCTCGCGCTCCTGATCTGCCGCCCGAAGGCGTTCGAGCGCGACGAGTTGGACGCCATGCTGCGCGATGCGCGCACCCCCAAGGTGCACGACTGGCTCGTGAACTACGTGGTGAAGAAGAGCCCGCTCGCCGAGGAGCTGCGCGTGGCCTGGTCCGCCGACTCGGATCCGGTGGTCGCGAGCGCCGGCTGGGCGCTGACCACCGAACTCGTGGCGAAGAAGCCCGAGGGCCTCGACCTCTCGGGGCTGCTCGACGTCATCGAGGCGCAGATGGCCGACGCCCCGGATCGCCTGCAGTGGGCGATGAACCACTGCCTGGCGCAGATCGGGATCGAGCATCCCGAGTACCGGGCCCGCGCCATCGGGATAGGCGAGCGGCTCGGGGTGCTCGAGGACTATCCGACGCCCCCGAACTGCACGTCGCCGTACGCGCCCACCTGGATCGCAGAGATGGCGCGCCGGCAGCAGCTGAAGTGAGTGCCACTCGCTCGGAGCGCGATCGAGCTCATTCGTCGTCCCCGGGGTCTCGAAGTCGGGCCGATCGCGCGGTGATGTAGGTCCGCAATCGGTGCACGGCCGGAGATGGATGGCGGGTGCCGATCGCCAGACCGATTGCCCGATCATCGATGCCGGTAACGCGCACCGTGGTCAGCCCGGAGACCGCGGTCTCCGATCGCGGCAGCAGTGCGATCCCGAGCCCCCGCGCGACCAGCGCCCGTATCGTCTCGAACTCGCTGATCTCGAACGCGATGTACGGGTCGAATCCGGCGTCCGCGCAGTGCCTTTCGAGCTCCTTGCGGACGTGGTACGTCCGCGGACTGGCGATGAAGTGCTCGTCGGTGAGCTCGTCGAGGTCGACTCGCTCGCGGTGCGCGAGCCGGTGGGTGTTCGCCACGTGGAGCAGTAGGCGCTGGCTACCCAGAACCGTGACGGGGAGGTCGGCCGGGGGCGGGATCATCACCGCGAGATCGAGTCGGCCCTCGCGGACCATCTGCGCGAGCGCCTCGCCGTGCGATTGAACCAGGTGCAGGCGGATGCGGGGCGCGCTGCGGTGAAACTCGGCGAGCAGGGACGGGACGCTGACCGGCCCGAGGGTGAGGGGGAAGCCGAACCGGACGACGCCGCCGTCGGGGTCCGCGTTGCTGCGCACGGTCGTGATCGCATCGTCGAGCTCCCGGATCGCCGCCTCGGTGCGCTGGTGAAGCTCGTGCCCTGCGGTGGTCAGCGTGACGCCCCGCCCCATCTGCTGGAACAGCGGTACGCCCAGCGCCTGTTCGAGTGACTTGATGCGGCGGCTGACCGACGACTGTGGCACTCCCAGCCGGTCGGCGGCGTGGGTGATGTGTCCCTCTCTGGCCGCGGCGTCGAACGCGGCGAGCAGCGGGACGACCGATGCTGTTTCGTCGGACAGAAACCAATCCATATTCGGATGGTAATGGTCGGACAGCCTCATTGGACGGATGGATCTGGTGCGCGCACCCTGGACGCACCCACGAGACGAAGGCAGGTGCGCGACCGTGAATACCCGTCGATCCGCTAGCAGGGCAACACAACTCGGCTCCTACTACGACGTCGTACTGGTCGGCGGTGGCATCATGTCGGCGACGCTCGGTGCGTTGCTCACCAGGCTCGAGCCCGGCTGGTCGGTGCTCGTTCTCGAACGCCTCGACGACCTGGCGCAGGAGAGCAGCGCGGCGTGGAACAACGCCGGGACCGGCCACGCTGGACTTTGCGAACTGAACTACATGCCCGATCCCACCGAGTCGTCCCGGGCCGAGGAGATCGGGCGGCAGTTCCGGCTCTCCCGGCAGTTCTGGGCATCGCTCGTCGATGCGGGGGAGCTGAACGCGTCGTTCGTGAATTCCACGCCGCACATCAATGTGGTCTTCGGCGACCGAGATGTCGCGTACCTGCGGCAGCGGCACCAGACTTTGCGACGGTCACCGCTCTTCTCGGCCATGGAGTACACCGAGGACGCCGAGGTCATCCGCCGGTGGGCGCCCCTGGTGATGGAGGGGCGCGACGAATCCGGGCCGATCGCCGCGACCCGCTACGCGGCCGGCACGGACGTCGATTTCGGTGCGCTGACCCGTGACCTCGTTCGAGGCATGGGCGACCTCGGCGCCGAGGTGCGGACCCGTCACGAGGTGACGCGACTTCATCGCGATCCGGATGGCTCGTGGACCGTCTCGGGACGGGGCAACGGAACCCGGTTCGCGATCAGGTCACGGTTCGTGTTCGTCGGTGCCGGCGGATACGCCCTCAAACTGCTCCAGCGGGCCCGCATCCCCGAAGTTCGGGGGTTTGCCGTGTTCCCGATCGGTGCGCAGTTCATGCGCACCGACCGTCCCGAGTTGGTGTCCCGTCATGAGGCGAAGGTCTACAGCCAGGCCGACGTCGGTGCCCCGCCGATGTCGGTGCCGCACCTCGACAAGCGGGTGATCGACGGGCGCGGCTCGTTGATGTTCGGTCCGTACGCCACGTTCAGCACGCGCCTGCTCACGCGGGGGCGACTCACCGATCTGTTCACCACGATCCGGTTTCACAACATTGCCCCACTGGTTGCGATCGGCATCCGGAACTCGGCGTTGGTGCGCTATCTCGTCGGGCAGCTCCTGGCCTCGCGGGCTCGGAAGCTGCGGCAGCTTCGACGGTTCCACCCCGCTGCCCGGGCCGACGACTGGTCGTTGGTCGACGCGGGCCAGCGGGCGCAACTGGTCAAGCCGCACCCGCGCAAGGTCGGTGTCCTGACCTTCGGCACGGAGGTCGTCACCGGCGCGGACGGATCCATCGCGGGTCTGCTCGGCGCCTCACCTGGGGCGTCGATCGCCCCGGCCGTGATGGTGGAGCTCTTGAGCACGTGCTTTCCCGACCGAGCCCAGAGCTGGCGGCCGACCCTCCGGCGACTGATGCCCGGTCTCGCGCGGCCGGTCGACGTCGACCAGTCGGCGGCCGATGCCGTGCTCGCCGGCACCGGACGCATTCTCGGCGTCGAGTAGTCGCCCACTTCCGTCCTCGGACGAGGGGGCCGGAGCGAAAACGAAACGAGGTCACGAACCCCATCGGATTCGTGACCTCGTCGTCGCGGTTCGTGGAACCGCACCTCGTGCGCGAGGGGGGACTTGAACCCCCACGTCCTAGGACACCAGGACCTAAACCTGGCGCGTCTGCCAATTCCGCCACTCGCGCGTGCGGGCAACAGAATACGCCACGGGCGCGGTCCCGAGACGCGTCGTCTCAGTGAGCGGCGTCGGGGCGCACCCGAGTCGCACTGGAGTCGGATCGGCGGGCCCGAACTTCCCCGGCCCGGCTGGCGGTCTGGGGGTGGCAGTTGGGACGCAGGACGAGGATGTCCTCCGGGGTGAGTCGATTGGGAGCGGGCTTGCCCCTCTGGTGCCCACGACCGGTGAAAAGGGAGGTGTCGATTTCGAGCTTCCTGATTCGACGACTCAGGTGGGCGTGGGTGCCGCCGGCCATCGCGACATCGAGGTGTCGTATCCCCCCCGCGATGCCCGTGGAGTCTCGGACCGCCTGTCGCAGGACTTGCTCCGTGTAGCGCATGGCCCCTCCGAACTGATCGAACGTACATTCGTGTTTGCTGCTACTGCTGGGTAGCGACAGGCTCGGGTGGCCGATTCCCGCGCCGTGCCACGAATATAAATATAACGAGTTGATAACGATCAACATGAGGAGTTCCTCAGGTTTGACGGGACCCTGTTTTCGGCCCAGCCAGCGCGTTCCTTTCCTACTCGCGAGTCACTTCGGAGCCGACTTTGTGACGTCGGTCACGCCTACTACCTGGTAATACGCTTGTCCAGGTGGATAAACATGAGGAACTCCTCATGATCCTGTGCGAACCTGTTTGAGCCCCCGAACGAACCCTCCGCGTGCGCCGACGCGCACTGTGAGGCTTCCGATCGCGGTGGGCTCCGACCAGGAGAGGACTGTCCAGCGTGACGATCGACGAGAGCACACCTGTGGTCAAGGGAAACGGCGCCGGCGGGTCGCGATTCGCGACCACCCGTCCCGGCACCACCAAGTCTCCGCTGCGCGACCGCATCGTCTCCGGTGAGCCTTACGCCCTGGCCTTCGGCGGACAGGGCGCCGCTTGGCTGAGCCCCCTCGAGGAGCTGATCCGCGACAACGGCATCGAGCCCAGCATGACCGCACTGGTCAACGAGGCGGCAGCGCAGCTCGCGCCCGTCGCGCAGGACCTGCTGGTGGTCCGTCCCGCGGGCTTCGACCCGATCGGCTGGATCCTCGAGCAGGACGTCGTCGACGAGGGCGTTGCCCCGGCCGGCCCGTCCGCCGCCGCCCTCACCTCCGCGTCGGTGTCGCTGCCCGGCGTGTTCCTCACCCAGCTCGCTGCGCTCGAAGCGCTGCGGCTGCAGGGCCTCGACCCCGCGACCACCCCGCCGGTCGCCGTCATCGGACACTCGCAGGGCCTGCTCGCCGCCGAGTCCGTCGCCACCGGCGGCACCGAAAACTCCTCGCTCCTCGCACTCGCGCAGCTGATCGGCGCGGCTTCGGTCCTGGTCGGCCGTCGTCGTGGTCTGCTCGGCGGCGCCGAGCGCGCGCCCATGCTCGCCGTCTCCGACGTCGACCCCGCCCGCATGCAGGGCATCGTCGACGAGGTCGCGGAGGGACTGGACCCCGAGCTCGCCGCCGTGATGGCCATCCGCAACGGCCGTCGCCGCGTGGTGCTCTCCGGCCCGCCCGCCCAGCTCGCCCGGGTGCAGCAGCGCGCCGAGCAGATCGCGGCCGACGAGGCCGCCGAGCGGGACGCAAAGAAGCGCGGCGGCGCGGTGTTCTCACCGGTGTTCGAGCCCCTGGCCGTCGAGATCGGCTTCCACCACCCCGGCCTCGCGGATGCCGTCGACACCGTCGGCGCCTGGGCGGCGCGCTGCGGGCTCGACGCCGAGCTGGCCACCCGCCTCGCCCGGGCCTGCCTCACGGACGCCGTCGACTGGGTCGTCGAGGTGGACTCCGCGGTCGACGCCGGCGCCTCCTGGGTGCTGGACCTGGGCCCCGGCGACCTGCTGACCCGGATGACCGCCAACTCGCTGCGCGGCCGCGGCGTCGGCATCATCGCGGCCTCCACCCGCGGCGGCCAGCGCAACCTGTTGACCCCCGGCGCGGCGCCCGAGGTGCCGAAGGCGTGGACCGAGTTCGCCCCCACCCTGGTGACGCTGCCCGACGGCAAGGTCGCCACCTCGACCGCCTTCACCCGGTTGACCGGCCGCTCGCCGATCCTGCTCGCCGGCATGACCCCGACCACCGTCGACGCCAAGATCGTCGCCGCGGCCGCCAACGCCGGCCACTGGGCCGAGCTGGCCGGTGGCGGCCAGGTGACCGAGCAGATCTTCACCGACCGCGTCGCCGAGCTGCAGACGCTGCTCGAGCCGGGCCGCGCCGTGCAGTTCAACTCGCTGTTCCTGGACCCCTACCTGTGGAAGCTCCAGCTCGGCGGCAAGCGACTGGTGCAGCGCGCCCGCGCCGCCGGCGCCCCGATCGACGGCGTCATCGTCACCGCCGGCATCCCGGAGCTCGAGGAGGCCGTCGCGCTGATCGAGGAGCTCGGCGAGGCCGGCATCAGCCACGTCGCGTTCAAGCCCGGAACCGTCGCGCAGATCCGTTCGGTGATCCGCATCGCGAACGAGGTCCCCGACTACCCGGTGATCGTGCACATCGAGGGCGGCAAGGCCGGCGGCCACCACTCCTGGGAGGACCTCGACGACCTGCTGCTGAGCACCTACGCCGAGCTGCGTGCCCGGCCGAACCTGGTGCTGTGCGTCGGCGGCGGCATCGGCACCCCGGAGCGGGCGGCCGAGTACCTCACCGGCCGCTGGTCCGTCGCGGCCGGTTACCCCGCGATGCCGCTGGACGGCATCCTCGTCGGCACCGCCGCGATGGCCACCCTCGAGGCCACCACCTCGCCGGAGGTCAAGCAGCTGCTCGTCGACACCCCGGGCACCCCCGACTGGGTCGGTGCGGGCACCGCCGTCGGCGGTATGGCGTCGGGCCGCAGCCAGCTCGGCGCGGACATCCACGAGATCGACAACGCGGCCTCGCGCACCGGCCGGCTGCTCGACGAGGTCGCCGGCAACGCCGACGCCGTGGCCGAGCGCCGGGACGAGATCATCGCCGCCCTCGACGGCACCGCGAAGCCGTACTTCGGCGACGTCGCGACCATGACCTACGAGCGCTGGCTGCGCCGCTACCTGGAGCTGACCGTCGGGATCGACGCCGCGAAGGTCTTCGACTGCGGCACCGACTGGGCGCAGGCGTACGCCGAGGCCACCGAGCCGGTGTGGCTCGACGGCACCTGGCGTGACCGCTTCGCACAGATGCTCCAGCGCGCCGAGGCCCGCCTGCACCGCAACGACCGCGGACCGATCCAGACCCTGTTCGCCGACGAGGCCACCCTGGACCGTCCCGAGGCCGCGCTGTGCGCCCTCGTGGCCGCCTACCCGGACGCAGGCGCGACCGTGCTGCACCCCGCCGACGTCCCGTTCTTCACCGCCCTGTGCAAGACCGCAGGCAAGCCGGTGAACTTCGTGCCCGTCATCGACAAGGACGTCCGCCGCTGGTGGCGCTCCGACTCGCTGTGGCAGGCCCACGACCCGCGCTACTCCGCCGACCAGGTGTGCGTCATCCCCGGCACCGTCGCGGTCGCAGGCATCACCGAGGTCGACGAGCCGGTCGGCGCGCTGCTGGACCGCTTCGAGCGCGCCACCACCGACGAGCTGCTCGGCGCCGGTGCCACCCCGACCGCGGTCGCAGGCCGTCGCCAGGCCGCCGCGGACCAGGGCCAGCTCGCCGTCGTGCTGGCCTCGCCCGACGTGCTCTGGGCCTCGCGCCTGACCCGCAACCCGGTGCACCGCCTCGGCGACCTCGCCGCCTGGACCGTGGACGGCACGACCGCCACCCACGCCACCACCGGCGCCGCACTGCGCGCCGTCGACGCCGAGACCGTCGAGTTCACTGTGCCGCTGGTCGCCGACCGCGCCGTCACCATCGCGATGACGGTCCCGGCCTCCACGCGTGACGGCGGCGCCCCCGTGGTCACCGAGGCCAACGCCGAGGCCGCCATGTCCGCGCTGCTCGGCGTCGCCGCCGGTCAGGACCTGCCCGAGGTCAAGGACGACACCGCCCGGCTGAACGTCGCCTGGATCCCCGACCTCGTCGCGGACCACGCCGGCGTCACCGCGGCCGGCCTGCCCGCGACGCTGAGCACCGGCGCCAGTGCCGTGCCCGACGTCATCGTCGGCGCCTGCTGGCCGGCCGTGTTCGCCGTGCTCGGCGCCGCGACCACCACCGACGGCATCCACGCCATCGAGGGCATGCTCGACCTCGTCCACCTCGACCACGCGGTGAACCTGGTCGACGCCATCCCGGCCGAGGCCGCGGTGCTCACCGTCAAGGCCGTCGGCGGCGCCGTCGTCGACACCGACATGGGCCGCGTCGTCGAGGTGCGGGTCGAGGTCGGCGCGATGCGCGACCACGGCACCACCGCACCGGCGTTCGCGACCATGGTCGAGCGGTTCGCGATCCGCGGCCGCACCGGCAAGGGCGAGCTGGCCGACCCGGCGCGCGCCGGCGGCTCGCTGACCGACGCCGCGACCGACACCCCGCGCCGTCGCCGCCGCCAGGCCACGATCGTCGCGCCCCGTCACATGGCCGCGTTCGCCCGGGTCTCCGGCGACCACAACCCGATCCACACCTCCGACGCCGCCGCGCTGCTCGCCGGCCTCGGCAGCCCGATCGTGCACGGCATGTGGCTCTCCGCCGCCGCCCAGCAGGTCGTCACCGCGGTCGACCCCGCGGCCACCGTCCCGGCCCGCCGGCTGACCGCGTGGACCGCGCGCTTCCTCGGCATGGTCCGGCCCGGTGCCGAGATCGACGTCCGCGTGGACCGGACCGCCCACGACGGCGGCGCCGAGATCATCGAGGTCGGCTGCCGCGTCGACGGCGAGCTGGTGATGGTCGCCTCCGGCCGCACCGCCGCACCGAAGACCGTCTACGCCTTCCCCGGCCAGGGCATCCAGCGTCCGGGCATGGGCCTCGACGCCCGCGCCCGCTCGAAGGCCGCCCGCGAGATCTGGGACCGCGCCGACAAGCACACCCGCGAGGCCCTCGGCTTCTCGATCCTCGCCGTGGTCCGGGACAACCCGACTGCGGTCAAGGCCCGCGGGGTCGAGCACAAGCACCCGGACGGTGTCCTGCACCTGACCCAGTTCACCCAGGTCGCGATGGCCGTCCTCGGCGTCGCCCAGGTCGCCGAGCTGCGCGAGTCCGGTTCCTTCGTCGAGGGCTCGCTGCTGGCAGGCCACTCGGTCGGCGAGTACAACGCGCTCGCCGCGGTCGCAGGCGTGCTGCCGCTCGAGGCCGTCCTCGAGGTGGTCTTCCAGCGCGGCTCCGCGATGCACGCCCTGGTGCCCCGCGACGAGGCCGGTCGGTCCAACTACCGCCTCGCCGCGATCCGGCCGTCGCAAATCGGCGTGGCCGACGCGGACCTCGAGGAGTTCGTGGCGTCCGTCGCCGCCGATACCGGTGAGTTCCTCGAGATCGTGAACCTGAACCTGCGCGGTTCGCAGTACGCCATCGCGGGCACCGTCGCGGGCCTGGACGCCCTCGAGCTGGAGATCGACCGCAAGCGCGCCGAGACCGGCGGCAAGCGGGCCTACATCCAGATCCCGGGCATCGACGTGCCGTTCCACTCCACCGTGCTGCGCGGCGGCGTCGACGACTTCCGGGAGCGGCTGCTGAACCTGCTGCCCGCGGAGATCGACCCCGCGATCCTGATCGGCCGGTACATCCCGAACCTGGTCCCCAAGCCGTTCAACCTGGGCCGCGACTTCGTCCAGGAGATCGCCGACCTGGTGCCCTCCGAGCCGCTCGTGGAGGTGCTCGCGGACTTCGACGCGTGGGCCGCGCGCCCCTCGGATCTGTGCCGGGTGGTGCTCGCCGAGCTCCTCGCGTGGCAGTTCGCCTCGCCGGTGCGCTGGATCGAGACCCAGGACCTGCTCTTCGGCGACGAGTCCGACGGCGGACTCGGGGTCGAGCGGTTCGTCGAGATCGGTCTCGGCGCGGTCCCCACGGTGGCGAACCTGGCCTCGCAGACGCTCAAGCTGCCCGGCCGCTTCGGCAACCCGGTCGAGGTGCTCAACATCGAGCGCGAGGCCGGCGTCGTGTACTCCACCGACACCGACCCGGCCCCGGTCGAGGACGACGAGCCGGTGGCGGAAGCGGTCTCGGCGGCGCCCGCCGCGGCGGCCGCCCCCGCACCGGCCGCGGCCCCGGCGGCCCCGTCGGGCGGACCGCGCCCCGACGACATCGCGTTCGCGGCGTCCGACGCCACGGCCGTGCTGATCGGGCTGTGGACCAAGCTGCGCCCGGACCAGGTCGGCCCCGCCGACACCATCGAGGCGCTGTGCGACGGCGTGTCCTCGCGCCGCAACCAGCTGCTCGTCGACCTCGGTGCGGAACTCTCGCTCGGCGCCATCGACGGCGCGGCGGACGCCGACATGGGCGCCCTGGCCGTGACCGTCAACAAGCTTGCCCGCACCTACAAGCCGTTCGGACCGGTGCTCACCGATTCCCTGAACGACCACCTGCGCAAGGTGTTCGGCCCCTCGGGCAAGCGTCCGGCGGCCATCGCCGAGCGCGTCACCAAGGTCTGGGAGCTCGGCGCCGGCTGGGCCTCGCACGTCACCGCCGAGGTGGCGCTCGGCACCCGCGACGGTGCCAGCATCCGCGGCGGGTCGCTCGGCGGCCTGTCCGACGGCGCGCTGTCCGACGGTGCCGCGGTGGACGCGGTGATCGACGCAGCCGTTGCGTCCGTGGCCTCGCGTCGCGGCGTCGCCGTGTCGCTGCCGGCCACCGGCGGCGGCGCCGGCGGTACCGTCGACGCGGCCGCACTCGGCGAGTTCACCGAGCACATCACCGGCCGCAACGGCGTGCTCGCCTCCGCGGCCCGGCTGGTGCTCGAGCAGCTCGGCCTGGCCCAGGAGGCCGTCGTCGCGACGGACACCGACTCCGACCTGGTGGACCTGGTCTCCGCCGAGCTCGGCTCGGACTGGCCGCGACTGGTCGCCCCGGCATTCGACGCGCGCCGCGCGGTGCTCATCGACGACCGCTGGGCCACCGCCCGTGAGGACCTGGCCCGGCTGTGGCTCGAGTCCGACACGTCGGAGCTGGAGACGGCGAGTTTCGTCGGCGCCGGCAAGACCGTTGCCGCCCATGCCAACTGGTGGCAGCAGCGGGCACAGGCGGAGGGCCGCGCCGAGTTGGCGACGACCTACGCCCGGATCGCCGCCGACGCGGTCGCGTCCGACGACCAGCCGGCGCAGTGGGCCGACCAGATCGCCGTCGTCACCGGCGCCAGCAAGGGTTCCATCGCCGCCTCGGTGGCGGGCACGCTGCTGCGCGGCGGGGCCACGGTCTTCGTGACCACCTCGCGCCTGGACTCCGAGCGGCTCGGCTTCTACCGGAAGCTGTACCGTGCCAACGCCAGCGCCGGTGCCGCCCTGTGGGTGGTGCCCGCGAACATGGCGTCCTACTCCGACGTCGACGCCCTGATCTCCTGGATCGGCGACGAGCAGACCGAGACCGCGGGCGGTGCCAAGAAGCTGGTCAAGGAGGCCGTCACCCCGACGCTGCTGTTCCCGTTCGCCGCGCCCCGGGTGGGCGGCGAGCTCTCCGACGCCGGCGCCCGCGCCGAGATGGAGATGCGGGTGCTGCTGTGGTCGGTCGAGCGACTGATCGCCGGACTGTCGAAGATCGGCTACGACCGTGACGTCGACACCCACCTGCACGTGGTGCTGCCCGGCTCCCCGAACCGGGGACTGTTCGGCGGCGACGGCGCCTACGGCGAGTCCAAGGCCGCGCTCGACGCGGTGGTCACCCGCTGGCATGCCGAGCGCAGCTGGGCCGACCGGGTGACGTTGGCGCACGCGCTGATCGGCTGGGTGCGCGGCACCGGGCTGATGGGCGGCAACGACCCGATGGTCGACGCCGTCGAGGCGAAGGGCGTGCGCACCTGGTCCACCGACGAGATGGCCGCGCAGCTGCTCGGCCTCTGCGACGCCGACGCCCGCGTCCGGGCGGCCGAGGCGCCGCTGCAGGCCGACCTGACCGGTGGGCTCGCCGACGTGCAGTTGGACCTGGTGGCCTTGTCGCGTCAGGCCGCCGCGGACGCCGAGGCGGCGGCCGAGAATGCAGCCGAGGCAACGGAGTCCGAGTCGGGCACCGTCGCCGCACTGCCGGCCCCGCCGCGCATCGCCGACGCCCTGCCCGAGCCGACCTGGCCCGAGTTGGACGTCAACCCGGCCGACCTGGTGGTCATCGTCGGCGCGGGCGAGCTCGGCCCCTACGGTTCCTCGCGGACCCGCTTCGAGATGGAGGTCGACGAGCAGCTCTCGGCGGCCGGCGTCCTCGAACTCGCCTGGAACACCGGGCTGATCGCCTGGGAGAACGACCCGGTCGCCGGCTGGTACGACGCCGAGACCGGTGATCTGGTGCCCGAGGCGGAGATCGCCGAGCGCTACCACGACACCGTCGTCGAGCGGTGCGGCATCCGCACCTACGTCGACGAGGGCGCCATGGTGGACAACACCGCGCCGCTGCTCACCTCGGTGTTCCTCGACAACGACCTGACGTTCGTGGTCGGCAGCGAGGCGGAGGCGCGGGCGTTCGTCGAGTCCGACCCCGAGCACACCGTCGCGGCGGCCGTGCCGGACAGCGGCGACTGGCAGGTCACCCGCCGGGCCGGCACCGAGATCCGGGTGCCGCGCAAGGCGAAGCTCACCCGCACGGTGGGCGGACAGATCCCGACCGGGTTCGACGTCACCAAGTGGGGCATCCCCGCGGACATGGCCGGATCCGTGGACCGGGTCGGCCTGTGGAACCTGGTCACCACGGTGGACGCGTTCCTCACCGGCGGGTTCACCCCGTCGGAGCTGCTGCGCTGGGTGCACCCGTCGACGGTGGCGAACACGCAGGGCACCGGCATGGGCGGCATGACGTCGATGCGCTCGCTCTACATCGACACGCTGCTCGGCGAGTCCCGCGCGAACGACATCCTGCAGGAGGCACTGCCGAACGTCATTGCGGCGCATGTCGTCCAGTCGTACGTCGGCGGCTACGGCGCGATGGTGCACCCGGTCGCGGCGTGCGCCACGGCGGCGGTCTCCGTCGAGGAGGGTGTCGACAAGATCCGGCTCGGCAAGGCGCAGCTGGTGGTCGCCGGCGGCTTCGACGACCTCGGCATCGAGGGCATCATCGGGTTCGGCGACATGTCGGCCACGGCCAAGTCCGAGGACATGACGGCCAAGGGCATCGACGAGCGTCGGTTCTCGCGGGCCAACGACCGCCGTCGCGGCGGCTTCGTCGAGTCCGCGGGCGGCGGCACCATCCTGCTGGCGCGGGGCGACCTGGCGCTGGAGATGGGCCTGCCGGTGCTCGGTGTGGTGGCGTGGGCCGGTTCGTTCGCGGACGGCGTGCACACCTCGATCCCGGCCCCCGGAATCGGCGCCCTCGGCGCCGGTCGCGGCGGTCCGGACTCGCAGCTGGCGCTCTCGCTGAACGCGCTCGGCGTCACCGCGGACGACATCTCGGTGGTCTCCAAGCACGACACCTCCACGGCGGCAAACGATCCCAACGAGGCGGAGCTGCACGAGCGGCTGGCGGCGGCCCTGGGCCGCAGCGAGGGCTCCCCGCTGTTCGTGGTCTCGCAGAAGTCGCTGACCGGTCACGCCAAGGGCGGCGCCGCGGCCTTCCAGCTGATCGGTCTGTGCCAGGTCCTCGGTCAGGGCGTCGTTCCGCCGAACCGCAGCCTGGACTGCGTCGACCCGAAGATGGCCGAGTTCGAGCACCTGGTGTGGCCGCGTGAGGCGATGCGCTTCGGCGGCGGCTTCCCGCTCAAGGCGGGCCTGCTCACCAGCCTCGGCTTCGGTCACGTGTCCGGACTGATCGCGGTGGTCCACCCGCAGGCGTTCGTGGAGTCGATCCCCGCCGCCGAGCGGGCCGGCTACCTCGCCTCGGCGCAGGAGCGGACCGTCGCAGGTCAGCGCCGGCTCGCCGCGGCGATGTGCGGGGGCGCGGACCTCTACGAGCGTCCCGCGGACCGTCGCTTCGGCGGCGACGCGGTGCCGGCCAAGGCCGCCCGGCAGCTCGAGGCCGACATGCTGCTGACGGACGGAGCGCGGCTCGGCGCCGACGACGTCTACCGCGCCGGCACGCCGGGCTGCCGCTGATGGCCATCCTGGGAATCGGCTTCGACCTGGTGACGGTTTCGGAGTTCGCGGAGCAGCTGCAGCGTCCCGGCACCGCGATGCTGTCGAGCTTCCGGCCGGGGGAGCGGCGGTACTGCGAGTCGAAGAGCACCGACCCGGCGCGTCACTACGCGGTGCGCTGGGCGGCCAAGGAGGCGGTGATCAAGGCCTGGGCGTCCTCCCGGTTCGCCCGGCCGCCTGCCGTCGGTGACAACGCCTACGCGCAGATCGAGGTGATCAACGACGCCTGGGGACGGCCGAGCATCAAGCTGCACGACGAGGCCGCGCAGTTCCTGCCGGGCGCCATCATCCACCTGTCGCTGACCCACGACGGCGACATGGCCGGGGCGATGGTGGTCATCGAGGAACCGGACATCGTGGTGCCGCTCCCGCGCTGACCGGTATACCGGACGGAACGACGAGGCCGGCCGGCGGAGAAATCCGCCGGCCGGCCTCGTCCGGTTTCACGCACCCGCTCCGGGTCGCGTACTCAGCCGCCGCGGGAGTCCTTCTCCGCGACCAGCAGGTAGGCGGCCATCAGGCGCTTGAGCTCGTCGACGGCGTCGGCATGGCTCTGGCCGTCCTGCACCGAGAAGTTCAGCATCGAGTACACGACGTGCACCAGCACCTCGGCCATCATGCTGCGGCGGTCGCGTTCGGTGCGGGGGGTGAGGGGGGCGAGCATCAGCGCGATCTGCCCGGCCAGGCCCTGCTCCTGGATCTTGCCGGTGGCGCGGGTCGACGGGGTGGACTGCATTGCCAGCCACACCTCCCGCCGGGACGGGTCGGTCGTCCACAGCTTCGCGAGGTGGTCGACGAAGCGGTTGAGGAAGCGCAGCCAGTCCAGCGACGGCACCTCCCCGTTGAACTGCTCGAGCTCGGCGCGGACGTCGGCGAAGTCCTGCCGGTTCAGTTCGCACACGATCACGTACTTGTTGGCGAAGAACTGGTACAGGGTGCCGATCGGGACGTCGGCGCGGGCGGCGACCTCCTCGCAGGTGAACGACTCGAAGCCGACATCGGTGAGCAGTTCGCGTGCGGAGGCGAGGAGGGCGTCGAACTTGCGGCGACTGCGCTCCTGCGTCGGACGCTTGCGGGGCAGCAACTCCTGCGGACCGTCCGGGTCCTCCAGGGCCGGGTCCGCGCGGCGCGAGGCTCGACTGCTGGTGATGGATTCCACAACACCAGGTTAACTGCAGGGACTTCCGATCCGACGCACCGCCGGTCTGGTGTTTCTCCCGGTACCGGATACTTTCGTCCCCGGTGCCGTCGGTCCGGCCCGGGATATCCTGGAACCCGCCCGAAATGTCGGACCGTGGGAGCCTGCCGAACCGGCAGTGCCGCCCGGGATTGAGGAGACGATGAGCAATCTTGACCCCACGCCGGCCGAGGTCGTCTGTTCCGACCGCGGACCGGGGGCGGCCCCTCGGGTGCTCGACTACCGGGACGTGCCGCTCGGCGGACCGCGTGCGATGCCGGTACGGCGGTCGCTGCCACAGCGCGGCCAGTCGTTCATCGGCGCGTGGTGCTTCCTCGACCACTACGGGCCCGACGACGTGAGCACCAGTGGCGGGATGCGGGTCGCCGGCCATCCGCACACCGGGCTGCAGACGGCGTCCTGGCTGTTCACCGGCCGGATCGAACACCGGGACACCACCGGTGTGCACGCGGAGGTCCGGCCGGGCGAGCTCAACCTGATGACGGCGGGCTCGGGCATCGCGCACTCCGAGTTCTCGACGCCGGACACCACCGTCCTGCACGGGGTGCAGCTGTGGGTGGCGCTGCCCGACGAACACCGTTTCACAGCACCGGCTTTCGAACATTACGCGCCGCCGGTGCTCGATCGCGATGGGGTGCGCGTGCTGGTCTTCCTCGGCAGCCTGCTCGGTCAGCGGTCGCCGGTGCGGACGTTCAGCCCGCTGCTCGGCGCCGAGCTGACCCTCCCGGCGGGCCGGGGCGTCGTCCTCGACCTCGACCCCGGTTTCGAGCATGGCGTGCTGGTGGACACCGGGGCCGCGACGGTGGCCGGGGAGTCGGCCGAGCCGGGGCAGGTGGTGTACCTGCCCGTCGGCACGACGGCGGTGGAGGTGACGGCGTCGGGGGACGAGCCGCTGCGGATCCTGCTGCTCGGCGGCGAGCCGCTCGGCGAGGAGATCGTGATGTGGTGGAACTTCATCGGCCGCAGCCACGACGAGGTGGTGGCGTTCCGTGAGGACTGGGAACGCGAGCGTGCCGACCGGGGCGACGCGTCGGGCCGGTTCGGGCCGTTCCCGGCGCAGTGGCGCGAGACCATCCCCGCGCCGGTGCTGCCGAACACCCGCCTCAAGCCGCGGGGCTGACCGGCGTACCCGCGTTCGGCCGCCACCGCACCCGCCTACCCGGTGATGCGGTTGCGGTAGAGAAGGTTGGACCAGACGAATCCGACCGCGGTGATCAGTGCGCACCAGCCGACGGCGAGCCAGGCGCTGTGGCCGATCGGCGTGCCCATCAGCAGTCCCCGGACGGTCTCGATGATCGGGGTGACCGGCTGGTTCTCGGCGAACCACTGCAGCCACGAGGGCATCGAGTCCGCGGGCACGAAGGCGCTGCTGACGTAGGGCAGGAACATGATCGCGAACGTGAAGCCGCTCGCCGCCTCCGGATTCTTCGCGAGCAGTCCCAGGGCGGTCGACAGGTAGGACAGGGCGAAGATGAAGCCGCCGATGACGCCGAGAACCGCCAGCCACCTCAGCGGATCGGTGGTCGGGCGAAAGCCCAACAGCAGCGCGACCGCGATGACGATGGCGGTGGTGGCCAGGTTGCGGACCACGCTCACGAGCACGTGCCCGGTCAGGAACGACGACGGCGCGATGGGCAGGGTGCGGAAGCGGTCGATGATGCCCTCGGTCATGTCGGTGGACACGCTGACCGCGGTGGTCGATGCGCCGAAGGCCGCGCACAGCAGGATGATTCCGGGAACGACGTAGTTGATGTACTCCGTGCCGGTGTCGATCGCGCCACCGAAGACGTACACGAACAGCAGCATCAGCATGATCGGCAGCGCCGCCGCCATGAGCATGGTGTCCGGGCTGCGCAGGACATGCCTGAGGTTGCGTCGGAGCATCACCGTCGAGTCGGCCACGACGGAGGTGAGTTCACGATCGGTGTGGGTGCTCATCGGGCGGCCGCTTTCGTCGAGGTGGGTCCGGGCACGCGCGGTGCGCCGGTGAGGGCGAAGAAGACGTCGTCGAGGTCGGGGGTGTGCAGGGCGAACCTCTCGACCGCGAGTTCGGGGGAGTCGAGGCGATCCAGCAGCGCCTTGAGGGAGGCGATGCTGCCGTCGGTGGATACCTCGACTGTCAGGGTGGCGTCGTCGGTGACCGCGCCGGGCAGCGCGCCCGCGGCGAGGTCGAACTGGGCACGGTCCGCGAACTGCAGTTCCATGCGGCCACCGTCGACCAGTCGCTTGAGCTCGTCGGGGGTGCCCTCGGCCACGATCCGGCCACCGTCGATGACGGCGACGCGGTCCGCGAGCTGGTCGGCCTCCTCGAGGTACTGCGTGGTCAGGAAGATGGTCACACCGTCGCCGGCGAGCTCGCGGATGACGGACCACATCTCGCGGCGGCTGCGCGGGTCGAGTCCGGTGGTCGGCTCGTCGAGAAAGACGACCTTCGGATGGGCGACCAGGCTCATCGCCAGGTCCAGCCGGCGGGCCATGCCGCCCGAGTAGTCCCGCACCCGGCGGTCGGCCGCGTCGACCAGGTCGAACCGGTCCAGCAGTTCCGCCGTGCGGCGACGCGACTCGCCTCGGCCGAGGTGGTTGAGCTCGGCGACGAGCATGAGGTTCTCGCGGCCGGTCAGCACCTTGTCGACCGCGGCGTACTGGCCGGTGACGCTGATGCGGCCGCGCACCGCCCGAGCTCCGTCGGGGAGTGGGTGTCCGGCGACGCTCACCTGGCCGGAGTCGAAGGGCAGCAGGGTGGACAGGATCCGGACCGTGGTGGTCTTGCCGGCACCGTTCGCGCCGAGCAGGGCGAAGATCCGGCCGGCCGGTACCTGCAGATCCAGGCCGTCGAGGACCGTGTGGTCGCAGTAGGACTTGGTGAGGCCGGAGACGTGAATCGCCCCGGTGGGTTCGTCGTTGGTCATCTGTCATCTCCCGCGTTCCTGAAACTGTGTATGTCATACACTTCGGTTTATAACGTACACAATTTTACGATGAGCGCAAGAGGTGACGACGGGAGCGGTACGGACATGGACACGAGTGGTGCGGACACCGAGGGGGCGAGCGATCTGCCCCGGGCCGTCAGGCTCGCCTGGGGGCTCACCGAACCGGGGAGCAGGGGGCCGCGCCGCGGGCTGAGTCTCGAGAAGATCCTCGACACCGCCATCGAAGTCGCGGACGCGGAGGGCGCCGCCGCGCTGTCGATGGCCCGCCTGGCCAAGGAGTTGGGCTTCACGACCATGTCGCTGTACCGGTACGTGAAGAGCAAGGACGAGCTGATCGAGCTGATCTCCGACCGGGTGGTGGGACCCGCGCCGCACATCGAGCCGGGCATGCCGTGGCGGGACGCGTTGGCGCAGTGGGCAACCGCCGAGTACGCGGCGCTGATGCGGCACCGGTGGTGGCTGCACCTGTCCCTCGGGGGTGTCCCGCCGACGGGGCCCAACAACATCGCGTGGCTCGAGTCCGGGCTCGGTTGCCTGGCCGACACCCCGCTGTCGCCGCCGCTGCGTTTCCAGATCGTCCTCAACACCTCGCTGTACGTGATCGGGCGGGCGCGCTTCGCCGCGGACTTCGAGGCGGCCTCCGCCACGGTGTCGCCCGAGGACGCCGCTGCGCTGGAGTATCCGGTGCTGTTGCCGCGGCTGCTCGACCCGGCGACGTTCCCGCACCTGACCGCGGCGGTCGCGAACGGCACATTCGACGGTGACCCCGACGTCGACTGGGACGACGCGGACTTCACCTTCGCGCTCGGCCTGTTGCTCGACGGCATCGAGAAGCTGATCGACACGCATCGCTGAGCCGGCCCCGCCAGCTCATCCGCTCCGGGTGAAACCGCTCCGGCATCGCCGCGTCGCCGTGCGCTCCGGGGGTCGAGGGGGCAGGGTGGGTGGCAGCCCGCCGCCGCCGTGGTGGCCTGTCCGACGGGATGGTGGCCGAATGAGCGTGGAAACCACAGGGGACCCGAGTCCCACGGCCGCGCACCGGAAACCGCCCGCGCCCCGCCAGCAGTACATCACCTGGATCGCGCTGGCGATGATGACCACCAGCTCGGTGGCCAGCCTGCGGTCCGCGCCGTCGATGGCGGTGTACGGGCTGGCCTGCGTGTTCCTCTACCTCGTCCCCGCGATCGTGTTCCTGCTGCCGACCGCGCTGGTCTCGGCCGAGCTCGCGTCGGGCTGGGCGGGCGGCGTCTACCGCTGGGTGAGCGAGGGGATCTCGGACAAGGCCGGGTTCCTGGCGGTGTGGTGCCAGTTCGCGATGACGATCTTCTACTATCCGACGCTGTTGGCGTACGTCGCGAGCACCTTTGCGTACGTGGTGAACCCGCAGCTGGCATCGAGCGGTCCGTACACCGCGATCGTGATCGTCACCCTGTTCTGGGCGGGGGTGTTCGTCTCCTCCCGGGGGATGAAGGCGGTGGCCGGGCTCTCCAGTGCCGGACTGGTGCTGGGCACCCTGATCCCCGGCGTGCTGCTGATCGTCATGGGCGTGGTGTTCCTCGGCCAGGGCAACCCGTCCGCGGCCCCGATGGAGTTCAGCGCGCTGCTGCCCGCCTGGACCGGCGTCGCCAGTCTCGTGCTCATCGTCAACAACTTCCTGTCCTACTCGGGCATGGAGATGAACGCCGTGCACGTCTCCAGCCTGCGCAAGCCGGCCAGCGAGTTCCCCCGCGCGATGTTCGTGGCGATGGGGCTGGTGCTGGGCATCTTCATCCTGCCCGCCATCGCGATCAGCTGGGTGGTGCCGGCGGAGAGCCTGTCCCTGACCGCGGGCGTCATGCAGGCCTTCGACACCTTCTTCGCGCACTTCGGATTCGGTTGGGCCACACCGATCCTCGCGCTGATGCTGATCGCGGCGTCGCTGGGCGGCATGCTCACCTGGCTGGCCGGGCCGTCGAAGGGCCTGCTGATGATCGGCCGCCAGGACGGCTTCCTGCCGCCGATCCTGCAGCGGCTCAACGTGCACGGGATCCAGCAGAACATCCTGGTGGCGCAGGGCGCGGTGACCACCGTGATCGCACTGCTCTACGCATTCATCCCGGAGGTCTCCAGCGCGTACTGGATCCTCTCGGTCATCACCACGCAGGTCTACCTGGTGGTGTACGTGCTGATGTTCGTGGCGGCGATGCGGCTGCGGCGTCAGCAGCCGGACCATCCGCGCGGCTACCGCGCGCCCGCGTTGTTCCTGCTGTGCTGGGTGGGCCTGGTCGCCAGCGTGGCGGCGTTCTGCATCGGCTTCGTCCCGCCCTCGCAGTTCGGCGGCGGCAGCGTGCTGGTGTATGTGCTGATCGTCGGCGGTGGGTTCGGCATCGTGGGACTGGGTGTGCCGCTGCTGATCCTGGCGCTGCGCAAGCCGTCCTGGAAACAGGAACTCGTCGCCGATCCCGTGAAGGAGGCGTGAGATGGCCGGTACCGCAGAGGACGACGGCGTGAGCATCGCGGCCGTGGACGACCTGCACACGCGGCCAGAGAACACCCACCGGATCGTCTACCTGGCGGCGGCGGCCGTCTTCGTCGGACTGGCGGTGTGGGGGCTGGTCGCGTTCAACCAGCATCGGGACGACGCGGCCGCGCAGGACAAGGCGACCCAACTGTCGGCTCGCTTCGACGAGGCCGGATTCGGGACCCTGGACACGGAGGCCACCGCGCGGGTGCTGGGCACCGACGGCGGCGCGGCGTGCAGCGACCCCGGCAGCGCGTTGCGCGACGCCGTGCTGCACCAGCAGATCGTTAGCGGCGCGGCCGGGCCGGGCCAGCGCCCGATCATCGGCACCCTGCAACTGGTCGAGGCCCAGCGCCTGGTGCTCGAGGTCTACTGCCCGGACCAGCTGGCCGGATACGACGCGCACGTGCGCGACCTCAAACTGGTGGAGGAATGATGGCGGGAAGTCAGACGTCGACGACGGACGAGATCCGCGGCGCAGTGCGGGCCCTGATGCCCACGGCGCGTGACGAACTCGCGACGCTGGTCGCCTTCCGCTCGGTGGCCGACCCGCGGCAGTACCCGGCGCAGGAGTGCGTGCGGGCCGCGCAGTGGGTCCGGGACGCGTTCGTGGCGGCCGGGATCGGCACAGTCGACCTGATCGAGACAGCCGACGGGTCGAACGCCGTCGTCGGACACCAGCCGGGACCGCCGGGTGCGCCGACGGTGCTGCTGTACTGCCACTACGACGTCCAGCCGCCCGGCGACGAGAGCAAGTGGCACACTTCGCCGTTCGAGCTCACGGAGCGCGACGGTCGCTGGTACGGACGCGGCGCCGCGGACTGCAAGGGCAACATCGTGATGCACCTGCTGGCGCTGCGGGCGCTCGGCACGCCGTTCCCGGTGGGCATCCGGGTGGTTGCCGAGGGCTCCGAGGAGATGGGCACCGGCGGGCTCGAGGCCCTCGTGGAGGAGCGGCCCGAACTGTTTCAGGCCGACATGATCCTGGTGGTCGACACCGGCAATGCGGAGGTTGGCCTGCCGACCGCCACCACCACCCTGCGCGGCATCGCCAACGTGGTGGTGCACGTGGAGACCCTGGCGGGGGCGGTGCACTCGGGCATGTTCGGCGGGCCCGCCCCGGACGCGTTGGCGGCGCTGGTGGCGATGCTCGCGAGCCTGCGCGACGCGGCGGGCAACACCGCCGTGGCCGGGCTGGACGCGACCGCGACGTGGTCGGGGGTGGACTACCCCGAGGCCCAGTTCCGTACGGACGCGGGCGTGCTCGACGGCGTCGGGCTGGCCGGGACGGCTTCGGTGGCCGACGCGGTGTGGGCCAGGCCGGCGCTGACCATCCTCGGCATCGACTGCCCGCCGGTGGTCGGTTCGGCCGCGGCCGTCCAACCGCGCGCCTCCGCCAGGCTGAACCTGCGGGTGCCGCCGGGCATGGACCCGCAGCAGGCGCAGGACGCGTTGGTCGCGCATCTCGAGGCCGCCGCGCCGTGGGGCGCGCGAGTCACCGTCGACAGGGAGCCGACCGGGTCGCCGTTCCGGGCCGAGATCGACGGCCCGGGGTATGCGGCGCTCGGCGCGGCCATGACGGAGGCCTTCGGCAAGCCGCTGGGCACCGTCGGGCAGGGCGGGTCGATCCCGCTGTGCAACGTCTTCGCCGACCAGGTCCCGGGGGCGGAGATCGCCCTGATCGGGGTCGAGGAGCCGCGCTGCCTCATCCACGCCCCGAACGAGAGCGTCGACCCGTCCGAGATCGAGAACCTGGCGGTCGCGGAGGCGTTGTTCCTGCGCCGGTTCGCCGGCACCCGCTGACGGCGCCGCCCTGTGACCACGACGCCCGGCTGACCACGACGCCCCCGCGTCCGGGATCGAACCCGGGCGCGGGGGCGTCGGTCGACGCGTCAGACGGACAGGTCGCGGCGCAGCTTGGCGACGTGCCCGGTGGCCCGGACGTTGTACTGGGCCACCTCGATCTTGCCCTCCTCGTCCACGAGGAAGGTCGAGCGGATCACGCCCTGCACGGTCTTGCCGTACATCTTCTTCTCGCCGAACGCGCCCCACGCCGTCAGTGTCGTCCGCTCGGGGTCGGAGAGCAGCGGGAAGGTCAGCGACTCGGCGTCGCGGAACTTGGCCAGCTTGGCGGGCTTGTCGGGGGAGATGCCGACGACGTCGAGGCCCGCGCCGTTCAGCTCGGCGAGGCTGTCGCGGAAGTCGCAGGCCTGCTTGGTGCAGCCGGGGGTGCTGGCGGCCGGGTAGAAGTACACGATGACCTTGCGTCCGCGGAAGTCGGACAGCGACACCTCCTTGCCGTCGGCGTCGGGCAGGGTGAACTCGGGTGCGGCGTCTCCGGGGGAGAGCTTGAGGTTCTCGGTCACGACGTCAGGCTACTTGCCCGGCGGCCGGCTCGGCGGCCCCGCCGCGGGTTCCTGGCTACGGCCGGGGCGGTAGTCCCGGTACGGTCAAGGCACACATCACAAGGCGATGAGAGAAAGCGGGATTCACGTGCCCAGGGACACCGACAGCATCGAGCGCGACATCGAGCGGGCGCGCAACCAGCTCGCCAGCACCCTGGACGAGCTCAGCGTCCGCACCAACCCGAAGCGGCTGGTCGAGACCGCGAAAGTCTCGCTGGTGGCCAAGGTGAACGAGCCGCCCGTCAAGTACGCCCTGGTCGGCGCGGGTGCGCTGGTCGTCGTACTGGTGCTGCGCAAGATCTTCAGCTGACCGAACCGGCGTCCGCCCGGGTGCACGTGGTCGAGCAGACCTCGCTGGTCGATGCGCCGCGCGAGGAAGTGTGGGCCCGGGTGGTCACGCCGGCCGGCATCAACGGCGAGATGATGCCGGTGATGCGGATGGCGACGCCCCGCGGTCGGCGGGGGCTCACCGTGGATACCGTCGAGGTGGGCCGAAAGGTCGGACGGTGTTGGCTGTTCCTCTTCGGCCTGCTCCCGTTCGACTACGACGACCTGACGGTGGCCGAGCTGGATCCGGGACACCGATTCCACGAGCGGTCCACGATGGGCTCGATGCGACGCTGGGAACACGAGCGGACGCTGACCGCGGACGGGCCGTCGCGCACCCGCGTGCATGACCGGGTCACCTTCGAACCCCGTCGGGCGCTGGCCGTCGTCCCCGGACTGGGCGGGCTGCTGGCCCGCGGCATCTCGGCGTTCTTCGCGCACCGGCACCGTCGGCTGCGTCGGCACTTCGCGTCGTAGCGGCAGGTCGCGAGAATTCAGCGCCCGTCCGGCACGTGAGATGCGACTAAACTCCGGTGATGGAGCGAAGCAGCGATGCCGCCCGAACCCGCGAAGGACGCGACCGCCGTTCGTCGTTCGACCGCTTCGTTGAGCAGGCCGAACTCCGGGTCAGCCAGGCGCCGTTCTTCTTCCTGTGTGCCGGGATCGTTGTGGTGTGGCTGATCAGCCTGCCGTGGTGGACGGACCTCAAGGCCTGGCAGGTCGCCATTCACACCGTCGCGAGCGTCTTCACGCTGCTGCTGGTCGTGCTGCTCGAGAACGCCGGCCGCCGCGCCAACGAGGCCTCGCAGGAGAAACTCAATGTCCTTGCCGAGGCACTGGCCGCGCTGCTGGCCTCGCCCGCACTCGACGACCCGGCCCTGCGCACCGCCGCGGACCGGCTGCGGGAAGCCGTCGGGCTCGAAGAACGCCAGTGAGCTGTCGTTCCCGGTTGCCTGCCGTTGTCACATCTTGGCGTATCGGGCCATGGCGAAGCTGTACAGGCCGTAGGTGATGATCCCCAGGCCGGCCAAGACGAGGAGTGTCACGCCGTATGGCTGGGCCAACAGTGTCTTGAGGGCGCCGTCGAGCCCGGTGGCTCTGCTCGGCGCCGATTGGGCGGCGGCGAGGATGAGCAGCAATCCGATCGCCGCGATGGCCAGCCCCTTCGCGATGTATCCGACGATGCCCAGCCGTCGCACGAGGTCGCTGGTTTCACCCTCGAGGTCCTCGACGAAGTTCCGGCTGGCTCCCTTGTAGACGTGGTAGCCGCCGACCGCGATGACGATCAGGCCGACGACGATCAGTGTGACGGTTCCGGCGGTACTCTGCATCATGCGTGCGCTCAGCCCCGCACTCTGGGCGCTGCTGGATTTTCCGCTGCCCCGGGCGAACCCGAACGCGGTGACGGCGAAGGCGAAGTAGACCATCGCCAGGGCGAGAGCCTTGATGCGGTTGATCACTTCGGACGATGTGTGCTCGGATCCCGGCTCCGACGACTTTCCGAGCGCCGCTTCGGCGAGACGCCACAGTGCCATCACCAGGAAGGCGAAGACGCCCACCCACAGGGCGAACCTTCCGCCCGGCTTGCTGGCCAGTTCCGCCATCGCGCCGGATTGGTCGGTGGCACCGGCGGCGCCGCCCAAGGCGACGCGGACGGCGATGTAGCCGATGATCAGGTGGACGATTCCGCTCGTGATGAAGCCCGCCCGGGCGAATCGTTCGAAGATGCTGTTCTGGGCCACCCTGGCCGTCGTCGAGGACGAGTTCTCGTACGACGTCGAGGGCTTGCCGTCAGAGGATGCCGTGGGCGAGTCGCGATCAGCCACGGCGACCGCTCCACGCCGGTGGGCGAATCCCGTGGGCTGCGGAACGCGAGGCCCGTAGTGCGGTGCGCAGCCCGATTCGGGCGGTCCCGACCTCCTGGGCGCCGGGTCTGCGGAACTTGAGTTCGGAGGCCGTTTCCGGTGCGTCGTCCGATGTTGCGACCAGAAACCGGTCCGGCAGCGCCAGCTTGTGGACGGTGCGGAGCACCAGAAGATACTGCATCGCAAGCGAACCCGTGGTGTACGGCAGGTCGAACCTCGCGCACAGGGCCTGCACCTTCGCCGAGATCTCCGCGTAGCGATTGCTGGGAAGGTCGGGAAACAGGTGATGCTCGATCTGATAGCAGAGGTTGCCGCTCATGAACGCCAGCACCTTGCCGGCCCGGAAGTTTGCGGTGCCGAGCATCTGGCGCAGATACCATTCCGCCCGGCTCTCGTGCTCGAGTTCAGCGAGGGTGAACTTCTCGGCGCCGTCGGGAAAGTGCCCGCAGAAGATCACGACGTACGCCCACAGGTTCCGCAGCAGGTTGGCCGTGATGTTCGCCTTCAGGGTCCGGCGCCACCGGCGTCCGCCGAGGATCGGGAAGAGCAGGTAGTCCTTTCCCGCCTGTCGGGCGATCTTCCCGAGCAGTGCTCGCGTGTGGGCGGACCTCTCGGCGTCGCTGCCGGTCCGGGCCCGCTCGGAGTACAGGCCGTGTAGGGCGATGCCCCATTCGAATGTGGCCGCCAGCAACAGGTTCCGCAGGGGTTGGAGCAGATGGCCCGGACGCCACGGCTGGTCGCGGGTGATGCGGATGACCCCGAAGCCGAGGTCCTCGTCCATGCCGACGACATTGCTGAACACGTGGTGGCGGTAGTTGTGGGAATAGCGCCACTGCGAAGACAGGCCAGCCATGTCCCACTCCCAGTTGGTGGAGTGGATTTCGGGATCGTTCATCCAGTCCCACTGGCCGTGGGACACGTTGTGTCCGATCTCCATGTTCTCGATGCTCTTGGCCGCGGCCAGCGCCGTCGTTCCGAGTGACCAGCCGATCGTTGTCCGGCTGCCGACGATCAGCAGCCGAGCGGCGGTGTCCAGTACCCGCTGGAAGGCGATGGCGCGGCGGATGTAGGCCGCGTCGCTCTCACCGAGCGAATCGGTGACCTCGCGGCGGATGCCGTCGAGTTCGCGGCTCAACTCCTCCACATCTCTATCGCTGAGATGTGCGTATTCCTTGATGTCGGAGATCGCCATGACCGTTCACCAGCCCGCGAGACCGCGAACTCGCGGACCATGTGGGCGTGGGGCGGGACTCGGTCAGTAGTAGTGGCGCCGGCCACCGACGGCATGGCCGGCCGATCCCGCGACCATCAGCACGATACCGACGACGAGCAGGATGACCCCTATGTACAGCAGCACGGGGATCGCGAGTAGCCATCCGGCGACGGCGAGGATGATTCCGAGGATGATCATGACGACTTCCTGGTCTTGTTGACGGGACAGAGCATGAGGTTGAGGTCGAGCAGTTGCAACGACCCGAGTCAATGTTTGAAGGCGTCCTTGACCTTGGCGCCCGATTGCTTGAGATTGCCCTTGGCCTGATCGACGCGCCCCTCGGTCCGCAGGCGGGTGCTACCCGTGATCCTCCCGACCACCTTCTTGACCGAACCCTTTGCGGCTTCGGCCGAGTGCGCAATCTTTCTACCGATGCTCATGACGGTGCTTCTTCCTCTGATGCGCGACCGAAACCGGTGCCGCGGGCGATCGTCAGTGTGTGGGTGCGCGGTACCGCCTCGCCCGGACGGTGAAGGGGCGTCGCCGATCGTGCCCGCCGGTGGGCGCCTGCGTGCGGACCCCGGTGTGTGGCGCCGGACCGACGCGAGTACAGGTCGTGCCGGGCGTGCTCTCACGCTAGTCGTACCTAGTCAACGCCGTATTCGAAGGTGTGTCAACGGTGTAGTTCTATGCTTGAGGCCTACGCTGATTGATTGGAGTGTGTTGGTGATGTCGATGGAGCCGGCTCCTCGCGCGACACGTCGTGGTGGCGGTACACCCGGTGTCGGGCCGATCACCCGGCACCGGATCCTGGAGGTCGCGCTCGAGATGATCGACCGCGACGGAGTCGAGTCACTGTCCATGCGTCGACTCGGGAAGGCCCTGGACCGTGATCCGATGACCCTCTACCGTCATGCGCCGAACAAGGCGGCGCTTCTCGACGGCGTTGCGGAGAAGGTCCTCGACCAACTCGAGATCGACGCCGGCGGTCAGTTCGAGGTCGACGGCAGCGACTGGGTCGCGCAGTTGCGTTCGGTCGCGCGGGGGTTTCGTCGATTGGCGCTCGACCATCCCAATGTTGTGCCCCTACTCGTCACCCGCCCGCTCTCGACACCCCTCGGGCTCCGGCCGCTCGGTACGCTGCGGCCACTCGAAGCTGTCCTGTCCCTGCTTACACGGGCGGGCTTCACCGACACCGAGGCCCTGCACGTCTATCGGGCATTGTTCGGGTTCCTCAACGGGCACATCCTCAACGAGCTGCAGGAGCTGGTCGAACGCCCGGAGGAGACCGACGACCTGCTACGCCTCGGCTTGCACCGACTACCGATCGGTGACTTTCCGCTCCTGCGTGGCCTTGCGCCCGTGCTGGCCGCGTACGACGGCGAAGCCGAACTCGAACGTGGCCTCGACATCCTGTTCGCGGGCCTGACCGCAACCCTGACCGACCCCGACGGCGCGGCTGCCTGAAGCTGCGACAGCGCTTGTAGGTCTACGACGTTGACGTGGGCCGACCAGCGGAGTTGACTCAATTGCATACACACCAAGTCAGCAGGTTGCGTCATGTGGTTGGTGATGTTGCCAACGCTGGACAAACGCAAGGAGCCGACATGGCTACCAGCACAACGATCTGGATCGTCGTTGCCGCAGTCGCGGTGATTGCGATCCTGGCCGCGCTCGCCTGGGTGGCGCGGAACAAACGCAACGAACACCGTCACGTCGAAGCCGAGGAGATCCGCACCCAGGCCGGGGAGGAGTCACTCCGGGTCGGCCAGCGGGAGGCGCTCGCGGACGAGACCGCCGCCAAGGCTCGCGCCGCCCAGGCTGAAGCCGAGGCCAAGGCGGCCGAGGCTGAGGGCCTGGAACAGCGCGCCGCCGCTCACCGCATCGAGGCCACCGACTCCCGTGACGAACTGAACCAGCAGCTGGATCGGGCCGACACGATCGACCCGGCCTCGACGACACCGGAAGCGCCTCGACCCGGCGGGCACAGGGAGCCCCCAGATTCGTGAACGGTGGCCGGCCAGGTGTCCCCGGAAGCCGCGAAAGCCCCCCTGATCGTGAAGACCAGGGGGGCTTTTCGGGTGCGCCCACAGGGACTCGAACCCCGGACCCAGTGATTAAGAGTCACTTGCTCTACCAACTGAGCTATAGGCGCATCGCCGCTCGATCGGTTCAGACCCAAGCGCTGCGACGTGGAGAACTGTAGACGAGCGCGCCGCGTGAATCCAAATTCGCCCCTCCGGTGTCCGCAGCGGGGGCGATCAGGATGACCGACCGCTGCCGCCGGGCGGCGGGTGAAGGTGTGTGAAGCGTCCGGACAGTTCGTCGACCCAGTCCTGCCGGGCGGTGAGCATCCGATGGTGGACGGGCACCGACCGGTTTCGTTCCCGTATCAGCAGCGTCCGGAGTCGGTCGAGGGTCATCGGCGAGGCCGCGGCGGCCGCGATCACGTCGTCGAGGGCGGTCCGCACGAAGTCGTCGAATCCGGGCCGCGGGACGACGATTCGCGGTACCCCGGCGCTGTCGACGATCCGCAGCGGCGCCGTGTCCGCATCGGCGACCCGGTCGAGCAGGTCTTCGATCTCGTCGAGCACCTGGACGGCCGTCGCGGGATCGTTCACCGCGGGTGAGAGGGCTCGCAGGGCGATGTCGGCCAGCAACCGGAGGGCGAGCAACGGGTCCTGGACGAAGGTTCGCTCCCGGCCGCGGACCAGGGCGTCGAGGACCGCGGCGGCCGGCAGGTCGGTGCCGTGTACGTCCGCGACGGGCGCGCCGCGATGCAGGGTGGCGCCGGGGAGCCCGCGCAGCACGATCACCGAGTCCGCGGCCCGGGCGGTGACCAGGAGCCGGTCGACATCAATCTCCTGCACCACGCTCGGCGGGTGCGGCCAGGTGACCGTCGTGCGCAGCGGCGGCAGCGGAGCAGGTGGATAGGCGGGGCGTCCGGTGGCGGCGGGGTAGAGGGCGGCGAGGATCGTCCGGCCGTGGTCCGCGATGGAGCCCAGGGCCGGGGCCAGTTGGATGGCGGCGAAGGCTCGGAGCTGGAGTGTTCGCAACAGCGCGAGCATGACGAGCAGCAGCAGCAAGGTGATGACGGGGAGGATCATCGAAACCTCGGTCCGGGTGCCGATTGCGAGGGCCGCCGTGACGGCGAAGACGGCCAGGCCGAGGGCGAAGGCGAAGGTCCGCCAGACGATGGGGTCGTCCCGGAACAGCGTCAGGCGAGGTGTGAATGTGGTGGCGGCCCACTGAACCACGAGGAAGAGCAGCGAGAAGATCACGGCGACTGCGCCCAGCAGCCCCAGGCCGAAGGTGATCAACAGGTCGGTGACCTGACGGGCGGGGACCGTCGGCCCGCCCGAGAGGGTCGGAATGACCAGGCCCAGCCCCAGGCCGACCAGGATCGACAGCAGTTGGGCGAGTCCGGCGCGCAGGCGTCGCCTGTGGCGGAGGAAGGCCTGGCCGACGGGGGTGGGCACCGGTCACTCACCCGTCACTGACGCGAGATAGCGACCCGGATGACCTCCTCTGGGTCGATGAGGTGGGAGTGGTCGTCCTCGCCGACGTCGATCTGCACGACCTCGATTCGTCCGTTGAACCTGCTGGGGTCCGGGTAGTCGGCGCTGACGGGCATCCCGTAGTCGTCGCCGATGTCCGTCGTCTCGTCCGCGGAGAAGATCATCGGCTGGGTCGTCTCGACCCGACCGTCGCCGACGACGCGGCCGTCGTAGTAGAGGGTGACGTTGCCGCCCTTCGCGAGTCCGCCGCCGTCGTAGGCGAACTCGGCGCGGACCTGGTGGCTGCCGGGGGAGAGGGCCTCGGTGGCCTCGGTCACGAACTCCGTCATGCCGAGGAGGTTGTAGATGAACCTGGCGCGTCCCTCGTCGACGTAGAGCGCCCACCCGCCGAATCGGCCGCCCTGCGCGACGATCACCCCGCTGGTGCTGCGGTCGGCCGGTGTCTGAATCGCGGCGGTGACGCTGAAGGACCGGTTCTTGATGTCGAGGACGCTGTTCTCGCTGAGCCGCTTCATCCCGGGGAACAGCACCTGGGTGTTGCCGGACACCAGTTGTGGCCGGCCGGCGATGGTGGCATTCATGCGCTCGAACCGGCGATCGTCGATCGGCAGCACGTTGTACTTCACTGCCTCGATCAACCACAGCCGTTGCAGCGCCGTGAGCTTCTCGGGCATCTCTGCCGCCAGGTCGTGGGCCTGCGTCCAGTCGGTGGTCCCGTCGTAGAGTTCCCACACGTCGTCGTCGAGGGCGGGCAGCACCTCGTTCGGCAGCCACGGGGTGCTGTGCCGGGTCACCGCGCTCCAGCCCCTGAAGTAGATGCCGCGGTTGCCGGCCATTTCGAAGTACTGCAGGTCGTGTCGTTCGGGTGCGTCGGCGTCGTCGAAGCTGTAGACCATGCTGGTGCCCTCGATGGGGGCCTGCTGCACGCCGTTGACGAAAGTGGGCTCGGGCAGCCCGGCAGCCTCGAGCACCGTCGCGGCGACGTCGATCACGTGGGTGAACTGGGACCGGGTCTCGCCCTTGCTGCGGATGCCTGCGGGCCAGTGCACGATCGTCCCGTTGCGGGTGCCGCCCCAGTGCGAGGCGACCTGCTTGGTCCACTGGAAGGGGGCGCACATGGCCCACGCCCAGCCGACCGAGTAGTGGTTGTAGGCCTCCGGTGTCCCGAGCTTGTCCTTGGCCGCGGCCATGAACTCTGGCGTCTCGATAGCGGCCATGCCGTTGAAGTTCGCCATCTCGTTGAAGGCGCCGTTGACCGTTCCCTCGGCGGAGGCACCGTTGTCGCCGATGATGTAGTAGACCAGCGTGTTCTCGAGGGCTCCGAGCGACTCGATCGCGTCGATCACCCGGCCGACGTGGAAGTCGGTGTGCTCGAGGAATCCCGCGTACACCTCCATCTGACGTTCCAGTACCGGCCTGAGGGCCTCGTCCATCTCGTCCCAGGCCGGGATCGCGTCCGGCCGGGCGGTGAGGTCGGCGTCGCCGGGCACCACGCCGCGCTGCTTCTGCTGCGCGAAGATGGACTCGCGCTGCGCGTCCCAGCCGTCGGCGAACCGGCCGGCGTACTTGTCGGCCCACTCCCGCGGCACGTGATGCGGGGCGTGGGTGGCGCCGGGCGCGAAGTAGACGAAGAACGGCTTGTCGGGCGCGAGCGACTTCTGGGTGCGCACCCAGTCGATGGTGCGGTCGGCCAGGTCCTCGGTGAGGTGGTAGCCCTCCTCGGGCGTCCGGTCGGCCTCGACGGGCGTGACGCCCTCGTAGAGGGCCGGGTAGTACTGGTTGTTCTCGCCGCCGATGAACCCGTAGAAGTGCTCGAATCCGCCGCCGCCGGTGGGCCAGGCATCGAACGGGCCGACGGGCGAGGTCTGCCAGGGCGGCACCTCGTGGCACTTGCCGAACTGGGCCGTCGAGTAGCCGTTGAGTTTCAACGTCATCGGCAACGCAGCCTTGGTGTTCGGGCGCAGCCCGGACGAGCCGGGCGCCGAGGTCGCGGTCTCGGTGATCATGCCCATCCCGACCGAGTGGTGGTTGCGCCCGCTGAGCAGCGCCGCACGTGTCGGCGCGCACAGCGCGGTGGTGTGGAATCGGTTGTAGGTCAGCCCGTCGCGCTGCAGGCGTTCCGCGGTAGGCGTGTGCACCGGTCCGCCGAAGGCGCTGCTGGCGCCGTACCCGACGTCGTCGAGCAGGACCACGAGCACGTTCGGTGCGCCGGCGGGTGGCAGCAGCGGCTCGATCGGCGGGAACGCCGTGTCCGGGTCTTTCGCGTCGTAGGTCACCAGGCCGACTCGCGGCCGGTCGGGAATGGGAAGTACCTCACGACGATCGGTCCGGTCCACCATGGCTGCTCACATTCCGTTGTCACGCATCGGAACGCCCTTCGGCGCCTGTAGATGCATCCACGGTAGCGGCCGGTTCCGGTACCGGCAGGACGAATCGGCGTGCGGAGTCGGCAGATGGTGGAGAAACGCGAAAGCCCCCCTGGTCGTGACGACCAGGGGGGCTATTCGGGTGCGCCCACAGGGACTCGAACCCCGGACCCAGTGATTAAGAGTCACTTGCTCTACCAACTGAGCTATAGGCGCATCGCCGCTCGCTCGGGTCAGACCCGCTCGCTGCGACGTGGAGAACATTAGACGAGCGCCTCGAGCGAATGCAAATCCGAATCATTCTCGCTGGTCAGTAACGCTTTGGTCGGTGGGCCCGATTGACATGCGAATGAGATCTTCCGGGCCGCGTCGCGGTTGGCCCGCCCAGCTAACTGCTGGCATCATTGGCAGTTCGACGGGCAGGCGCTGGGGTACCCGATTTCGGTGCCGGCGGCGCCTGTCGATCGCGATGTGGAACTTCAAGAAGTGGGGTTGAGATGGTGCGGGTCTCGCTGAGCGCATGGGCGCTGGGGGCGGCGGCAATGGCCCTGGTGGCCACGGGATGCTCGGTTCCGTCGACGGGGTCCGCCAACGCGGCGCCGGCCGACGTGGCGATCGACCTGAATCCGGTCACGGAGATGATCAAGCCGAAGCTGACCCCGTCGGTCGCGGACGGTGCGGTCGGGCACTCGCCGAGTGATCCGGTCGCCATCCAGGCGGCGGACGGACTGCTCTCGACGGTCACCTTGACCGATGCCGCGGGTGCGCAGGTGCCGGGCGTCGTCGCGCCGGACGGGTTGTCGTGGTCGAACACCGCGCCGCTGGCGTACAACGGCCGGTACCGGATCACCGCGGAGGCCTTCGGACTCGGCGGTGCCACGACGATGAAGTCGGAGTTCACCACCAGCTCGCCCGGCAACCTGACCAAGCCGTACGTCATGCCGGGCGACGGTGACGTGGTCGGCATCGGCCAGCCGGTCGCCGTGCAGTTCGACGAGGACGTGCCGGACCGGATGGCTGCCCAGTCGGCGATCACCGTCACCACCGTCCCGCCCGTCGAGGGTGCCTTCTACTGGGTGAACAACCGTGAGGTGCGCTGGCGGCCGGAGAACTACTGGGCGCCGGGCACCACGGTGTCGGTCGCCGTCAATGTCTTCGGCAAGGATCTCGGCCGCGGCCTGTTCGGTCAGTCCGACGTGACCTCGGGGTTCAAGATCGGCGACTCGATGATCGCGTACGCGGACGACAACACCAAGCAGGTCACGTTCGAGCGCAACGGTCAGGTGGTGATGACAATGCCGACCTCGATGGGCAAGGACAGTTCGCCGACGGACAACGGCGTCTACATCATCGGCGACCGGTTCTCGCACCTGGTGATGGACTCGTCGACTTACGGCGTCCCGGTGAACTCGGCGCAGGGCTACAAGACGCCGGTCGACTGGGCGACCCGAATGTCGTACAGCGGCATCTTCTTCCACTCCGCACCGTGGTCGGTGGGGGAGCAGGGCAACACCAACACCAGCCACGGCTGTCTCAACCTGAGCCCGGCCAATGCGAAGTGGGTGTTCGACAACACCAAGCGTGGCGACATCACGGTCGTGAAGAACACCGTCGGCGGCACCCTGTCCGGCACGGACGGCCTCGGCGACTGGAACGTGCCGTGGGCGACGTGGAAGGCCGGAAACGCCAACGTGTAGTCCCCGGTTCCCCATCCACGGGCCCCGCAGCCGATTTCGGCCGCGGGGTCCGTCTTGTTTGCGTGGGGTGCCGTGGGCCCACGGAGAACGGGTGAGGGTGGCGGGGGCGAGCGGAGAAGATGCGTCGCGCGGGCGAAGGTGAGTGCGCCGGAAACGAGAGAAGGCCCCCGATCGAAATCGGGGGCCTTCTCTTCGGGTGACCGACGGGACTCGAACCCGCGACAGCCAGGATCACAACCTGGTGCTCTACCAACTGAACTACGGTCACCATCACGTCCACGGCTTCGCCCTCTCGGGCTGTTCCGCATCAGCGAGAACGATATTAGCCTGACTCCCCGCCGGAAAGCCAATCGGTTTCTACTCCGCCTCGAGAACCTTGACGATTTCGGCAATCTCGCTGGTGGAGGGCCCGGGCTCGGCGACAAACGCGGTCTGCCGGTAGTACTTGAGTTCGCGGATCGACTCCTTGATGTCCGCGAGGGCGCGGTGCGCAAGGCCCTTCTCCGGCTGGCCGAAGTAGATCCGCGGGTACCAGCGGCGGCACAGCTCCTTGATCGAGCTCACGTCGATCATCCGGTAGTGCAGGTAGTCGTCGAGCAGCGGCATGTCGCGGGTGATGAACCCGCGGTCGGTGGCGATGGAGTTGCCGGCCAGCGGCGCGGTGCCCGGGTTGGGGATGTGTTCGCGGATGTAGGCGAGCACCTGGGCCTCGGCCTCGGCCAGGGTGACCGTCGACGCCCGCACCTCCTCGGTGAGGCCGGAATGCGCATGCATCTTCCGGACCACCTCGGGCATGTCGTCGAGCGCGGCGTCGTCGGCGTGGATGACGATGTCCACACCCTCGCCGAGCACGTTGAGCTCGCTGTCGGTGACCAGTGCGGCCACCTCGATGAGCTTGTCGGAGCCGAGCCGAAGTCCGGTCATTTCACAGTCGATCCACACGAGTTTGTCCTGCACGGGATCCACAGTAGTCAGGGGTGGCCGCGCTAGTCTCGTGCAGGACACATTCGTGGTGTCGAAGCTGACGAGGAGTGCATGAATGACGGTGGACCCGACCGCATCCGGTGATTCCGGGCCGGCGCCCGACCAGGCTTCACTCGCAGAACGGGCCAAGGTGGCGCAGGCCGCCGCCGAGGAGGCGGCCCGGGTGGCGGCCGCCGCGGCTGCGGCCGCCGAGACCGCGCTGCGGGAGGCCGAAGCCGCCGCGCAGCAGGCCCAGCCGCCGGCCGGGGCGACCCAGCCCGTCGAGCCTGCCCCGACGGTCGAGAGCCCGGTCGCGGTCGAGTCCGCCCCGGCGGCCGCCGCGGCTGCGGCCGCCGAGACCGCGCTGCGGGAGGCCGAAGCCGCCGCGCAGCAGGCCCAGCCGCCGGCCGGGGCGACCCAGCCCGTCGAGCCTGCCCCGACGGTCGAGAGCCCGGTCGCGGTCGAGTCCGCCCCGGCGGCCGCCGCGGTCCCGGCCCCGCCCGCAGGCGCCGCGCAGGAGATCGCCGCCGGCTACGCCTTCGCGGGCGCCGCGCTCGAGCTCGGCACCGTGATGGTGGACGGCGTCGTCGATCCGACTGCGCGAGTGCGGATCCCGCTGGCCACCCTGAACCGGCACGGCCTGGTGGCCGGCGCGACGGGCACCGGCAAGACCAAGACGCTGCAGGGCATCTGCGAGCAGCTCTCGGCCGCCGGCGTGCCGGTGGTGATGGCGGACGTCAAGGGCGACGTGTCCGGGCTGTCCGCGTCCGGCGAGGCGGGGGAGAAGATCGCCGCCCGTGCCGCGTCTACCGGCATCGCGGACTGGGCGCCCGCCGCGTTCCCCACCGAGTTCCTCTCGCTCGGCACCGGCGGCATCGGCGTCCCGGTCCGCGCGACCATCACCAGCTTCGGTCCGATCCTGCTGAGCAAGGTGCTGGGGCTCAACGCCACCCAGGAGTCGACCCTCGGGCTGATCTTCCACTGGGCCGACATCCAGGGCCTGGCCCTGCTCGACCTCAAGGACCTGCGTTCGGTCATCGCGCACCTGACCTCCGACGAGGGCAAGGCCGACCTGAAGGGGATCGGCGGCGTGTCGTCGGCGACGGCGGGGGTGATCCTGCGGGCCCTGGTCAACCTGGAGGCGGACGGCGGCGACACCTTCTTCGGTGAGCCGGAGTTCGAGACCGAGGACCTGCTGCGGGTCGGCCCGGACGGCCGGGGCGTCGTCACGCTCTTCGAGCTGGGCGCCCAGGCGGCCCGGCCGGTGATGTTCTCCACCTTCCTGATGTGGGTGCTCGCGGACCTGTTCCAGACGCTGCCCGAGGTGGGCGACGTGGACAAGCCCAAGCTGGTGTTCATCTTCGACGAGGCGCACCTGCTGTTCGCGGACGCGTCGAAGGCGTTCCTGCAGCAGGTCGAGCAGACCGTGAAGCTGATCCGCTCCAAGGGCGTCGGCGTGTTCTTCTGCACGCAGCTGCCCACCGACGTGCCCAACAACGTGCTCAGCCAGCTCGGGGCCCGGATCCAGCACGCGCTGCGCGCGTTCACCCCGGACGACCAGAAGGCGCTGAACAAGACGGTCCGGACGTACCCGAAGACCGCGCACTACGACCTGGAGAAGGCGTTGACCTCGCTGGGCACCGGCGAGGCCGTGGTGACGGTGCTCTCGGAGAAGGGCGCGCCGACACCGGTCGCGTGGGCGATGATCCCGCCGCCGCGGTCGCTGATGGACACCGTCGGGGAGCCCGCGATCCGGGCGGCGGCCGCGGCCAGTCCGCTGAACGCGAAGTACGGGCAGACCGTCGACCGGGAGTCGGCCTACGAGCGGCTCACGGCCAAGGTCTCCGGCGCGCCGAACGCGGACGGGCTGGACCTGCCGCCGCTGCTGCCGGACCTGCCGGACCTGCCGCCCCCGCCGCCGGACGAGCCGAGCGCGGTCGAGCGGATCATGGAGAACTCCGCGGTCAAGAGCTTCCTGCGGTCCGCGGCCACCGTCGCCGGTCGGGAGATCTCTCGGTCCCTCTTCGGCACCGGCCGCCGCCGCAGGCGCTGACGCACTCGTGCGCGGTCGACGGGTCACCGGACCCGTCGACCGCGCACGAGCGGCGTGGCCGCCTCAGGGTTTCGGGAGCAGCCGGGGGACCACCTTGCCCGCGGGATTGCGGGGCAGCTCGTCCAGGAAGACCACCTCGCGGGGCACGCAGAAGCGGGCCAGGTGGGCCTTGACGTGGACGCGGATGGCGTCCTCGCTGAGCGCCTCGCCGTCGGCGCCCCCGCCGCGCACCACGTAGGCGACCAGGCGGGCGCCGAACTCGGGGTCCTCGGCGCCGACCACGGCGTTCTCCAGCACCCCGGGCAGCAGGCTGAGCAGGTCCTCGACCTCGCGCGGGTAGACGTTCTCGCCGCCGGAGACGATCATGTCGTCGCTGCGCCCGTCGAGGAAGAGCAGGCCGTCGGCGTCGAAGTGGCCGAGGTCGCCGGTGGCCATCAGGCCGTCCCGGACCTCCTTCTCGCTGCCGTCGCGGGTGTAGCCCTCGAAGAGCATGCCGTTGCCGACGAAGACCCGGCCGACGGCGCCGCGGGGCACCTCGGCGCCCCGGTCGTCGAGGATCCGCAGCACCGTGCCGAGCGGGGGCCTGCCTGCGGTGGTCGGGTGCGCGTCGAGCTCGTGGGGCTGGGCGATCGAGGCCCAGCTCACCTCGGTGGAGCCGTAGAAGTTGTACAGCACCGGTCCGAACACCTCGCGGGTCCGGTGCACGACGCCGGTCGGGATGGCGGAGCCGCTGGCGGCGATCACCCGCAGCGCCGACAGATCCGCCGCGCGTTCGTCGGCGGGCAGGTCGGTGATGCGTTGGAGCATCGTCGGCACCACCCAGAGGGCGCTGGCGCGGTGCCCGGCGACCAGCGCGACGGTGGCGGCGGGGTCGAAGCGCCGGCTCAGCACCACGGTCGAACGCAACGCGAGCGCGATCTGCACCGCGGCCAGGCCCCAGGTGTGGAAGATCGGCGACGCGACCACCGTCGTCTCGCCGCTGCGCAGCGGCAGCCGGGACAGCAGCGCGGAGGCGGGCATCCAGCTGTGCGGTTCGGGCCGGTTGGCGCCCTTCGGGGTGCCGGTGGTGCCGGAGGTGAGGACGACGATCCGGCCGCGTCGCGGGCGGGCGGGCAGCCCGGAGGCGCCGCCGCGGCGGCCGTCCTCGACCAGCCCGTCGAACCGCGCCCAGCCCTCGGCGTGGGGGTGCTCGGCGTCGGGATCCGTGAAGACGGCCACGCGCATCGTGGAGTCCGGGATCAGGGCGGCGAACTCGGGGTCGACCAGCAGCCAGTCCAGCTTCTGCTCGGCGGCGACCTCCGCGAGCTGGGCGGCCGAGGCGCCGGTGTTGAGCAGCACCAGGTCGGTGCCGAGCCGCGACGAGGCGCCCATCGCGACGAGGAAGCCGCGGTGGTTGCGCGCGAGGACACCGATCCGCCCACGCTCGCGCAGGCCACGGTCGTGCAGGGCGACGGCGAGGGCGTGCGCGTCCGCGTCGAGTTGCCGGTAGCTGATCGCGCCGAGCTCGTCGACGACGGCGATCCGGTCGCCGTCGCGGCGCGCGGCCACCGCCAGCAGCCCGCCTGCGGTGAAGTCCCACTGGTACCAGGCGGAGACCACCCCGGCGAGCCGACCCGGCCCGATCGGGCCGAGGATGCCGGCGCGGGTGATGGGGACCAGGCCCTTGATCAGGTCGGTGGCTCCGGAAAGGCGCGGCATCGGGTGGTGTCCTCCTGGTGGCGGTGAGGTGGTCCCGGCGGCGGCGACATGGTGTCGCACGCCACACGGGATCAACCTACTTGCCGGTAAGGACGGGCGCCACGGCTACCAGGACAGCTCGCGCCGCATCAGGTCCTCGACGGTCTCGCGCCGGATCACCTCGCGGCTGCTGCCCTCGCGCACCGCGACGATCGGCGGCCGCCCGACCGCGTTGTACGTCGATGCGAGGCTGTGGTGGTAGGCGCCGGTACCGGGGACGGCGAGCACGTCGCCGGGGTGCAGGTCGGAGGGCAGTTGCACATCCACCGCCAGCTCGTCGCCGGCCTCGCAGTGCCTGCCCGCGACCGTGACCACCGCAGGCGCGGCGATCGAGTGCCGATTCGCGAGGGCGACGCTGTAGTGCGCGCCGTACAGCGCGACCCGCGGGTTGTCGCTCATCCCGCCGTCGACGCAGACGAACGTCCGGCCGCCGGTCACGTGCTTGACCGACACCACCCGGTAGACGGTCACCCCGGCCCGGGCCGCCACCGCGCGGCCGGGTTCGAGGGTGATGCGCGGTCGGGGGAAGCGGTGCCGCGCACAGGCGTCGTCGAGTGCGTCGTCGAGCGTCGCGGCCAGTGCGCTCAGGTCCAGCTGCGGTTCGCCCCCCACATACGAGATACCGTGCCCGCCACCGAGGTTGAGTTCGGTGAGGATGGTGCCGTGGTCGATCCGGATCTGTGCCATCTGCGCGATCATCCGATCCACCGCGGTGCCGAAGTGCCGGGCGTCGGTGATCTGCGAACCGAGGTGGCAGTGCAGCCCGACCAGGTTCAGGCGTGGCTGCCCGAGCACCCTCCTGACGGCCTCGTCGGCCTGGCCGTGCTCGAGGGGGAAGCCGAACTTCTGGTCGGTGACGCCGGTGGCGACCGCCCGGTGGGTGTGCGCGTCGATCCCCGGGGTGACCCGGACGAGGACGTTCTGGCGGCGGTTCAGCGTCGCGGCCAGCAGGGTGATCTCGGCATGCGAGTCGATCACGATCCGTCCGACGCCGGCGTCCCGGGCGGCGGACAGCTCGGCCGGGGTCTTGGCGTTGCCGTGCATGATGATTCGCCGCGGATCGACGCCCGCGGACAGGGCAATGGCGAGTTCGCCCGCCGAGCACACGTCGAGCGAGAGGCCCTCCTCGGTGACCCAGGTGGCCACGGCCCGGGTCAGCAGCGCCTTTCCGGCGTATGCGATCTCGGCCTCGGGGAAGACTTCTCGGTAGGTGCGGCAGCGGTGCCTCAGGTCGAGTTCGTCGAGGACGTAGCTCGGCGTGCCGTACTGGTCCGCGATGTCCGCCAGCGCGACCCCGGCTACGGTGATGCGGCCGTGGTCGTCGACGTGGGTGCTGGCCGGCCAGACGGCGGGGTCGAGGCGCGGGGTCATTGCCGAGCGCAACGAGGGGAAGATCTCGAGCAGGGTCACCGTGGGCTCCTTGGGTGGGTGTCACCCTCCGGAGTACCCGCCGCGGCCGCCGGATCCGCCGTCCTTGACGGGACCCTGACGGCCGCGGGGCGAAGGCTTACGCCTAGCCGCCGAGCTTCTTGTAGAAGGTGCCGACGATCGGCGCGATCACGGCCCGCGGGGTGTACTGCCCGGCCACCGACATGCCCTTGCTGATCAGGCCCGGCACCACCCGCATCTTGTTCTTCGCGAGCGAGTCCAGGGAGAGCTTCGCCGTGTAGGCGCTGGAGATCCAGAGGAAGTCCGGCACCAGCCTGTCGACCAGCGAGGCCTCCGCCGGGTCCGGCTCCTCGGTGCGCACCGGGCCGGGCGCGAGCAGCGTCACGTTGACGCCGGTCCCGGACAGCTCGCCGCGCAGCGACTCGGAGAAGGTGTTCACGAACGCCTTCGTCGCCGCGTAGGTGGCGTTGTTCGGGATCGGCATGTTGCCTGCCGCCGACCCGACCATCAGGATGGCCCCGGAGTCACGGGCCAGCATCCCCGGCAGCACCGCGAGCGTGAGGTCATGCACCGCAACGGCGTTGAGCTCGACCTGGTCCCGCTCGTAGCCCGGGTCCAGCTCGGCGATCGGGCCGAACGTCGCGATCCCGGCGTTGTTGCACAGGATCGAGACCGGGCGCTGCGCCAGCTCGGTGGTGAGCACCGCGCGGGCGTCACGGTCGGACAGGTCGACCGCGCGCACCTCGACGGTGACGCCGTGCGCCTCGGTCAGGCGCTGCGCCAGCGCGTCGAGCAGGTCGCCGCGCCGGGCGACCAGGATCAGCGAGTGACCGCGCGCGGCCAGGTCGGCGGCCAGCGCCTCGCCGATTCCGGAGGAGGCGCCGGTCACGACCGCGCGGGCATCAGGGGTGGGGGTAGGCAGGCTCACGGTGGCCAGGTTAGGCGCTCCGCGCTCGTGCGCGGTGTGCGGGTCCAGGGGGACGGCAGCCGCACCCGAGCGGCGGAGCCGCCTGTGCCCTCACAACGATGCCGCGAGCCGGGTGCCCTGCTCGATGGCCCGCTTGGCGTCGAGTTCGGCCGCGACGTCCGCGCCGCCGATCACGTGCAGGCTCACTCCCGCTGCGGTCAGCTCGTCGGCGAGCTCGCGCACCGACTCCTGGCCCGCGCACAGCACCACGTTGTCCACCGTCAGCGTCTGCGGGCGTTCCCGCTTGTCGCCGAAGGTGATGTGCAGGCCCGCGTCGTCGATCCGCTCGTAGTTCACGCCCGAGACCTGGTGCACGCCCTTCTTCTTCAGTGCCGCCCGGTGCACCCAGCCGGAGGTCTTGCCCAGGCCCTTGCCGATCTGTCCCGGCTTGCGCTGGAGCAGGTACACCTGCCGCGGCGACGGCTCGGACACCGGTGTGGCGAGCGCCCCGGCCGCGGTCTCGTCGGCGGTGACGCCCCATTCCCGTTGCCACCGACCGAGATCGAGTGTCGGGGAGGATTCGTGGGTGAGGAACTCGGAGACGTCGACGCCGATGCCGCCTGCGCCGATCACCGCGACGGTGTCGCCGACGGTGCGGTGACCGCGGACCAGCTCGGCGTAGGTGAGCACGCTCGGGTGGTCGACGCCCGGGATCGCCGGGACGCGCGGGGTGACGCCGGTTGCGAGGACCACCTCGTCGTAACCGCCCTCGATCAGCTCGGGCGCGGTGACCCGGGTGTTCAGGTGCACCTTCACCCCGGTCAGCTCGAGCCGCCGGGCGTAGTAGCGGATGGTCTCCGCGAACTCCTCCTTGCCGGGGATCCGGCGCGCGATCCCGAACTGGCCGCCGAGTTCGTCGCCGGCCTCGAAGAGTTCGACGGTGTGGCCCCGTTCGGCCAGGTTCAGCGCCGCGGACAGCCCGGCGGGGCCGGCCCCGACCACCGCGACGTTCTTGGCGCGTCGGGTGGGGGAGAGCACCAGCTCGGTCTCGCGGGCAGCCCTCGGATTGAGCAGGCAGGACACGGGCTTGTTCACGAAGGCGTGGTCGAGGCAGGCCTGGTTGCAGGCGATGCAGGTGTTGATCTCGTCGGTCCGGTCGGCCTCGGCCTTGCGGACCCACTCGGGGTCCGCGAGCATCGGCCTGGCCATCGAGATCAGCTGGACGTCGCCGCCGTCGAGGATCTCCTCGGCCGTCTCGGGCATGTTGATCCGGTTCGACGCACACACCGGAATGCTCACCTCGCGGGCGAGCCGGGCGGTGAAGTCGGCGAAGGCGGCCCGCGGGACCGAGGTGACGATGGTCGGCACCCGGGACTCGTGCCAGCCGATGTCGGTGTTGAGGATCGTGGTGCCGGCGTCCTCGAGCTCGCGGGCGAGGGTGACGATCTCGTCCCAGGTCTGCCCCTTCTCGACCAGGTCGGCCATGGACAGCCGGAACAGGATGACGAAGTTCGGTCCGACGGCCGCCCGGGTGCGCCGGACGATCTCGACGGCGAACCGGCGCCGGTTCTCGGCGCTGCCACCCCACCGGTCGGTGCGTCGGTTGGTGCGTTCGGCGAGGAACTGGTTGACCAGGTAGCCCTCGCCGCCCATGATCTCGACGCCGTCGTAGCCGGCGGACTGGGCCAGCCGGGCACAGCGGGCGTAGTCGTCGATCGTCGACTCGATGCCGCGACCGGTCAGCGCCCGCGGCCGGAACGGGTTGATGGGGGCCTTGATCGAGGACGCGGAAACGCTCAGCGGCTGGTAGGAGTAGCGGCCGGCGTGCAGGATCTGCAGCGCGATCTTGCCGCCCTCGGCGTGCACGGCATCGGTGACCACACGGTGCCTGGCCGCCTGCGACTTGGTGATCAGGTCCGCGCCGAGCGGTAGCAGCCAGCCGGTCCGGTTGGGCGCGTAGCCGCCGGTGACGATGAGCCCCACCCCGCCGCGGGCGCGTTCGGCGAAGTAGGCCGCCAGCTTCGGGAGGTCACGGGTGCGGTCCTCGAGCCCGGTGTGCATCGACCCCATCACGACGCGGTTGCGCAGGGTGGTGAAGCCGAGGTCCAGGGGGGAGAGCAGGTTCGGGTACGGGTTGCTCACGGATGCGGCCTCTCGCGGGTCGGTGTGTCGCTGGCGGATCGGATCGGGTCGGGTGTCCGGCGTGCCGGACGGTCAGAGGGCATCGAGTACCTCCTGGCACCAGGCGGTGAAGCCGTCCTCGACCCGGATGCCGCCGCGCAGCACCAGGTACTGGTGCAGGTCGGTGCCGGTCAGCGCGTTCGGGGTCGGGAAGTCGCGCTTCTCGATCTGCCGGTAGAGCTCGAGGCGTCCGGCATGGTCGTCGCGGTGCCGGGTGACCTCGGCGCGTAGGTCGTCGAGGTCGCCGTGCGCCGCCGCCCGGATCTTCACCGCCAGCTCGTCGCGGAGATGTCCGGCCGCGGTCGGTTCGGCGATCCATCGCCGCAGCTCGGCGCGGCCGTCCGCGCTCACGCGGTAGACCCGCTTGTCCGGCCGGCCGTCCTGGCCGACGACTTCGCCGTCGACCCAGCCGGAGGTGTCCATCCGCTTGAGCACCCGGTAGATCTGCTGGTGGCTGGCGCTCCAGAAGAAGCCGATCGACTTGTCGAATCGGCGCGCCAGCTCGTAGCCCGAGCCGGACTGCTCGGCGAGCGAGACCAGGAGTGCGTGTTCGAGTGCCACGCGGCTCAGTATTCATGCAACGCGATGACTATGCAACGGGGTGAATATGCAACGAAGCGAATAGAGGTCTGGTGGCCAAGCATGCGAGACCCTCGGACGGGTGCCGGTCAACCCGTCAGCAGCGGCAGGAAGGTCGCCGCGATCACCCGATGACCGGCCGGGTTCGCGTGGATGTCCTTGTATTCCGAGCACATCCAGGTCAACGTGCAGATCGTCGCGACGTTGCGGGGGAGGGATCCGTGGCCCGGAACGTCGACCGGGTTGCCGAAGTCGTTGCTGGCGAACGCGCCTGCCACGTCGGCGGTCTGCCAGCCGGTCGCGCTGTTCGCGGCGCCGATGGTCGCGCCGAGGAGGTTCTTCGCGGACGCGACCGCGGTCGCCCGCGTGCGGCCCGGCTCGCCGACGCGCCAGCTGGCGATCTGCGATTCGTAGTAGTTCATCCCGACGTAGCGCGGACCGTCCCCGCCGGCCGCCCGCAACGCGCTGTTGATCCGGGTCAGGTTGGCGCCGACGGTGGCGAGTCGCTCGGTGAGGCAGCCCGGGTCGGGCAGCCCCGCGGGCGCCCGGCCGAGGCAGGGATAGATGTCGTTGGAGCCGATGTCCTCGGTGACGAACCTGACCTGTCCGCGGTGCGCGGCCAGGAACTGGGTCGCGTAGTCGAGCTGGGACCGTGCACCGGGGTAGGCGCACCGGCCGCCGCCGTCGATCATCGTCGTGGTGGTCTCGCTGTCGCAGCCGAGGCGGACGAACCTCAGGTTCGGATCTGATTGGCGCAGGGTCGCGTAGAGGTTGTCGCTGTACGAGACGGGTTCGTCCCGGCCCGTGGTCGGCTGGTAGCCCGCGGCCACGGAATCGCCGAGCGAGACGTAGTAGGTCACCGCCGGCGGCGGATCCGCCGCGGCGATGGGTGCGGGCACCGCCACCGGGGCCGCGGCGGGCGTGGCGGCGATGCCGAGTACGGCGGCGGCGAGGGCGACGCCGAGGGTCAGAAGTCTCGCGTGCATCGTCGACTCCAGTTCTTCGAAGAAGGTCTTGGCGGACCGATCAAGAAGCTGAAACACGAAATGGCGTACGAATGCGGGGCGGCCGGTGGAGGAGCGAGGGCGGAGTGTCGTGCCGCGGTGACTCCCCGGCGCCTGCTGCCCCACACGAGTGGGCTGCCCCTACTTGCGGGCGCCGTTCCTGGTGTCGAGCTGGAGCTTCTCCGGGAACAGTCGGCGCTGCACGAACCAGCCGGCGCCGGCGAGCGCGATCCACAGCAGCGTCGAGGTGACCTGCTCCCAGCCCTCGGCCGGGTCGTGCAGGAACGCGAGCGAGTCGGTGGTGCGGCCGAGTCCGCCCAGGATCATGCTGGCGCCACCGATCGAGGTCAGCCACAGCAGCGCCCGGGCCCGGTACCTGTCGGCCAGGAAGGCGGAGGCGACTCCCACCGAGACGATCACGATCCCGCTCAGGGCCCAGTTGCTGTCGCCGTGCTGCAACACGTCCGCTAGCTTTGCGCCCGCCATCGCGCCGGTGAGTCCGCCGATGAAGTAGGCGGAGAACTTGAAGATCAACGAGGTGACGACCCACGCGGTGACCGCGCCGATCAGCGCGAACAGGAACAGCGTCGTCAGTGACGCGTTGAACAGGTCGGCGATCAACCAGCCGAGTCCGAAGCCGGCCGCCAGCACCGCGACGTGCAGTGATCCGATGCCCCAGAAGCACAGCACCACGCCGACCAGCAGTACCGCGAGTCCGCTCATCGTTCGTTCCCCTTCACGCGCGCCAGGACCGCCTCCGCGAGTGCCGGGGCGGCGACCTCCGGGATCCAGTGGCTGACCCCGTCCAGTTCCACGAAACGGTACGGGGCGTCGACGAATTCGCCGCACATTTGCGCCCCGGCGCGGCCGATCGCCGTGTCGGCGGTGCTCCACACGTATGTCGTCGGCACGCGGACCGGTGGCAGCGCGTTCATGGTCCGGTCCATCGCCCGGTACCAGGACAGTGCCGCGGTGAGCGCGCCAGGCTCGGTCAACGCCCGCACGTGCACGTCGGCCCGGGCCGGGTCCACGTCGTCGTACACCGCGCGCAGCCGTCGGCCGGCGTCCGCCAGCAGCAACCGCTCGGCGCGGTCGCCGTCGCGGAAGAGGTCGATGTAGCGCGAGCGGTCGCGTTGGTCGTCGTTCTCGCGTCGCGCGCGGCTGAACGCGCCGGGGTGCGGGACCGACACGGCGGTGAGCGTGCGGACCCGCTCCGGATGCGCCGCGGTGAGCGCCCAGGCCACCGCGGCGCCCCAGTCGTGGCCGACCAGGTGGACCGAATCGATGTCGAGGGCGTCGAGCAGGCCGACGACGTCGGCGACCAGGTGCGGCATCGCGTAGTGCTCGACCCCGACGGGCCGGGCGCGGGGGGAGTAGCCGCGTTGCGCCGGGGCGATCACCCGCAGCCCGGCGGCGGTGAGGAGCGGCGTCAGCGCCCGCCAGCAGGCCGGGGTCTGCGGGAACCCGTGCAGCAGCATCGTCGGGGGGCCGTCGGGTGGTCCCGCGGCGGTGACGTCGAAGGTGAACTCGCCCACCTCGACCGAGTCCGTCGGGACGTCGTTCGCGGCGCTGCGTGGCCTCATGGTGCGAACCTACCGGGCGGCCGGTCGCTCGAATTCGAACCCGGCGCCGACGGGGCGCGCGTCGCGTACCCGGCCGAGCGCGGTTCGGTGCGGTCGTCGACGAATTCGCTGGGCAGTGGCCGGTTCGTCACCGCCTCGGCGGGTTGCACTGTGTTGTGCATTTCATTCGTGCGTTTCCATTGCGAATGGACGAGACACCATGATATGCATCACCTGCATAGTGCTGACCAGCGATGTTGCCCGGATTCTCCAGGGGATGGTTGTGACAGATAACAATAGAGTGGTGTGGCAAGACCAGCCCCTGCGGATCGCGGGTCGACCGGTCGCCAACTGGCTCAACTCCGTCGCCGCGGATCTGACGGCGAGGGTCCTCGCCGGTCTCGTCGACGAGCTGCCGATCTACCGTGCGCTGCCGCGGGAAGAGGTGAACGGCGAGATCGCGGCCATCATCCAGTACAACATGGAGCTCTTCGCCACCCTGGTGCGCGAACGCCGCGACGCCTTCGACTCCGAACTGGTCGAGCAGCGGAACTCGGCGGCCCGGCGGGCGGAGGAGGGCGTGCCGCTCGACGCCATCCTGCACGCCTATCACGCGGGTATCGGCGCGGCGTCCAAGGAGCTGTTCGAGGGGGCCGGCCCCGAGGACATGGACGACGTGCAGGTCGTCATGGGCATGGTCCTGGACTACCTGCGGCGGCTCACCATCGCGGTCAGTGCCGCGTACCTCGAGGAACGCCAGATCATGGACAGCCAGGAGAACTCGGGCCGCCGGTCGCTGATGTCGGCGCTGGTCTCGGGCGAGCCGGTGGACGCGGTGGTGCGCCGCACCGGGCTCCGGGTGGCGCCCCACTACCTGGCGCTGAGCCTGGCGATCGACGAGACCAGCGACGAGCGTGGGTACGGCGTCAGCGGAACCGTCGCCGGCCGACGCAAGCTGCGGCGCCTGCAGGCCGAACTGGACCGGATCACCGGCGAACCCGCGCTCACCGTCGTCGACAGCAGCGGCGGGACGGCGCTGATCCCGTGTCCGTCCTCGCCGCCGGACTGGGAGGAACTGCGGCAGATGATCGACCAGGCCCGGGTGGTGGTCGGTGCGGACCTGCGGGTTGCCGGGGCGGTCGCCACACCGGACAACGTGCCCGCCGCGGTGCACGAGACCTCGGAGATCATCGCGCTCGTCGCCCGTTCGGGCCGGGGCCCGGGGCTGTACCGGCTCGCCGACGTCCTGCTCGAGTACCAGTTGAGCCGGCCGAGTCCCGCACACGTGGAACTGGCGCGACTGCTCGAGCCGCTGGCGGCGAAGCCGGAGCTGATGCAGACCCTCGAGGCCTACGTGGCCAGCGGGCTCAACCGCCGGGCCACCGCGGCCACGCTGCACGTTCACGCCAACACCGTCGACTACCGGATGCGCAGGGTATTCGAGCTGACGGGACTGAACCCGTCGGATCCGGCGGACCTGCCACAGGTCGGCGCGGCGCTGGTCGCCAAGCGCGCGCTGGGCCGGCCCGCGCGGGCATAGTCGGCCGATGACCTCGACGGGGAATTCGATGCGGTGGGTTCGGCGTGCGGCGGTGGCGCTCGGTTCGTCGGCGGTGCTGGTGGCGGCGGTCGGGGTGGCGGCGCACTACCTCGACACCTCCGCGACCCTCCTGGTGGTGCTGGCCTCGGCGGCGCCGTTGCTGATGATGTGTGGGCTTGCCGGGTTGGTGACGCTGGCGGTGGCTCGGCAGTGGGCCGGGACCGCCGTCGCGGCGGCGGTTCTCGCGGCCGCGGCGTGGACACAGTTGCCGCTCTACACCGCGGACCGGGTCGACGCCGCCCCGTCCGCGCTGACCGTCCTGCAGGCCAACATCTTCTTCGGTAATGCCGATCTGGAAGGTATTGTCGCGCAAGTCCGTTCGCGAGACGTCGACGTGCTGACCGTCAATGAACTGACCGACGCCGCGGTGCCCCGGCTCGGTGCGGCGGGACTCGACGAGGAACTGCCGTTCCGATACCTGCGCCCGACCGCGGAACTGGCCGGCGGCACCGGGATCTGGAGCAGGTATCCGCTGTCCGACCAGGTCGAGCACCTCGGGTTCGCCCTGAACATGGTCTCGGCGCGGGTGCAGCCGCCGGGGCAGCCGTCGTTCGTCGCGGTCGCCGCCCACCCACTGCCGCCGGTCCCGCGGGCACAGACCGACACCTGGTCGAGGGAACTGGGGCAGCTGCAGCAGATCCTGCGGGGTCTGCGCGCCGGTGGCGATCCCGTCGTCGTGGGCGGGGACTTCAACGCGACCTTCGACCACTCGCAGTACCGGGCGCTCACCGGTGACGGGTTCCGCGACGCCGCAGAGCAGTCCGGCGCGGGGATGCTGCGTACCTATCCCGCGGACCGCTGGTGGCCGCCGGCGCTGGCGATCGACCACGTCCTGGTCGCCGGCGCGGACGTCACCGGCGCGGAGGCGGTCGATCTGCCGGGTTCGGATCACCGAGGGGTGCTTGCCGCCGTCGTGCTGCCGACGGGTGGGGACCAGCCCGGCTCGGACTGAGCCTCGCGCCGCGTACCCTCCCGTGGTTTGACGTACCGATTCGTCGGTAACGGGCACTCACCAGCTGTTACCGTCGGGCGTTCGACGCGCCGCGGTGGGCGGAAGGTGCTCCCGGATCGGCGGCGTGCGGCCGGGTTTCGGCCTCCGTGGGGCGACCTCGCGGCGACGTGCCGCCGTGGTCGAGAGGATCGGGAGCACCGTGGTGAATCCTGCCCTTCGTCGTCGCCGGACCCCGAGAGCTGTACTGCGACGAACGGCGGGGCAGGGCCGGGGCGCGGTTTCGGGCGCAGTTGGAACCTCGGGTGAGGGTCCGACCGGTGACGGTTCGGGTGGTCCGCAGGTGAGGGCCGCGACGCGGCACATGATAATTGTCGGTACCGACATCGAAGTGTCGGTGTCGGTGGCGCGCGTCTGCGCGCCTGGCAGGAGCGTGGAGACGGAGAGTCAGATGAGCGAGACCGTGCGGGTCGGAGACCTGGTGCAGATTTCCGACACGGCTGGAACCTGGTCGGTCGAGGAGGTCCGGTCGGGCATCGCGCTGCTGCGCGACGGCGAGGACCGGCGGATCTCGTCGCGGCTGTCCAAGCTGACGGTGGTGCGCAGGGGCGCGCCGAGCTGACGCGCTCGCCCGACGCACCACCGTCGGCCGTGCTGTGGGTGCCTACGGGGTGGCGAGGAACGCCTCCACCGCGGGCCGCGCCTTCGGATTGCCCTCGTCGATTCCGATGACGGCGCCGACGCCTGCGCCGACCACGTTGCCGATCATGCAGCCGGCCATGAAGTTCGGGAAGATTGCCACGCAGCCGACGAGCGCGCCGACGACGGAGCCGATCATCATCTTCTGCTGACCGCCGTTGGCCCAACCGATGTTGATTTCGTCGGCCGCATTCTGGAATGCGGCCTTCTTGGTCGGATTGTCGGGGAAGGCCTGGTCGGCGATCATGTTGACCACCGGCGGTGCCGGCGGTGCTTCGGGGGCGCCGGGCATCGGGGGAAGCCCCGGAATGGCCGGCATCGGTGGCAGTTGCGGCAGCGGGGGTAGCCCGGGAATGGCCGGGCCCGCGACGGGGGTGCCCAGGGTCGGGAGTTCGGGCAGTGCCGGGAGCGCTGGCAATGTCGGCAGGATGGGTGCCTCGACGTTGACCGGCAATGCGGGAAGTGCTGGGAGTGCGGGCATTTCGGGAAGCCCGGGCAGGATCGGTTGTGCGCTGGCGGTGCCCGCCGCCGCAGTGACTGCGGCGAAGACGAGCGCGGGCATGACAAGAGCCTTGGCCATTTTCATGGCAATCCCCAATGTTGATCTCGACGATCGAACTCGAATCGCCGGCGGCTCGATCGAGGGCCGCTCGACGGCGGTGCCGCTGCTCGCGCGGCGTCGTGTCTCGGTGAAGGCGAAATCTCGCACGGTCAGGGCGCGCGCGGCAGACCTTGGGTGATGTTGCGGCCCAGATGTTTTCGACGCCTGCCGGTGGTAGCGCATCGACCGCTGTCGATGCCCAGCTCGCTGGCTGCTTCCATATAGCGCTCCTCATGAGGTCGCCAAATGTCAGTGTGACTGTACCGCGGAGGCCGGGTTGTTATACGGCAAACGAATGCTTCGGTGCCAGATCGTCGGTTCGAGTTCGGCAGGATCTTCCCCGGTATCCGGGTCGAATCCTGCCGAAGGTCGTCGGCAACCACACATCGCCGTCGATAACGATCCGCCGCGCCCACGGTCGAAGTTGCGCATTGTGCGCGTGCCCTCGGAGATACTGCACCGGTGATGCTGACAAAGCGAGGGTGCTTTTCTGCAATATCAACGGTGACGCTCGCTGTGGCGGGCTTACTGGTCGCGGTCCCGGGGAACAGTGGCGCCGCACCACCGGACTGGCGGTACACGATGGTGGCGTTCAGCAACACCAGCGACCGCGACTTGGATGTGTACGGGTCGGGGGACGGCACCAACTTCCAGCCCCTCCGACTGTCGGCCTATCGGCCTCCGTCCGGGGTGGTGCGCGACTCGAGCATATTCCGGCACACGGACGGGTTCTACTACCTCACCTACACGACGGTCGACGGGGCGAACATCGGCTTCGCGCGCAGCAGCGACCGCATCAACTGGAGTTTCCTGGGGGCCTGGCCGGTCCCGTTCTGCTGCGCCTTCCAGCCCGGCACGGGGGACGGCACGGGTTCCGCGAGTCCGCCGGGCTTCTCGGGGTCGGCCGGTTTCAGCGACGGACCGTCGCTGTCGCCGTTCACCACGAAGGCCTGGGCGCCCGAATGGTTCGTGGACGGCGACCGCGTCCACGTCATCCTGTCGATGTCGACCGGCGGCGGATTCGTGCCGTATCTGATGACCGCGCTGGATCCGGGGCTCCGAATCTGGAGCCCGCCGGTTCCGCTCGACGGAATCGGCGCGGACCACATCGACACCACGGTGGTCAAGGTGGGATCGACCTATCACGCGTTCACGAAGAACGAGACGAAGAAGGTCATCGAGCACGCGGTCGCGCCGTCGGTGACGGGACCCTACTCGTTCGTCCCGGCCGGGAACTGGGGCACGCTGCGCGAGGGACCGGCCGTGGTCCAGTTGCCGAACGGGGACTGGCGGATGTACTTCGACGCCTACGCCGAAGGTAAGTACTTCTACTCCGACAGCACGGACGGTCTGCGCACCTGGTCGCCCGCGCAGGAGCTGCCGGGCCTGTCCGGGACGGTGCGCCATGTCGGTGTGATGAGGGAGCCGGCCTGACGACGATCCGGTGACGGTCGCGCCGTCGGCCCGCGCTGACGACGCGACTACTTCCGTCCCCGTCGTGCGGTGGGGACGGGGGTTCTGGCCTGTACGGACTGGTGCCCCCGGCAGGAATCGAACCTGCGACCTAGAGATTAGAAGGCTCTTGCTCTATCCAACTGAGCTACGGAGGCGTGGTCCCCGGGGGGACCGGCACAGGAGTCTACCGGCACCCCCGCGGCGCCATGGGGGAGGCGTGCGTCACGACGAGTCGACCTGGCAGGAACGCACCGGCGCTGGACTCTTACCCTGGTAGTCATGGCATCACCCGAGCTCGCCCCGTCTCCAGCGCCGAACCCGCGAAGGGTCGGTGAGAGCTCGGCACCGATCTTCGTCACGCTCGGAATCGTCGCCGGACTCGTCGCGGCCATCGTGGTCGGTCTGTCCGCGTCGGAGGCACTGATCCGGCTCGGCATTCCCGACCCGGGCGCGCTCACCACCTATGGACTGCCGGCCGTCAAGGCCGCCGGCGAGGTGGCCGCCGTCATCGCCGTCGGGTCCCTGTTGCTCGCGGCCTTCCTGGTGCCGCCGCAGCGCAGCGGCGTCCTCGACGTCGGTGGCTACCGGGCCGTGCGGATCGCCGGCACCGCAGCGATCGTGTGGGCGGCCTGCGCGCTGGTGATGGTGCCGCTGACCGTCTCCGACACGGCCGGGCAGCCGTTGGCGGAGGCGATCAAACCGGACAACCTGTGGAAGGCCGTCCCGCAGATCGAACTCGCCGGGGCCTGGCAGACCACGGCGATCCTCGCGGTGCTGCTGGCCATCGGCTGCCGCATGGTGTTGCGCTGGTCCTGGACGCCGCTGCTGCTGGTGCTGAGCCTGGCGACACTGCTGCCGCTCGGCCTGACCGGGCACTCGTCGGCGGGTGGCGGACACGACGTCGCGACCAACAGCCTGCTGTGGCACCTGGCCGCGGCGGCGCTGTGGGCCGGCGGACTGGTCGCGCTGCTCGCCCACGCCCGACGCCGCGGCGAGCACACCGACCTCGCGGCCAGACGGTTCTCGCTGGTGGCCACCTGCGCGTTCGTGGTGATGGCGGTCTCCGGCGTCATCAACGGGCTGGTTCGGCTCCCGCTTAGCGACCTGTTCACCAGCACCTACGGACTGCTGCTGGTGGCCAAGACCGTCGCGCTGGTGATCCTGGGCGTCTTCGGCTTCATGCAGCGGCGACGCGCGCTCCCGGCGCTGGCTGCGGACCCCAACTCGCGGGGCGCGCTGATCCGGTTCGCCGGTGCGGAGGCGTTCGTGTTCGCGGCGACGATCGGTATCGCCGTCGGCCTGGGCCGGACCCCGCCGCCGCCGACGGACGTCCGTCCCACCCCGGCGGAGGTGCAGTTGGGCTACAACCTCGACGGCCCGCCCACCCTCACCAGCCTGGCGTTCGACTGGCGCTTCGACCTGATCTTCGGGACCGCGGCCATCGTCGCCGCGGTGCTCTACGTCCTCGGTGTGCGTCGGTTGCGCAAGCGCGGCGACAGCTGGCCGGTGGGGCGGACCGTGACCTGGCTGCTCGGGTGCGCGGTGCTGTTGGTGGCCACCTCGTCCGGCCTCGGCCGGTACTCGCCCGCGGTGTTCAGCGTGCACATGGGTGCGCACATGGCGCTGTCGATGCTGGCGCCGGTGCTGTTGGTGCTCGGCGGTCCGATGACCCTCGCGTTGCGGGCGCTCAAGCCGGCCGGACCCAACGGCGCGCCGGGCCCGCGTGAGTGGATGCTCGCCGCGCTGCACAGCCCGGTCTCGCGTTTCCTCACCCACCCGCTGGTGGCGTCGGTGCTGTTCGTCGGCGGCTTCTACGCGCTGTACCTCGGTGGCATCTTCGGCGCGACGCTCGACTCGCACGGCGCCCACCTACTGATGAACCTGCACTTCATCCTCAGCGGCTACCTCTTCTACTGGGTGGTCATCGGCATCGACCCGGCGCCGCGCACCGTGACTCCGGTGACCAAGCTGGCGATGGTGTTCGGCTCGCTGCCGTTCCACGCCTTCTTCGGAGTCGCGCTGATGAGCATGGGCGAGGTGATGGGCGGCTGGTACTACGGCGCGCTGGCGCTGGGCTGGAACAACGACCTGCTGGGCGACCAGCAGCTGGGCGGCAGCATCGCCTGGGCGACCGGCGAGATTCCGCTGGTGCTGGTGATGCTGGCGCTGCTGGTGCAGTGGTCCCGTGCCGACCGGAAGACGGCGACCCGGGTCGACCGGGCCGCCGTCCGCGACGACGACGCCGAACTCGCCGCGCACAACGCCATGTTCGCGGAGCTGGCCCGGCGGGACCGTCAAGCCGGTCAGTGAGCCCGCGCCCCGTGGCGCTCGCGGGCCTGGGTCGGCGTGAGCGTCTCGGCGCGGACCGGCGGCGCCCCGTGGAAGTGCTGGTCGAGCACAGCGTGGGTCGCCGGGAGCAGCCGCCCGACGACGGCCAGCTCGGCCCTCGGGGCGGCGGTGACCCGCACGGCGGCGCGGGCGAGCGGGGCGACGACCCGGTCGAGCGCGCCGGGTTGGTCGAAGTCGCCGAGTCGACGCATCCACTTCGGGAGCGTCGAGATCGTGGCCGGCGCCATCGCCCGGCTCGCCGCCCACAGGGGGAGTCGGCCCTTCCCACCCGGGGTGCGCAGCAGGTAGTGCATGCCCTCGAGGGCGGGCTCGGAGACGCACAGCCGCGGCCGGACCGCCGCGAAGTACGCGCGCACCTCCGCCCGTGAGCGGGGGACGTCGGCGGGCCTGCAGGTCTGCAGTTCGGCGGCGATCGCGCATTCGGCCCAGTACCGGGTCTCCTCGGCCGGGCTCAGCGGCCCGGGGCCGAACATCTCGTAGCACTTGAGGACGGAGTGCCAGCCCGTCACGTGGATCCACAGCTGGCTCTCGGGGCTGTTCGCGCTGTAGCGCTGCCCGCTGATCGGTTCGATGCCGGTGGCCTTGGTGTGCACCCGCATCAGCAGGTCGGACGTCTCGATAGCGGTGCGGGTGTCGCCGACCGCCACGATCAGGAAGTAGGACAGGGTGCCGTCGAGCCGGCCGCGCGGGTCCTGGTAGATCCCGCGCGCATCGGCGACCGCCGCGGTGAGGAACGGGTCGAAGTGTTCGAGGGTGACCGCGCGCTGGAATCCGAGCAGGGCGGTCGGGTGCGTCCAGACCTTCCACGTCGGCGAACCGGGTCCGAAGAAGCCCTGGTCCTCGCGCCGTCGTGTCGGGTCGAAGGGCCAGCCGCGGTCGGCCAGCATGCGGGGTTCGCTCATCGTGCTCTCCTGCCGAGGGGCAGCGGCCACGCCGGTGCCGGACTTGAATACAACGCGACCGTAGCAATGGGTGCCGGCAAATACAACGGTTGCGTAGGATTGCCGTCGTGAGTACGAGCCCGCAGTCGACGGACCGGCCCCGCCGCAGGTATGCGCCCCGGCTGCCGCCCGAGCAGCGGCGCGCGCAGCTGCTCGACGCGGCCTTCGAGGTGACCCGCCGGTCCGGGCTGCACGAGTTGAGCATGGAGGCCGTCGCGGACGCGGCCGGTGTGGGAAAGCCGGTGCTGTACACGGTGTTTCGCACTCGTGCGGAGCTCGTGGCCGCGCTGCTGCAGCGCGAGCACGAGCGCGCCGTGGCGCAGGTGCTGACGGCGATGCCCACCGACCTCCGGCCGCTCGGACCGGCCGCCGCCTACGCGGGCACGGTCACCGCCTTCGTGCGCGTGGTCCTCGAGAACCCCACCCGGTGGCGGCTGATCCTCACCACTCCCGACGACGCCCCCGGCGAGTACCGGGACCACCTGCGGAAGGCCCGGGGGGCGGTGCTGGCCCGGGCCGAGGAGCTCGCGCACGCGGGGATCGCACTCGAGCCGGGGCTGGCCGGGCTGGACCCGGTGCTGTTGGCCCACACGATGCTCTCCTTCGCCGAGATGCTGGGCAGGCTGGCGGTCGCCGATCCCGAGAGGTACACCCGCGAGCGGCTGGAGGCCTATGCCGCCGCCCTCGCCGCGACGATCGGTGGACGCGGTCCGCAGGCCTAGCACGCCGGTACGACGAGTTGTCCCGTCCGGGAGCCGAATTCGGTCGCCTGTGGACAACCGGATCCGTTCTCCACAGATCCGCGCCGGCCCACCGTTGCGCCGCCGATCGGGGCACCGTTGTCTCCCGAGGGGCCGAGCGGCCCACGGCAGGCAAAGGGGTGGACATGTACGAGACACACACGGCGGTGGTCGGCACCGTCATCACCAATCCGGTCAAGCGGCCCACGAACTCCGGTGACGAGGTGCTCAGCTTCCGGATGGCGAGCAACGTCCGACGCTGGGACCAGGCGACGGGGGAGTGGACCGACGGCGGCACCCTGTACCTGACGGTGACCTGCTGGCGGCGTCTGGTGGCCGGCGTGGGCGCGTCGATCATGCGCGGCGACCCGGTCCTCGCGTACGGCCAGCTGCGCACCAACGAGTACACCACCCGGGACGGCGTCGAGCGCGCGGACCTGGAGATGCGTGCCAGCGCGGTCGGCCCGGACCTGGCGCGCTGCATCGCCAGGCTCGACCGCGGTCCGCGTGGCGCGCAACCGACGCCGGACGCGGCACGCCCGGGCGCGGACGGGGCAGGCGCGGGGGTCGACGACGGCGAGCCGGGCGCCGAGCCGGGCACCGATCCGGAACCCGGCGAGGGCTCGACCGTCGAACTCGAGGAGGTGGCACGCGCGAGCTGACTCGGCGATTCGCCGGCCGGGCGGGAACTGCAGGCCATACTGTGGACCCGTTCGACCGGCGGTCCTGTCCGAGACGTCCAGCGGGGAGACGATCACGATGGTGCACACGAGGTTTGATGCTCTGATCGCCGCAGTCGCGGCCCTTGCGCTGGCCGCGATCGCGGTACCCGCCGTCGCGCTCGCTGCGCCGGCCGTGACGAACGCGCCGGGGGCAGTCCTCTCGACCGCGGAGATGCCTGCCGCGGTGGCGGTTCCCGGCGCAGGCCCGTCGTACCGGCTGACCTACCGGACCGTCGACCACTTCGGCGGGCCCGCGGAGAGTAGCGGGTCGGTGTACCTGCCGCCCGGTCCGGCGCCGGCCGGCGGCTGGCCGGTGATCTCGTACGCGCACGGCACCATCGGCGTCGCGGACGCCTGTGCGCCGTCCGTGGTCGGGCTCTACCAGCCGGAGGCGCAGTACGTCTCGAAGTGGTTGACCCGCGGGTACGCGGTGGTGGCCACCGACTACATCGGGCTCGGCACACCGGGACCGCTGCCGTACCTGGACGGGCTCGCCGCCGCGCATGCCGTGATCGACATGGTGCGGGCGGCGCGGACCGCCGTCCCCGACCTGGCACCGCGGTGGGTGGTGGCGGGGCTCTCGCAGGGCGGTCAGGCGACGATGTTCACCGCGCACGAGGCCACGAGGTACGCGCCGGAACTCGACTACCGCGGCGCCGTCGCGCTGGGCGTGCCCGCGAACCTGGAGCAGATCTTCCCGCTGGCGGGTCCGGGTATTCCGGACATCGGGGTCAAGGGTCTGACGCTGTTCCTGCTGTACACGGTGATGGGCCTCGGTCACGTCCGGCCGGACCTGGGGATGGACGGATACCTCTCGCCGCTCGGACGATCGCTGGCGGCGAAGGCGGAACAGGTCTGCACCGTGGACCTGCGGCCGATCATGGGCAACCCCGCGGTCGGCGAGCTGTTCTCGAAGTCGTTGAACAACCGCACCATGCGGCAGGCCTTCACCGACTACCTCGCCATCCCGACCAAGGGCTACGACCGCCCGGTCTTCCTCGGGCAGGGCGTCAGTGACCTGGTCGTGCCGTTCCCGCTGAACGTGAAGCTCGCCGCGGACCTGAAGTGGAGCGGCACGGACCTGCGCTTCCGGATGTACCCGGGCGCCGACCACGTCGGGACCCTCACCGCCTCGTTCGACGACTCGACGCGGTTCGTCGACGCCGTGCTGCGGTGATCCGGGTGGTGACGAGAACGAGGGCTACTGGTGCCGCGCCCGCGCGCCGCCTCGGCTCCCTCGCGGTCGCGTTGACCGTGCTGGCGTTGGTCGCGCCCGCCGCCGCGTCGGCGGCTCCCGGCCCGGCCGGGGCGCCCGGCGCGGTGGTGTCCGTCGGGTCGCTGCCCGCCGATGCCCAACTCGTCGGCGCCCGCGACTCGCAGCTGCTGAGCTACTGGACCGAGGGGCCGACCGGGGCACCCGCGGTCAGCTCCGGCGCGGTCTACCTGCCCGACGGCCCGGCACCGACCGGTGGCTGGCCGGTGGTCTCCTGGGCGCACGGCACCACCGGCGTCGCGGACGCCTGCGCCCCGTCGCGCGGGGAGATCTCCGACTTCGCCCAGGCCTACCTCGGGACGTGGTTGGCGAAGGGCTTCGCGGTGGTGGCCTCGGACTTCGTCGGCCTCGGCACCGACGGCACCCACGCCTACCTGCACGGCCGCAGCGAGGGACGCGCGGTCATCGACATGGTCCGCGCAGCCCGTGCGGTGACGCCCGAGCTCTCGCCGACGTGGGTGGCGGTCGGGCACTCGCAGGGCGGCCACGCCGCCATGTTCGCCGCGCACGAGGCGACCCGGTACGCACCGGAACTCGACTACCGGGGCGCGGTCGCCACCGGGACGCCGGCGAACCTGGAGGAACTCTTCCCGCTCGGCGGTCCCGGGTTCCCCGACCTGGGGCTGGACGGGCTACCCGCGTTCGCCGCCTACGTGGTCGACGGACTTCGGGTGGCCCGGCCGGACCTGCGTGTCGACGACTACCTCACCCCGGTCGGCGCCGAACTGGTCGGCAAGTCCGAGCAGCTCTGCTTCACGGAGCTGCTCGCCGCGGCGGGCGACGTCGGGGTGGGCGAGATGCTGTCCCGTCCGCTCAGCGACGACGCGTTCCGCACGGCCGTCCGCGACTACCTCGCCGTGCCGACCACCGGCTACGACCGGCCGGTGTTCGTCGGTCACGGGGTGCAGGACACCACGGTGCCCTACCCGCTCGGCGCGAAGCTGGCGGCGGACCTGGCGCTGAACGGCCAGGACGTGACATTCCGGACTTATCCGGGCCCGCACCGGGCGTCGGCGTTGGAGTCGCTGCCGGACGTCACCGCGTTCGCGCGGGCCCTGATCTGACCTGCGGCGCGGCCGGAACCGGTCGCGGTTTCGCGTGGATTGGGGTGCCGACCGCACTGCCGATACTCTGGTGCGCATGGCGGAGTTCATTTACACGATGAAGAAGGTGCGCAAGGCGCACGGCGACAAGGTCATCCTCGATGACGTCACGATGAGCTTCTACCCGGGTGCCAAGATCGGTGTGGTCGGCCCGAACGGCGCGGGTAAGTCCAGCATCCTCAAGATCATGGCCGGCCTGGACCAGCCGGGCAACGGCGAGGCCTTCCTCGCGCCGGGCGCGTCGGTCGGCATCCTGATGCAGGAGCCGGAGCTCGACGAGACCAAGACCGTCCGCCAGAACGTCGAGGACGGCCTGGGCGAGGTGATGGTCCAGCTCAAGCGGTACAACGAGATCGCCGAGCTGATGGCCACCGACTACTCCGACGAGCTGATGGAGGAGATGGGCGAGCTTCAGGAGAAGCTCGACCACGCCGATGCCTGGGAGATCGACTCCCAGCTCGAGCAGGCCATGGACGCCCTCCGCTGCCCGCCGCCCGAGGACATGGTCACGCACCTCTCCGGTGGCGAGAAGCGCCGCGTGGCGCTGTGCAAGCTGCTGCTGAGCAAGCCGGACCTGCTGCTCCTCGATGAGCCCACCAACCACCTCGACGCCGAGTCGGTGCTGTGGCTCGAGCAGCACCTCGCCGCCTACCCCGGCGCCATCCTCGCCGTCACCCACGACCGGTACTTCCTGGACCACGTCGCGCAGTGGATCTGCGAGGTCGACCGCGGTCGGCTCTACCCGTACGAGGGCAACTACTCCACCTACCTGGAGCAGAAGGCGCAGCGCCTCGAGGTGTCCGGCAAGAAGGACCAGAAGCTCCAGAAGCGCCTCAAGGAGGAGCTCGCCTGGGTGCGTTCGGGCGCCAAGGCCCGTCAGGCCAAGAACAAGGCCCGCCTCGACCGTTACGAGGAGATGGCCAACGAGGCCGAGAAGACCCGCAAGCTCGACTTCGACGAGATCCAGATCCCGGCCCCGCCGCGGCTCGGTGACGTGGTGGTCGAGGTCAAGAACCTGGACAAGGGCTTCGACGGCCGCGTCCTGATCAAGGACCTGTCCTTCACGCTGCCGCGCAACGGCATCGTCGGCGTCATCGGCCCCAACGGCGTCGGCAAGACGACGCTGTTCAAGACCATCGTCGGTCTCGAGGAGCCGGACGCGGGCGAGGTGAAGATCGGTCAGACGGTCAAGCTCAGCTACGTCGACCAGAACCGCAGCGGCATCGACCCGAAGAAGACGGTCTGGGAGACGGTCTCCGACGGACTCGACTTCATCGTCGTCGGTCAGGCGGAGTTCCCGTCCCGGGCGTACATCAGCTCGTTCGGCTTCAAGGGTCACGACCAGCAGAAGCCGGCCGGGGTGCTCTCCGGTGGTGAGCGCAACCGCCTGAACCTGGCGATGACGCTCAAGCAGGGCGGCAACCTGATCCTGCTCGATGAGCCGACCAACGACCTGGACGTCGAGACCCTCGGGTCGCTGGAGAACGCGCTCGAGGAGTTCCCCGGTTGCGCCGTGGTCATCTCGCACGACCGCTGGTTCCTGGACCGGACCTGTACCCACATCCTGGCGTGGGAAGGCGGCTTCGGCGACAACGAGGCGGCCTGGTACTGGTACGAGGGCAACTTCGAGGGCTACGAGGCCAACAAGGTCGAGCGCCTCGGCCCCGACGCCGCTCGCCCGCACCGGGTCACGCACCGCAAGCTCACCCGGGACTGATCTGTGCCGGACAAGAAGTACACCTGCGAGATTCAGGTGCGCTGGGGCGATTCCGACCGCCTCGGCCACGTGAACAACGTGCTCTTCCTCGAGTACGCGCAGGAGGCGCGGATCAAGTTCTTCCGCGACTGCATCGTGGCGGCCGGCGTGCCGGCCGCCGCGATGGTGGTGCGCAAGATGGAGATCGAGTACCTGCGGCCGGTCACCGACGAGTCGGCTCCGCTCACGGCGGAGGTGTACATCCTGCGCATCGGTAACAGCTCGTTCGAGATCCGGAACGTCATGCGGGACCGGCACGGCAACACCTGTGCGGTCGCGGACGGCGTGCTGGTCGGCTTCGACGCCGAGACGGGGACCTCGGTGCCGCTGACCGAGGCCGCCCGGGCGGCGCTGGCGGAGTACGCGGTCACCGTCACCGCCTGAGTCGCCACCGAGGCGGTGCCTCGACGTCGCCACCGAGGCGGTGCCTCGACGAACACCACCGAGGCGCTGCCTCGACGTCATTGCGATGCGCGCCTCGCCGCCGTGTCACCCGGCCATCGGATACCGCCGGGTGACACGGCGCGCGGCTACGCTGTGTGGGCACACCTGTCACATCGACCAGGGGGTGGACCGCCGCATGACCGTATCGGCAGATCGTTTCGACGAACAGTGGGCCATGAGCCTGCCCGCGGCCCTCGTCGGCCACCTCCCCGAGGTGGCGGACGCCTACTTCCGCAACACCGACTTCGGTTGGACCGGCGGAGTGGTCACGGACATCGCGATGCGGGGCTTCCGCGAGCACCTGATCTTCGCGCGACATCGCGCTCCCGGTACGTCCCTGTCCCGGGTGTACTCGCCGGCGGTGGGTGCGGCGGCCGTGCAGATAGTCACCGACGACATGCCGATGCTGGTCGAGTCGGTCACCGCCCTGCTCACCAGGCTCGGCGTCACCGTCGTGGAGATCGTGCACCCGGTGCTGCGGGTGCGCCGCTCCGTCGCAGGCGACCTCGAGGACATCCTCGTCAACGGTGCCGCGACCGACGAGGAGGCAGGCCCCGACGTCGACGGGACGCTGTGGTCCGAGTCGTGGATGCACCTGCAGTTGCACCCCGCCACCGACGCGGCCCTGCTCGCGCAGATCGCCGAGGCGGTTCACGACGTGCTGCTCGACGTCCGCCAGGTGATCGCGGACACCGACGCGATGCGCTACAGCCAGCTCGCGCTGGCCGAGGAGCTGGAGGCGCACGCGGACCGCGGGGACTGCCGGTACCCGGAGGACGAGGTCCGGGACTGCGCCGAGCTGCTGCACTGGCTCGCGGGCGGGAACTTCGCCCTGCTCGGCTACCGGCGTTACGAGTTCGAGGACACCACCGGCACCGACCGGCCACGGGCGGTCGCTGTCCCCGGTACCGGACTCGGGGTGCTCGGCTCCCACACCCGAACCGACCACGGCATCGACCTGCCCGCGCCAGTGCTCTGGCCGGAGCGTCCGCTGCTGATGTTCTCGCAGGGGCCGGCCCCGGCGACCGTGCACCGCTCGGTGTACCCGTTCTTCGTCGCGGTCACGGCACTCGGGGAAGACGGCCGGACCGTCGGCGAACACCGATTCCTCGGCGTGTTCACGGTGACCGCGCTGCACGAGAACGTCCTCGACATCCCGGTGATCGCCCGGCGGACCCGCTCGGTGATCGAGCGGGCCGGCTTCGAGCTGCACTCGTTCTCCGGTCAGGCGATGCTCGAGGTGATCCAGTCCTTCCCGCGCGCGGAGCTGTTCGCCAGCGACGAGGACACGCTGTACGAGACGGTGCTGTCGGTGCTGGCCATCGGCGTGCGCCGACAGTTGCGGCTGTTCCTGCGTGACGACCGCTACGGTCACTTCACCTCGGCGCTGGTGTACCTGTCCCGAGACCGGTACAACACCCGGGCCCGGCTGGCGATGCAGTCGATCCTGATGCACGAGCTGCGCGGCGCGAGCCTCGAGTACAGCGTGCGGGTCACCGAGGCCGACCTCGCGATGGTGCACTTCACCATCCGCCGGACCCTGGAAGACGGTGTCCCGGTGGATGTCTCGGCGAAGAATCGGGAACGCATCGAGGGCCTGCTGGCGTCGGCGACCCGGGCGTGGGACGACGACCTGATGGACGCGACGGTGGACGAGCCGCGGGTGACGACGCTGACCGCGCAGCGGTACGCCGCCGCGCTCCCCGAGGGCTACAAGGAGGACTTCGACCAGGCCCGTGCCACCCACGACATCGTCCGGCTCGAGGCGTTGTCGGGCGACGCGATCGACCTCCAGCTCTACCGTCGACGCAACGCGGCACCCGGCCAGTGGCGGTTCACGCTGTACCTCGCCGGCGGCGACGGGGTGTCCCTGAGCCAGGTGCTGCCGGTGCTCCAGTCGATCGGTGTCGAGGTGATCGACGAACGGCCCTACGAGGTGACCCGACCCGACGGAACGAGCTGCTGGATCTACGACTTCGGCCTGTCCGCGGCCCCGGAGCTGATCGACGCCTCGGTGGAGGAGGACCTGGACCGGGAGCTCGACGAGGCCGACGACCTGGACGAGTCGGTGGCCGCCCGCGAGCTGCAGCGGCGGTTCACCGAGGCGTTCACGGCGGTCTGGCAGGGCCGGTCCGAGCCGGACCGGTTCAACGAACTGGTGCTGCGGTCGGGCCTCGAATGGCGACAGGCGGTGGTGCTGCGGGCGTACGCAAAGTTCCTGCGGCAGGCCAGGTTCCCGTACAGCCAGTTCCACATCGAGGGGGTGCTGATCGACCACGCGCACACCACCCGGCTGCTCAGCGACCTGTTCTGCGCGATGTTCGACCCCGACACGGCGTCCGCGGACCGCGCCGGTGCCCTGGTCGCCGAACTGCAGTCCCGGATCGACGCCGTGCTCAGTCTCGACGAGGACCGGATCCTGCGCGGCATGCTCGGGCTGGTGCTGGCGACACTGCGCACCAACGCTTACGTCACCGATGCCGACGCCGAGCACCGGGACGTGCTGGTGTTCAAGCTCGATCCGAGCCAGATCGCCGACCTGCCCAGGCCGCGACCGCGTTTCGAGGTGTTCGTCTACTCGCCGCGGGTCGAGGGCGTGCACCTGCGGTTCGGCCCGGTGGCCCGCGGCGGGCTGCGCTGGTCCGACCGCCGGGAGGACTTCCGCACCGAGGTGCTCGGGCTGGTCAAGGCGCAGGCCGTGAAGAACGCGGTGATCGTGCCGGTCGGTGCGAAGGGCGGGTTCGTGGTGAAGCGTCCGCCCGCGCCCACCGGGGACGCCGGGGCGGACCGGCAGGCCGCCCTCGCCGAGGGACAGGCCTGCTACCGGTTATTCGTCTCCGGACTGCTCGACGTCACCGACAACGTCGACCGGGCGAGCGGCGCGGTGCTGCCCGCGCCGCGGGTGGTACGGCGCGACGACGACGACACCTATCTCGTGGTGGCCGCGGACAAGGGCACGGCGTCCTTCTCTGATCTCGCCAACGACGTTGCGGCGCAGTACGACTACTGGCTCGGTGACGCGTTCGCCTCGGGCGGCTCGGTCGGCTACGACCACAAGGCGATGGGCATCACTGCGCGGGGCGCCTGGGAGTCGGTCAAGCGGCACTTCCGGGAGCTGGGGCTCGACACCGCCGCAGAGGACTTCACGGTGGCCGGCATCGGTGACATGAGCGGCGACGTGTTCGGGAACGGGATGCTGCTCAGCCGGCACATCCGCCTGGTCGCGGCGTTCGACCACCGGCACATCTTCCTGGATCCGAACCCGGTGGCCGAACCGTCCTTCGTCGAGCGGGAGCGGCTGTTCCGGTTGCCGCGGTCCTCGTGGGCGGACTACGACCCCGCGCTGATCGGTGCGGGCGGCGGGGTGTGGGAACGCACCCGCAAGTCGGTCCCGATCAGTGCCGAGGCCCGCGCGGCGCTCGGACTCGACGACGACGTCGTCGAGCTGTCCCCGCCCGAACTGGTGCGCGCGATCCTGCGGGCCCCGGTGGACCTGCTGTGGAACGGCGGCATCGGCACCTACGTCAAGGCGGCCGACGAGACCGACGCGGAGGTGGGCGACAAGTCGAACGACGGGGTCCGGGTCGACGGCGGCGAGCTGCGGGCGCGGGTGGTCGGTGAGGGCGGCAACCTCGGGTTCACCTCGCGCGGTCGCATCGAGTACGACCTGGCCGGCGGCCGGATCAACACCGACGCGGTGGACAACTCCGCAGGCGTGGACTGTTCCGACCACGAGGTGAACATCAAGATCCTGCTGGACGCGGCGGTGCACACCGGCGCGCTGCCGAGGCCGGAGCGCAACGAGCTGCTCGCCTCGATGACCGACGAGGTCACCCGGCTGGTGCTGGCGGACAACGTCCTGCAGAACGAGCTGATGGGGGCCTCACGGGCGGACGCGCCGTTGATGCTCTCGGTGCACGAGCGACTGATCGAACGGCTCGAGCGCACCCGGGGCCTGGACCGCGCGCTCGAGGCGCTGCCCACGACCGCGGAGATCGCCCGCCGCCGCATCGCGGGGATCGGGCTCACCTCACCGGAACTGGCCACCCTGCTCGCCCACGTGAAGCTCGACCTCAAGGACGACCTGCTCGCCAGCGAGCTTCCCGACAGCGACACCTACGCCGGGCGCCTGCCCCGGTACTTCCCGGTCCCGTTGCGGGACCGCTTCGCCACGCAGATCCGGGGGCACCGGCTGCGGCGGCAGATCGTGGCCACCCTGCTGGCGAACGAGACCGTCGACCGCGGCGGCATCAGCTACGTGTACCGCCTCCGGGAGGAGGCCGGGGCGAACAGCACCGACGCCACCCGGGCGTTCAGCGCCGCGGCCGAGATCTTCGACCTGCGGGCGGTGTGGGCCGAGATCGGCTCGGCACCAGTCGATTCCACGGTCAGCGACGAGTTGACCCTGGAATCGTGCCGGCTGCTCGACCGGGCCTCGCGCTGGCTGCTGTCCAACCGGCCGCAGCCGGTGGCCGTCGGCGCCGAGATCAACCGGTACGCAGCCCGGGTGCGGGAACTGACACCGAGGATCGCCGACTGGCTCACCGGGCACCACGTGACCTACCTCGAGGCCCGGATGGCGGGGGTGATCGAGCGTGGCTGCCCCCGCGAGCTGGCGGATCGCGTGTACCGGCTGCTCGACGTGTTCCCGGTGCTCGACATCATCGACATCGCGGACATCACCGAGCGGGAGCACGAGGAGGTCGGTCCGCTGTACTACGCGCTCGACGAGCACCTCGGGATCGACGAACTGCTCACGGCCGTATCGGGTCTCGAACGCGGCGACCGGTGGCACTCGCTGGCCCGGCTGGCGTTGCGTGACGACCTCTACGGTTCGCTGCGGTCGCTGACCATGGACGTACTGGTCGCGGGCGAACCGGACGAGAGCGCGGCCGAGAAGATCGCGGACTGGGAGTCCACGAACTCGTCCCGGCTCGCCAGGGCACGGGCCGCGCTCAGCGAGATCATCGAGTCTGGGACGCTGGACCTGGCGACGCTCTCGGTGGCGGCGCGTCAGGTTCGGAGCATGGTGCGCGGAGCGGGCACCCGATCGGAAGGAACTCGATGACTGTCGAGGCTGTAGGCACCACGACGGCGGGAGCGGTGGGCTTCCACACGAAGGTGCCGGTGCGGTGGTCTGACATGGATGTCTTCCAGCACATCAACCACGCCCGGATGGTGACGCTGCTCGAGGAGGCCCGAATCCCGTGGCTGTTCGAGGACGGCCGGCCGACGGTGTCGCTGCGGGACGGCGCGGTGATCGCGGACCTGCACGTGCGGTATCGCGGTCAGCTGCGGCACGACGACGGCCCGCTCGACGTGCTGATGTGGATCGAGGCCGTGCGCGCGGTGGACTTCACCATCGCATACGAGGTGCGGGCCGGTGGCGCGGATCCGGCGTCGGCGCCGTCGATCGTCGCGTCCACCCAGATCGCGGCGTTCGACATCGACACCCAGCGCCTGCGTCGGCTCACCGCTGCCGAGCGTGAGTACCTGGAGCTCTGGCAGCGTGGTTGAGCGTGGCCTGACGGTGTCGGACCGGGGGGACCGGGAGAACCTGGCGACCTTCGTGGCCCGGGCCGTGCGGCTCGACGAGGCTCTGGTGGTGCGGCTGCGTCAGCGGGGGACCGACCGGGTGGAGGCCTGGGCGACAACCGGTTTCGATGCGCTGGCGTCCCGGGTGGTCGCGGGCACGGTGGCGCCCACCGACACCACGGCGGCCGGTGACGCCCTGCTGGCCACGCTGACCGCGTCGCCCGGCGCCGAGGTGGAGCTGGGGTTCTCGATGGACTCGGCCTGGCAGGGCGCGCTGCCGCCGGTCGACGGCTTCGTGCACGTCGACGACGTGCCGGCGCGGGTGCTCGTCGAGCTGGCCCAGCAGGGTGTGGCCGTCTCCCGCGACTTCGGCAGCAGCCAGGGTCCGCCGGCGTCGCTGCTCGCGCAGGAGGTGCTCACCGTCGACGGTGCGGGGGAGCGTGTCGCGGTGTCCATGCGGACCGTGTTCGCTTTGGTTGCAATGGGATTCATCCCGCAGACCGGTACCGAGCCGGTGTCGCTGGACGCCGACCTGGCCCGGATCGACGCGACCGAGATGGTCCGGGTCCGGGCGAGTCGTACCTGGCTGCGGCTCGACGCCCGGTTCGGGTCGGTGTTCGCGCGGCGTGGTGGCGAGATTCCGCTGTCGGTGCTGTAGGCGCGAACCCGAGGGGTAGTGCGCCTGACCTGCTGATCCACGATTTCCGCAAGTGAAGTGTTCTGTAATTACTACGGATTCATTGTTGCCGGAAATAATGTGTATAGCCGAAAATTACATAATGCATCGGTTTGAAGCGAATGCTCGGTCGGTCTCGTTTGCATAACATTCACCTGATCTTTTGGGTGGCTTCCTGTCTCCGCTTTGGAGATTGCTTACTGTTTGCTCGCATGACGACTTCATCGAAAACCAAGAAGCGGGTTGTTTTCCGTGACGTACGTGTGTTCGACGGAGCTTCCGAACGACTCGTTGTCGGGGATGTCCTGATCGACGGCGATCGGGTGGTAGCGGTGTCGGAGTCCCCCGTCGGCGACGAGCCGGGTCGGGAGACTGAGGTGATCGATGGCGGCGGCCGGGTGCTCATGCCCGGCATGAGCGATGCCCACGTGCATCTCGTGGGCAACGCAAATACCGTTGTCGACATGGTTGCGGGCTCGGCAACGCACATTGCGATAAATGGTCTTGCCGAGGCCAAGAGCATGCTGTTGCGCGGGTTCACTGCCGTTCGCGACATGGCCGGAGATACGAGCGGAATCAAGTCCGCCATCGATCGAGGGCTTTTTCCCGGACCCCGGATCTATCCCTCCCAGGCCGCGATCTCGCAAACGAGTGGACACGGCGACTTCGGATTCGTCTACGAGACTCCGACGACGCTGGGCGGTGAGGAGTCCCGGGCCGAGCAGATCGGATTCATGCGTGTCGCCAATGGTGCGCCCCAGGTGCTGGCCTCGGTTCGGGAACAGTTGAAGAAGGGCGCCTCGCAGATCAAGGTGATGGTCGGTGGCGGCGCCGCGTCGATGTACGACCCGCTGTACACGGTGCAGTTCACGGACGCGGAGTTGCGCGCCGCGGTGGACGCGGCGACGGACTACGGCACCTACGTTGCCACCCACGTCTACAACGTCACCGGCATCCGGCGGGCGGTGGAGGCCGGCGTCAAGTCCATCGAACACGGACACCTCGCCGACGAGCCGACCATCGCCATGCTCGCCGAGCGAGAGGTGTGGCTGTCCATGCAGCCGTTCGCACTCGGCGACCATCACTATCCCGACGCCGACCGCGCCGGCAAGGACCGCGAGATCTGCACCGGGACCGACAACGTCTACGAGTGGGCAACGAAGCACGGCGTAAAGGTTGCATGGGGCACCGATCTTCTTCTCGAACCGCAACTGGCGCCCCGACAGAGTGAGATGGCGGCGCGACTCGGTGACCACTACAGCAATCTCGATGCGCTGCGGATGCTGACCTCGGGCAATGCGGAGTTGTTCCGGCTGTCCGGGGAGCGCGACCCCTACCGCGACGCGCCCTTCGGCGTCATCACGAAGGGGGCGTGGGCGGACGTGCTGCTCGTCGACGGCAATCCGCTCGAGGACCTGAACCTGCTGGCGGACCCGGGCAAGAACCTGTCGGTCGTCGTGAAGAACGGTGAGATCGTCAAGAACATCCTCTGACCGGCTCATCGAGCCGTCAGCGTTGAACCTGAACAGCACTGTCGAGTATGCGCGTCGCCGCCTGTCGAACGGCGGGGCAGGCACTCGGGAAGAGAGGTGTGAGTTGGTCGAAATCACTACAGCGGAACCGGAGAAGTTCTGGGATCCGATACCGGGATCGCTGGTTTCCGCGCGGGGGGTCGAGCTGAAAGGTCCGTGGGGTCACGTCTTCGGACCCCTCGACCTGGACATCGACGAGGGCGGAGTGACCGTGATCGCGGGTCAGGCGGGTGCCGCCCGGACCGCACTGCTCATGGCACTGTGCGGCAGGATGCGCCTGACGGGAGGGTCGTTGACCGTGTTCGGGCATGTGAACCGCCCGGCCAAGGTGTTCGCGCAGTCGGCCATCGCATGCCTGAACGAACTCGACGAGGTGCGGCCCTCGGTGACCGTGCGGGACATGGTCACCGAGCAGCTTCGGTGGGACTCCGCGTGGTACAAGCTGGTTCCGCGGGTTCACGAGGATGCCGTCGAGCGCATGTGTGCAGAGGTGTTCGGTGACGTACCGCTGCCCGCACTGAACGCGTTCGTCGACGACCTCCCCGAGATTTCGCAACTTTTGTTGCGCATAGCGGTAGCCAACACCCGGCGCCCACCGCTGCTGGTCGTCGGGCGAACGGACCGGATCGCCGATGACGACGAACGGTTGGTGTTCCTCGAACGCCTGGTGGCGCTGGGGGAGAGGCAGTCCGTCGTCACCGCCGATGTCAATCCGGTGCCGCCCGGCGTCGGGGTTCGCGGGACAGTCGACCTGCGCGGACTGCTCGGCGCCGGCGATGTCGGTGTCATGACCGAGGGGAGGTGACCCATGCTCGCAGGAGTGTCACTCGGTAGCGATTCCAAGCGGTACTTCCGCGGCACCATGCCGCGGATCGCGATCATCACCATCATCCTGATGCCGCTGCTCTACGGCGCGATGTACCTCTGGGCTTTCTGGAATCCGTTCGGCGAGGTGAACAAGATCCCGGCCGCGATCGTCAACAACGACACCGGTCGCACTGCCACCGGGGAGCAACTCGACGCCGGCGACCAGGTCGTCAAGTCCCTCATCGCGTCCGGCCAGCTGGACCTGGCGGAGGTCTCCGAGGAGGAGGCGGCCAATGGGCTCTCGGACGGCAAGTACTACTACACCATCACCCTGCCCGAGAACTTCAGCGTCGCAGTCGAATCGCCGAACGGCGACAACCCGGAGAAGGCGGAGCTGATCTTCACCTTCAACGACGCCAACAACTACCTGGCGACCATCATCGGTCAGGACGCCTCCGAACAGGTCATCAACCAGGTGAACTCGACCATCGGTGCGCAGGGGGTCGGGCAGGTCCTCACCGGACTGCAGAGCGCGGGTTCGGGTCTCAAGCAGGCGGCCGCCGGTGCGGATCAGCTCGCCTCCGGTATCGACACCGCGAAGAGTGGAGCAGACCAGCTCAGCTCGGGCGCGAACGAGTTGTCGGCGAACATGGTCACCGCGGAATCCGGATCGGCGCAACTGGCCAGCGGAGCAGCCCAGCTCGCAACCGCGATCGACGGGGCCACTACCCCGCTGATCAATGCACTGGGCAGCGGGGCCGTCCCGAACGTCAGCGGCCAGGTGTCCGAGCTGCGGCAGTCACTGGAGACACTGGGGAGCCTAATCCCGGACTCGGGGGAACCCGCACCGGCCACCGCGGTCTCGCAGGCCCTCGACATCCTCAGGCAGAGCTCGGATCCCCTGGTGCAGCGGGCGGTCGCAGCACTGTCGCCGCTCACCGCCGGGCAGGTCCGCACCGACACCGCGGAGTTGCAAGCGGAGATCAGCCGACTCAGCGGCGAGGCACGTGCCGTCGAGTACCAGCTGACCGACCCCAACAGTCCACTGCAGTCCGGTCTGGCGATGCTGCAGAACGGCGGGATCGCGCCGGATCTGCAGCAACTGCGCAGCGGCGCAGACGAACTCAGCAGTGGTGCCGCAACACTGAGCTCGGGAATGGTCCAGTTGACCGACGGCAGCAAGCAGCTTGCCGGCGGCGCAGGTCAGCTCGCGTCCGGGATGGTCGAACTGCAGTCCGGGTCAGGCGAACTCGCCACCGCGCTCGAGCAGGGAGCCGGACAGGTTCCGAGTTGGACTGAGGAACAGAAGACCGCGACGGCGGAGACCCTCTCGACTCCGGTCGATCTCAAGCAGGGTTTCACGAACGTCGCACCCACCTTCGGTACCGGTTTTGCGCCGTTCTTCCTGTCGCTGGCACTGTTCGTCGGCGGCATCATCACCTGGATGCTGCTGACTCCGTTGCAGTCGCGCCCGACGGTCAGTGGCGTCGGGCTGTATCGGACGGTGCTGGCGTCCTACTGGCCGGCGATGCTGGTCGGCTTCCTGCAGGTCGTCGCCATGTACTCGGTTGTGCACTTCGGCGTCGGCCTCGACGTCAAGCACGTGCTGGGGACGATCCTGTTCCTGATCCTGGTCTCGGCCACCTTCCTCGCGATGATCCAGGCGTTCAACGCCGTCTTCGGTGTCGCGGTGGGTCGCGTTGTGACGTTGGCGTTCTTGATGCTGCAGTTGGTCTCGGCCGGCGGCATCTACCCGGTGCCGACCACCGCGAAGCTGTTCCAGATCCTGCACCCCTTCGATCCGATGACCTACACCGTGAACGGTCTCCGACAGCTCACCATCGGCGAGCAGGTCGACTCACGGCTGTGGATCGCAATTGCGGTGCTGGTCGGGATTCTGCTGGTGAGCCTGACCGCGAGTGCACTCTCCGTCCGCCGCAACCGGCAATACACGATGGAGCGGCTCTACCCACCAGTGGAGGTGTGACCAGCAGACCAGCCTGACAACCGGCCGGTGCTCGTCATCGGCCAAGCGATCCCCCCTACTTTCGTGATCTCGTGGACCGAGTATTGGAGAAAAGATGTCTGAATCCTTTGCAGCTCCGGCCGAAACGCTCGCCCCGGCCTACACCGGACGACTCGGAACTGATGCCATTCCGGCGCTGCGTATGCCGAAGTCCGAAACCGATCCGGAAGCTGCCTACCGGTTCATTCACGACGAGCTGATGCTCGACGGCAGCTCGCGGCTGAACCTCGCGACATTCGTCACGACCTGGATGGACCCGCAGGCCGACCGCCTGATGGCCGAGACGTTCGACAAGAACATGATCGACAAGGACGAGTACCCGCAGACCGCGGAGATCGAGACACGGTGCGTGAACATGGTCGCGGCGCTGTTCAATGCGGTGGACCTCGACGAGGCCGATCCGTCCTCTGCCACGGGTGTGTCGACCGTCGGTTCCTCGGAGGCGGTGATGCTCGGTGGGCTCGCACTGAAGTGGCGGTGGCGCGCGGCCCGGAAGGCAGCGGGCAAGGACACGGCGCGGCCGAATCTCATTCTCGGCAGCAATGTTCAGGTGGTGTGGGAGAAGTTCTGCCGCTACTTCGACGTCGAGCCCAAGTACCTCCCGATGGAGAAGGGGCGCTACGTCATCACGCCCGAGCAGGTACGCGAGGCGGTTGACGAGAACACCATCGGCGTCGTCGCGATCCTCGGGACCACATTCACCGGTGAGCTCGAACCGGTCGCCGAGATCGCCGCCGTTCTCGACGAGATCGCCGCGAAGGGTGGACCCGACGTGCCGATGCACGTCGACGCGGCCAGCGGCGGCTTCGTGGTCCCCTTCCTGCATCCGGAACTGAAGTGGGACTTCCGCATTCCCCGCGTGGTGTCGATCAACGTCAGTGGCCACAAGTACGGCATGACGTATCCGGGTATCGGTTTCGTGGTGTGGCGATCGAAGGAAGACCTGCCCGAGGACCTGGTCTTCCGGGTCAACTACCTCGGTGGTGACATGCCGACCTTCACACTGAACTTCTCGCGGCCGGGCAACCAGGTGGTCGGGCAGTACTACAACCTCATCAGGTTGGGTGTGGCGGGGTACACCCAGATCATGGAGTCGCTACGCGACACCGCCCTGATGATCTCGTCGGAGCTGTCCGCCATGGACGACATGCACGTCATCACCGACGGCACCGCGATTCCCGTGTTGTCGTTCGAGGTCGTCGGTGATCCCGGGTTCACGGTGTTCGACATCTCGCACGAGCTGCGAGCCCGCGGCTTCCAGGTGCCGGCCTACACCATGCCGGCCGACGCGGAGGACGTCGCGGTCCTGCGAATCGTGTTGCGGGAAGGTTTCAGTCGGGACATGGCCTACAAGCTGGTGTTGGCGATCAAGGACGTGGTGACACGGCTGAAGGCCGGTACCGGGCACACGGCCAAGGGGTTCGCGCACTGAGTTGAGGAGGGGAGGGTCGGCTGCCGCCGGCCCTCCCCGTGCGTTACGGGACACCCGGCCGAGCTCCGGGTGTCGCGCCGGCGTCCGGAGAGCATCTCCGCGACACCATGCCGGCGACACAAGGGGAGTGGGTGCCGATGCTGGACCGGTACTCCTCTGAAGCGACGAATGTCAGTTCTCTCGAACGCAACTCTCTCGAAAATTCGACGGAAGGTGGAGCTATGTGTACAAGGGTGATGTGGCCGGATGCTGCCGGGGCCGTGCTGGTCGGGCGCAACATGGATTATCACCGCGACACCGGGACGAACCTGTGGTCGCTTCCCCGAGGGATCGAGCGTCACGACGGCGTCGGTGGTTCGCTCGCATGGACAGCCAAGTACGGCAGTGTCGTGGCCGGTGCGTTCGACATGATGACGGCGGACGGCATGAACGAGGTGGGCCTGGCGGGCCACATCCTGTGGCTCGCGGAGTCCGACTACGGCACCCATGACAAGTCCCGGCCGGCCCTGAGCATGGCCATCTGGCTGCAGTACTTCCTGGACAACTTCCGTACGGTTGCGGAGGCGGCCGCGTGGATCGCGGAGTCCGAGGTTCAGGTCGTGCCGCTCGGCGATCCGGCGACCGGCGAGGTGCCCGCGGTGCACCTCGCGCTGGACGACGCGAACGGGGACTCGGCGATCATCGAGTACCTCGACGGCAAGGCCACCGTCTGGCACGACCGCGACTACCGCGTGATGACCAATTCGCCGACCTACGACAAGCAGATCGAACTGCTCAAGGAGGTCGACGGGTTCGGCGGCACCAAGCCCCTGCCCGGGACCACCCTCGCGGCCGACCGGTTCGCTCGCGCCGCGTACTACGTGGGCCGGTTGCCGGAGCCCAAGACGAAGGTCGAGGCGGTCGCGGGAATGTTCAGTGTCATCCGCAATGCCGCGCAGCCCTTCCGCATTCCGGATCCCGACAAGCCGTATGCGTCGCAGACGATTTGGCAGACGGTCGCCGACCTGACCAACAAGCGGTACATCTTCGACTCGACGACACGGCCCAACATCGTGTGGGTGGACCTCGACAAGCTCGACTTCGAGGTGGGGGCGCCGGCGGGCAAGCTCGACCTGATGGGTGACACGGCGCTCGAGGGTGGGCTCGCGGGCAACGTCACCGGCCGCTTCGAGGAATCGGCCCCGATGCAGTTCCTGACTCTGCCGTCCTGATCCGCCGGACTCCACCCATTGCACGATTCCCGAGGGGCACACATGGATATCGCTGATCAGCAACCCGCCGTTCGCCTGGCAACTGGAGACGCGCGCGAGGCGCCCCCCAGAGCGAGCTGGTTGCCACTGGTACTCGTGTGCCTCACGGGTCTCGTGTCGGTGTTCAACGCGTCGGTGCTACCCATGGCGATCAGCGCGGTGGTCGACGGCTTGGACACCACGATCTCGAACGTGCAGCTGGCGATCGTCGCGTACGGGGTGTTCGTTGCCGCCTTCACGGTCACGGGCGGCAAGATCAGCGGAGTCCTCGGTGCCAAGAACGCTCAACTGCTCGGCCTGACCGTCTATGCCGCCGGCATGCTGATCTGTCTCCTGGCCCGCGACGCGTCGGTGCTGATCGCCGGCGAGGCGGTCGCGGGCCTCGGAGGCGCGCTCCTGGTTCCCAACGCGCTGGCGATCCTCGGTCAGGCGTACTCCGGTACACAACGCACCGTTGCGGTCTCGATCCTGGCGGGCACCACCGGGATCGGTGCGGCGCTCGCACTGCTGGTCGGCGGATTCCTCGTGCAGACCTGGGGCTGGCGAGCGCCGTTCCTCCTGCTGCTGGTGATCATCGTCGGCACGCTCGGTATCGCTTCCCGGCTGGTGCTACCCCGGAGCCCCTTCCTGGGCTCCATCGACAAGACGAGTATCGCGTTGTCGGCCGTCGGCGTGCTCCTGTTGGTCGCCGCGATCAATCAGATCGGTGCATGGGGACTTCTCCTCGCCGCCGAGTCGGCGCCGGTGAACGTGCTCGGTCTGTCACCGGTGTTGGTCTTGCTGCTGCTCGGGGCACTGGTGCTGCACGTGTTCGCGGCTCGGCAGCGTTCGTTGGTCGACGGCGGGCGGACGCCTCTGCTCGATCCCCAGGTGTTCGGGTCGGGGCTCAACCGTGCATGCCTGAGCGGTCTGGTCGCGGTGAATCTGCTGATGGCGGGAGTGAGCTATCTGCTGCCGCTGTACACCCAGTTGGTGTTGGGCAAGAGCCCCATGGGATCGGCGATGATGCTGGTGCCGATCTCGCTTGCCGCGCTCGTCTCCGCGGCAGGCACCCCGGTGCTGATGCGACTGTTCGCGTGTCGTCAATTGCTGACCGCTGCTCACGTGCTCGCCGCCACGTCCGTGATAGTGCTGGCGCTGACGATCTCGAATCAGTGGTCGGGTGTGTGGACCGGAGTCAGCGAGGTGGGTCTGGGTCTGGGAATCGGTGTCGGGCTGAGTGCGGGCAGTGCGCTGCTCATGGAGACCAACCCGCCGGCACTCTCCGGCGAGATCGGCAGCGCTCGGGGTATGGCGAACTTCCTCGGGCTGTGCACCGGAACCGCCGTCGCCGGAGCGGTGTTGATGTCCGTGCTCGCCCAGTCCGCGTCGAGCCGGATCGCCGACGACCCGGACCTGTGGTCGGACAACAGAATCACTGTGACCACCAGTTCGGTCAGCTTCGTCGAGAACGACGATCTCCGCGGCCGTCTCGCCGGACTGGATCTGACGTCGGAACAACTCGACCGCGCAGTGGAGATCAACATCGAATCGAGACTGGTCGCGCTGCGCGCGAGCCTCTTTGTGCTCGGCTTGGTGGTACTTCTGCCGATCGTCACGTTCCGGCACCTGCCTGCTCGCCGGGAACCGGAGGGGGAATCCTCGGTTTCGGACAAACCGATCGTCGACTCTGCCACTGCGTTGTCGTAGGCGTTTCCGACGCTGCCGATGGGCGCCATGATCCATTCCATCGCAAGGGTTTTCGCGAAGACAGTTGATGGGTACCGGCAGCCGGCATCGCGGGGGTCCCCGTTGCGCGAAGTGATTGGGGGCGGGGTCCGGCCGGCGGCCGCGGACGATGCCGGACAGGCCTCGTCCGTCATGAGTCGGTCGACGGTGCAGGCGGCGACCGGGTTGTCCGTGCGGCGCAGGTGGGCGGTCGTCCTGCGGCGCCCGTAAAGCCCCTCTGCGGTGCCGGCCGTGCCCCGCAGCGCGTTCGCGACGGGGGTAGCCGAGACGGTCCGCTCCGATGCTGGTGCGGTCTTCCAGTTCCGGTACGTGCGTGCGGCGACCTGGACTCCTGGTGCGGTGAGCACTCGGCAGATCGACACGATCCTGTGGTTCTGTGCGCGCATGTCGTCGGTGAACCGCAGGTCAGCGGCGGAAAGGTCGGGTACCTCCCGCTTGCGGGGGACGAGTTCCCTCGGGTCGCCGAGCAGTATCGAATTGGCCTGTCTGGTCCAGGTCCGCAGCGATTCCGGGGTTGCCTGCGCGGCGCGGCCCGGTTTGGGAATCGCCGTGCATTGCCGACGGTCAGCTGGCGCCGGCCAGCTCTCCGGCGGGCTCGTCGTCCTTCCCGAGGAAGATGGCGGAGGCGGCGAGGAAGCACAGCGCGCCGACGAACGTGCCGCCCACGGAGAGCACCTCGTCCATTGCGGTGCCGTTGCGGGTGATGAAGGCGCCCACGGCGGATACACCAAATGCGATGGAGCCGAGCATGTTGAGCCACACGCTCTGCCAGTCCTTCGAGCCGGGTTCCCAGATCTGGTTGGCGCGCTGCAGCATCAGGACTGCGAGGGCACTGCTCAGCAGGAAGGCGACGGAACCTTCGGCGTTGGGATTCCAGACCAGGTGCATCTCGCCCTTGATCGTGTGGGCGTGTAGCGCCGCTCCCGTACTGATGTTGAACAGCAGGGTACCGAGGAATTGAATCGCTGCGGAGAGCCACTCGGCCCGTATCGCCGGTTTGCCCTGGTCGGTGGTGGTGGCGGGGCCGCTCAGCGTCAGCTGGACGAACGCGGCGCCGGTGAAGAACCACGATCCGACGAAGAAGGCGGTGTTGGCGCCGGTGGCGCCCATGGCTGTGGAAAGCCAGGGTGCGGATCCGAGAGCGAACAGCAGCGCGCCGACGACGAATCCCCATGACTGCATCCGCAAGGTCGGGTGAATCAGCATGGGCCGCAGTTTAGTTGGCGATTTGTCCGAATGCGCGATTTGCTGTCGGTGTGCCGTGAATCGTTGCGTGGCAGGCTCCTGCCGTACCGGCGCTCAGACCAGCCACGCCGCTGCGTTGCACGGCAGCGCCCCGTCGACCAGCGGTGCGCTGGCCAGTAGCAACTCGCCGGGCGGCAGTGGGATCGGCGCGTCGGTGGCATTGAGCGCACAGGTCAGCCCGCCCCGCCTGCGGAAGGCCAGGCAGCCGGGAGGGCTTCCGTACCAGTCGATCTCGGTGCCGCTGAACTCCGGGCGGGTACCCCGCAGGTCCAGCGCCGTGCGGTAGAGCGTGAGCATCGACCCGAGGTCCTCGAGCTGGGCCTCGACGGTCAGCGAGGCCCACTCCGGCGGCATCGGCAGCCACGGCGAACCCACGGAGGTGAACCCGAACGGCGGGGTTGCCCGCTCCCACGGCAGCGGCACCCGGCAGCCGTCCCGGCCGCGCTCGGTGTGGCCGGACCGCTCCCAGACCGGATCCTGCAACGCGGAGTCGGGCAGCTCCACGTTCGGCAGGCCCAGCTCGGCGCCGTTGTAGATGAACGCCGCGCCGGGCAGCGCCAGCTCCACCAGGGCCATCGCCCGCGCCCGGTCGGTGCCCACCCGGCCGCCCCCGTAGCGGGTGACCTCCCGCTCGACGTCGTGGTTCGACAGCGTCCAGGTGGGGGTGCCGCCGACACCCGCGACGGCGGCCAGCGAGTTCTCGATGGCCGCCCGCACGGACTCCGCGCCGAACTCGGCCTCGGCGAGCCGGAAGTTGAAGCCCAGGTGCAGCTCGTCGGGCCGGATGTACTCGCCGAAACGCTCGTTGTCGCGGACCCAGATCTCGCCGACTGCCATGGTGCCCGGGTACTCGTCCATCACCCGCCGAAGTCCGCGGTGGATCTCGTGCACGCCGGGATTGTTGAACCGCGGATCGTCGTCGTCGTTGCTGAGCAGCTTGTTGGTGTCCCAGTCGTGGTCGGGCAGGCCCTCGGGCTTGGCCATGCCGTGCGCGACGTCGATGCGGAAGCCGTCCACCCCGAGGTCCAGCCAGAAGCGCAGGGTCTTCGCCAGGTCCTCGGCCACCTCCGGGTTCTCCCAGTTCAGGTCGGGCTGCTCGGGCGCGAAGATGTGCAGGTACCACTGTCCCGGGGAGCCGTCCGCCTCGGTGACGCGAGTCCAGGCCGGCCCGCCGAAGATGCTCGGCCAGTTGTTCGGCGGCTCCGCGCCGTCGGCGCCGCGACCGTCGCGGAACAGGTACCGGTCACGCTCCGGGCTGCCCGGCGCCGCCGCCAGGGCCGCTGTGAACCACTCGTGCTCGACGCTGGTGTGGTTGGGGACCAGGTCCATGGTGACCCGGATCTTGCGCGCGTGGGCCTCGGTGACCAGCGCGGACATGGCCTCGAGGTCGCCGAACAGCGGGTCGATGTCGCGGGGGTCGGAGACGTCGTAGCCGTGGTCGGCCATCGGCGAGCGCATCACCGGGCTCAGCCAGATCGCGTCGACGCCGAGCAGTTCGAGGTAGCCGAGCCGCTCCCGGACCCCGCCGAGGTCGCCGACACCGTCGCCGTTCGAGTCGGCGAACGAGCGCGGGTAGATCTGGTAGAACACCGCGTTCGTCCACCACGGATCGGCCGTCGGCGATGTCTTCTCGTCGGTGTTCACAACTGCACATAGTGCCAAACCCGGGCCACCGACACATCCCGTGAGACCGGTCGGCGGGGTGTGGCGATCAGATCGGCGCGTTCACCATCGACGCCGCCGCCATGTCCATGTAGTCGATCAGTGCACGCCGGTGCGCGTCGTCGAGGACCTCGGGTTCGATCGAGGCGATCGCGACGTGCATGCAGCGCAGCCAGGCGTCCCGCTCGAGCGGACCGATCCGGAAGGGCTGGTGCCGCATCCGCAGCCGCGGGTGGCCGCGTTCGTCGGAGTAGGTGCGCGGGCCGCCCCAGTACTGCTCGAGGAACATCCGCATGCGGCGCTCGGCGGGCCCGAGGTCCTCCTCGGGGTACATCGGCCGGACGATCTCGTCCTCGGCCACCTCCTCGTAGAACCGGGCGGTGAGCCGGCGGAACGTCTCGGCACCGCCGACTGCGTCGTAGAAGCTCAATTCGGGTTCAGTCATGGCGCCTTCATTGTGCCCGTCCCGCCCGCGCGCTGTCGAAGGGCGTGCGTGGTGAGCGCGCCGGCGGGCCGTTCGTTCACGTCGATGTCGGGCAGATGTCGCGAAAATGTGCGTGCACACGGCGGTAATCCGTGGTCAACTTGGTGGCACTGGTTTCCGGAGGTCGCATGAAGCACCGACACGGCGCACGCGCGCATCGACAACTCGAGCCCACCGTTCCCGGCACGTCACGGGAGCCGGGGGCTTCTTCACTGCAATTGATCGACGAGGGCGCCAGACCCTCGGGCCTGGGCGAGGACGCGGTACCCGCCTGGGTGAAACGCCGGGTGCTGCTGCTCAACGCCACCTACGAACCGCTGACCGCCCTCCCCGTCCGCCGCGCCGTGGTCCTGCTGGTCTGCGACAAGGCCGCCGCCGTCCACGAGGACCCGCTGGGGCAGATCATCCACTCCGCGGAGTACTCGCTGCAGGTGCCGTCGGTGATCCGGCTGCGGAACTACGTGCGGGTCCCGTACCGCGCCCGGATCCCGATGACCCGCGCCGCGCTGATGCACCGCGACCGGTTCCGGTGCGCCTACTGCGGCGACAAGGCCGAGACCATCGACCACGTGGTGCCGCGCAGCCGCGGCGGCGGCCACTCGTGGGAGAACTGCGTCGCGTGCTGCGCCCCGTGCAACCACCGCAAGGCCGACCGGTTGCTCAGCGAGTTGGGCTGGACGCTGCGGGCCGCGCTGGTCCCGCCCAAGGGGCGGCACTGGCGGCTGCTGGCGGACAACAAGGAACTCGATCCGGTGTGGCTTCGCTACCTGGGTGAGGGCGCCGCGTAAGCACCGCGGCCGGAGCCGGTCGAGGCCCACCGCGTCGAAGGATTCACCGGCAGTACAAAAGGTTGGCCCCGACAGCACAAATCGGTGCTGACTGGGCTACCGTTTGCCTGGTGAGCATTATTGAGACAGTGCTGATCTACGTAGCGATCCCCGTGGTCATCACGGCGATCATCGCGGGGCTGTCCTACCTTGCAAAGCCGGTGGCGGGCACCACGCCCGAGCACTACTCGCTGGACAAGGAATGGACGCACAAGCCGGTGTTGTGGTCCGCAGTCGACGAGGTGACCGTTGCCGGTCACCACGGTGGGCATGCGGCAATCACGGCCGGTTCCGCTGATCTGATCGGAGGTACGGCAAGTGGCAGGTGGTAACCGTTTCCCGGCAGTGATCGAGGCCGACCTTCCGGTGGGGTCCGTCGTGACCGCCAGCGGACGCGTCTCGGGAGTGCACCGGATCGGCGAGGAGTTCGACGATCTGCCGTTCAGCGTCGACGAACTGGTGGCGCTCGACGACGCCCTGACGGACGCGACGCGGTCGACCAAGGTGCGGTTCAACGTGTACCTGGGACCGCTCGGCGAGGATCCGGCGGCCGGCGTGGAGCAGCTGTTCCCGACGACCCCCGAGGCCGAGCGTTCGGTCCTGATCGCGGTCTCGCCGAACCAGCGCGCGATCGAGATCCGCTCCGGCAAGGTCGTCGCCGACCGGGTCACCGACCGCGTCGCCCAGCTGGGCGTGACCGCGGCGGTCTCCTCCTTCGGTGAGGCCGACCTGATCGACGGCCTGATCAGCGCAATCAACGTGATGAGCGCGGCCATCGCGCGCCCGTAGAACATCCAGGCACGTCGGGCGTTCGCGCCCGGCCACGTGACCGAATGTCACGTTCAGTCAGTCGGACTGAACGAACGTGACATTCGGTCACTGGCGTTTCCGGGGTCAGCCGGCGTCGAACGCCCGGGCCGCGAGCGACCGGACGATGCCCGCCCGGCCCTCGACCACCAGTCGACGCAGCGCCGGCGGATGCTCGCCGGCGAGGAACTCGTCCGCCGCCGCCACCGCGGCGTCACTGACCGACCAGGCCGGGTACAGCCCGACCACAACCGTCTGCGCCACCTCGCTCGAGCGGCGCTCCCACACCCCGGCGATGTCGGCGAAGTACCGCGCCACGTACGGCGCGAGCAGCTCGCCCTGACCGGTCGGTGCGAACCCGGCGATGATCGCGCGGGCGGTGATGTTCGGGACCGAGTCGTCGCCGACGACGGTCGCCCAGACCTGGTCCTTGACCGCGGCCTGCGGCCGGGCCGCCCGGGCCGCGGCAGCCTGACGGGCACCGGCCGCGGTCGGGTCCCGCTGCTCCTCCGCATCGATGAACGGTGACGCGACATCGCCGGCGTCGACCTCGCCCGCCGCGGCCAGCGCCTGCACCAGTCGCCACCGCAGGTCGGTGTCCACGACCAGTCCGGGCAGCCCGAGCGTCGCCGGGTCCGCGTCGAGCAGCTCGGCCAGCACCTCGGTGTGCCACGGCGACAGCTGCGCGCCTGCCAGTGCGTTGACGAACGCCAGTTGGTGGTCCGAGCCCGGCTCGGCCTCGCGGGCCAGCTCGAGCAGGCGGTTCGCGAAGTCCGGCCAGCCGGTCTCGGCGGCCCAACCCGGCTCGGCGTAGCCGGCCAGCGCGGTGTGCGCCTGCATCAGCAGCCGCTGCACGACGCCGACCTCGGTCTCGGCGCCGATCCCGCGCTGGATCAGGGCGACGAAGTCGCGGGCCTTGAGCTCGGCCTGGCGCGTCATCTCCCAGGCCGCGGACCAGGCCAGGGTGCGGGGCAGCGGGTCGACGATGTCGCCGATCCGCTCGATGAGGGTGGTCAGCGACTTTGGGTCCAGGCGCACCGAGCAGTAGGTGAGGTCGTCGTCGTTGATCAGCACCAGCTGGCCGCGGGCGACGCCGACCAGCTCCGGCACCTCGGTGCGCGGGCCCTCGACGTCGAGCTCGATGCGCTCGGTGCGGACCAGTTTCCCGGCGTCGGAGTCGTCGTAGACGCCGATCGCCAGCCGGTGCACGCGGGTCTCGCCTGCGCCGGGCGAGGCGCCGTCCTGCAGCACCGCGAACGAGGTGAACCGCCCGTCGGCGTCCACCTCGAACTCCGGCCGCAGGATGTTCAGCCCGGTGGTCTTGAGCCACTGCGCACCCCACTCGGACAGGTCGCGGCCGGAGGCGCGTTCGAGGGCGGCGAGCAGGTCGTCGAAGGTGGCGTTGCCGAAGGCATGCTCGGCGAAGTAGGCGCGCAGGCCGGCCAGGAACGGCTCCAGACCGACGTAGGCGACCAGCTGCTTGAGCACCGACGCACCCTTGGCGTAGGTGATGCCGTCGAAGTTCACCTCGACGGCGGCCAGGTCCGGGATGTCCGCGGCGATCGGGTGCGTCGACGGCAGCTGGTCCTGCCGGTACGCCCAGGACTTCTCGACGTTCGCGAAGGTGGTCCAGGCGTTGGTGTACTCGGTGGCCTCGGTCTGGCACAGCACCGAGGCGAAGGTCGCGAAGGACTCGTTGAGCCACAGGTCGTCCCACCACGTCATGGTCACGAGGTCGCCGAACCACATGTGCGCCATCTCGTGCAGCACCGTCTCGGCGCGCCGCTCGTAGGAGTACCGGGTGACCTTGGACCGGAACACGTAGTCCTCGAGGAAGGTCACCGCGCCCGCGTTCTCCATTGCGCCCGCGTTGAACTCGGGCACGAACAGCTGGTCGTACTTGCCGAACGCGTACGGCACCCCGAAGTTGCGGTGGTAGAACTCGAAGCCCTGCTTGGTCTCGGTGAACAGCCGCTCGGCGTCCATGTGCTCGGCCAGCGAGGCGCGGCAGTACAGGCCCAGCGGGATGTGCCCGTGCTCGTCGGAGTACGAGTCGGTCCACGCCGAGTAGGGGCCGGCGATCAGCGCGACCAGGTAGGTGCTCATCCGCGGGGTGGTGCGGAAGACGTGCCGGCCCGGCGTGGCCGCGAGCGTCTCTACGGTGGCCGAGTTCGAGATGACCTTCCAGTCCTCGGGCGCGGTGACGGCGACGTCGAAGGTGGCCTTGAGGTCCGGCTGGTCGAAGCAGGCGAACATCCGCTTGGCGTCGGCCGTCTCGAACTGCGAGTACAGGTACACGGACCGGTCGGTGGGGTCGACGAAGCGGTGCAGCCCCTCGCCGGTGTTGGAGTAGGCGCAGTCCGCCTCGACGACCAGCTCGTTGCGCTCGGCGAGGTCCGTCAGCGTCAGGCCGGTGGACTCGTCGTAGCCGGCGACGTCGAGGGCGCGCCCGTTCAGGGTGGCGCCGTGGACGCGTTCGGCGACCAGGTCGACGAAGGTCTGCCCGCCGGCCCGCGCACCGAAGGTGACCGTGGTGCGGGAGCGGAAGGTGCGCTCGCCGGGGGCCCCGTTGCCGTCGGTCAGGTCCAGCTCGATGCGGTAGTTGTCGACCGTCAACAGCTCCGCGCGCTGCGCTGCCTGGTCGCGGGTCAGGTTCGGTGGGGCCACGTCGGACACTCCTCGGGGTCGGGAAAGGTGAACGCCTCCATCCCATCACGACGCGCCGGGCCCGGCCCCACGACCGCACGCCGACTAGGCCGTGTTTCATAAGTTCGGAGTGCGGAGCCACAGGCCGATCGCGGCGACGCAGACGGTGGCGGTGTAGCGGACGGCGAGCTTGTCGTATCTCGTTGCCACGGCACGGTTCTGCTCGAGCAGGTTGATGCCGCCCTCGACCGCGTGACGCTGCTTGTAGTGCTCGCGGTCGAACACCGGTGGCCGGCCACCGGCTGGTCGAGAACGGTGGCGAACTGCGGACTGTCCTCGCACTGGCCTGCGGTGACGACGAGCGACAGCGGTTTGCGGCCCTGCTCGCACGCCAGATGGGTTTTCGTGGCCCAACCGCCACGCGAGCGACCCAACGCGTGGTCGGCGGGTTCGGTCTCGATCCCGCCGGGCGGCTCGGTCTGCCCGGCACCGTCACGGCGGGCGCCGGCCGCGTGCTGGTGGGCGCGGGCGATGGTCGAGTCGACGCTGACGTCCCACGCGATCTGGCTGGCGGCGTCGGCGAGGGCCTGCAGCAGGGTGTGGACATGCGCCCGCACTCCGGAGTGCCGCCAGCGGCGGAACAGTCCGTAGATCGTCTGCCACGGTCCGTACCGGGCCGGGACGTCCCGGCCCGGTACGGGTCTGCTACCGGATCCCGTCGATCAGCTGTCGCTTCGTCCACTTCGGTGGACGGCCCGACTTCTTCCCCCTCGGCGGCAGCGGACCGAGCTGTGCCCACTGCGCGTCAGGCAGATCCGCTCGCGCCCCTGGCGCCGCTGTGCTGGGCACGTGACTTCGATGACCTCATCTCGGCCGCGTTCGGCGACGCCTCTCCCTTCGCTGTGACGATCGGCAGGAGCCTGGTGAACCCGGCCCTACTTGTCCGTCACCAGGCGATAGACCACGTATCCGACGAACCATGTGGTGAGGAGTACGCAGAGAACGAGGAGGACTTCGATCGCGATCACCAGCATGCAGACTCCTTGGTTAGTGGGTACTCACTAACCAAGATCGTAGGCTACCGTCGGGACATGCCCGACAATGCTGCACCCACCGCGCGTGACCGGATCCTGGATGCAGCCGCGAGCACCATGCGGGACAGAGGGCTTTCCCGGGCAACAACGAAGGAGATCGCGGCGGTCGCCGGCTACTCGGAGGCGATGATCTACAAGCTGTTCGACGACAAAGTCGACCTATTTCTGAGCGTCCTGCGTGAACGGGTTCCCGTCGTCGACATTCTCACCCGCACCGATCGCACCCCCGGCGCCTCCAGCACTCTCGAGGGCAGGTTGGTGGCGACCATCGAGCAGATCACGGCGTTCTATCGACAGACGTTCGCAATCGGCGCCTCCCTGTTCTCCGACGCTGAACTCCTCGAACGACACCGAGCCGCCGTCATGGCACACGGTGCAGGCCCGGCTCTTCTCCCGGCCGCCGTGGCCCGATTCCTTCAGAACGAGCAGCACACCGGCACCATCGTTGCCGGCGCCCCGATCAACGGGGCCGCGTCGGCCATCGCCGGCGCTTGCTACCTACGGGCCTTCCTCGAGCAGTTCTACGGACCCGAGCACCCGCAGGAACCGATGGCCGAGTTCACCGCCTCGGTCATTGCGACGGTGTTGCCTGCTTTGATCGCTGCGTAACACCACCTCTGAAACACGGCCTAGGGTGCGGCGACCTCGGTGAGCGGCACGCCCGGGTCGGACAGCGCCACCGGGTCCACCGGCACCCGGCTCAGGATCAGGGCCCGCAGCACCTCGCCGATCTCCCAGACGTTGACGTTCATCGCGGCCAGGACCCGGTGGTCGCCGTCGAGCCAGAACGCGACGAACTCGCGCCGGGCGACGTCGCCGCGCACCACGATCCGGACGTATTTGGGGGCCCAGCCGACGTACTCCATGCCGAGGTCGTACTGGTCCGTGAAGAAGTACGGCAGGTTGGTGTAGTCGGTGGCGTGTCCGAGCATGGTCGCCGCGGCCGCCGACGGCTGGTTGAGCGCATTGGCCCAGTGCTCCACCCGGATACGGGTTTCGAGCACCGGGTGGAACTGTGCGGCGATGTCGCCGACCGCGACGATGTCCGGGTCGCTGGTCCGCAGCGAGGAGTTGACGACCACGCCGCCGTCGACCTTCAACCCGGCCGACTCGGCCAGCTCGATGTTCGGCTGCGCGCCCACGGCGACGAGGACCGCGTCGGCGGCCAGCACGTCACCGGAGGCCAGCCGCACGCCCGTGGCCCGGCCGTCGGCGGTGGTGATCTCCTCGACCCGGGCCTGGAACCGGAGGTCGACGCCGTGCTCACGGTGCAGCTCGGCGAACACGGTGCCCATCTCGGCGCCAAGAGCGGCCAGCAGCGGCAGTTCCGCCGACTCGACAACGGTGACGATCACGCCGCGCTCGCGGGCGACGGCGGTGACCTCGAGGCCGATCCAGCCCGCGCCGATCACCACCAGCCGGGCGCCCGGGGCCAGGGCGTCGAGCAGGGTGTCGGACTCCTCGACGGTGCGCAGGAAGTGCACGCCCTCGGCGTCGGCGCCCGGGATCGGGGGACGCCGCGAGCGGGACCCGGTGGCCAGCGCGAGCTTGTCGTAGCCCAGCGTCGAGCCGTCGGGGAGGGTGATCAGGTGGGCGTCGCGGTCCAGGGCGGTGGCCACGGTGCCGAGCCGCAGGTCGACGTGGTTGTCGCGGTACCAGTCGCCGTGGTGGACGGTGAACTCCGCGAGGGACTTCCTGCCCGCGAGGTATTGCTTGGACAGAGGTGGACGTTCGTAGGGGAGGTGGTCCTCCGCGCTGAGCAGCACTATCGACCCGTCGAAGTCTTTCTCGCGGAGGGCTTCCGCCACCTTCGCACCGGCCAGGCCGCCGCCGACGATGACAAATGTGCGGTTCGAGGACATCGCGTCACGCTCCGTTTCCCCTGGTGAGGGTGAACTGTCGGATCCGAACGGGTCTTGCCTCCCGACCCTACTGCGCACCGGCGGTCCCGGGGCGGAGACGAATACGGAGCGGTGGGTGCGGCGTGGGAAGCAATTGCGGCCGTGGCAGGTTGGCATGGCAGACAGACCGGTGTCGTGCCGGTGGCCACCGCCCCGGACGACGTAGACGACAGGAGCGCAGCCCGTGACCGCAAAGGACACCGCCGACTTTTGGTTCGATCCTCTCTGCCCGTGGTGCTGGATCACCTCGCGCTGGATCCTCGAGGTCGAGAAGGTCCGCGACATCGACGCGAGCTTCCACGTGATGAGCCTGGCCGTGCTCAACGAGGGCCGGGACCTGCCGGAGGAGTACCAGGACCTGATGGTCCGCGCGTGGGGCCCGGTCCGGGTGGCGATCGCCGCGGCCCGCGACCACGGCCAGGACGTGCTGCTGCCGCTGTACACGGCGATGGGCACGCGCATCCACGACCAGGGCAACAAGGACCTGCCCGTCGTGATCGCGGAGGCGCTCGCCGAGGTCGGCCTGCCCGCGGAGCTGGCCGCGGCGGCGGAGTCCGGCGACTACGACGAGGAGCTGAGGGCCAGCCACAACGCCGGCATGGACGCCGTCGGCCCCGACGTCGGCACCCCCACCATCCACGTCAACGGCGTCGCGTTCTTCGGGCCGGTGCTCTCCCGCATCCCGCGCGGCGAGGACGCGGGCAAGGTCTGGGACGGCACCGTCGCGCTGGCGTCGTACCCGCACTTCTTCGAGCTCAAGCGCAGCCGCAACGAGGACCCGTCCTTCGAGTAGGCACGTCGTGCTCGTGCGCGGTTGACGGGTCTGTGGACCCGTCGACCGCGCACGAGTGGCGGAGCCGCCTACGGCAGGACCAGGATCTTCACGTGCTCGTCGGGGTCGCGCAGCGCGGTGAACGCGTCCTCGACCCCGTCCAGCCCGACCCGGCCGGTGATGATCGCCTCGGCGTCGATCTCGCCGTCGGCCAGTCGCCGCAGCGTGATGTCGTAGGCGTCCTCGTACGGGCCGTGGCCGAAGTTGACAGCGATCCGGCGGAACTGCCCGACCACCGGGATGATCGTCTCGTCCCCGAACGGCGCCGCCAGCACCTGGATCCGCGAGTTGAACGGCATGGTGTGCATCAGGGTGCCCAGAATCCCGGCGCGGCCGCTGCACTCGTAGGCGATGAGGATGCCCGCGCCCGCCTGCCCGACGAGGGTGTTGCCCTCGGCGACCATCCGGTTCCACAGCTCGATGGGATCCTGCTCGTTGGGGTCGACGACGATGTCGGCGCCCATCTTCGCGGCCAGCTCGCGTCGCTTCGGTGACGGCTCGGACGCGATCACCAGCTGCGCCCCGCGGGCCTTGGCGGCGACGACGGCGCCGAGACCGATGGTGCCGCAGCCGATCACCAGCGCCGAGTCCGCGGCGGTGAGACCGGACTGCTGCATGTGCATCTCGCCGACGTGCAGCGGCTCGGCGAGGGTGGCGTGCTCGAGCGAGAGCCCCTCGGGCACGTGGCGGACCCAGAAGGCGTCGACGACGATGTGCTCGCCGAAGGCGCCGTGGTACTCGTTGGAGTAGCCGATGATCTTCGGGATCCCGGTGGTGCTGTCGGTCGCGAGCCCGATGCCGGCAACCCGGTCGCCGACGGCGAACTCGGTGACGGCCGAACCGACCTCGGCGACGATGCCCGCGTATTCGTGACCGAGCACGACGGGGCGGTCGGTGTCGAAGGTGGCCAGCGGGTAGCCCGCGTTCTCCGCGACGAGGACGAACCGGCAGGGGTCCTTGGACATGCTCAGGTCGCTGCCGCAGATGCCGCAGGCGACGACGTCGATCCGGACCTGACCGGGGCCGACGGCAGGCGGGTCCGGGACCTCGGTGACCGTGAACGCGCCGTCGGCGAACTGTGCCGCCCTCACGCCTGTACTCCCGCGGGCTGTCCGTAGTAGTCGGTGTGCGCCTTGGTGATTGCGCCGATCAGCCCGCCGATCAGGTAGTCGCGGTTGTCGGCCGCGTACTGCAGACTGGCCTCGCGACCGGCGTTGCGGTTCTTGAAGTGCGGGATCACCTCGGAGGCGAACAGCTCGTAGCTGCGCTTGGTGTCCTCCCAGCTCGCCATGTCCACGTGCAGGACGAGCAGGGTGCCGAACCCGCCGGTCTGCTCGATCAGTCGCTCGATCTGCGCGATCGCGTCGTCCGGGGTGCCGATGATCGCCTGACCGAACTCGCCGAGGGTGTCGCCGCGCCACTGGTCGACGATCCCCTGGGGGGTCTGCGCCCAGTCCGGGTCCTGTCCGGTCTGCCGGTTGACGTAGGCGGCCATCGAGCCGATCCGGCGGCTGACGGCGCGCTCGGCGTCCGCCCGGGTCTCGGCGAGGAACATCGGGTTGACCACCCGCCAGGTGGACCGGTCCGCGACGTGGCCGTGTTCCGCGGAGACCTGCTCGTAGATGTCCCAGTTGCGGCCGAGCGCCTCGAATCCGGTCGGTGAGCTCGCCGCCAGCGACAGCAGTGACAGGCCGTGCGTTCCCGCGAGTACCGAGCCGTTGGGGGAGATGGTCGAGGCCGTCGCGATCTCGATGCCGGCCGGGTTGTAGGTGGGCAGCTGGGCGCGCGCGTCGCGCAGGGTGAACCAGTCGGTCTCCATGTTCACGACCTCGCCGCGCAGCAGCGGCAGGATCGCCTCGAGCGCCTCGCCCTGCATGCGGCGCTGGTCGGACGGGTCGATGCCCATCATGTGCGCGTCGAGGGGGATCTTGCCGGGGCCGGTCCCGAAGATCAGTCGCCCGCGGGTCTGCAGGTCCAACTGGGTGATGCGGTCCGCGGTGACGAGTGGATGGTGGTACGGCAGCGAGGTGACGCCGGTGCCGAACCGGATCCGCTCGGTGCGTTCGGCCGCGGCGGCGATGAACATGTCGGGCGCCGGGACGATCTCGGCCCCGGTCGAGTGGTGCTCACCCATCCATGCCTCGGCGAAGCCGAGGTGGTCGAGGTGCTCCATGAGGTCGATGTCCCGGCGCAGTTGCAGTGCGGGATCGGCGTTGAGCGGGTGGTAGGGCGCGAGGAACGCGCCGAATTCGAGGGAATCTCTGGTCCACACGAGCGTCATCTCCTGACGGGCGACTGTTGACACGGCGAAGGTCGTGGCGTGAGCGACATCACATGCGCTCGGTCGATTTCTATCACCAGACTGGATCAGGTGATCCAAAAATGTCCCGCTCAGCGGTCACCTGAATTTCTGGATCAGGTGATCTGAATGTTTCCGCGGTCAGGGGCCGGGTGCTGGTGCTGCCGGGTTCAGCTGCCCAGCAGTCGTTCGAGTCCGCCGACCACGAACACGACCAGGTCCTCGTGGAACGAGGCGAGCTCGTCGGGGGACAGGCGGCCGCCGTCGCGTCGCCATTCGTCGGCCCGGCTCAGGGACTGCAGGAAGCTCGTCACCGAGATCGCCCAGCGCCGGTCCAGGCGAGCCGGGTCGGCCTCCGGGTAGGTCCGGCGGACCTGGCCCATCAGGGCGAGCTGCAGTTCCCGGCCGGCCGCCTCCAGCGCCGGGTGCCCTTCAGGCGAGATCTGCGCGATGATCTTGACCCAGCGCATGCCCCGGGTACGTTGGCGCAGAAGGAGTTCCAGGTAGGGCCCGGTGACCGCGCGGACCAGCGCGTCGGCGTCGGCCGGCCGTGGCGCCGCCGCCAGTTCCGCGACGTTCGCCGTGATCTGGTCACGCACCGCGCCGCCGAGATCGACGAGCACCGCCGCGAGCAGGTCCTCCTTGGTGCCGAAGTGGTAGTGCACCGACGCGGGGCCCAGTCCGGCGGCGGCGTTGACCGCACGCACCGACACGGCGTCGACGCCCTGGGTCGCGAAGAGCCGTTCGGCCGTCTTGATCAGGCGCAGGCGGGTGGCGGTGCCCTGGCGGTTCCCGGAGGCGATGGACATGCGCCGAGCATTTCACATCTTGACGGCAGCCCCGGTGATGGATTCCAATGCACCAATTGGATCGGCTGATCCAATTGGTGACATCGATGTCGGAGGAGTGCGCGCCGTGCAGCTCGAGGTGGACCTGGATTCGGACGTCGCGCCGGTGACACTGACCGGTGTCGACGAGTTCACGCGGCTCGCGGTGACGGTGTCCGGCGGTCCCGACGCCGACCGGATGGCCTCGGTGCTCGGTGGGTGGGGCATCGTCGACGGCGGCCATATCTGGCTCGAGATCGCCGAGCTGGAACGCGCGGTGCGGGCGCACCCCGACCGGGTGACCGACTGGCTGCCGCAGTTCGTGTCGATGATCGACTACGCCGAGTCCAGGGGCTGGGTGGACGGAGAGAACCGGCGGGTGCGCGCCCACTGCGAGCGTGTGGTCCGGTCCTAGCGACTCGTGGCCGGTTCCGGCTCCTGCGTGGCGGAGCCGCCTACGGGCGGAAGAAGATCCGGCCGTGCCGGGACCGGTCCCGCAGGGCGGCCGCCCGCCAGGTCAGCACCGGGTGGCTGGCCAGGACGTTGACCAGCCAGGGGAAGAAGCCCCGCTCGGTGACGGCCCGGTCGGCCATCGCATCGAAGCTCACCAGCCCCATCAGGTACTTGCCCGCAGCCAGCACCCCGATCGCCCCGGCCGCGCCGGCGGGCCGGGTGCAGAGCCCGTGGTTGTCGGCGGTGTACTCCTGGGCCCGCGAGAGCGACGAGCCGATCACCGGGATGTAGTTGGCGCCGAACATGCCGAGCTGACGCCAGTACGAGGTGTGCCCGGCCGCGATGTGGCCGACCTCGTGGCCGACGATGAAGGCGAGGGCGTCCGGGTCGCGGGCCAGGCCGCCGACCTCGAACAGGTCGCTGTAGACCACCACGTAGCGCCGGAATCCGTGCCCGGACGCGAAGGCGTTGATCTGGCCGTTGCCCAGGACCACGTAGCCGTCGGGGACCTCCGCCATGCCGAACCGCGCGGCCGCCTCGACGAGCAGCCGGTACCCGTCCGGGAACTGCGTCGGGCTCATCTTCACGCCGTTGACCCGCTGCGCCGCGTACATCCGCCCGCGTGCCAGGTAGACCAGCAGCGGGGCCAGCAGCAGGATGCCGACCCAGGTGCTCAACCGCCCGGTCGCCAGCAGCGAGATCGCGACCAGGTAGGTCAGCGCGGTGACGAGGATCGCGAGGACCAACAGGGGGATCTCGAGGCGGTGCAGCGCCGGCGGGCCCCACGGCGAGAGTCCCGGTGCCGGCATCGGTGGCGTGCCGGCGGTGGGCGGGAAGGCGGGTGGCGGGGCGAGGGGCGGGATCTGCTCCATGGCGGTGACTCTAGGGCGGCGCCGGTGATCCGCTCGAACGCACGGCGCGGTCCGGTCTGGGTGTGGTCGGTTCGGGTGGCGCCGCCGCCACCTGTCAGAATTGGGGCATGCGCGTATACCTGGGTGCCGACCATGCCGGATTCGAGCTCAAGAACCAGATCATCGACCATCTCACCGCCAACGGACACGAGGCCGTCGACTGCGGCGCTCACGAGTACGACGCGGTGGACGACTACCCCGCCTTCTGCGTCGAGGCCGCCCGCCGGGTGGTCGCCGACGAGGGCAGCCTGGGCATCGTGCTCGGCGGCAGCGGCAACGGCGAGCAGATCGCCGCGAACAAGGTCCCCGGCGCCCGCTGCGCGCTGGCCTGGAGCGTCGAGACCGCGCAGCTGGCACGTCAGCACAACAAGGCGCAGCTGATCGGCATCGGCGGCCGGATGCACACCCTGGAGGAGGCGTTGGCCATCGTCGACGCATTCCTGGCGACGCCGTGGTCGGGCGAGGAGCGGCACCAGCGTCGCATCGACATCCTCTCCGAGTACGAGCGCACCGGCGTTCCGCCCGCGCTGCCGGAGGCGTGAGCTCGCCGTATGCCTGAGGGACACACCCTCCACCGCCTGGCCCGGGAGCACCAGCGAATCTTCGCGGGTGCTCCCGTTCGCGTCTCGAGCCCGCAGGGCCGGTTCGAGGCGGGGGCCGCGCTCGTCGACCGCCGGGTGCTGGTGCGTGCGGAGGCGTGGGGGAAACACCTGCTGCACCACTACGAGGGCGGCCGCGTCGTGCACGTGCACCTGGGGCTGTACGGCAAGTTTACCGAGCTGCCACTGCCGATGGGTGCGCCGGTCGGGCAGGTACGGATGCGGATGGTCGGCGCCGAGACCGGCACCGACCTGCGCGGGCCCACCGCCTGCGAGATCTACGACGAGGAGCAGGTGCGGGCGCTCGAGCTCAGGCTGGGCCCGGACCCGCTCCGGGTGGACGCCGACCCGGACCGCGCCTGGCGCCGAATCTCCAAGTCGCGGACCGCGATCGGCGCACTGCTGATGGACCAGGCGGTGCTCGCGGGGGTGGGCAACGTCTACCGCGCCGAGGTCCTGTTCCGGCACGAGATCCACCCCGAGCGGCCGGGTGTCGAGGTCACTGCCGCCGAGTGGGAGGCGATCTGGGCGGACCTGGTCACCATGATGGCGGTCGGGGTGCGGGAGGGCGTCATGCACGTGGTGCGGCCCGAGCACGACAACGGCGACCCCGCGTACGCGAAGGACCGTCCCCGCACCTACGTCTACCGGCGGACGGGATCGGCGTGCCGGGTCTGCGGGACCCCGGTTGCCGGCTCGGTGATGAAGGCGCGCAACCTGTTCTGGTGCCCCACCTGTCAGTCCTCGTGAACGAGATTCGGCAGGATCCCGCCCGGATGCCGGGGGAGAGCCTGCCGAAGATGCGTGGACCGAAACTAGAAGCCGTCGAACCCGCCGAAATCGCCGCCGCCGCCGTCGAATCCGCCGCCACCGAGGTCGTCACCGCCGGCGTAGTTGTCACCGCCGGAGTAGTCCGCGCCGCCCCCGTCGGCACCGCCGCCCCCGTCGGCACCGCCGTCCGCGTCCGCGCCGCCGTCGGCTCCGGCATCGCTGCCGTCGCCCTGGCCGTTCTCGAAGGCCTGCGCGTCGTACGGCACCCCCGCCATGCCGCTGAACATGGCCGAGAACAGCATCATCGAACCGATGCCCCAGGCGCCCGCCACCAGCGCGGGCTTCCACCACGGCTCGGAGTACCAGCCGGCGGGCACGGGTCGGCCCGCGACCCGGCCGCCGGGGTAGTAGTTCGGGGTGCGCGGTGACGGGTTCGGCGATGCGGCCACCCGCCTGCCCTCGAAGTCGACCTCGCGGTCCTCGGTGACCTCGCCTGCGGCACGCTGGCCGTCGATGCTGGGTACCTCGGGACCGGGGTCCATGCCCATGGCCGTGCGAGCGGCGCGGATGTAGTACAGGCCCTCGAGTGCGGTCTGCTTGGCCAGGCGCGCCTGCGCCGGGGTGGTGGCCTGGTCGATCTGCGAGCCGGCGGCGATGTGCCGCTCCGAGGCGTCGGCCAGGGCCTGCTTGGCGGCCATGTCGGTGCCGGTCAGGTTGTACACCTGGCCGCCGAGGCGCTCGATGGCCTGGCGGGCGTCGGCCTTGGCGTCCTCGAGCTGGGTGGCGGTGTGTCCGGCCGCGCGTTTCTGGCCACGCATGACCAGGAAGACGACGACGGCGACGACGGCGATGATCAGAACGATTTCCACTGGAGCCTTCCCGAAGGAGCGATCCGGACAGTGCCCAGCGTACCGGCGATCCGGTCGGACCAGGCGGCATGTCGGTGCCGGATGGGAACATGTGTTCGTGTCCAATTCCGGTTCGGAGATCCCGGGGCAGGTGGTCGCCGGGTCGGCGCGGTCCGACGCGGCGGCGACGATCCTGCACGCCGACCTCGACGCCTTCTACGCCGCGGTCGAGCAGCGCGACGACCCCACGCTGCGTGGGCTGCCGGTGATCGTCGGCGGCGGGGTGGTGCTGGCGGCGAGCTACGAGGCGAAGGCGTACGGGGTGCGCACGGCCGGCAGCGCGGCCCAGGCGTTGCGACTGTGCCCGCAGGCGGTGGTGGTCCCGCCGCGGATGGCCGCGTACGCGGCGGCGAGCCGGGCGGTGTTCGAGGTGTTCGCGGACACCACGCCGCTGGTCGAGGGCATCTCGATCGACGAGGCGTTCCTCGACGTCGGGGGACTGGCCCGGGTGTCGGGCACCCCGTTCGAGATCGCGGCCCGGCTGCGCTGCGCGGTGCGCGAGCGGGTGGGTCTGCCGATCACCGTCGGCGTGGCCCGGACCAAGTTCCTCGCGAAGGTCGCCAGCGCGGTGGGCAAGCCGGACGGTCTGCTGCTGGTGCCGCCGGACCGCGAGCTCGCCTTCCTGCACCCGCTGCCGATCGAGCGGCTGTGGGGGGTGGGCAGGGTGACGGCGGGCAAGCTGCGCGAGTACGGGATCGGCACCGTCGGCCAGATTGCCGAGGTGTCCGAGCGGGAGCTGGCGACGGTGCTGGGCGCGGCCGCGGCCCGTCACCTGCACGAGCTCGCCTGGGCCCGCGACCCGCGGGCGGTCCAGACCGGCGGGCGCAGGAAGTCGATCGGCGCGCAGCACGCGCTCGGCCGCGGGCCGCACCCGCCCGCGGAGGTCGACGCCGCGCTGGCCGCGCTGGTCGACCGCGTCGCGCGCCGGCTGCGCGCGGCCGACCGGACCTGCCGGACGGTGGTGCTGCGCCTGCGTTTCGGCGACTTCGAGCGCGCCACCCGCTCGCAGACCCTCGGGCAGGCGTCGGCCCGCACGGAGGTGATCCTCGCGGCGGCCCGGGAGCTGCTGGCCGCGGCTCGGCCGACGATCGCCGACCGCGGGCTGACGCTGGTCGGGGTGGCGCTGACCAACCTCGACCACGAGGGTGCCGAACAGCTGGCGCTGCCGTTCGAGCGGGACTTCGAGCGATCCGCGGGCGCGACCGCGGCGCCGGAGCGCGGTGTGGAACTCGACGCCACGCTCGACGCGCTGCGTGCGAAGTTCGGTGCGGTCGCGGTCACCCGCGCGGCCCTGCTCGGCCGGGACCGGGGCGTCAGCGTGCCGATCCTCCCGGAGTAGGGCGGCGGCGACCTCGGGTGCTTCTGGGTGGAATGAATTGGCGCCGAACATGTTTCGTCGTCGACACCGTCGGTGTCTCGCGGTCGGGGTCGGTCATCTCGGGTGGCCGGACACGAAAAAACCCGCCACCGACAAAAGTCGACGACGGGCTGTGTGCAGAACGTGGAGGGGATGACGGGAATCGAACCCGCATCATCTGCTTGGAAGGCAGAGGCTTTACCACTAAGCTACATCCCCGCGCATACGACAGCCTGGGATCGCCACTGATGTCGTCTGCGAGACAGACTGTACATAACCTCGCTTTGTCATCGCCAATCGGGTGCCCGTAGGATTCGTTCTCGGAGTCGTCGTGGTGGTCGCAAGACCACGATTCGGCGGAACCTTGTGAGCCTGACGGGGTGTAGCGCAGCTTGGTAGCGCATCCGCTTTGGGAGCGGAGGGTCGCAGGTTCAAATCCTGTCACCCCGACCAGAAAACGCGAGCAGATGTGCGGTGGCGAAGATCGGTACCGCATGGCAACAGTAAGACCACACGAAGGAGCATGTCCGTGAAGAGCACCGTCGAGCAGCTGAGCCCGACGCGGGTCCGTATCAACGTTGAGGTGCCCTTCGAGGAGCTCAAGCCTGATTTCGACAAGGCCTACAAGGCCCTCGCGCAGCAGATCCGTCTCCCCGGCTTCCGTCCCGGCAAGGCTCCGGCCAAGCTGCTCGAGGCCCGCGTCGGCCGTGGCGCCGTGCTGGAGCAGGTCGTCAACGATGCACTGCCCTCGCGTTACTCCGAGGCCGTCGAGGCCGGCGAGGTCAAGGTCATCGGTCAGCCGGAGATCGACATCACCAAGCTCGAGGACGGCGTGGAGCTCGTCTTCACCGCCGAGGTCGACGTCCGCCCGGAGATCACGCTGCCGGACTTCAGCACCCTGACCGTGACCGTCGACCCGGTCGAAATCACCGACGAGGCCGTCGAGGAGCAGCTGCTGCAGCTGCGTCAGCGCTTCGGCACCCTCACGGGCGTCGAGCGGGGCGTGCAGGACGGCGACTTCGTCTCCATCGACCTCTCGGCCACCGTCGACGGCGAGGCCGTCCCGGAGGCCACCGCGTCGGGCCTGTCCCACGAGGTTGGCTCCGGCCAGCTGATCGCGGGCCTCGACGAGGCCCTCATCGGCCTCAAGGCCGGCGAGTCCAAGGAGTTCACCTCCAAGCTGGTCGCCGGTGAGCACGCCGACAAGGAGGCCGTCGTGACGGTCACCGTCGGCACCGTCAAGGAGCGCGAGCTGCCCGAGGCCGACGACGAGTTCGCCCAGCTGGCGAGCGAGTTCGACACCCTCGAGGAGCTCAAGGCCGACCTGACCGAGCGTGTCGGCCGGGTGCGCAAGGTCGAGCAGGCCGGACAGATCCGCGACAAGGTCCTCGAGACCCTGCTCGAGACCGTCGAGATCCCGCTGCCCGAGGCCATCGTCAAGGCCGAGGTCGACGCCGCACTGCACGACGCCGTGCACGGCCTGGACCACGACGAGGCTGCCCTCGACAAGCTGCTCGAGGAGCAGGGCAGCAGCCGCGAGGAGTTCACCAAGGACGCCACCGAGGCCGCCGAGCGCAGCGTCAAGACCCAGCTGCTGCTCGACGCGATCGCCGAGGCCGAGGGCACCCAGGTCGATCAGCAGGAGCTCTCCGAGCGGATCATCTTCCAGGCGCAGCGGTACGGCATCTCGCCCGACCAGTTCATCCAGCAGGTCCAGCAGGCCGGCCAGCTCGGCGCGGTCTTCGCGGACGTGCGTCGCGGCAAGGCGCTGGCCTCCGTCGTCGTGAAGGTCGCAGTGACCGACACGGCGGGCGAGACCGTTGACACCGCCGAGATGTTCGGCACCGTCGAGGCTTCCGCCGAGGACGCGGAGTCCGACGAGAGCTAGATTTCACGCCTACAGCGAACAGGGACGGCACCGGGACTCCGGGGCCGTCCCTGTTCGTTAGTGTCAGTGTCAAGAACCAACGTTTCAGTTATGGAAAAGGCAGGTACCGTGACTTCACAGAACCCGGGGACTTTTCAGAGTCCCGCCATGACTTCGGCCACTTCGGGCCTGAATCTGAGTGACTCGGTGTTCGAGCGCCTGCTGCGCGAGCGCATCATCTTCCTCGGTACGCAGGTTGACGACGACATCGCCAACAAGCTGTGCGCACAGATCCTGCTGCTCTCGGCGGAGGACCCGACGCGCGACATCTCCCTCTACATCAACTCGCCCGGTGGATCGGTCACCGCGGGTATGGCGATCTTCGACACCATGCAGTTCGCGGAGTGCGACGTCGCGACCTTCGGAATGGGCCTGGCCGCGTCGATGGGTCAGTTCCTGCTCTCGGCCGGCACCAAGGGCAAGCGCTACGCCCTGCCGCACGCGCGGATCATGATGCACCAGCCGTCCGCCGGCATCGGTGGCTCCGCGAGCGACATCGCGATCATGGCGGAGCAGTTCAAGCACACCAAGCGTGAAATGGCCGAGCTGATCGCCGAGCACACCGGCCAGACGCTCGAGCAGATCACCCTCGACTCCGATCGTGACCGCTGGTTCACGGCGAAGGAAGCCCTCGAGTACGGCTTCGTCGACCACGTCGTCTCCCGCGCACGCGAGGCCGGTGGCGCCGGCAACTGAGCCGGCCCGCCCCGTCCCCGCGTCCACTTCATCCCTTGGAGAACTGATGAGCAACCTCTTCGAACCCCGCGCTCTGGGCGGCCAGGCACCGGCCGCGCCGCAGTCGCGCTACATCCTGCCGTCCTTCATCGAGCACTCCAGCTACGGCGTCAAGGAGTCCAACCCGTACAACAAGCTGTTCGAGGAGCGCATCATCTTCCTCGGCGTGCAGGTGGACGACGCCTCCGCGAACGACGTGATGGCGCAGCTGCTGGTGCTCGAGTCGCTCGATCCCGACCGCGACATCACCATGTACATCAACTCGCCGGGTGGCTCGTTCACCTCGCTGATGGCGATCTACGACACCATGCAGTATGTGCGGGCCGACATCACCACCGTCTGCCTCGGCCAGGCCGCGTCCGCGGCCGCGGTGCTGCTCGCCGCCGGTACCCCCGGCAAGCGCATGGCGCTGCCCAACGCCCGGGTGCTGATCCACCAGCCGTCGAGCGGTGGCATCCAGGGTCAGGTCTCGGACCTCGAGATCCAGGCCGCCGAGATCGAGCGGATGCGTCGCCTGATGGAAGACACGCTCGCCCGGCACACCGGCAAGGACGCCGCGGTGATCCGCAAGGACACCGACCGCGACAAGATCCTCACCGCCGAGCAGGCCAAGGAGTACGGGATCATCGACAACGTGCTCGAGTACCGGAAGCTGTCGGCGCGCAAGTAGCCGCCCACGCCGCCCGAGCCGACGTTCGGTTCGGGCGGCGTTCCGCGTCGCGACACCGCCGCGCGGAACGCAGTCAAGAGTGACCTGGTTCACGGAGTGCGGGTACCGTCACATCAGGGGCATTCGCCCGCGGAGTCCGTGCAAGTCTCTCGGACCGACCGCCGGAGGGGCCCGGAGGCGCCGAGCCAGGGCAAAGCTAGTGCAGCTGACAAGGAAGTAGGGACCTGACGAGATGGCACGCATCGGTGACGGCGGCGACCTGCTGAAATGCTCTTTCTGTGGCAAGAGTCAGAAGCAGGTGAAGAAGCTCATCGCGGGGCCGGGTGTGTACATCTGCGACGAGTGCATTGACCTGTGCAACGAGATCATCGAGGAAGAACTCGCCGAGTCGAGTGAGGTGAAGCTCGACGAGCTGCCCAAGCCGGCCGAGATCCGCGACTTCCTCGACAACTACGTGATCGGCCAGGACTCCGCCAAGCGCACCCTGGCGGTCGCGGTCTACAACCACTACAAGCGCATCCAGGCCGGGGACAAGGGCCGCGAGGTGCGCGGCGAGACCGTCGAGCTGACCAAGTCGAACATCCTCATGCTCGGCCCCACGGGCTGTGGCAAGACCTACCTCGCGCAGACACTGGCGAAGATGCTCAACGTCCCGTTCGCCATCGCCGACGCGACGGCGCTGACCGAGGCGGGGTACGTCGGCGAGGACGTCGAGAACATCCTGCTCAAGCTGATCCAGGCGGCGGACTACGACGTCAAGCGCGCCGAGACCGGCATCATCTACATCGACGAGGTCGACAAGATCGCCCGCAAGTCGGAGAACCCCTCGATCACTCGGGACGTGTCCGGTGAGGGTGTGCAGCAGGCGCTGCTGAAGATCCTCGAGGGCACCCAGGCAAGCGTGCCGCCCCAGGGCGGCCGCAAGCACCCGCACCAGGAGTTCATCCAGATCGACACCACCAACGTGCTGTTCATCGTGGCGGGTGCGTTCGCGGGGCTCGAGAAGATCGTCTCGGACCGGGTGGGCAAGCGCGGCATCGGGTTCGGCGCCGAGGTGCACTCGAAGGCCGAACTCGACACCGTCGACCGGTTCGCCGAGGTGATGCCGGAGGACCTGATCAAGTTCGGGCTGATCCCCGAGTTCATCGGCCGGTTGCCGATGATCGCCTCGGTGACCAACCTCGACAAGGAGTCGCTGGTCCAGATCCTGTCGGAGCCCAAGAACGCGCTGGTCAAGCAGTACCACCGGCTGTTCGAGATGGACGGTGTCGAACTCGAGTTCACCGACGAGGCCCTCGAGGCCATCGCCGACCAGGCGATCCTGCGGGGCACCGGTGCCCGCGGGCTGCGCGCCATCATGGAAGAGGTCCTGCTGCCGGTGATGTACGACATCCCGAGCCGCGACGACGTCGCCAAGGTGGTGGTCACCGCGGAGACGGTGGTCGACAACGTGCTGCCGACGATCGTGCCGCGCACGGCGGAGCGCGAGCGCCGCGACAAGTCGGCGTAGCTGCTACAGACACCGCGTCAGAACTGACGGTGCCCCTCGTTCGGTCGAACCGAACGAGGGGCACCGTCGTTCCCGGGCGGGTCGGGGTTCTCGGCCGCGTCGGGGTCGCCCGTGGATGGGTTCCGCCGGTGCGGGCATGCGCTAGCGTCGTCGGTGGTCGCCCACGGCGCTATTCGCCGGGGCGCAATCCCCCCGGCACGACGCGAAGGAGTCAGGACAATGCCCCAGCAGGTACGAGGTGTGATCGCACGATCCAAGGGTGCGCCCGTGGAGATCGTGAACGTGGTCATCCCGGATCCAGGCCCGGGCGAGGTCGTCGTCGCAGTCGCCTCGTGCGGCGTGTGCCACACGGACCTGACCTACCGCGACGGCGGGATCAACGACGAGTACCCCTTCCTGCTGGGCCACGAGGCCGCGGGAATCGTCGAAAGCGTCGGTGAGGGAGTCGATTCCGTCGAGGTCGGCGACTTCGTCGTGCTCAACTGGCGGGCCGTGTGCGGGCAGTGCCGGGCGTGCAAGCGGGGCCGCCCGCAGTACTGCTTCGACACCTTCAACGCGACGCAGAAGATGACCCTCGAGGACGGCACCGAGCTCACCCCCGCGCTGGGCATCGGCGCCTTCGCGGACAAGACCCTCGTCCACGCGGGACAGTGCACCAAGGTCGACCCGTCCGCGGACCCGGCCGTCGTCGGACTGCTCGGTTGCGGCGTGATGGCGGGCATGGGCGCCGCGATGAACACCGGCAACGTCGGCCGCGGCGACTCGGTGGCCGTGATCGGCTGCGGCGGCGTCGGCGACGCGGCGATCATGGGCTCGCGGCTGGCGGGCGCAGGCACGATCATCGCGATCGACCGTGACCCCCGCAAGCTCGAGTGGGCGACCGAACTCGGTGCCACCCACACGATCAACGCCGCCGAGGTCGACGACGTGGTCGAGGCCGTGCAGGAGCTCACCGGCGGCTTCGGCGCCGACGTCGTCGTCGACGCGGTCGGCCGGCCGGAGACCTGGAAGCAGGCGTTCTACGCCCGCGACCTGGCCGGCACCGTCGTCCTGGTCGGCGTGCCCACCCCGGAGATGACCCTCGAGATGCCGCTGGTGGACTTCTTCTCCCGCGGCGGTTCGCTGAAGTCGTCCTGGTACGGCGACTGCCTGCCCGAGCGCGACTTCCCGATGCTCGTGGACCTCTACCAGCAGGGCCGGCTGCCGCTGGAGAAGTTCGTCACCGAGCGGATCGCGCTCGACGAGGTGGAGCAGGCGTTCGAGTCCATGCACCGCGGCGAGGTGCTGCGTTCGGTGGTCGTGCTGTGAGTGGCCTGCTGCGGGTCGAGCGGGTCGTCACCTCGGGCACGTTCAGCCTCGACGGCGGCACCTGGGAGGTGGACAACAACATCTGGCTGATCGGCGACGACTCCGAGGTGGTGGTCGTCGACGCCGCCCACACCGCGCAGCCGATCGTCGACGCGGTCGCCGGCCGGAAGGTCGTCGCGGTGGTCTGCACCCACGGCCACGACGACCACGTCACCGTCGCCCCGGAGCTGGCGGAGCGGCTCGACGCCCCGATCCTGCTGCACCCGGCCGACGACGTGCTCTGGCAGATGAGCCACCCGGGCGTGCGGTACCAGCCGCTCGAGGACGGCCAGCGGATCGCGGTGGCGGGCACCGACATCACCGCCCTGCACACGCCCGGGCACTCGCAGGGCTCGACCTGCCTGTACCTGCCGGAGGCGGGGGAGCTGTTCTCCGGAGACACGCTGTTCTCCGGCGGACCGGGCGCCACCGGCCGCTCCTACTCGGACTTCCCGACCATCATCGGGTCGATCCGGGACCGGCTGTTCGCCCTGCCGGCGGAGACCCGGGTGAACACCGGGCACGGCGACGGCACCACGTTGGGGACAGAGTCCCCGCACCTCGAGGAGTGGATCGCCGCCGGTAGCTGAGTTTCACGCGTCGCCGCTCGGGTCGTTCTGGGCGGCGGCGCGTGATCCCACGATGTGAACGGAAGTTTCCGTCGATCCAATCGAATGAACGGAAGCGTTCATTCGATTGGATCGAGTGAACGGTACGTTCACTCGGCGCTGTGGGCCGGTGCCAGGGCCGGTGCCGGGGTCGGCGGGATTGGTTCGCCGACGGCCGACAGTGCGCTCAGCTCAGCTTGATCCGCTGCTCACCGGTGTAGATGTTCATCGTCTCGCCGCGCAGGAATCCGACCAGGGTCAGGTCGGACTCCGCGGCGAGGTCGACGGCCAGCGACGACGGCGCCGACACCGCGGCCAGCATCGGGACCCCGGCCACGACGGCCTTCTGCACCAGCTCGAACGAGGCCCGGCCGCTGACCACCAGCACCGCCTCGGACAGCGGGACCGTGCCCGCGGTGAGCGCCCAGCCGAGCACCTTGTCGACGGCATTGTGCCTGCCGACGTCCTCACGGACAGCCAGCAGTGCGCCGTCCGCGGTGAACAGCCCGGCGGCGTGCAGGCCGCCGGTGCGCTCGAACACCTGCTGCCTGGCCCGCATGGTCGGGGGCATCGACGCCAGCACCGCGGTGGTGACGGTCAGCGGCGAGGCGGTGAGGTCGTACGACGCGCGCACCCGCACCGACTCGAGCGACGCCTTCCCGCACACCCCGCACGCCGAGGTGGTCAGGAAGTTCCGCTCCGCGACAACGGGTTCCGGCGTTCCCGGGGCGAGCGCCACGTCGAGCACGTTGTAGGTGTTGGCGCCGTCGGCGTCCGCCCCGTCGCAGTACCGGATCACCGAGACGTCCTGCGCCGTGGCGATGATGCCCTCGCCGAGCAGGAAACCGTGGACCAGGTCGACGTCGTGGCCCGGGGTGCGCATGGTGACGGCCAGCGACCGACCACCGAGCCGGATCTCCAGCGGTTCCTCGACGGCGAGGCTGTCCGGACGCCGGACGGCTCCGGACTCGGTCACCCGCAGCACCGAACGCCGGGCGGTGACCCGACCCATCATCGACCCCCGGCCGGTTCGAGGCGCACCAGGACGGCCTTGGACACTGGGGTGTTCGACTTGGCCGCAACGTGATCGAGCGGGATCAGCGGATTGGTCTCCGGGTAGTAGGCGGCCGCGTTGCCCTTGGGGGTGCTGTACTGCACCGCCCGGAAGTCGGTGACCCGGCGCTCCTCGAGGCTGCCGTCGGCCGCCGTCCACTCGGAGACGATGTCCACCGCCGCGCCGTCCGCCAGGCCCAGCTCGGCGAGGTCGGCGGCGGACACGAAGACCACCCGGCGGCCGCCCTTGACGCCGCGGTAGCGGTCGTCGAGGCCGTAGATGGTGGTGTTGTACTGGTCGTGGCTGCGCAGGGTCTGCAGGATCAGCTTGCCGGGGGGAGTGGGCACCCACTTCAGCTCGCTGGCGGTGAAGTTGGCCTTGCCGGTGCGGGTGGGGAACTCGCGCCGGTCCCGCGGCGGGTGCGGCAGCTGGAAGCCGTCGGGCAGGCGGACCCGCTCGTTGTAGTTCTCGCAGCCCGGCACCACCCGCGAGATCGAGTCGCGGATCAGGTCGTAGTCGGCGGTGAACGCGGCCCAGGGCGCCGGGTGGCCGGGGCCGAGCAGTTCCTGGGCGAGTCCGCAGACGATCGCGACCTCGCTGCGCAGGTGCTCGCTGACCGGGGTGAGGTTGCCGCGGGAGAGGTGCACCATCGACATCGAGTCCTCGACGGAGACCACCTGCTTCCCGCCGGACTGGATGTCCTTGTCGGTGCGCCCCAGGGTCGGCAGGATCAGCGCGGTGCGTCCGGTGACGACGTGCGAGCGGTTCAGCTTGGTGGAGACCTGGACGGTCAGCGCGCACCGACGCAGCGCGTCCTCGGTGGCCTCGGTGTCCGGCGTCGCGCGCAGGAAGTTGCCGCCCATCGCCATGAACACGCCGGCCTTGCCGTCGCGCATGCCGCGGATGGCCTCGACGGTGTCCCAGCCGTGCGCCCGGGGGCTGGTGATGGCGAACTCGCGGTCGAGGGCGTCGAGGAAGGCGTCGGGCATCCGCTCCCAGATGCCCATGGTGCGGTCGCCCTGGACGTTCGAGTGCCCGCGCACCGGGCAGACCCCGGCTCCCGGCTTGCCTATCATGCCGCGCATCAGCAGCACGTTGGTGATCTCCTGGATGGTCGCCACGCCGTGGGTCTGCTGGGTCAGGCCCATCGCCCAGCACGCGATGGTCCGCTCGGAGCGGGCCAGCGCCGCCGCGGTCTCCCGCAGCTGGGCGAGGGTCAGCCCGGTGGCCTCGAGCACGACGTCGAGATCGACTGCGCGGACCTGCTTCTCGTACTCGTCGAACCCGGCGCAGTGCTCCTCGACGAACTCGCGGTCGACCACGGTGCCGGGTGCGGCGTCGTCCGCCTCGAGCAGCAGCCGGCCCAGTCCCTGGAACAGCGCCATGTCGCCGCCGAGCCGGATCTGCAGGAACTCGTCGGCGATGTCGACGCCGCGGCCGACCACGCCGCCGACCCGCTGCGGGTCCTTGAACCGGATCAGTCCGGCCTCGGGCAGCGGGTTGATCGCAATGATCTTGGCGCCGTTGCGTTTCGCCGCCTCCAGGGTGGAGAGCATCCGCGGGTGGTTGGTGCCCGGGTTCTGCCCGGCGATGACGATCAGGTCGGCGTGCTCGAGGTCCGCAATGGTGACCGAGCCCTTGCCGATCCCGATGGACTCGGTCAGGGCGCTGCCCGAGGACTCGTGGCACATGTTCGAGCAGTCCGGCATGTTGTTGGTGCCGAAGCTGCGGATCATCAACTGGTACAGGAAGGCTGCCTCGTTGCTGGTGCGCCCGGAGGTGTAGAACACCGCCCCGTCGGGGGTGGGCAGCGCGCGCAGCTCGTCCGCGATCATCCGGAACGCGGAGTCCCAGCCGATCGGGGTGTAGTGCGTCGCGCCCTCGCGCAGCACCATCGGTTCGGCCAGCCGGCCCTGCTGGCCGAGCCAGTAGTCGGTCTTGGCGGCGAGCTCGGCGACGGAGTGCTCGGCGAAGAACTCGGGCCCGACGCGGCGCAGGGTGGCCTCCTCGGCGACGGCCTTGGCGCCGTTCTCGCAGAACTCGGCGGGCCTGCGGTGCCCCGGCGTCTCGGGCCACGCGCAGCCGGGGCAGTCGAATCCGTGCCGCTGGTTGAGCCGGGCGAGCGACCTGGCGGTGCGCGTCACGCCCATCTGCTCGACGGCGCGCTGCAGCGAGATGAGCACCGCGGGTACCCCGGCGGCGTGGTCCTTGCGCGGGGTGATCTCCAGGCTGGCTTCGTCGATGTCGCGGTCCGGTCCCGTGCGAGTCATGTGTCCATAGTGGACTCGCGCGCGGCGGGTCGGAAGTCGGCCGGTGCCGATGGCCTATTGTTTCGGCTAGCCTTACCTAGCTTTTGCGCCGGGGAGTCCGGTGCGGCGCGCACGGTGTGCCGAATGACCGGTCGCGGAATGACGGGTGTGGAATGACTGGAGGAGAGTCGATGGCAGACATGGGTCGGTTGACGCGGCGGGGATTTCTGATCGGCACGTCGGGCGCACTGCTCGCGTTCGCGACCGCATGCAGCACCGGTGGGGACGGCGACGGCGGGTCGGCGGCGGCGTCCGGTGCCACCCTGACCGACAAGTACGGCCAGACGCAGGTGCCGGTGGATCCGCAGCGGGTGGTCAGCGTCGGCTACAACGACCAGGACGCCATCCTCGCGCTCGGCACGGTTCCGGTCGGTGTCTTCGACTGGTACGGCAACCAGCCCGACGCGGTGTGGCCGTGGGCCCACGACCTGCTCGCCGGCGCCACCCCCGCGATCATCGGCACCGCCAGCACCGGCATCAACGTCGAGAAGGTCGCGGGCACCAACCCGGACCTGATCCTGGGCACCTACTCGGGCATTACCCAGAGCCAGTACGACAAGCTCAGCGCCCTCGCGCCGACGGTCACCCAGCCCGCGGAGTTCGCCGACTACGGCGTGCCGTGGCAGGACCAGACCCGGATCATCGGCGAGGCGCTGGGCCGCTCCGACAAGGCCGAGGAACTGGTCGCCGGGGTGCAGGACAAGTTCGCCTCGGTCGCCGCCGCGAACCCGGCGTTCAAGGGCAAGACCGTGATCGTCGGCGCGCTCAAGGGGCCCGGACAGTTCGGCGTCTACGGCCCGGAGGATCCGAAGGTCCGCTTCTTCACCGAGCTCGGCTTCGTGAACCCGCCGGTCACCGAGCAGATCACCACCACCAACTTCGCGCCGATCAGCACCGAGCAGCTCACGCTCGCCGACGCCGACCTGCTGGTCTGGTACGCCGGCGGCGGGTTCGGTGACAAGCTGCGTGCCGAGCTGGCGGCGACGCCCGTCTACCAGGAACTGGAGGTCGTCAAGAACGGCCGTGCCATCATCCTCGAGGACGAGGCCGCCGAGGCGATGACGTGGAGCACGGTGCTCTCGCTGCCGTACGCGCTGGACCAGATCCCGCCGCGGATCGCGCCGCTGCTCGCCACGTAGCGATCACCCGGCCACCTGGCGATCGCTTCGCCCGTGCCGCCGCCGTCACCGGCGGCGGCACACCAGCATCTCGGTGCCGCCGCGCTGGAACTCGTAGTCGACCTCGGTGACGGTGGTGTCGACGCCGCGCGCGCCGAGCAGCTCGCGCAGCTCGCCGAGCTGCGGGTAGCGCGCGGAGCTGCCCGTCGGCACCAGCGGGAAGATCCGGATCTGGTCCCGGGCGACCCGGAGCAGTTCGGTCAGGTACACCAGGTGGGTCTCGACGTCGAGGCGGTCCGCGTAGCTGAAGAGCAGGTGCGAGGACAGCACCAGGTCGAACGACCGGTCGTCGAAGGGCAGTTCGGGCAGTGCGGCGTGGACGTACGACTCGGGCCGGGCGAGGAAGTCGTGGGTGAACAGCTCGGCCGCTGCCAACCGGTGGGCGAGGTGCTCCGCCGGTCCGCCGAAGAACCGGTCGGAGTAGCCGTCGGGATGCGCCGCGATGTACCGGTTTCCCCGCTCGACCTCGGGTCGCAGCGAGTCCAGCACGGCCCGTGGGTTCCCGTAGGCGATGTCGCAGGCGGTCGCGCGCGTGCCCACCCGGTGGGCGCCGGCGGTGAACGACGAGGCTCCGGCGGGACAGTCGAGCACCGTGCCGGACAGGTCGGCGGTGCCCAGCGCGAACATCGCCACGTACTCCTCGAACGAGCGGGACGTGACCAGCATGGCGCCGATGCCCGCAGCGCTGTCGGCGCGTGTGCCCGCAGTGCCGTCGGCGCCGGTGCCTGCCGCGCTGTCGGCGCCGATACGCACGGCGCTCACGGCACCAGCACCACCTTCCCGACGTTGCGGCGCTCGGTGAGGATGCGGTGCGCCTCGGCCGCCCGGTCGAAGGGCACCACGTCGGAGACCACCGGCGCGACGGTGCCGTCGTCGATCAGGGCCCGCAGCGGGGTGATCCACGGTTCGAGGGTGCCGCGGTCGTCCCACAGTCGCAGCATGTTCAGCCCGATCACCGCCTTGGACTCGGTCATCTGGTCCATGGCGTTGAACCCGCGGATCATGCTCAGCGCCTGGGGCAGGGCCTTGAACAGGTTGCGCTTGTCGCCGGAGACCACCGAACTGGCGCCGAACGCGACCAGCCGCCCGCCCGGCCGCAGCAGCGAGTAGCTGCGCCGCAGCGACGCCCCGCCGAGGGCGTCCATCACGATGTCCATCGGCGGAAGATTCCTGGCCCAGCCGCGCTTGCGGTAGTCGAGGGCCACCTCGACGCCGAAACCCCGGATGGCGTCGTGCTTTCCGGGTGATGCGGTGCCGTAGACCTGCGCGCCGTACCGGGCGGCGATCTGCGTGGACGCGATGCCGACGCCGCCCGCCGCCGCATGGATCAGCACCCGTTCGCCGGCCCGCAGGTTTCCGTAGCCGACCAGGCCCGCCCAGGCGGTCGCGTAGTTGACGGGGATCGCCGCGCCCTGCTCGAAGCTCAGCGAGGCAGGCAGCGGCACCGCGTCCTGCTGCCGAACGCAGACCTCCTCGGCGTAGCCGCCGAACCGGGTACCTGCGAAGACGCGGTCGCCGACGGCGAAAGCGGTGACGTCCGAGGCGATCTCGGTGACCACTCCCGACACCTCGTAGCCGACCACGCTGGGCAGGGGAGGGGCGTCGGCGTACAGCCCGAGCCGCGCCATCACGTCGGCGAAGTTGACCCCGGCCGCGCGGACCGCGATGCGCAGGCCACCGGGGGACAGTGTCGGGGAAGGCCTCTCGCGGACCTGCAGGACGTCGGCCTCGCCGTGCCGGGTGATCACCACTGCGCGCATGGCTGGAGGGTAGTCGGATTTCTCTTCAGGCATGGATCGACGGCTGTCGCCCGGACCACGGCACGGCCTGCTCGAACTGGGCCGCCACCTGAAGCAGCAGGTCCTCCCGGCCGTGCGCGGCCACCAGTTGCACACCGATCGGCAGGCCCTCACGGCTCTGCCCGAGCGGCAGGCTGACCGCCGGGTTCCCGGACACGTTGAACGGCGCGGTGAACGGACCCACCTCGAAGATCCGCCGGAGCCACGAGCGCGCCGACTGCCCCGGGGTGTCGTCGTCGTAGTCGAGCGTGCCGTGCGGCGGCGGCAGTTGCCCGATGGTCGGCGTCACCAGCAGGTCGTAGCCGGTGAGGAACAGGCCGACGGCCCGGGTCACCCGGTGCTGGGCGTCGAGTGCGGCCGCCACGTCGAGCGCGGTGAAACCCTGTGTCTCCGACAGCACCCGCCGGGAGGTGGCCTCGATCAGCGTCGGGTCCGGCCGGCGCGGCGCCCGCAGGATCGCGGCCCCGGTCGAGACCACCACCAGCATCCCCGCCTCCACCACGTCCTCGGCGGCCAGGTCCGGGCTCGCCGACGTCACGGTGTGCCCGATCCACTCCAGCACCTGCGCCGCGGCGACGGTGGCGCCCTGCACCTGCGGGTCCACCGGCACCCCGGACCAGGCGTCGGTGGTCACGGCCACCCGCAGCCGGCCCGGGTCCGCGGTGATCGACTCCGCGTACGGACGGTCGGGCGGGGCGGCCGCGTACTTCTCGCCGACGATCGGCCCCGCGACGGCGTCGAGCAGGTGGGCGGCGTCCCGGACCGTCCGGGTGAGCGCGAACTCGGCGATCATCCCGAACCCGGCCTCCCCGACGAGCGGACCGGACGGGGTGCGCCCGCGCCCCGGCTTCAGGCCGACCAGCCCGCAGCACGACGCCGGCACCCGGATCGAGCCGCCCGCGTCGTTCGCGTGCGCGAGCGGCACCGCCCCGGCCGCGACCAGCGCGGCCGCCCGCCGCTGGACCCGCCCACCCCGCGGCGCAGGTCCCACGGGTTGCGGGTCGGCCCGTACCGCCGGGACTCGGTCGCGAAGTTCAGCCCGAACTCCGGGGCGGTGCTCTGGCCCAGCGTCACCAGTCCCGGGGCCCGGAACCGGGCCGTCAACTCGTGGTCGACGCCCGCGACCGCGCCGCGCAGGGCCCGGCTGCCGAGGGTGAACGGCACCCCGCGGGCCATCGGTCCGCTGTCCTTGACCACCGTCGGCACGCCCGCCAACGGGCCGTCGGGGTCGGCGGTCAGGGCCGGCTCGAACGGTGGCAGCGTCAGCGCGTTCAGGTCGGGGTTCACCGACTCCAGCGCCCGCCGGGCCGCCGACTCCACCTCGGCGACGCTCACCTCGCCGGCGACGATGAGGGCGCGCAGCCCGACTGCGTCGTACTCCGCGTACTCGGCAGGCTCCATGGCCGGTCAGTCTGGCCGCCGCGGCCCGTCGACGCCACCGGTTTTCTCCCGGGGGGGCACCTGTCTTCGCGGGGCGCCCCGACGCTTCGGGGGCGACGGCCGCGCGGTGCGCCGGTGATCTGCGCCGTCCGGGCGCTGTGACCGCGAGCACGTCCACGCCCGGAGTCGGGCAAACCGGAGAATGTGCCCCGTCACCAGCGCTTCGGCCCCGCGGTGGCCGACGAGATCGGGCCCCCGACCGGCGGTCCGCGGCTGTGGACCATGTGGCGGGCGGCGCGGTAGCCGCGTTCTCTAGAATCACTGGGTGACCAGTGCCGCGCCGCAAGACCCCAAGACCGCCGCCGACGCCCTCCCCAAGAGCTGGGACCCCAGCACCGTGGAGCAGGAGCTGTACGAGGGCTGGGTGGCCGCCGGCTACTTCACGCCGGACCCGGCCAGTGACAAGCCCGGCTACTCCATCGTGCTGCCGCCGCCGAACGTCACCGGCAGCCTGCACATGGGGCACGCGCTCGACCACACCCTGATGGACGTCCTGTCCCGCCGCAAGCGGATGCAGGGCTTCGAGGTGCTGTGGCTGCCGGGCATGGACCACGCGGGCATCGCCACCCAGAACCTGGTGGAGAAGCAGCTCGCGGCGTCCGGCCAGAAGAAGGAGGACCTCGGTCGCGAGGCCTTCATCGAGAAGGTCTGGGAGTGGAAGCGCGAGTCGGGCGGCACCATCGGCACCCAGATGCGCAGCCTCGGCGACGGCGTCGACTGGTCCCGTGACCGGTTCACCATGGACGAGGGCCTCTCCCGTGCGGTGCAGACCATCTTCAAGCGGATGTACGACGAGGGCCTGATCTACCGCGCCGAGCGGCTGGTCAACTGGTCGCCGGTGCTGCAGACCGCCATCTCCGACATCGAGGTCAAGTTCGAGGACGTCGAGGGCGAGCTGGTCTCGCTGCGCTACGGCTCCTTGAAGGACGACGAGCCGCACGTCATCGTCGCCACCACCCGCGTCGAGACCATGCTCGGCGACACCGCCGTGGCCGTGCACCCCGAGGACGAGCGGTACAAGCACCTGCTCGGCACCACCCTCGAGCACCCGATCACCGGCCGGCAGATCCCGATCATCGCCGACGACTACGTCGACCCCGAGTTCGGCACCGGCGCCGTGAAGATCACCCCCGCACACGATCCCAACGACTTCGAGATGGGCATGCGGCACAACCTGCCGATGCCGACCATCATGGACAAGACCGGCAAGATCGCCGACACCGGAACGCAGTTCGACGGCATGGACCGGTTCGAGGCGCGGGTCAAGGTCCGCGAGGCGCTCGCCGAGCAGGGTCGCGTCGTCGCCGAGAAGCGTCCGTACCTGCACAGCGTCGGGCACTCCGAGCGCAGCGGCGAGTCCATCGAGCCGCGCCTGTCGCTGCAGTGGTGGGTCAAGGTCGACACCCTCGCCAAGGCCGCCGGTGACGCGGTTCGCAACGGCGACACCAAGATCCACCCCGCCAGCCTGGAGCCGCGCTGGTTCGGCTGGGTCGACAACATGCACGACTGGTGCATCTCGCGTCAGCTGTGGTGGGGGCACCGGATCCCGATCTGGTACGGCCCGGACGGCGAGGTCACCTGCCTCGGACCGGACGAGACCGCGCCCGAGGGCTGGACCCAGGACCCCGACGTCCTGGACACCTGGTTCTCCTCCGGCCTGTGGCCGTTCTCCACGATGGGCTGGCCGGACAAGACCGCCGAGCTCGACAAGTTCTATCCCACCTCCGTTCTCGTCACCGGCTACGACATCCTGTTCTTCTGGGTGGCGCGGATGATGATGTTCGGCACCTTCGTCTCGCAGGACGAGGCGATCACCGCCGGCGAGGGCAAGTCCGGACCGCAGATGCCGTTCAAGGACGTCTTCCTGCACGGCCTGGTTCGTGACGAGTTCGGCAAGAAGATGTCGAAGTCCAAGGGCAACGGCATCGACCCGCTGGACTGGGTGCGCGAGTTCGGCGCCGACGCACTGCGATTCACGCTGGCCCGCGGCGCCAACCCGGGCAGCGACCTGTCCGTCGGCGAGGACCACGCGAAGTCCTCGCGCAGCTTCGCCACCAAGCTGTTCAATGCCACCAAGTTCGCGCTGATGAATGGCGCCGCACCGGCCCCGATGCCGGCCCGCGACGCGCTCACCGACGCGGACCGCTGGATCCTGGACCGGCTGGACCAGGTTCGCGCCGAGGTCGACGGCGCCTTCGACCGGTACGAGTTCGGCAAGGCCTGCGAGGCGCTGTACCACTTCGCCTGGGACGAGGTCTGCGACTGGTACCTCGAGCTGGCCAAGGTGCAGTTCGCGGGGGAGCAGGCCGAGGCCACCCGCGCGGTGCTCGGCAACGTGCTCGACGCGCTGCTGCGGATGCTGCACCCGGTCATGCCGTTCGTCACCGAGACGCTGTGGAAGGTGCTCGCCGGCGGCGAGTCCGTCGTCGTCGCGAGCTGGCCGGAGGCGTCCGGTGAGCCCGTGGACGTCGTTGCCGCGCAGCGGATCGCGGACGTGCAGCGACTCGTCACCGAGATCCGGCGCTTCCGCAGCGACCAGGGTCTGAATCCGGGCCAGAAGGTCGCGGCCCGGCTGACCGGCATCGCCGAGGCGGACCTGGACGGGCAGCAGCCGTCGGTGGCGTCGCTGGGCAAGCTCACCGAGCCCGGCGACGACTTCGCCGCGACCGCCTCCGTCGAGGTCCGGCTGAGCGCGGGCACCGTCACCGTCGAGCTCGACACCTCCGGCACCGTCGACCTGGTCGCCGAGCGCAAGCGGCTCGAGAAGGACCTGGCCGCCGCGGAGAAGGAGCTGGCCGGCACCGCCGCGAAGCTCGGCAACGAGGCGTTCCTGGCGAAGGCGCCGGACGCCGTCGTCGACAAGATCCGGGGCCGCCAGAGCTTCGCCACCGAGGAAGTCGCGCGGATCACCGCGCGGCTCGCGGATCTGGGGCAGGCATGACCTTCCCCGGATCGAACTCCGAGTCGGCCGCCGTCGACCTCGCCGAGCTCGCACTCGTCGAGGCCGAACTCGACAAGCGCTGGCCCGAGACGAAGATCGAGCCGTCGCTGACCCGGATCGCCGCACTGATGGACCTGCTGGGGTCCCCGCAGCACGGCTACCCGGCCATCCACGTCGCCGGCACCAACGGCAAGACGTCGGTGACCCGGATGATCGACGCGCTGCTCACCCGGATGCACCGCCGGGTGGGCCGGACCACCAGCCCGCACCTGCAGATCGCCACCGAGCGGATCAGCATCGACGGCAAGCCGATCTCGCCGCGGCTCTACGTGGACACCTACCGCGAGCTCGAGCCGTACATCGGCATGATCGACGCCCAGTCGGAGGCGGCGGGCGGGCCGGCGATGAGCAAGTTCGAGGTGCTCACCGCGATGGCCTTCGCCGCCTTCGCCGAGGCGCCGGTCGACGTCGCCGTCATCGAGGTCGGGCTCGGCGGGAAGTGGGACGCCACCAACGTGATCGACGGGCAGGTCGCGGTGATCACGCCGATCAGCCTCGACCACGTCGAGTTCCTGGGCAGCGACCTCGCCGGCATCGCCGCCGAGAAGGCCGGGATCATCAAGAAGGCGCCGGAGTCGCTGGTGCCCCGCGACACCGTCGCGATCCTCGCGGAGCAGACCCCCGAGGTTGCGGAGGTGCTGCTGCGGCGCGCGGTCGAGGCGGACGCCGCAGTGGCGCGGGAGAACTCGGAGTTCCGGGTGCTCGCCCGCCGGATCGCGGTCGGGGGACAGCAGCTCGAACTGCAGGGCCTCGGCGGCGTCTACACCGACATCTTCCTGCCCATGCACGGCGAACACCAGGCCCGCAACGCCGCGCTGGCGCTGGCCGCGGTGGAGGCGTTCCTCGGCGCAGGCGCGGACCGTCAGCTCGACGTCGACGCGGTCCGGGAAGGCTTTGCCTCCCTGACCAATCCGGGCCGACTGGAGCGGGTCCGCAACGCGCCGACGGTGTTCCTCGACGCCGCGCACAACCCCGACGGCGCCCGCGCGCTGGCCTCCGCGCTGGCCGACGAGTTCGACTTCCGCAAGCTGGTCGGCGTGGTCGCAGTGATGGGCGACAAGGACGCCGAGGGCCTCCTCACCGCCCTCGAGCCGGTCTTCGACGAGATCGTGGTCACCCACAACGGCTCTCCGCGCGGCATGGACATCGAGGAACTGGCGAACCTCGCCGTGGCCCGGTTCGGTGACGAACGAGTCGTGGTGGCGCAGACGCTGCCCGATGCGATCGAGACCGCCATCGGGATCGCCGAGGACGTCGCCGAGCCCGGCGAGGCCGTCTCCGGCGCCGGCGTCGTGATCACCGGATCCGTCGTTACCGCGGGCATGGCCCGCACCCTGTTCGGAAAGGACCCGGCGTGAGCAACGACTCGACCGCAGACGAGGGCACCGCAGACGAGAGACCGGGCGGCTTCAAGCCGCCGACGAAGGACCCGTGGAAGAGCTTCCGCGGGGTCTGCGCGGGACTGCTGATCCTCGAGGCCATCGTGGTGCTGCTGGCACTGCCGGGCATCGGGGCGCTCAGCGTCGGCCTGAGCGCGGCCGGCGTGACCTACCTGGTGGTGTTGGCGCTCCTGATGATCCTCGGCGCAGGCGTGCAGGGCCGGTCCTGGGCGATGGGATACAACCTCGCGCTGCAGGTGGCCCTGATCGCCGGCTTTGCCGTGCACATCGCGATCGGGGCGCTCGGGCTGCTGTTCGCCGCGCTCTGGGTGTACCTGCTGTACCTGCGTCGGGACATCCTGGACCGGATGGAACAGGGTCTGCTTCCGGGGCAACGGGACTGACGTTCTAGGCTGAGTGCCGTGACTGAGCGGACGCTGGTACTGATCAAGCCCGATGGCGTGGCCCGACGACTCGTCGGCGAGATTCTCGGCCGTGTTGAGCGCAAGGGGCTGTCCATCACCGCCCTCGAACTCAAGACCGCGGACCGGGAACTGGCCGGCAAGCACTACGCCGAACACGAGGGCCGCCCGTTCTACCCGGGGTTGCTCGAGTTCATCACCTCCGGTCCGCTGGTCGCGGCGGTGCTCGAGGGCCCCCGCGCGATCGCGGCGTTCCGCCAGATCGCCGGCGGCACGGACCCGGTGGAGAAGGCGGTGCCCGGCACCGTTCGCGGCGACCTGGCGCTCGACGGCCAGCAGAATCTCGTGCACGGTTCCGACTCGGTCGAGTCCGCCGAGCGTGAGATCGCGCTGTGGTTCCCGCACCTGGCCCGTAGCTGAACTACTTGCAGGATCGCTCGCCCCGTCGGTGAATGCCGGCGGGGCGAAGCGCTGTCTGCACCCCGGTCGGGGGTGGGACAGTCCCGATGGGTGCGCCGTTGGCGCGGCCCGTCGCAACTGTGTGGGATACTGGCATCGGTCGGGCTCACACTTTTGTTTCACGCGGGTCCGACCGGATGACACCACGGTTCGATGCCCTCATCGCTGCCACGATGCGCGGACACCCCGCGCCTCACGGCATGCTGGATGATCGGGCGCACGGATCACGGAGCACCGCCATCCAGCCAGGCGTCGCACAAGCTGGCAGTGATTAACGGATCACTGCCAACCGCGCGGGGCGAGACCAGACAATCCCACGGCTACCGTCGTGGGTACACACAGCAGCGCCCTCGCGTGGCCGCGTCACACCCGGAAAGTCAAGGTGGACGCGCCCGGGGGCTCGAGGAGACTTACGTGGCCGACAAAGCGCCGCTCGATTCGCAGACTTCCGCCGCAGCCGCGGTGGCACCGACTTTCCCGGACAAGATCCGGGTACACGCACTGGCAAAGCTGCTGGGCGTGACCAGCAAGCAGGTACTCGCGCAGGTAGCCGAGCTCGGCTCCGAGCTGCGCAGCGCGCAGTCGAGCGTCGACCGTGAGCTCGCCGAGCGGGTGCACGCGGCGTTCGCCCCCGCCGAGGCCGCCCCGGTCGAGGTTCCGGTCGCCGAGGAGCCCGCGGTCGAGGCCCCGGCCGCCGACGAGGCCCCGGTGAAGGCGCCCAGGAGCCGGTCGCGGTCCAGGTCGAAGGCCAAGGCGCCGAAGACCGAGGAGCCGGCCGTCGAGGTGCCGAAGACCGAGGAGCCGGTCGCCGAGGCCCCCGTGGTCGAGGCCCAGCAGGGCCTGTTCACCAACGTGGACGCCCCGCACGCACACGTTCCCGCCGCCGGTGACGCCGCCCCCGTGTTCCAGGCCCCGCTGTTCATCCAGCCCGACGCCGAGCCCGCGCCGCGTCGTCGTCGCGCACGTCGCGAGGCCGCGGCACCGGACGAGAACGCACCCATCGAGGTGACCACCGGGTTCACCGCGCCTGCGGTCGCCGAGGTCGAGCACGTGCAGACGCCCGACGTCGCCCCGGAGGTCGAGACCTCCGACGCCGGCAGCCAGGCCGTCGTCGAGTCCGCCGAGTCCGACGAGGACGACGCGCAGAGTCGTCGTCGCCGCCGTGGCCGTCGGGGTCGCGGACGCGGCCGCGGCGAGCAGTCCGGTGACGAGCAGTCGACGACCACCGAGCCCGACGAGACGGCGGTTGCCGAGGACGCTCACCCCGAGGCCGGCGAGTCCGAGTCCGAGCGCACCGACCACGAGCCCGCCGAGTCCGGCGACGAGACGGCCGAGGGCGCCGACGACTCCGAGTCCGACGAGTCCGACGAGGCCGGGGCCGACGGCGCGAGCCGTCGCCGTCGCCGTCGTCGTCGTCGCAAGGGCAGTGGCGACGCCGCCGAGGCCGGCTCCGAGGACGACGGTGTCGCCACGGTCGTGCACGAGCGCGAGCCGCGCGCCAAGGCCCGCGTCAAGGACGAGGTCCAGGGCATCTCCGGTTCCACCCGTCTCGAGGCGAAGCGTCAGCGTCGCCGCGACGGGCGCGACGCCGGTCGCCGTCGTCCGCCGATCCTGACCGAGTCGGAGTTCCTCGCCCGCCGCGAGGCCGTGGACCGGGTGATGGTGGTCCGGGAGAAGACGGCCGGACCGAACCAGGGCCTGACCCAGGTCGCGGTGCTCGAGGACGGTGTCCTCGTGGAGCACTTCGTCACCAGCTCGGCGTCCGCGTCGATGGTCGGCAACGTCTACCTCGGGCGCGTCCAGAACGTGCTGCCGTCGATGGAGGCGGCCTTCATCGACATTGGCCGCGGCCGCAACGGCGTGCTCTACGCCGGTGAGGTCAACTGGGAGGCCGCCGGTCTCGGTGGCAACAGCCGCAAGATCGAGCAGGCCCTGCGGCCCGGCGACCAGGTGCTCGTCCAGGTCAGCAAGGACCCGGTCGGACACAAGGGTGCCCGACTGACCACCCAGATCTCGCTGGCCGGCCGGTTCCTGGTCTACGTGCCCGGTGGCAGCTCCACCGGGATCAGCCGCAAGCTGCCCGACACCGAGCGCAAGCGGCTCAAGGAGATCCTGCGGGAGATCGTGCCGCCCGAGGCCGGCGTCATCATCCGCACCGCGTCCGAGGGCGTCAGCGCCGAGGAGCTCGCGCGCGACGTCACCCGGCTGCAGAGCCAGTGGGCGGAGATCGAGAAGCAGGCCGCCGAGGCGGACAAGGGCAAGGGCAGCGGCCCGAAGGCCCTGTACGAGGAGCCCGACATGTTGGTCAAGGTCGTCCGCGACCTGTTCAACGAGGACTTCGCCAAGATCGTCATCGAGGGCGAGAAGTCCTGGTCGACGGTGGAGAACTACATCAAGACCGTCGCACCCGACCTGCTGCCGCGGGTCGAGAAGTACGAGGGCAACGGCGGCCCCGACGTGTTCGAGGCCAAGCGGATCGACGAGCAGCTGGCCAAGGCGCTCGACCGCAAGGTGTGGCTGCCCTCGGGCGGCACCCTGGTGATCGACCGTACCGAGGCGATGACCGTCGTCGACGTCAACACCGGCAAGTTCACCGGTGCCGGCGGAAACCTCGAGGAGACCGTCACCCGGAACAACCTCGAGGCGGCCGAGGAGGTCGTGCGGCAGATGCGCCTGCGCGACATCGGCGGCATGATCGTCGTCGACTTCATCGACATGGTGCTCGAGTCCAACCGGGACCTGGTGCTGCGCCGTCTCACCGAGGCGCTCGGCCGGGACCGCACCCGGCACCAGGTCTCCGAGGTCACCTCGCTGGGCCTGGTCCAGATGACCCGCAAGAAGCTCGGCACGGGCCTGGTCGAGGCGTTCTCCACCACCTGTGAGCACTGCCACGGTCGCGGCATCATCGTGCACGCCGACCCGGTCGAGGAGAAGTCGTCGGGCGACGACGGCTCGCGGTCCGGTGCGGCCAAGTCCGGCGAGTCCGGCGGCCGCAAGCGTCGTGGACGTGGCGACAAGGCGACGCAGTCCGACGCGCCGGCGGCCAGGAACGGCCAGGACGCGCACGACGGCACGGAGTCGCACGACGCGCACGACGTGGATGCCACGGTCAAGCGGGCGCATCCCGTCGCGCTCGCGATGGCCGCGCACCACGACGACCACACGCACGAGCAGGACCAGGCAGCCGCCCAGGCCGTCGAGGCCGAGGTCGTCGTGGCCGACGCCCCCGTCGTCGAGGTCGAGACCGTCGAGGTCGCGGCTCCCGAGGTCGAGACCCCTGCGGTCGAGGCTCCCGTGGTCGAGGTCCCTGCCGTCGAGGTTGTGGTCGAGACCGCCGAGGCGGACAAGGCCGAGGCCGCCGAGGCACCCACCCGGGGCCGGCGTCGTTCGCGGCGTTCCTCCCGGTCGGCTGCGGGACGGTCGGCGGAGTCGACGCCCGAGGCCGAGGCGGCCCCCGTCGAGCGGGCTCCCGAGCCCGTCGTCGAGCCGGTGGTCGTCGAGCAGATCGTCGTCGAGCCGGTGGTGACCGCACCGGTGGTCGTCGAGCCCGTGGCAGAGCCCGTGGCCGCTGCTCCGGTGGCGTCCGAGGCCGACGCCAAGGCGCCCACGCGTCGTCCGCGTCGTCGGGCATCGGCCCGTCCGGCGGGCCCGCCGACGGACGCCTAGGCCGGACAAGTTCGGGGTGGCGGAGCCGGTTTGACCCTGGCCACCGCCATCCCGTAATCTTGACCGGTCGCTACTCGGCGATACCGCTCGGCTGCGCCCACTAGGCAGCAGCGGGCGCGCCTGAGGTAGCAAGTACACCAGACCAGTCGCTCGGCTCAAGCCGCGCGAGCACGTTCGAAGAAGCAAGGGGTAGCCCTCCGATGGCAACGTACGCGATCGTCAAGACCGGCGGAAAGCAGTACAAGGTCGCTGTTGGTGACCTCGTCAAGGTCGAGAAGATCGAGGGTGAGCCCGGCACTTCTGTCTCGCTGGCCCCGGTCCTCGTCGTCGACGGATCCGAGCTGACCACCGACGCCGCCAAGCTGGCCAAGGTCGAGGTCACCGGCGAGGTCGTCGAGCACACCAAGGGCCCGAAGATCCGCATCCACAAGTTCAAGAACAAGACCGGATACCACAAGCGCCAGGGCCACCGTCAGAAGCTGACGGTCCTCAAGGTCACCGGTATCAACAACTAGTTCTTTTCTAGACTGAGTTTGCCCGAGGAGGGTCAACAACATGGCACATAAGAAGGGTGCATCCAGCTCCCGTAACGGCCGCGATTCAAACGCTCAGCGCCTCGGCGTGAAGCGCTTCGGCGGCCAGTCGGTCAGCGCCGGCGAGATCCTGGTTCGCCAGCGCGGAACCCACTTCCACCCCGGCGTGAACGTCGGACGTGGCGGCGACGACACGCTGTTCGCGCTCTCCGCGGGTGCGGTCGAGTTCGGCACCAAGCGTGGCCGCAAGACCGTCAACATCGTTCCGGCGCTGGCAGAGGCCTGATTCTGCCGCGACTTTCGCCCCGTGACTGACGTCCTCGTGACAGATGCCGCGGAGCGACGCGTTACAAGCTCCCAGTAGGGGCGGGCCAGGGTGTCACACCCAGCCCGCCCCTATTGCTATTTACAGACTGAGGAAGGATCCGGCAGTCATGTCCCGATTCATTGACCGCGTAGTGCTGCACGTCAGCGCCGGAAATGGCGGCAATGGCTGCGCCTCCGTTCACCGCGAGAAGTTCAAGCCGCTCGGCGGACCCGACGGCGGCAACGGTGGCCGTGGTGGAGCGGTGGTGCTCGAGGTCGATCCCAACGTGCACACGCTGCTGGACTTCCACTTCCACCCGCACGCCAAGGCAGGCAACGGCAAGCAGGGTGCAGGCAGCAACCGTGAGGGCGCCAACGGCGAGGACCTGATCCTGCGGGTGCCCGAGGGCACCGTCGTGCTCGACGGTGACGGCCAGGTGCTCGCCGACATGATGGGCGCTGGCACCCGCTTCGACGCCGCCCCCGGCGGCCGCGGCGGACTCGGCAACGCGGCCCTGTCCTCGAAGGCGCGCAAGGCCCCCGGCTTCGCGCTGCTCGGCGAGGACGGCGTGCAACGCGACCTCGTGCTGGAGCTGAAGTCGGTGGCCGACGTCGGCCTGGTCGGCTTCCCCTCCGCGGGCAAGTCGTCGCTGGTGTCCGTGCTCTCGGCGGCCAAGCCGAAGATCGCCGACTACCCGTTCACCACGCTGCGACCGAACCTGGGCGTGGTGTCCAGCGGCGACACCACCCTCACCGTCGCGGACGTGCCCGGTCTGATCCCCGGCGCCAGCCAGGGCCGCGGCCTGGGGCTGGACTTCCTCCGTCACATCGAACGCTGCGCGGTGCTCGCCCACGTCGTGGACTGCGCGACCATGGATCCCGGCCGCGACCCGGTCTCCGACGTCGACGCGCTCGAGGCGGAGCTCGCCGCGTACACGCCGGCCCTGTCGGCGGACGTGAGCCTCGGTGACCTGGCCGACCGACCCCGCATCGTGATCCTCAACAAGGCCGACGTGCCCGAGGCCGCGGAGCTGGCCGAGATGGTCACCCCGGACTTCGAGAAGCGCGGCTGGCCCGTCTTCACCATCTCGGCGGTGACCAGGGATGGGCTGCGTCCGTTGACCTTCGCCCTGGCGAAGATGGTCGCGGACTACCGCGAGGCCAACCCGAAGCCGGAGCCGGCGCGTCCGGTGCTGCGCCCGGTGGCGTCGAACCAGCCCGACTTCCGCGTGATCCCCGACCCGGACACCCGCGGCGGGTTCATCGTCCGCGGCGAGCGCCCCGAGCGGTGGATCAAGCAGACCGCGTTCGACAACGACGAGGCGGTCGGCTACCTCGGAGACCGGCTGGCCCGGCTCGGCGTGGAGGCGGCACTGGTCAAGGCGGGTGCGCAGCCCGGTTGCTCGGTGACCATCGGCGACGTCAGCTTCGACTGGGAGCCGCAGACCCCGGCGGGAATCGACATGATGCGCACCGGTCGCGGCACCGACATGCGGCTGGACCAGGACGAGCGCATCGGTGCGGCGGAGCGCAAGCACGCGCACCGGATCCGTCGCGGGCTCGAGGGCCTGGACCCCGAAGAACAGTGACGGCGACCGCGGCCGCCTCGGACACCCGGACCACGATCACCGCGGCGCGCAGCGTCGTGGTGAAGATCGGTTCCTCGGCGCTGACCAGCCTCGAGGAGGGTCTCGACCGGGCGGCACTCGACACCCTCGTCGACGCGATCGAGGCTCGGATGCGGGCCGGCTCCGACGTCGTGGTCGTCTCCTCCGGGGCGGTCGGCGCGGGCATCGCGCCGCTCGGCCTGTCCAAGCGGCCGCGGGACCTGGCGACCAAGCAGGCGGCCGCGAGCGTCGGTCAGCTGGCGCTCGCGCACGCCTGGGGCACCTCGTTCGCGAGGTACGGGCGCACCGTCGGTCAGGTCCTGCTCACCGCGGACGACCTGGCCCGCCGGACGCAGCACCGCAACGCCCAGCGGACCCTGGACCGGCTGCGGGCGCTGCACGCGGTGGCGATCGTCAACGAGAACGACACCGTCGCCACCGCCGAGCTGCGGTTCGGCGACAACGACCGGCTGGCCGCGATGGTCTCGCACCTGGTGCAGGCCGACGCGCTGGTGCTGCTCTCGGACGTCGACGGCCTCTACGACGGCGACCCCCGTCGCGGCGGCGCCACGCTGATCCCGGAGGTGACCAGCCCCGAGGACCTCGACGGGGTGGTCGCCGGGTCCGGGGGAGCGCTCGGGACCGGCGGCATGGCGTCGAAGCTGTCGGCAGCCCGGCTGGCTGCGGATTCGGGGGTGCCGGTGCTGCTGGCCGCCGCCGCCGACGCGGCCGAGGCGCTGAGCACCGCAGGTGTCGGCACGGCCTTCGCCGCGCGGCCGACGCGGATGTCGGCCCGCAAGTTCTGGGTGCGGCACGCGGCGGACACCCAGGGCGTCCTGCACGTGGACGCGGGGGCGGTCCGGGCGGTGGTGGACCAGCGACGGTCGCTGCTGCCCGCCGGCATCACCGCCGTCGACGGACGGTTCTACGGCGGCGACGTGGTCTCGCTTGCCGGTCCGGACGGTGCGCCGGTGGCGCGCGGGGTGGTGGCCTACGACGCCGCCGAACTCCACGAGATGCTCGGCCGCTCCACCCTCGAGTTGCCGTCGGAGTTGCAGCGCCCGGTGGTGCACGCCGACGACCTGGTCCGGCTGTAGGAGGTCAGGGGGCCGTCGGCTTGTCCTTCGGGTCGCCGATGACCTTGGGTGGTCCGTCGGGATGCAGTGCGCCGCCCTCGCTGACCCAGTCGGAGATCTCGGCGGCGTCCTCGGGAGTGACGGGCTTGCGCCTGCTGAAGAGCGATTTCACCTTGTCGCTGAATTTCGCCATGCCCGCAGCCTACCGAGGTATCCCCAGGGCGGCGAGCAGCCGGCGTCGAATGCGAGCGTGGTCGGATCGCGGGTACGGTCGATCCCATGGGTGTTTTCGGTCAGTTGTTCCCGGGGAAGGAACTCGAGGACGGCGGTGGCGAGGACGGCGACGGGCAGACGCATCGGCCGCGCGTCGCCGTCGACCTGGACGCGGGCGTGATCCGGCTGTCGCCGGCCAGGCCCGCCGTCACTGCGCAGGAGCCGCCGGATCAGTGATCGGTGCCGGCTTCGATCGACCGGGTGCGGGCTCGCTCAGCGGCACCCGTCGGCGAGAGTCGTCAGTACCTGCGAGCATCCGGCGTCGAGCTTGAGCGTGGCGTATTCGTCGCCTCGGGTGGTGCCCCGGTTCACGATGGCGACCGGGGTGCCGTGCTTGGCCGCATGCCGGACGAAGCGCAACCCGGACATCACGGTCAGCGAGGAGCCGAGTACCAGCACCAGGTCGGCGGCGTCGACCATCGCGTAGGCCGCCGCCACCCGCGGCTTGGGCACGCTCTCGCCGAAGTACACGATGTCGGGCTTGAGGATGCCGCCGCAGCGGTCGCAGTCCACCACCCGGAAGTGCGCGGTCTCATCGATCACCGCGTCCGCGTCCGGGGCGATCTCGACTCCTGTTGCCGCGGAGACGGATTCGGCGAAGCCGGGGTTCGCGGCGGCGAGCCGCTCGGCGAGCGAGATGCGCGAGAGCCGGTGCCCGCAGCCCATGCAGCGGACCTGGGCGTAGCTGCCGTGCAGGTCGATGACCGCGCGGCTGCCTGCCTTGGTGTGCAGCAGGTCGACGTTCTGGGTGAGCACGCCGGTCACGGTGCCGGACCGTTCGAGGGCGGCCAGTGTCCGGTGTCCCGCGTTGGGCACGGTGGCGTCCATGTACCGCCAACCCAGGTGGTTGCGCGCCCAGTAGTGGCGCCGGAACGCGGCGTCGCCCATGAACTGCTGGTACGTCATCGGGTTACGCGGCGGCGAGTCCGGGCCGCGGTAGTCCGGGATCCCGGAATCCGTGGACATCCCGGCGCCGGTCAACGCCAGCACCCGCCTGCCGTTCACGAGTGCGGCGAGCCGGGCAGCCCCGGCTTCGGGTTCGAGGACCGGCACGGACATGCCCACCAGGTTAGTCGCGTACCCCGGTGGGCAGGTCCGTGCGGTGGTCCGGCTCCCGGGGTCAGCCCCGGGTCGGCGCCGCGACCAGGGGGTAGACCCCGTTCACGTCGTGCACCTCGCGGCCGGTGACCGGAGGGTTGAACACGCACAGCATCCGCATCTCGGTGACCGGTTCGACGCGGTGCCGCTCGTGGCCGTCGAGCAGGTACATGGTGCCCGGCCGCAGCTGGTGGACCTCGCCGTTGTCGAGGTCGGTGAGGATGCCGTCGCCGTCGATCAGCCAGACCGCCTCGACGTGATGGGCGTAGTGGAACTCGTTGACGGTTCCGGCGGCGATGGTGGTCTCGTGGAAGGAGAAGCCGACGGCGTCGCCCGCGAGGACGATGCGCTTGGAACGCCAGTTGCCGTCGGCGCTGGTGACGTCACGGTCGGTGTCGGTGATCTCGTCGGTGGTGCGCACGATCATGGAGCGGTTCCTTCCTGTTCAGGCGCAGACCTTCGCGGTGGCCTCGGCCAGGATGCTCAGCCCGTGGTCGAGCTCGGCGTCGGTGACGGTCAGCGGCGGCAGCAACTTGACCACCTCGTCGGACGGCCCGGAGGTCTCGGCGAGCAGGCCCTCGTCGTAGGCGAGCCCGCAGACCTTGAGCGCGCGACCGGGGTCGTCGAAGACCAGGCCCTGCACCATGCCACGGCCGCGGGCGGAGACCCCGGCGAAGCGGTCGGACAGGTTCGCAAAGATCTCCTCGATGCGCCTGCCCTTGGCCGCGGTCGAGCGGCTGAGCGCGTCGTCGGACCAGTAGTGGTCGAGCGCGGCGGTGGCGGTGACGAATGCCGGGTTGTTGCCGCGGAAGGTGCCGTTGTGCTCGCCGGGGGCCCACACGTCGAGTTCGGGCCGCATCAGGGTCAGGGCCATCGGCAGGCCGTAGCCGCCGATCGACTTGGACAGGGTGACGATGTCGGGGGTGATGCCGGCAACCTCGAACGAGAAGAACGGGCCGGTGCGGCCGCAGCCCATCTGCACGTCGTCGACGATCAGCAGGATCCCGCGGCTCGAGCAGAGGTCGGCGAGGGCTCGCAGCCACTCGGGCCGGGCGACGTTGACGCCGCCCTCGCCCTGGACGGTCTCGACGATCACGGCGGCGGGACGGTTGAGTCCGCTGCCGGTGTCGTCGAGGACGCGTTCGAACCAGTGGAAGTCGGGCATCTCGCCGTCGAAGTAGCCGTCGAACGGCATCGGGGTGGCGTGCACGAGCGGCACGCCGGCACCGGCACGCTTCATCGAGTTTCCGGTGACCGAGAGTGAGCCGAGGGTCATTCCGTGAAAAGCGTTGGTGAAGTTGACGATCGAGGAGCGGCCGGTCACCTTGCGGGCGAGTTTGAGTGCGGCCTCCACGGCATTGGTGCCGGTGGGTCCGGGGAACTGGACCTTGTAGTCCAGGCCACGGGGCGCGAGGATGTTGCGCTGGAAGGTCTCGAGGAACCGGCGCTTGGCGACGGTGTTCATGTCGAGTCCGTGGGTGATGCCGTCGCGGGTCAGGTAGTCGAGCAGGGCCTCCTTCAGCACCGGGTTGTTGTGCCCGTAGTTCAGGGCCCCGGCGCCGGCGAAGAAGTCCAGGTAGTCGCGGCCGTCCTCGGAACGGATCCAGGATCCGGAGGCGGAGCCGAAGACTGCCGGCCACGACCGGCTGTAGCTGCGGACCTCGGACTCGAGGCTGGTGAAGATGTCGGTCTCTACGAGGGTGTTCACTGCTCTCCTCTGCTGCTGTCGTCGCCGATGACGTAAAGGTCCTCGGGTTCGTGCTGGTCGGGAAAGTTGTTGGAGCCGAACAATTTACGGGTTGAGATGCTGGTGTACCGACTCCGCGCGACCGAGGCGAAGAGTGCCTGCGATCCGGTGTTGTCGGGACTGATCGTCGTCTCCAGCATTGAGACACCTTGATGCGCAAGGTGATCGAGAAGGAAGTTCAACATCGCGGAGGCGACGCCGCGGCCGCGCAGGGCGTCGTCGACGGCAACCTGCCACACGAAGACGGTCGTCGGGTCCGTCGGCCGGACGAATCCGGTGACGTAGCCCCCGACCCGTCCGTCGTGCTCGGCCACTACGGAGGTCTCCGCGAAGTCCCTGCACCACAGCAGGTACGAGTAGCTCGAGTTCAGGTCGAGAACGGCGGTGTCGCGGGCGATCTCCCACAGCCGGGCCGCGTCGGCCAGGGTGGGCTGACGAAGGGTCGGCATGTCGTTCGGGTGCAGCGCGCTGTGGTGCTCGCCGGGGGTGGTTCCGGGTCGGTCGGGCCGTGCGCCGGCTTGGTCGGGATGCGCCGCGCCGGGTGGGGCGGAGCGCTCCGCGCCGGGTGGTTCCGGCTGCATCGCGCCGGGTCGTGGTCGGGTCCCCTTGCGGGGAAATAAAATTGGGGTCGCACTTTCTGTAACGGGAGTCATTGGTCAAACGAACGTAACAATGGGCCCAAAGGATTTCAGCAACTTCCCGCCTGGTCCAGCCCGAGAAGCCGGCGTCGGCACTGGTGAGCGCACCAGTGTGATACCGGTCACATCGTCGTGCTCAGCTGACGCTTGCCAGGGCAAACGGCAGGACGGCCGGTGCGCCCGCCGCACGCAGTTCACGGGCCGCCATCGTCAGCGTCCAGCCGGTGTCGGTGAGGTCGTCGAGCAGCAGGACCGGGCCGTCCAGGTGGCTCAGATCCGGCGCCGTCCACGCGCCCACCAGCCCGGCGACGCGGTAGGCGGAATTGGCCGCCGAGACCGGGGGATGGCCGGGGGTCCGGGCCAGCGTGCCCAGGTCGGTGAGCCGGCCGACCTCGGCCAGCCGGCGTGCCAGGGAACCCACCAGTTGCGGCCGGGTCTGCGACTCCATCGCCAGCAGCGAGGTGGGTCGGGTGTCCCAGTCCCAGGCCGCCAGGACCTTGATGCAGGCGTCGACGACCGCCTCGGGCACCGGGCCGTCGGGCCCGTCGAACAGGGTGCGCAGTCGCTGACCCCAGCCCAGGTCGGTGAGCCGGCCGAGCACCCGGCCAGGCTGATGGTTGTCGGTGATCTTGCCGGACAACGACACTCCGAGCTTGGCGAGTCCGGTCGGCCACTGCTTGCGGGGCAGCAGGTCGACGCCCGGGCGGTCCAGCCGGGTGCGGGCCTGGGCGAGGGCCTGTTCGTCGACGTCCGCGGTGAGGGTGGGGCCGGCGCAGTTGTCGCAGCGGCCGCACGGCTGCGGATCGGCGGTCAGGCCCGGATCGTCGAGCTGTCGGCGCAGGAACTCCATCCGGCACATGGTGGTGCGCTGGTAGTCGACCATGGCCTGCTGCTCGGACTCGCGGGCCTGGGCGAGCCGCTCGTACCGCGGCGCGTCGTACTCCCACGGCTCTCCGGTGCCGACCCAGCCGCCGCGGACCCGGCGCACGGCACCGTCGACGTCGAGGACCTTGAGCACCATCTCGAGCCGGGACCGGTTGAGTTCGACCTGCGGCTCGAGCGCCTGGGTGGACTGGGGTCGCTCGGTGTCGAGGACCTCGATGACCCGGCGCACGATGTGCTCGCGCGGGAACGCGACGGAGGCGAAGTAGCTCCAGATCTGCCGGTCCTCGTGGCCGGGCAGCAGCACCACCTCCGCGCGGTCGGTGGAGCGGCCGGCGCGGCCCACCTGCTGGTAGTAGGAGATGGGCGAGGACGGTGCGCCGAGGTGCACCACGAACCCCAGGTCCGGCTTGTCGAACCCCATCCCGAGCGCGGACGTCGCGACGAGGGCCTTGACCCGGTTGCCGAGCAGGTCGGCCTCGAGCTGCTCGCGCTCGGCCGGATCGGTTTGCCCGGTGTACGCGGCGACCGTGTGGCCCTGCTCGGACAGCAGCCCGGCGAGGTCGCGGGCCGCGGACACGGTGAGGGTGTAGATGATGCCGGAGCCGGGCAGCTTCTCGAGTTGCTGGCCGAGCCAGGCGGCGCGCTTGGTGGCCTCGTCGATGTGCACGACCGACAGGCGCAGCGACTCCCGTTCCAGGCCGCCGCGCAGCACCAGGGTCTCGCCGCCGCCGACCCCGAGCTGGGTCGAGACGTCCTCGACCACCCGGTCGTTGGCCGTCGCGGTGGTGGCCAGCACCGGGATGCCATCGCCGAGCTCGGCGATCAGGGTGCGGATCCGGCGGTAGTCCGGACGGAAGTCGTGGCCCCAGTCGGAGACACAGTGCGCCTCGTCGACCACCACGAGGCCGGCGTCGGCGGCGAGCGAGGGCAGCACCTGGTCACGGAAGTCGGGATTGTTCAGCCGCTCGGGACTGACCAGCAGCACGTCCACGTCGCCGTCGGCGATCTGGCGGTGAATCTCGTCCCACTCGGTGACGTTGCCGGAGTTGATGGTCGCCGCGCGCACGCCTGCCCGCTCGGCCGAGGCCACCTGGTTGCGCATCAGCGCGAGCAGCGGCGAGACGATGACCGTCGGCCCGTGCCCGCGGGCCCGCAGCAGCTTGGCGGAGATGAAGTAGACAGCGGACTTGCCCCAGCCGGTGCGCTGGACCACCAGCGCGCGCCGGCGGTGCACGACCAGCGCCTCGATCGCCGTCCACTGGTCCTCGCGCAGGCGGGCGTCCGGTCCGGCGAGTTCGCGCAGCAGCCCCTCGGCCTCGGCGCGCAGGTCCGCACCGGTGGTGGGGTCGGCGGTCGTGGTGTTCGCGCTCATGGCAGCCATCATGCCCGTACCCACCGACAATGGGCTCGTCACGAGCCTCGGCTGTGGTAGGCCTGACAGCAGTCGCCGTCGCCGTCGAGAGGACCGAGCAATGACCACCGAACCCGATTCCGTCTCCCAGGTGCTCGCCGCGTTCGAGGCCGGCGCCGCGGACCTGGAGCGGCTGTACCGGCACCTGCACTCGCACCCCGAACTCTCCTACGAGGAGTACGAGACCGCGGCGATCGTGGCCGAGCGGCTGGCGGACGCCGGGTACGAGGTGACCGAGGGGATCGGCGGCACCGGGGTGGTGGGGGTGCTGACCAACGGCGACGGCCCCGTGGTGCTGCTGCGCGCGGACATGGACGCGTTGCCGGTGCGCGAGGACACCGGGTTGGACTACGCCTCGACCGCCATCGGGACGACTCCCGACGGCGCGCAGGTGCCGGTGATGCATGCCTGCGGGCACGACATGCACGTCACCTGCCTGCTCGGCGCCGCGGACCTGCTGGCCCGGGGGCGTGGGCACTGGTCGGGAACCCTGGTCGCGTTGTTCCAGCCCGCGGAGGAGGTCGGCAGTGGAGCCCGCGCGATGCTCGAGGACGGCCTGTACGAGAAGGTGCCGGCGCCGGACGTGGTGCTCGGTCAGCATGTGATGCCCGGTCCGGCGGGCACCGCCTTCCTCAGCCCGGGGACCGCGATGGCGGCGGCGCAGAGCCTGCAGGTACGGATGTTCGGCCACGGCGGGCACGGTTCGATGCCGGATCAGTGCGTGGATCCGGTGGTGATGGGCGCGGCGACGGTGATGAGACTGCAGACCCTGGTGTCCCGGGAGATCTCGCCGACCTCGCCCGCGGTGGTCACGGTCGGGTCATTTCAGGCGGGGACCAAGGAGAACGTGATTCCGGAGGAGGCCGTGCTCAAGGTCAACACCCGTTCGTTCGAGACGCACGTCGCTGAGCAGTTGGTCGAGGGCATCACCCGGATCGCGGACGCCGAGTCCGTTGCGTCCCGGGCGCCGCGGCCGCCGGAGATCACCGAGCTGAACAGCTTCCCGCTTACCGTCAACGACGTCTCGGGGTCGCGGCGGACGCTGGCGGCGCTCGGGGCGGTGCTCGGCACCGACAAGGTCTTCGAGATCGGACCGGTCTCGGGCAGCGAGGACGTCGGTGATCTGGCCACCGAGATCGGTGTGCCGTTGGTGTACTGGTTCATCGGCGGGTTCGAGGTGCCCGGGGGTGACGGGGCGGATTCGCAGCAGCCGTTGCCGTCGAACCACTCACCGAAGTTCGCGCCGGTGATCCGGCCGACGCTGGACACGGGTGTCGCGGCGTTGGTGGCGGCGGCGGTGGAGTGGCTCGACTGAGTGGTCGGCCACCCGAACGGCGGCCATGCAGCTGAGTGGTGGTCGCGCACGTGAGTGGTGGTCGCGCACCTGACGAGTGGTCGCGCAGCTGATCGCCAGCCGAGAACCTGAATTTCTATGCGGCGCCCGGTTTTCGAGGGTCGTCACTCCCGGGTCCGCCGTCACCGTCGCTGCAGTCGCCTAGCAGGTGCTCCATCGGGTGGTGGTAGTGGTTCAGCCGCCCGGTGCGGGTGGGGTCGATGTGCGTCGGGGGATGCCACAGGGTCCGTCCCGGGAACCGGTGGTCGGGGCCGGTCCGCGTGTCGCCCACTGCTCCGGCCGGGGTCCGACGAGGGCGTGGTGGGTCTCGCAGCCGAAGGTCAGGTCGTCGGCATTGGTCTCGCCGTCGTCGGCCCAGTCGTTGACGTGGTGCGTCTGCGACCAGTATCCGGGGCTGGCGCAGCCGGGGAACGTGCAGCCGCGGTCCTTGGCGTAGAGCACAATTCGTTGGTCGGTGGTGCCGAGGCGTTTGCTGCGGCCGAGGTAGAGGGGCCGGCCGTCGTCGAAGATCGCGAGGTAGTGCCGGGCGCCGCGGGCCGCCATCCGGATCATCTCGGGCATGGGGATGAGGGTGCCTCCGCCGGTGACGGCGTGGCCGGAAGCTTCCTCGAGTTCGCGGGCGGTCATGGTGGCGACGACGGTGACGGGGACGCCGCGGTGCCGGCCGAGTTCGCCGGAGGTGAGGACCGAGCGGAGGACGGACTTGAGGGCGTCGTGTTGGCGTTGGCCCTGGGTGCGGTGGTCGCGGGTGGCGGCGCCGGGGGAGGGCTGAGTGTCAGCGGGTTCTGTTGCAGTGGAGCTCTTCTGGGGTGCGGGCGTGGAGTGGGGCTCGGCGTTCGACTGTGCCGTGCCGCCACTGGGGTCCGCGTCGCCCGGCTGCGTCTCCCGGCCCTCGTCCTCGGGATTGCACATCCCGGGCTTGGCGAGCTTGGCCATGATCGCCTCGAGATAGGCGCGACCCTCCGGGTCGGTGCAGAACGAACCCTTGGTCATCTTGTCCCGACCCTGCGGCCCGATCCGGAAGAACCTCTTGCGGGCCCGGTCGGTTTCGTCGTCGAGGGTCCCGTCCGGATCGAGGACAGCCGCGAGCCGGCGGGCCACCGCACGCAGTTCGTCGGGCCGCAGGATCAGGGCCTGCTCGGTGAGCTGGGCCTCGGCCTGGCCGCGGGTGCCTGCGTCGACGGCGGTGGGCAGTTGGTGCAGGAACTCGCGGATCGCGTCCACGTGCGCGGGGTCGAGGTTCCCGTCGTGTTCGGCGGCCGCGGTCGCGGTGAGCGCGGCTCGAGGTGGTCTCCGCCGAGGGTGGTGGTGCGGCCGAGTTCCTTCGCCGCATGGACCCGTTCTGCGGCCTTGGTGGGGCTGATCCGCAGGGTGTTCGCCAACAGCTCCCGCAGCGTGGTGCCGCCGAACTCGTCGGCGGCGCGTTGTTCGAGGAGCTGGTTGACCAGCGTGTGTCCGATTGCGGGGACGGTGCGGGCGACGTGTTCGAGCCGAACCAGCAGGGCGAGGCGGTCCCGGTTGGAGGCGGCGGCGGTGTCGAGCTCGCGCAGGGTCTGCATCCCGGTCTCGACGGTGTGGAGGGCGTCGGCGAGCGGGCCGTTGTCGATGACATGGTCGACGGAACGGTCGTCGGCTGCGGTCATCGTGGTCACCCCCTCGGGACCGATTCGCTCTTCTGTTCGAATTGTAGCGAGGGGGTCCGACAAGTCGTCCGAGCAAAAGGATCCGCTGGTTGTAGCTGGATTTGGATACCCAGCGATCCGCAGGGAAACCGCCGGGACAGCGCCGTCTCATCAATCCGATGGCAATCAGGAGTGAGCGTCGGACCCCTCGAACGGAGTCAGGATCTCCGGCTTGGCCACGTCACCTCGCGGTGTCGACAAGCCTCATCCGGGTGCAGTTGTCCCTGTAGTTCTGTGAGACCTTCCGGCGACCAGGATGTGTCGTGCAGTGAGACGGCCCGGTCGAACCCGCGGGTCAACCAGCGGTGGACGGCGCCGGACCATCGCAGCTGCCACGGTTGATCCGACCGAGGGCTCCGCGCCAACGATCCACTGGGGGAGCCCTCGCCGATGCTGGCTTCGAATGCGCCGGTCTGGTTGAGCCAGAGCCCTCAGTCCGCCTCGTACAACGCGTCGAAGTGAGCGGCGAAGTTCTCGCCCACCACCTTCCGCTTGATCTTGAGCGTCGGTGTCAGCTCCCCGGATTCCTGCGAGAGGTCGCGGTCGGCGATCACGAACTTCTTCACCTGCTCCGGCGGCGCGAGCCTGGAGTTGGCCGCGTCGACGGCCTGCTGGACCATCCCGACCACCTCCGGGTGCCGGGACAGCTCGGCGATCGAGTCCGGCATGCCCTGCGCCTGCGCCCACGGCAGCACCGTCTCCGGGTCCAGCGTCACCAGCACGACGGGGTAGGGCCTGCGGTCGCCGTGCATCACGGCCTGGCTGATCCACGGCGAGCGCTTGAGGTCGTTCTCCAGGTTCGCGGGCGTGAGGTTCTTGCCGCCCGAGGTGACGATGATGTCCTTCTTGCGGCCGATGATCGAGACGTACCCGTCCTCGTCGATGGTGGCCAGGTCCCCGGTCCGCAGCCAGCCGTCCTCCACCGCGCCGAACGAGGCGTCGTCCATCTTGTAGTAGCCCTGAAAGATGTTGCCGCCGCGCAACAGCAGCTCGCCGTCCTCGTCGACGCGGGCCTCGAGCCCAGGCACCGGCCGTCCGACGGTGCCGAACCGGTGGTGGCGCACGGTGTTGACGGTCGCGCCGGTGGACGTCTCGGTCATCCCGAACCCCTCCATCACCGGGACCCCGCAGCCGTAGAAGAACTCGAGGATCTCCTTGGCGATCGGCGCGGCGCCGGTGGTGGCCAGCCGCAGGTTGCCGCCGAACAGTGCGCGCACCCCCTGGAACAGGGCGGCGTCGGCGGCGTCGAACGGCTGCTGCAGTTCCGCCGGGACGGGCTCGCCGCGGGCCTGCAGGTCGCGCACCCGGACCCCGACCGCCGCCGCGGCCAGCATCCGCTCGCGCTCGTCCGCCGGCTTGGACCCCACCGCCAGGGTGTAGATCTTCTCGAACACCCGCGGCACCGACGGCAGGTGGGTCGGCCGCGTCGCCATCACCTCCGGGACGATCCGCGCGGTGTCGCCGCCCCAGTACACGATGACGCCACCGCGGTCGAAGGTGAGCAGCTGGAACAGCAGGGCGAACGCGTGCGCCAACGGCAGGAACAGGTACGCGACCATGTCGGTCTCGGGGCCCGGATTCTCCGCGGCGTCGAGCGCGGTGTTGGCCTCCATGATCGCGCGGTAGTTGCCGTGCGAGAGGACGCAGCCCTTCGGCGGTCCGGTGGTCCCGGAGGTGTACATGAACACGTACGGATCGGCGGGGGTCACCGCGGCGGCCCGCCGTCGTAGCTCCTCGGCGCCGATTTCCCGGCCCCGACGACGGATGTCGGACGCGGGGACGGCGCCGTCGGCCTCGCCGTCGAGGACCACCACCCACTCCAGTGCGGGCAGCTGGTCGCGGACGGCGGCGATCTTCGCGACCTGTGAGGCGTCCTCGCAGACGATGGCCCGGGCCTCCGAGTTGCCCACCACCCAGGCGCACTCCTCCGGCGAGTTGGTCGGGTAGACCGAGACGTGGACGGCGCCGGTGGCGACGACGGCGAGGTGCGCGACCGACCAGTCCGGGCGGGTGGTCCCGAGCACGGCCACCCGGTCGCCGACGGTCAGTCCGAGGTCGATCAGGCCGGCGCCGAACTCCTCGACCCGCGTGGCCAGCTCGCGGTAGCTGATCTCGTCCCACTGGTTCGGCTCGCTCTGGAACCGGGCCGCGGGCCGGTCGCCGTAGGCCTCCGCGGCGCGAAAGGCAAGGTCTGCGAGCGTCTTTCCTGCGATCGTCTGGTACATCGGCCGGTGCTCCCGTCGTCCCGGTGCGACCGCCTGCTGCCGGTGGGCCGCGTTGTGGGGATGCTACGTCCGGGGTGCCGCCGGTGTCCGGATTCGGTGGCCGCGCGGCCGCGTCACGGCCGGTCGAGCGCCGCATCCACCTGGGCGCGGGTCGGCGCCGTGTCCGCGCCGCGTCGGGTGGTGGCCAGCGCGCCCGCGGTGACGGCGCGCCGCAGCGCGACCTCCGGGCCCCGGTGCCAGGACGCAGCCAGCTCGCCGGTCAACGCGTCGCCCGCGCCGGTGCTGTCGAGCACCCGCACCGTCGGCGGCGACTCCTGCACGGCGGCGCCGTCGGGACCGCGGTACGACGCGCCGCGCGCGCCGACGGTCGTGACCAGGTGCGGCACCCGCCGCAGCGTCGCCGCACCGAGCTGACCGGCCTCCGTCTCGTTGACCACCAGCACGTCGACGCAGTCCAGCAGCGGGTCCGGCAGCGGCCGCGCCGGGGACGGGTTGAGGACGACGGTGACCGCGTTGTCGTGGGCGTGCCGGGCGCCGGCGAGCACCGTCGACAGCGGCAGCTCCAGTTGGCACAGCAGCAGGTCTGCCGCCGCGACCGCGTCGAGCTCGCCTGCGTCGAGCTCGGTCATGGTGGCGTTCGCGCCGGGCGTCGCGACGATGCTGTTCTCCCCGTCGGCGGCGACGGTGATCAGGGCGACGCCGCTTGGCCCGGAGGTCTCCCGCAGGAGCCGGGCGTCGACCTCCGCGTCGACGAGGTGCTGACGCAGCTGCAGGGCGAAGACGTCGTCGCCGACCGCGCCGAGAAACGTCACCGTCGCGCCGGCCCGGGCCGCCGCGACCGCCTGGTTCGCGCCCTTGCCGCCGGGCCCGGTGTGCAGGGAGTGGCCGAGCACGGTCTCGCCGGGCCGGGGGAGCCGGTCGGTGGCGGCGGCGAGGTCCATGTTGATACTGCCGAGCACGGCGATGCGCGCGGCGCGGGTATCGGTGGCGAGACCGGGTGCAGAGGCAACGTCCGCGGCCATGGCCTCGACGTTAGTCCGCCGTCGGCGCTATCGGCACGCGTCGGGACCGCGATCCCCACAGCGGCGGCCGGCTCAAACGGTCGCCTTCGCCTTCGCCTCGCGGGACCGGAGCAGGAGATAGCCGCCGCACACGATCATCGCGAACACCGCGCCGACGCCCAGTGCGGTGCGACCGGCCGAACTGAAGAACAGCAGCACCAGGACCCCCGCGAGGAACGCGAGCGCCAACCAGTTCGTCACCGGCGCGCCCGGCAGTCGGTAGTCCACGGCCGGGAGCAGGCCGGCCCGCACCTGCGAGCGGTACCGCAGGTGGCAGACCAGGATGGTGCCCCAGACGAAGATGATTCCGACCGTGGAGACCGACGTGATGTAGAGGAAGGCCCGGTCCGGGGAGATCACGTTGACCACCACGCCGATCAGCATCACGCCCGCGGACAGGGCGATGCCGGGCAGCGGCACCGACCGGCCGCTGAGCCCGGCCAGCGCCGCGGGGGCCTCCTGGCGCAGGGACAGGCTGCGCAGCATCCGGCCGGTGGAGTAGATGCCCGAGTTGCACGACGACAGCGCCGCGGTGAGCAGCACGAAGTTCATGATTCCGGCGGCGGCCGGGATGCCGATCTGCTGGAGTACCTCCACGAACGGGCTGAACCCGGCGTGGAAGTCGCGCCAGCTGGCCACCGACATGATCACCACCAGCGACCCGATGTAGAACAGCCCGATCCGCAGCGGCAGCGAGTTGATCGCCTTGCGCAGCGTCGGCTTGGGGTCGCGGGCCTCGCCCGCGGTCACGCCGATCAGCTCCACGCCGACGTAGGCGAACATCACGATCTGCAGGCTCATCAGCGCGGCCCCGAACCCGTTGGGGAACACGCCGCCGTCCGCCCACAGGTTCGTCACGGTCGGATTGGTGGCCTGGCCGAAGCCCAGGGTGAGTACGCCGATGCCGATCAGGATCATGCCGATTATCGCGGTGATCTTGACCGCCGCGAACCAGAACTCGGCCTCGCCGAACAGTTTCACCGAGATCAGGTTGGCGCCGAACAGCAGCGCCAGCACCACCAGTGCCGTCAGCCAGGTGGGCACCGCCGGGAACCAGAACTCCACGTACTTGCCGGCGACCGTGATCTCGGCCATGCAGGTGGCCGTCCACACCGCCCAGTACGTCCAGCCGGTGACGAAGCCGAAGAACCGGCCGAGGAACTCCTCCGCGTACTCGCCGAAGCTGCCCGAGACCGCGCGGTAGGTGAGCAGTTCGCCCAGCGCGCGCATGATCACGAACACCGCCAGACCGGCCGCGAGGTACGCGAGGATCAGGGACGGGCCTGCCGACTCGATGGCGGCGCCGGAGCCGTAGAACAGGCCGGTGCCGATGGCGCCGCCGATGGCGATCATCTGGATGGTGCGCGAGTTCAACCCGCGGCTGTAGCCCTCGGACTCGTCGACGCCGAGTGCCTCGTCGCTTGTCTGTCTCAATGGAACGCTTTCGTCGGTGCACGGAGTTTCGGGCCGGTCGATTATGCGCCAGTCCGGTCGTTACCGGTACTCACGACCGGGGTGCACGAGCATCCGTCGGTGACCAGGGACGCTGTCCGCGACCTCCCATGGGCTCGAAACCCAATGGAGCGCTTTTGTCGGCGACGGGAGCGTCGGGCCGGTCGATTGTGCGTCGGTCGGGTCGATACCCTGTATTCATGACCGCGGTGAATGAAGGTGCCCAGGTAGTCAGCGCTGTGCAGGGCGAGGACCAGACTCGCGAGGCGGTGCACTCCGCGGCGCGGCGTGCCCGAGTCGCCTCCCGGGCTCTCGCCCTGCTCACGACCGCGCAGAAGGACCGGGCGCTGCACGCGGCCGCCGACGCGCTGCTCGCGGCGACGGACACCGTGCTCGCCGCCAATGCCCGCGACATCGACGCGGCGCGGGCCGCGGGTACCGAGGAGAGCCTGCTCGACCGGCTGCGGCTGACCGCGGACCGGGTCGAGGGCATCGCATCGGGGCTGCGTCAGGTCGCCGGCCTGGCCGACCCGGTCGGCGGGGTGGTCCGCGGCTCGACGCTGCCGAACGGCCTGGAGATCCGTCAGGTCCGGGTGCCGCTCGGTGTGGTCGGCATGGTCTACGAGGCCCGCCCCAACGTCACCGTCGACGCGTTCGGCCTGGCCCTCAAGTCCGGCAACGCGGCGCTGCTGCGCGGGTCGAGTTCCGCGGCGCACTCGAACGCCGCCCTGGTCGAGGTGCTCCGCGCCGCGTTGACGGAGCAGTCCCTGCCCGCCGACGCCGTCCAGCTGCTGCCCAGCGCGGACCGCTCGTCCGTCACCCACCTGATCCAGGCGCGTGGCCTGGTGGACGTGGTGATCCCGCGCGGCGGCGCCGGGCTGATCGCCGCCGTGGTCCGCGACGCCACCGTGCCGACCATCGAGACCGGTGTCGGCAACTGCCACGTCTACGTGCACTCCGCCGCGGACCTCGCGATGGCCGAGAAGATCGTGATCAACGCCAAGACCCGTCGGCCGAGCGTGTGCAACACCGCCGAGACCATCCTTGTCGACGCCGCGATCGCGGACGTCGCGGTGCCCGCGCTGACTCAGGTGCTGCAGGCGCACGACGTCGTGATCCACGGTGACCTGCCCGGTCAGGTGCCGGCCACCGAGGACGACTGGTCGCAGGAGTACCTGACCCTCGACGTCGCGCTCAAGGTGGTCGCCGACCTGGACGCGGCGGTCGCGCACATCGACCGGTACGGCACCGGCCACACCGAGGCCATCGTCACCGCCGACCTGGCCGCGGCCCGCGAGTTCACCGCCCGCGTCGACGCCGCCGCCGTGATGGTCAACGCCTCGACGGCGTTCACCGACGGCGAGCAGTTCGGCTTCGGCGCCGAGATCGGCATCTCCACCCAGAAGCTGCACGCCCGTGGTCCGATGGGCCTGGACGAGCTCACCTCCACCAAGTGGATCGTGTGGGGCGACGGGCACGTCCGCCCCGTCTGAGCCGACCGTCACCCGATCCCGATCGACCGAACCCGAGGAGCCCGTGTGGACCGCGCCCTGCCGCTGACGCCGCCGACATTCGCCAGCGTCGACGAGGTGATCACCCGGCTCGCCGAGACCGGCTACCTGGCCGACAAGGCCACCGCGACCGCGGTGTACCTGGCCGACCGGCTGGGCAAGCCGCTGCTCATCGAGGGCCCCGCGGGCGTGGGCAAGACCGAGCTGTCCCGGGCCGTCGCGCAGACGGCGGGCGCCGAACTGGTGCGGCTGCAGTGCTACGAGGGCGTCGACGAGTCCCGGGCACTGTACGAGTGGAACCACGCCAAGCAGATCCTGCGGATTCAGGCGGGCGGCGACGGCGCCAGCTGGGGCGACACCAAGCTCGACGTGTTCTCCGAGGAGTTCCTGCTGCCGCGGCCGCTGCTCACCGCGATCCGCCGGGCGGACCCGACCGTCCTGCTGATCGACGAGGTGGACAAGGCGGACGTGGAGATCGAGGGACTGCTGCTCGAGGTGCTCAGCGACTTCGCCGTCACGGTGCCGGAGCTCGGCACCATCGTCGCCACCCGCAAGCCGTTCACGGTGCTCACCTCCAACGCGACGCGGGAGCTGTCAGAGGCGCTCAAGCGGCGCTGCCTGTTCCTGCACCTGGACTTCCCGGACGCCGATCTCGAGCGCCGGATCCTGGCCAGCCGGGTGCCCGAGCTGCCGGAGGCGATGGCCGAACAGCTCGTCAACACCGTCCGGGTGCTGCGGGGCATGCAGCTCAAGAAGCTGCCCTCGGTCGCGGAGACCATCGACTGGGGCCGCACCCTGCTGGCGCTGGGGATGGACACCCTGGACGACGACGCGGTCCGTGCCACCATGGGAGTGATCCTCAAGCACCGGTCCGACCAGCAGCACGCCGCCGCCGAACTGCGACTGAACTGACGTCAGGAGCCATCCATGGCCGTCACCGCCACCTCGGGTGGACCCGGCGCCCCCTACGGGCTGCCCGGTCACCTGGTGGACTTCGTCGAGGCACTGCGCAAGCGCGGCATCCCGGTCGGCCCGTCGGAGACGGTGGACGCAGGCCAGGTGATGTCGGTGCTGGACCTGCTCGACCGCGAGGCGCTGCGGGAGGGCCTGGCCTGCTCGCTGCTGCGGCGGCCGACGCACCGCGCCACCTTCGACGCGCTGTTCGACCTGTGGTTCCCGGCAGCGGTCGGGTTGCGCGACGGCGGCTCCGCGGACCTGCAGATTCCGCGCCGACCCGACGGCAGCGTGGACTTCGAGGCACTGCGGGAGCTGATCGCCGGGCTGCTGGCCGACGGTTCCCCGGAGTCGCTCGAGCTGACCGAGAAGCTGACCGCGCAGATGGTCGAGCAGCTGGGCCAGTACCAGTCGTCGAAGGGCCCGTCGTTCTCCGCCTACCAGGCGTTGCGGGACGTCGCACCGGAGTCGCTGGTCGAGCGGATCCTCAACGGGCTGCTCGGCGACCGCGTCGAGGGCGAGCACGCGGCAGGCGACTACGCCACCGAGGTGGCCCGGCGCACCGCCGCGCAGCGGGTCGCGGACTTCCGGAAGCTGGTCGAACAGGAGACCCGGCGCCGTTCCGCCGAGGAGCTCGGCAGGGACCGGGTGGCGGTCTACGGGGTGCCGCGCCTCGCCGAGGAGGTCGACTTCCTGCGGGCGTCGGACTCCGAGCTGGTCGCGTTGCGACGCACCGTCACCCCGCTGGCCCGCAAGCTCGCCAGCCGGCTGGCGGCCCGCCGCAAGCGCAGCCGCTCCGGCGCGATCGACCTGCGCAAGACGCTGCGCCGGTCGATGTCCACCGGCGGGGTGCCGATCGACCTGGTCCTCCGCAAGCCCCGGCCCGCCCGGCCCGAGCTGGTGGTGCTGTGCGACGTGTCCGGCTCGGTGGCGGGGTTCAGCAACTTCACCCTGCTGCTGGTGCACGCGCTGCGCGAACAGTTCTCCCGGGTGCGGGTGTTCGCGTTCATCGACACCACCGACGAGGTCACCCGGTTCTTCGACGCAGGCGCCGACCTCGGCTCGGCGATGTCCCGGATGATCCGCGAGGCGGACCTGATCAGCTACGACGGGCACTCCGACTACGGCAACGCGATCGGGGTGTTCGCCGAACGGTTCGCACACAGCCTGACCAGCAAGTCGTCGCTGCTGATCCTGGGCGACGCGCGCAACAACTACCGCGAGCCGAACGTCGCGGCGCTGACCCACCTGGCGGCCGTCGCCAAGCACACCCACTGGCTGAACCCGGAGCCGACGGGGCAGTGGGGCAGCGGCGACTCGGCGGCGCTGGTGTACGCGGACGTGGTGACGATGCACGAATGCCGCTCCGCCAAGCAGCTCGCCGCGGTGGTCGAGACGCTGCTGCCGGTCTGAGCGCGGGCGCGGGCGGTGGGCGTCGACCAGTAGGCTGGTCACTCGTGCAGTACGAAGCGGATACGACGAGGACCGGGACGGCGACGCCGCCGGTTCCCGGGGCGGCGAAGCCGAGGCGACTCGGTGTGATGGGCGGTACCTTCGACCCGATCCACCACGGCCACCTCGTGGCGGCCAGCGAGGTCTCGGACCGGTTCGGCCTCGACGAGGTGATCTTCGTCCCCACCGGTCAGCCGTGGCAGAAGGACGGGAAGAACGTCAGCCCGGCCGAGGACCGCTACCTCATGACGGTCATCGCCACCGCCTCCAACCCGGGGTTTTCGGTCAGTCGCGTCGACGTCGACCGGGAGAAGGCGACCTACACCGTCGACACCCTGCGGGACCTGCGGGCGCAGCATCCGGACGCCGAGTTGTACTTCATCACCGGTGCGGATGCGCTGGAAAACATCCTTTCCTGGCAGAATTGGGAGGAGCTGTTCCAACTGGCGAAGTTCGTCGGTGTTTCCCGGCCCGGTTTCGAGCTCGGGATCGAGCATCTCGCGGATCATCTGGCGGACCTGCCGAAGGGTGCGCTGACGCTCGTCGAGGTGCCCGCGTTGGCGATCTCTTCGACCGAGTGCCGGTTACGGGCCAGCGAGAATCGACCCGTCTGGTACCTGGTGCCGGACGGGGTGGTCCAGTACATCTCCAAACGCAACCTCTACCGGCCGCTCGACGCAGAGCGGCTCGACGGGGCCGTCACGGTGTCGCAACCGGCACCGCACAAGATCCACCCCCAACCGCAGAACCTGGAGAACACGTAAAAGTGAGCGCAACCGCCGAAGCCACCGAAATGTCGCGCATTGCCGCGCTGGCAGCCGACGAGAAGCTGGCCACCGATGTGGTCGTCCTCGACGTCTCCGATCACCTGGTCATCACCGACTGCTTCGTCATCGCCTCCGCGGCGACCGAGCGCCAGGTCAACGCGATCGTCGACAACGTCGAGGAGAAGCTCCGCGAGGCCGGTCACAAGCCGGTCCGCAAGGAGGGCACCCGCGAGGGTCGCTGGGCGCTGCTCGACTACGTCGACATGGTCGTCCACATCCTGCACAGCGACGAGCGCGAGTTCTACGGCCTGGAGCGGCTGTGGAAGGATTGCCCGGTCGTCCCGGTCGAGGGCATCGCGGCCGTCGAGCGTCCGGCCGACGTCGACGTGGACGACGACGAGAACCAGAACCGCGTCGACGACGACGGCACCGAGTCTCGGTGACTGCTCGCCCCGTCCAGGGCGTCCCCGTGCGGCGGCTGATCCTGCTGCGTCACGGGCAGACCGAGTACAACGCGGGCAACCGCATGCAGGGCCAGCTCGACACCGACCTGTCCGAGCTGGGTCGGCTGCAGGCCAAGTCCGCGGCGCGGGCGCTGGCCGAACGGCGGCCGGCCACGTTGGTGTCGTCCGACCTGCGTCGGGCCTTCGACACGGCGAGCGAGCTCGGTGAGCTGGCCGGCCTGGCGGTGGCCACCGACGAGCGGCTGCGCGAGACGCACCTCGGTCAGTGGCAGGGCCTGACCCACACCCAGGTCGACGAGCGTGACCCCGGTGCCCGGGCGGCCTGGCGGGCCGACGCCTGCTGGGCCCCGCCGGGTGGCGAGAGCCGGGTCGACGTGGCGCGGCGGGCCACCCCGGTGGTCACCGAGCTGGTGGCCGGGCGGCCCGAGTGGGCCGAGGAACCGGTGGTGCTGGTCGCGCACGGGGGACTGATCGCCGCGCTGACGGCCGCACTGCTGGACCTCCCGGAGGACCGCTGGACCGTGTTCGGCGGGCTGGGCAACACCAGTTGGGTGCAGCTCAGTGGGCACGGCGAACCCGACTCGCTGAGCTGGCGGCTGGACGTGTGGAACGCGTCGGCTACGGTAGCCAGCGATGTCCTCTGAACTCGATACCCCGTCGGCGTCTGACGCCGCCCGCCCGGTGCTGCTGGTGCTGGCCGACTCGTTGTCGTACTTCGGCCCGAAGGGTGGGCTGGCCGCCGACCATCCGCGGATCTGGCCGAACCTGGTCGCGGCCGAACTGGGCTGGGACGTCGAGCTCGTCGCTCGGATCGGCTGGACCAGCCGGGACGCCTACTGGGCGTTGATCCAGGACCCGCGGGTGTGGGCGACGGTGCCGCGCGCGGCCGCCGTGGTGTTCGCCGTCGGCGGCATGGACTCGCTGCCGTCGCCGATGCCGACCGCGCTGCGCGAGCAGATCAGGTACATCCGGCCGCCGGCGCTGCGCCGGGTGGTCCGGTCGAGCTACCAGTGGCTGCAGCCGCGGCTCGCACCGCTGGGCTGGCCGGTGGCACTGCCGCCGAAGCTGAGCGTGGAATACCTGGAGAGCGCGCGGGCCGCGCTCGAGTACATGCGTCCCGAGCTGCCGGTGATCGGCACCCTGCCGTCCGTGCACGACTGCGAGGCCTACGGCAAGGTGCACTCGGGCCGGCCCGCCGCGGTCCGTGCCCTCGAGTCCTGGGGCGCCGACAAGGGCGTGCCGCTGGTCGACCTGGCCGAGGCGGTCCGGGACAACGTCTTCTCCGACCGCGGGAACCCGGACGGCATCCACTGGGGCTGGGACGGTCACGAGCGGGTCGCCGAGGCGATGGTCGCCGCTATCCGCGGGGCGATGCCCGCCGGGGCGGCGTCTGCCGGTGTAGAGCCCGTCGACGAGGCGCCCGCCGCGGCGCCGGTCACCGACGGCGCCAGGTAGTCCGCGTGCCCGTCGTCGTCGTCACCGACTCCTCGGCGTGCCTGTCACCGGAGTTGGTGCGGCAGTACGACATCCGGGTGGTGCCGTTGCACCTGCTGGTCGACGGCGCCGACCTGCGTGAGGGCATCGATTCGCTGCCGGCGGACCTGCCGCGCGGCGCCGTGATGACCACCTCCGGGGCCTCGCCGGGCGAACTCGCCGCGACGTACGGCCGCGCGCTGGACGACAGCGGCGGCGACGGCGTGCTGGCCGTGCACCTGTCCCGGCAGCTGTCGGGGACCTGGGAAGCGGGCCGACAGGCCGCGCAGGAGTTCGGCGGCAAGGTGCGGATCGTCGACTCCCAGTCCACCGCAATGGGAACCGGCTACCCGGCGCTGGCCGCCGCCCGCGTCGCACAGGCCGGTGGCGGACTCAAGGCCGCGTACCAGCGGGCCGTCGACGTGGCCAGCCGCGGCAAGGCCCTGATCATGGTGGACCGCCTCGAACAGCTCCACCGGGGCGGACGCATCGGCACCGCCGCCGCGCTGCTGGGGACCGCGCTGGCGGTCAAGCCGGTGCTGCACCTGGTCGACGGCAAGCTGGTGCTCAAGGAGAAGACCCGCACCATGACCAAGGCGCTGGCCCGACTCGTCGACAGCGCGGTGGACCTGGCGGCGGGAGGTGAGGCCGCGATCGCGGTGCACCACCTGAAGGCCCCCGAGCGGGCCGAGCAGGTCGCCGAGGAGCTGCGGGCACGGGTCGGCGGCGACTGCGAGATGGTGGTCGCGGAGTTCGGGCTGGTACTCGGGGCGCATGTCGGACCGGGTGCGGTCGGGGTGCTGGTGATCCCGGGCGGTGCCGGCCCGGGGGACTGGGCCGAGAGCGTCGCTACCACCTCCGACTGACATCGACGCGTCGCCGGTCGGCGATACGCGCAGGTGGGCCGTCGCCGTCTCTGCCGCTGTCCACACCCCGCTGATCAATCCACAGGGCAGCTGTTTCCCCAGTTCGTGAGGCGGGCCACCGGTTCGGTCGGTCCTAACGTCGGCGGCATGCGCAGCACCGACGACGCCCGCGACCGGATCCGGCGACGACTCGACGCGCTCACCGGCGCCGGTCCCGGATACCACGATCCACCCGGCACCGACCCGGGCGCTGACCCGCCGGGCCTGGACGGCGACGGGATCCGGGCGCCGGACTGGCTGCGTCCGTCCGAGGAGCCCGACGGGATGCCGCGGTCGCGGGCCCGGCTCGCCCCGGGCCGGCGCGGCGTTGTCGCGCTGGTGATGGTGGGGGTGGTCGCGGCCGGGGTCGGGGTGTTCGGTGCCTGGCGGGACCGGCCGTCCGCGCAGGCCGTCGAGCCGCTGTCACAGGCGCAGTCCGACGGTGCGCAGTTCGGCGGTTCGCCGCCCGTCGGGGATCCGGGCACGGGTTCGGTCGCAGGCGAACCCGCCGTGCCCGGCGGAGATCGGCCAGCCGGGCCTGCCGTGCCACCGTCGACGCCTCCGGCCCCCGCCGACCTCGTGGTCAGCGTGGTCGGGCTGGTGCACGCCTCGGGGCTGGTCCACCTGCCCGACGGGGCCCGGATCGCGGACGCCGTCGCGGCGGCAGGCGGGGCCCGCGAGGGGGCGGACCTGCTGGGTCTGAACATGGCGCAGCGGGTTGCCGACGGCGACCAGATCCTGGTCGGCGTCGCGCCCGAGGGCGGTGCCCCCGTGACAGTTGGGAGCGGCACGGTCGGTGCCGGTGCCGGTGCTGGTGCTGGCGCGGCGGGTGGCGGTGGCCCCGGGCCGTCCGGCACCGGGGGACCGGCGGCGGGCGGGAAGGTGAACCTCAACACCGCGACCGCGGAGGAACTGGACGCCCTCCCTGGGGTGGGCCCGGTGACCGCCGCCTCGATCCTGGCCTGGCGCACGGCCAACGGCAGGTTCACCGACGTCGAGCAGCTCGGCGAGGTGGACGGCATCGGCCCGGCCCGGCTGGGCAAGCTCCGTGACCTCGTCGCCGTGTAGAGATGACCTCGGCCGAGGTGCGGGTGCTGGACCTGCGGCTGCTGCCGTCCGCGCTGACCTGCTGGGCGGTGACCCTGTTCGGGATCGAATGCGGCTGGCGGGCGGCGCTGTGGCTGGCCGCGGCGGCGGGCGTCGCCGCGGCGGTGGTGGCGGGGTTCGGCCGTCGCGCGGGCGCGGGCGCGCGGGGCACGGTCTCGGCGGGCCTGCTCGCGGTGCTGCTGATCGGCGCGGGCTTCGCCGCCGCGGTCGCGGCCCGCGAGCACGCGGTGGCGGTGCACCCGCTGGCGGCGGCCGCCGCGCGCGGCGACCACGCGAGCGTGACCCTCACCCCGGTCGACGACCCACGCCCGGTGCGGTCGCCGACCGGGGACACGGTGCTGATCCGCGCCGCGCTGGACTCGATGGAGATCGGCGGCGCCGAGGTGGCGGCGGGCGGTGCGGTGCTGCTGTTCGCGCCCGCGGACGGGTGGGGCGAGCTGCTGCCCGGTCAGCGGGTGCGGCTGCGCGCCGAGGTCGGTGTGCCGCTGCGCCGAGACCTCACCGTCGCTGTCCTTCGCGCCGACGCCCCACCCCGGGCGGTAGCCAGGCCGCCGTGGCCCCAGCGGGCGGCGGGTCAGATCCGGCACCGGTTCGCCGCCGCGTCCGCCGCGGCGCTGCCGCCCGAACCGGCGGGCCTGTTGCCGGGGCTGGTGGTCGGCGACGTCTCGGCACTGCCTGCGGGCGTCCGCGACGACTTCACCACTGCCGGGCTGACGCACTTGACGGCGGTGTCCGGCGCCAACGTCTCGATCCTGATCGGGGCGGTGCTGCTGGTGCTGCGGGCGGCGACGCTGGGCCCGCGTACCTGCGTGCTCGTCGCGGCACTTGCGTTGGCGGCCTTCGTGATCGTGGCCAGACCGTCGCCGAGCGTGCTGCGCGCCGCGGTGATGGGCGTGGTGGGGCTGCTGGCGATGGTCACCGGCCGGCGCAAGCAGGCGATGCCCGCGTTGGGCGCCGCGGTGATCGTGTTGCTGGCGTGGCAGCCGGCGCTGGCGGTGAACTTCGGGTTCGCGCTGTCGGTGGCGGCGACCGCGGCGCTGGTGCTGGTCGCGCCGAGCTGGGCGCTGCGCCTGCGGGCCCGCGGCTGGCCCCGGTACCTGGCCGAGGCGGTGGCCGTGGCGGCCGCCGCGCACGTGGTGACGGTCCCGATCGTGGCCGCGATGTCGGGCACGGTGAGCACCGTGGCGATCGCCGCGAACCTGGCGGCCGCGCCGGTGGTCGCGGTGGTGACGGTGGTCGGGGCCCTGGCGGCCGTCGGGGCCGCGGTGTGGCCGCCGCTCGGGGAGCTGCTCGCCCACGCCGCCGCCCCGCCACTGTGGTGGCTGCTGTGGGTGGCCCGGCACGCGGCCTCGGTTCCGGGGGCGAGCGTGACGGTGCCTGCGGGTCTGGCCGGGTCCGTGCTCACGGCGGCGGCCCTGCTGATGCTGGGGGTGGCCGTGCGAGTGCGCCGGGTCCGTCACCTCGCGGCGGCCGTCGTGCTGGGACTGGCCGCGGTGTGGGTGCCGGTGCGGGTGGTCTGGCCGGGGTGGCCGGTCCAGGGCTGGGTGCTGGTGGCGTGTGACGTGGGCCAGGGGGACGCGCTGGTGCTGGCGGCCGGTGACGGCGCCGCGGTGGTGGTCGACGCCGGCCCCGACCCGCAGCTCGTCGACGGCTGCCTGGACCGGCTCGGGGTGCGGCGGGTGACGGCGGTGGTGCTCACCCACCTGCACGCCGACCACGTCGTCGGGCTGCCCGGGGTGCTGCGGGGTCGTTGGGTCGGGGAGGTGGTGATCGGGCCGATGCGCGAGCCGGCGTACCGCTTCCGTCAGGTCCGCGACCAGGCCGCGGCGGCCGGGGTTCCGTTGCGCTCGACGGCGGCAGGCTCGGAGCTGCGGACGGGACGGCTGACGATGCGGGTGCTGGGGCCGACGCTGCCCGTACCCCGGGACCCCGCCGAGGGCGCGGACCGCGCGAACGACCAGTCGCTGGTGCTCGCCGTGGACACCGCGGCGGGCCGGATCCTGCTCACCGGGGACGTGGAAGCCGACGGTCAACGGGACCTGCTGCGCGACCGGGTGCCGGTGGTGGCCGACATCCTCAAGCTGCCGCACCACGGCTCCCGGACCACCACGCCGGAGTTCCTGCGGGCTGTCGGGGCCAGGCTGGTGGTGGTCTCGGTGGGGGCGGGTAACACCTTCGGGCACCCCAACCCCGGGGTGTTGGCGGAGATCGAGCGGATCGGGGCGCGGGTGGCGCGGACGGATCGGGGCGGGGACATCGCGGTCAGCCGCGCCGGCGGCGGGGCCACTGCCGTCAGTCACCGTCGGCGTGGGACCATCGTCCGGTGAGTCAGCCCACCCCTCCCGCGCCGCTGCACCTGGTCCTCGGGGACGAGGAACTGCTGGTCGAACGCGCCGTCTCGGCGATCGTCTCCAGTGTGCGGGCGGCGTCCGCCAACGCCGACGAACTACCGGTGACCCGGCTGCGCGCCGGCGACACCAACGCCCCGGAACTGGCGGAGCTGCTCAGCCCGTCGCTGTTCGCCGAAGACCGGGTGATCGTCCTGGAGGCCGCGGCCGAGGCAGGCAAGGACGCGGTGGCCCTGGTGCTCGACGCGGCCGCCGCCCCGCCCGAGGGGTTCGTGCTGGTGATCCTGCATTCCGGTGGCGGCCGGGCCAAGGCGATGGTCAGTGCGCTGCAGAAGTGCGGGGCGGTGACGCACGAGTGCACCAAGCTCCCGACGGGTAAGGGCGGCGACCCTCAGCGTGTCCAGTTCGTTCGGGGCGAGTTCCGGGCGGCCGGGGTGCGGGCCTCGACGGAGGTGGTCCAGACGGTGCTCGACGCGGTCGGGTCGGACCTGCGGGAGCTGGCCGCGGCGTGCTCGCAGCTGGTCTCGGACACCGGCGGCGTGCTGAGCGTGGCCGCGGTGCAGCGGTACCACTCCGGCAAGGCCGAGGTCTCCGGCTTCGACGTCGCGGAACTGGCCGTCGCGGGGGATCGCGGCGCGGCGATGGAGTCGCTGCGCTGGGCGATGCTGCGCGGGGTCCCGCACGTGCTGCTCGCCGATGCCCTCGCGGACGCGGTGCACACGGTGGCCCGGGTGGCCTCGGCCGGCCGTGGCGACCCGTTCCGGATGGCGTCCGAGCTGGGCATGCCGCCGTGGAAGATCAAGAAGGCGCAGGCGCAGGCACGCGGCTGGCGACCGGAGACCATCGGCATGGCGCTCGGGGTGGTCGCGCAGCTGAACGCCGACGTCAAGGGCGGGGCGGCCGACCCGGACTACGCCGTGGAGTACGCGGTCGGCCGGATCGTGGAGCTGCACGGCTAGATCGTCCGATCGGATCGGTGCCTTCGACCCACTCAGAATCGAGCAGACATGACCGGTGCCGCCCGTGATGCCGCGCTGGACCGGGCCCGGTCCCTGATCCGGCCCGCCGACCTGCCCGCCGACGCGCGTACCGACGAGGGCTTCCTCGACCTGCTCGGGAACCGTGACGCGCCGCGTCCGACAGCGGCGCAGCATGCCATGAACAGCCGGTTCGTCGCCGCGATCTACGAGCGCGCCTGGCGGCCGGTGGCGACGGCCGCACTGGGTGTCGGTGGGCTGTCGGGTACACGGGAACGCGCGCGGGCGGCCGACGACCTGGCTCTGGGCGGGGAGCAGCGGGTGCTCGACGTCGCGTGCGGACCCGGCAACTTCACGCGCTACTTCGGCAGCCGGCTCACGGGCGACGGCATCGCGGTCGGGTTCGACATCTCCCGGCCGATGCTCGGCCAGGCCGCGCGGCGCAATCGCAGTGGTCACGCGGCGTACGTGCGCGGCGACGCCCGGCGGCTGCCGTTCGAGGACGGAACGTTCGATGCGGTGTGCTGCTACGCCGCGCTGTACCTGGTGCCGGAACCGCTGACCGTCGTCGACGAGTTGATCCGGGTGCTGGCACCGGGCGGGCGGATCGCGGTGATGACGAGCGTCGACCGCGGGTGTGAGCCGGTGGCTTCGGTGCTGTCGACGGTCGCCGGGACCCTCGGGGTCCGGATGTTCGACCGCGATACCCTGCCTGCGATCTTCGCCGCCGCCGGGCTGACCGAGGTGCGGCAGCAGTTCCACGGACTCGCCCAGTTCCTCAGCGCCACCAGGCCCCCGCTCGACGGGCCGTCGTGAAAGTCCCCACGTCGCCCTGACCGCCACGACAGACGGGCCGGAGACACCGAAAAGCCGCCCGGTCCAGTGGACCGGGCGGCTTTCGCCGTAACGAGGGTTACGTCAGAGCTTGTTGGCGGCCAGCGCGAGCGCCGACTTCTTGTTGGCGGCCTGGTTGGCGTGGATGACGCCCTTGCCGGCAGCCTTGTCGAGCTTGCGGCTCGTGGCGACGAGCAGCTCGCTGGCCTTGTCCTTGTCGCCCGAGGCGACAGCCTCACGGAAGGAGCGGATCGCGGTGCGCAGCGAGGACTTCACCGACTGGTTGCGCAGTCGCTGACGCTCGTTGGTGCGGATTCGCTTCACCTGGGACTTGATGTTGGCCACGCGTAAAATCCTGTCGTCTTTGCTGGTTTCTGTCAGAGAAGCTTCGGGCGCACATGGGCGCCGAACTTCGAGAATACCAGTCGTCGGTGTCCGATCCCAAACCGGCGCGCGAACGCTATTCCGCGCAGCGGCGGTCCGGATCGTGGATTCGGGTCTGGGTGTGCCGCACGGTGATCTGCCACCTGCAGCACTGGACAAGTGTACCCACAGCCGCCCGTGGGCCCGCACCTGACGTCGCTCGCGGTGCCCGTTCGGGGCCCGTCCGGGGGTTGTCCGGGGATTTGCCGACACGCCTGTCGGCCTCCGTGTGAGGGCCTCCAGCCTGCAGTAACGTCCGCCCGGAAAGCGTTCTGGCAAGCATGACCTCTACTCGAGCAAGGTGGCACATGTCTCCTACCGCACAGGAGTTGGCCGAGATCGAACCGATCTCGGACCTGAAGAAGTACGTCGCAGAGTGCCTCGGCACCTTTGTCCTGGTGTTCGCATCGGTGGGCACGGCGGTGATCGCAGGATCGAAGGTCGGCAATCTCGGGGTGGCGCTCGCGTTCGGTTTCACCCTGCTGTTCCTCGTCTACTCGATCGGCCCGATCTCGGGCTGCCACGTCAACCCGGCCGTGACCTTCGGTCACTTCCTGCTGGGCCGGCTGAGCGCGGCGAAGGCCGGTCTCTACGTGGTGGCGCAGGTGATCGGCGGCCTCGTTGCCGGCGTGGTGCTGTTCGCGGTTGCCAAGAGCCTGCCGTCCTACGATCGGGCGGCCGACGGGCTCGGCGGCAACGGCTGGGGTGCGCACAGCCCCTCGGCGATCTCGGGCCCGCTCGGGACGGTGCTCGAGAACGGCTACGGCATCGGCGCGATGATGATCGCCGAGGTGGTGCTCACCGCGATCCTGGTGTTCGTGGTGCTGGCCTCGACCGACCAGATCTCGGACGTGCCGCTGGCAGGCGTCTCCATCGGCCTCACCCTCGCGGTGATCCACCTGGTGCTGATCCCGATCGACAACGCCTCCGTCAACCCGGCGCGGAGCCTCGCAGTGGCGCCGTTCCAGGACGGGGCATTCGGTCAGCTGTGGGCGTTCATCGTCTTCCCGCTCATCGGCGGCGCACTCGGTGCGTTCACCTACCGGAGCCTGTTCGGTCGATTCGATCGCATGCAGTCCTGAGCTGAGTTCGACGCCGACGGGCGCCGGTTCGCGGTTTCCACCGCGCACCGGCGCCCGTCCTCCGTTTCGGCACCGACGCGCCGACCCTCAGCTCCAGCTGTAGTCGGACCGCAACCGGGCGGCCACCTTCTCGAACCGCTTCTTCTCCAGCACCGCGCCCTCGCGACGGATGCCGGACTCGGGGACGTCGAGCACCCGGTCCAGGCGCACCCAGCTGGGCCGCCCGTCCGCGTCCCACGGTCCGGCGCCCAGGCCCAGCCAGTTCCGCTCGTCGTCGCGGCCCGCGTTCGAGGACAGCATCAACCCCAGCAGGGTGTCGCCGTCGCGCCCGACCACCAGCACCGGACGGTCCTTGCCCTGGCTGGCGTCCTCCTCGTAGGCGACCCACGTCCACACCACCTCGCCCGGGTCGGCCCGGCCGTCGAGGTCGGGGGAGTACTCGACGCGTCGGGCCCGGTGCGCGGTCGGGACCGTCGTCGAGGCCACCGGCCGGCCGGGTGTCACCGGTCGGGTCGGGTTGGTGCCCTTGGGCTTCCCGGCCTCACCGCGTCCGCCCAGCAGACCCGACTTCTGCAGCTCGGTGAGCAGCCGGGGGCCGTGCTGTCTCGCGAGGTTGCCGAGTTGTGTGCCGATTGCCTTCCAGCTCTGTGCCATGGGGTTCAACCTAACCGGGCGCACGGACGCCGCCCGGTGCGGCCACGGAGTGCACGAACCCGGCCCCCGACCTGCCGGCCGGCGTTCGCGCACGTCGTGGTGGCCGAGGCCCGGGAACGCTTCCGTGACGGCATCGGTGTGGTTGGCAGGTGTTCACCCGTTCCGGGGGATGCGCCCGGCCCCGCGGGTGCCGACGCTGGAGGCCGGACATCGAATGCACAGCGACCGCATCATTCGGAGGAAATCATGGCCCTCGACACATTCGCCCTGCTGGCGGCTGCCTACGACTCGCAGGACGCCGCAATCGCCGACTACGACGCGGTGCACGCTCTCTACGTCGAGGCGGGCCTGATCGACACCTACGACGCGGCCGTGATCACCAGGACCGACAAGGGCAAGGTCAAGATCGTCAAGAAGCACGAGCAGCCGACCCGGCAGGGCGCGTGGGGTGGGCTCGGCATCGGCCTGGTCGGGGGCGCACTGGTAGCGCTGTTCCCGGCCGTCGGCCTCGGGGCCGGGCTGTTGCTGGGCGGTGCTGGCGGCGCCGGCCTCGGGGCGCTCGGCGGCCATGTCGCGGCCGGGATGAGCCGCTCCGACCTCAAGGAGCTGGGCGAGTTGCTCGACGAGGGCGAGAGCGGGCTGATCGTCGTCGCTGCGACGGATCTCGAGGCGCGGGTCGAGAAGGCGCTCGCACGCGCGGCCAAGGTGACCAAGAAGCAGCTCGAGGCGGACACCGAGCAGGTCAGCAAGGAGATCGACGACGCGTCCAAGTCCTGACAGTTGCGCCCGTACGCGCACCGGTTCCACCTGACGGCGAATCCGGCGGGTGGAAGCCGGTGCGTGACTGGCTCACGGGAGCGTTCGGCAGCGCCGTCGAGGATCTCGCCGCCGATGCCCGGGACACTCGCGGCACGCTGGGCGATTGCGGTCGGTGGCGCAGGGCGTGCTGCTCGCCGGGGACCTCGCGCCGAACCCGTTCGTGGACCGATCGATGTCGATCCTCCCGACCGCGCGCAGACTCGATCGCGGCAGGCCTGCGGCGCCGACACACACCGCGGCGTTCACGGCCGCGCGATACCGATATCCTGCTAGGGAGACAGTGGCCCGGAACCGGGCCGGTGCCGTCCAGTTAAGGGGTTCGCCATCAGCAGCTTCGCCGACAAGACGTTCACGGATCCCGCCCGGATCCGGAACTTCTGCATCATCGCGCACATCGACCACGGCAAGTCGACGCTGGCGGACCGGATGTTGCAGCTCACCGGTGTGGTCGAGGAGCGGGCGATGCGTGCCCAGTACCTGGACCGGATGGACATCGAGCGCGAGCGCGGCATCACCATCAAGGCCCAGAACGTGCGGCTGCCGTGGACGATGGACGACGAGGAATACGTCATCCACCTGATCGACACCCCCGGCCACGTCGACTTCACCTACGAGGTCTCGCGCGCACTCGAGGCCTGCGAGGGCGCGGTGCTGCTGGTCGACGCCGCACAGGGCATCGAGGCGCAGACCCTGGCCAACCTCTATCTCGCGATGGAGAAGGACCTGAAGATCATTCCGGTCCTGAACAAGATCGACCTGCCCGCGGCCGATCCCGACCGCTACGCCGAGGAGATCGCGCACATCACCGGCTGCGAGCCCGGCGACGTGCTGCGGGTCTCCGGCAAGACCGGGATGGGCGTCAAGGAACTCCTCGACGAGGTGATCCGTCAGGTGCCCGCGCCGGTGGGCGACGCCGACGGCCCGGCCCGCGCGATGATCTTCGACTCGGTCTACGACGCCTACCGCGGCGTGGTCACCTACGTGCGTGTCGTCGACGGCAAGATCCGGCCGCGCGAGAAGGTCACGATGATGTCGACCGGCACCACCCACGAACTGCTCGAGGTGGGCATCATCTCGCCCGAGCCCAAGGCCACCGACGGCCTCGGTGTCGGCGAGGTGGGCTACCTGATCACCGGCGTGAAGGACGTGCGCCAGTCCCGGGTCGGCGACACCGTCACCACCTTCCGCAACGGCGCGACCGAGCCGCTGGTGGGCTACCGCGACCCCAAGCCGATGGTCTACTCCGGCCTGTACCCGATGGACGGCTCCGACTACCCGGTGCTGCGCGACGCGCTGGACAAGCTGCGGCTCAACGACGCCGCGCTGGCCTACGAGCCGGAGACGTCGGTGGCCCTCGGCTTCGGCTTCCGCTGCGGCTTCCTCGGCCTGCTGCACATGGAGATCACCCGCGACCGTCTCGAGCGGGAGTTCGGGCTGGACCTGATCTCCACCGCGCCCAACGTGGTCTACCGGGTGCAGCTCGAGGACGGCACCATGCAGACGGTCACCAACCCGTCGTACTGGCCCGAGGGCAAGGTCGGCGACGTCTACGAGCCGATCGCCAAGTGCACCGTGATCGCGCCCAGCGACTACATCGGCGCGATCATGGAGCTGTGCCAGAGCCGCCGCGGCGAGCTCGGCGGCATGGACTACCTCTCGGAGACCCGCGTCGAGCTGCGCTACGAGATGCCCATGGGCGAGATCATGTTCGACTTCTTCGACGCGCTCAAGTCCCGGACCAAGGGCTACGCCAGCCTCGACTACGAGGAGGCAGGCGAGCAGGTGGCCGACCTGGTCAAGGTGGACATCCTGCTGCAGGGCGAGGCCGTCGACGCGTTCTCCTCGATCGTGCACCGCACCAACGCCTCCGCCTACGGCGGCCGGATGACCGCGAAGCTGCGCGAGCTGATCCCGCGCCAGAACTTCGAGGTCCCGATCCAGGCGGCGATCGGCTCCAAGATCATCTCCCGCGAGACCATCCGCGCCATCCGCAAGGACGTGCTCGCCAAGTGCTACGGCGGCGACATCAGCCGCAAGCGCAAGCTGCTCGAGAAGCAGAAGGAGGGCAAGAAGCGGATGAAGACCATCGGCCGCGTCGAGGTCCCCCAGGAGGCGTTCGTCGCCGCGCTCTCGTCCGAGTCCGTCGGCGAGAAGCCCAAGAAGTAGCCCGACGGCCCGCGGCCTGGCCGTCCCGAAGCCGAAGGAGCGCACCGTGATCGACACCTGGCTGACCCGTAAACTGGGACTGGAGGTGCCGATCCTCGGTGCGCCGATGGGCGGCCGGGCCGGCGGCAGGCTTGCCGGCGAGGTCACCCGGGCCGGCGGGCTGGGGTTGCTCGGCGCCGCGCGGTACGCCACCCCGGAGTGGATTGCCGCCGAGTCCGCGGTGGTGCGCGAGATCGGTGGCGGTGCGTTGGGCATCGGGCTGATGACCTGGGCGCTCGACGACGACGACACGCTGCTGGGGGCGGCGCTCGCCGAGAAGCCCCGGGTGGTCTCCCTCTCGTTCGGCGACCCGGCGCCCTACGTCGAGCGGGTGCACGCGGCGGGCGCGCTGGCGGTCTCGCAGGTGAACACCGTCGAGGACCTGCGCGTCGTCGAACGCGCGGGTGTCGACTTCGTCATCGCGCAGGGCGGCGAGGCGGGCGGGCACACCGGCCGGATCGGGACGCTGCCGCTCCTGCAGGAGGTGCTCGAGGCGACCAGCCTGCCGGTGCTCGCGGCCGGCGGTATCGGCACCGGGCGCGGCCTGGCCGCGGTCGTCGCCGCGGGCGCGGAGGGCGCGCTGATCGGCACCGCGCTGCTCGCGAGCCCCGAGACCATCGGCCCGGACTACGCGCGGCGGCGACTGGTCGAGGCCGGCAGCGCCGACACGGTGTACACCTCCGTCTTCGACCAGGCGCGCGATCAGCCGTGGCCGGCCCGCTGGGGCGGCCGGGCGCTGGCGAACGACTACACCGACAGGTGGGACGGCCGCGGCGCCGACAACGAGACCCTGTCGGCCGCATACGATCCGGCCGACCCCCGGCAGGGCGTCGTGTACGCGGGCGAGGCCGCGGGCCTGGTGACCGCGGAACGTCCGGCCGGCGAGGTGGTGCGGGCGATCGCGGCCGACGCCGAGCGGTTGCTGCGCCGGTTCGGCTGAACGCGGGCCCCGAGTCCCGAACACGGGCCTGGCCGACCGTCACGTTCGGTCGGCGGCGAGCGGGCCTAGGTGGGGGAGTGCGCCGGCTGGAAGGTGCCGGAGTCGGCGGCCTCCTCGGCACGGATCACGTGGACGACGGCGTTGATCAGGGCCAGGTGCGTGAACGCCTGCGGGAAGTTGCCGAGATGCCTGCCGTTGCGGGCGTCGATCTCCTCCGCGTACAGCTTGAGCGGGCTGGCGTACCCGAGCAGTCGCTCGCACAGCCGCTTGGCCCGCGGCAGCTCGCCGATCTCGACCAGCGCCGAGACCAGCCAGAACGAGCAGATGGTGAAGGTGCCCTCCTCGCCGGTCAGGCCGTCGTCGGTGGACTCCACCCGGTACCGCAGCACCAGTCCGCCCTCGGTCAGCTCGTCGGCGATGGACAGCACGGTCGCGCGCACCCGGTGGTCGTCCGCGGGCAGGAACCGCACCAGCGGCACCAGCAGCAGCGAGGCGTCCAGCGACGGGTCCCCGTAGCGCTGGGTGAACACCCCGCGCTCGTCGACGCCGTGCGCCAGGACGTCGGCCTTGATCTCGTCGGCGATCGCCGCCCACTGCGTCGCGTAGGACTTCTCGCCGTGCAGGGTGGCGAGCTTGGCGCCGCGGTCCAGCGCCACCCAGCACATCACCTTCGAGGCGGTGAAGTGCTGCGGTTCGCCCCGCACCTCCCAGATGCCGCGGTCCGGCTTGCGCCAGTGCTTGATCGCCTCCTCGACCTGCCGCTTGAGCAGCGGCCACAGCGCGTCGGGCACCTGGTCACGGGAGCGGACGTGCAGGTACACCGAGTCCAGCATGGTGCCCCAGATGTCGTGCTGCTCCTGGTCGTAGGCGCCGTTGCCGATCCGTACCGGGCGGGCGCCGTCGTAGCCGGACAGGTGCGGCAGTTCGACCTCCTCGAGCGAGTGCTCGCCGCCGATTCCGTACATCACCTGCAGCGGGTCCGGGTGCCCGTTCTCGGACTGCGACGCGTCGGAGATGAAGGAGAAGAAGTCGTTGGCCTCCCGGTCCAGGCCCAGCGTGTACAGGCCCCACAGCGCGAAGGTGGAGTCGCGGACCCAGGCGTAGCGGTAGTCCCAGTTCCGTTCGCCGCCGGGGGTTTCCGGCAGCGACGTGGTCGACGCGGCGAGCAGGGCGCCGGTGGGGGCGTAGGTCAGACCCTTGAGCGTGAGGGCGCTGCGCTGGAGGTAGCCGCGCCAGGGGTGGTCGGGGAAGCGGCCGACGTTGATCCACTGTCGCCAGCACTCGGCCGTCTTCCACATCTTGTCCGCGGCGTCCTCGAAGGTCTGTGGCATCGGCTGGTCGGCCCAGCTCAGCGCCACGAAGACGTTGTCGCCCTGCGACATCCGGGTGCGGGCGCGCGCCTCGCGGCCCTCGAGGCCGAGCTTGAGGTTGGTCGTCAGCCGCAGTGTGGGCTGCTCACCGAGCGCGCTGGCCTCGCAGGTCGCGGTCGCCTCCTCGTACACCTTGCCCGTGTACTCCCAGCGCGCGGTGGCGCGGTGGTAGTCGAAGGCCGGCTCGCAGCTCATCTCCAGCTCCACCGTGCCGCTGACGCACTTGATCGTGCGCAGCAGGATGTGCTCGGCGTCCCAGTCGGTGGGGGTGCGGCGGTGGGTGCGCGAGCGGGCGCTGTTGTTGTGCCAGGGCCCCATCACCAGGGCGTCGCGGACGATCAGCCAGCCGGTCGGGGTCTGCCAGGTGGTCTCGACGATCAGCCCGCCCGGCAGGTAGCGCCGGGCGGCAGGCACGTTCTGCCCGTACGGGCCGATCCGGAAATGGCCTGCGCTGCGGTCGAGGATGGCGCCGAACACGCTGGGGGAGTCCGGCCGCGGCAGGCACATCCACTCGACGGCGCCGTTGCGGGCGATCAGGCAGGTGCTCTCGCAGTCGGAGAGGAACGCGTAGTCGTCGATCGGCGGGAAGGAGCTGCGGCGTGTCGAGTCCTCGACGAGCGCGGGCAGGTTGGCGGGGAGCTCGGCATCCTCGGACGTTCCCATCAGCCCATCATCGGCCCGCCGGGCGCGGGCGTCCACCCGGGCGGGCGAACGATAAGCTGGGCCCGTGAATCAGATTGCCAGCTGGTGGGACGGCCTCGAGCTGTGGCTCATCGGCCTGCCGTACGTCCCCCAGCTGCTGCTGGTGATGGTCGTGGTGCTGCCTGCGGCCTTCGGGATCGCCCTCGGGGCCGATCTGCTTCTCGCCCGGACCTTCGCGTTGCTCGGTCGTGACCGTGCGCCCGCGCCGCCCCCGTCCACCGCGGTCGGGGGTGAGCACTGATGCCCCGTTCCAAGGTCACCCTCGCGTTGATCGCGCTGATCATCTTCGTCCTGGTCGGCTGGTTGCTGACCCGCTAGTCCCCGCGGTCCGCGGCTCGGTTAGTTCCGAGCCGCGGGCTCTGATAGATTCCACGCGTGTCCGCAACTCTGTCGCATCAGGTCCGCCATGAACTGGCGTTGATCGGTGTCGGCATGCTCGCGGTCGCCGACATCGACTGTTGTTGATCTCTCCGCCGCTCGGCTCTCGCCGCGGTCGGTTCGCCCCACGTAGCGGGCACCACCCTCTTTTTCCTCGGTAACCCCGACACCACGCCCCCCAGGGGCGTGGCGTTCGTGCGGTCCGATGGTCGACAAACCTCTCGCCCGTGTGGCGCAGTAGTGAAAGGCACACCGAAAATGAGCATTCGCTCACGAGTTACCCGTTCCGGCCTCCTCCTCACCGCGGCGGTCACCGCCGGAGCGCTGGCGCTCACCGGGTGCAGCGGAGGCTCCTCCGACGCCACGGGTGGCGAGGCCGGGTCGGGTAGCGGCGACGGCGCCACCGTCAACCTGTTCGCCTACGCGGTGCCCAAGGTCGGGTTCGACGCGGTGATTCCCGCCTTCGGCGAGACCGAGGCCGGCCAGGACGTGCACATCCAGCCGTCCTTCGGTGCCTCCGGTGACCAGTCTCGGAAGGTCAAGGACGGGGCGCCCGCGGACATCGTCAACTTCTCCGTCGAGCCGGACATCACCCGGCTCGTCGACGCCGGCCTGGTCGCCGAGGACTGGAATGCCGATGCCTACCACGGCATTCCGTTCGGCTCGGTGGTGACCATCGTGGTGCGCGAGGGGAACCCGAAGGGCATCAAGGACTGGGACGACCTGCTCGCCCCCGGCCTCGAGGTGATCACGCCGAACCCGTTCAGCTCCGGGTCCGCGAAGTGGAACCTGCTCGCGCCGTACGCGGCCAAGAGCGACGGCGGCGCGAACCCGCAGGCGGGACTCGACTACGTCAGCGCGCTCGTCAACGACCACGTCAAGGTGCAGCCGAAGTCCGGTCGCGAGGCGACGGAGACCTTCCTGCAGGGCCGCGGCGACGTGCTGCTGAGCTACGAGAACGAGGCCCTCTTCGCCGAGCGCAACGGCGACCCCGTCGAGCACGTCACCCCGCCGACCACCTTCAAGATCGAGAACCCGGTCGCCGTGCTCGAGAACAGCCGGAACCGCGAGCAGGCCACCGCGTTCAAGGACTTCCTGTTCACCACCGAGGGCCAGCGGCTGTGGGCCAAGTCCGGGTTCCGTCCCGTCGACCCCGCCGTGGCCGCGGAGTACGCCGCCGACTTCCCGGCGCCGACGAAGCTGTGGACCATCGCCGACCTGGGCGGCTGGAAGAGCGTGGACGCCGCGCTCTTCGCGAAGGACAGCGGCACCATCGCGGCGATCTACGACAACGCGAGCAAGTAACCTGACGATGACCAACGCAACTGACACAGCGACGGGGGTACCGGTGCTCGAGCTCGGCGATCCCTCGGGGACCGGCACGACGCCGGATCCGGGATCCCCGCGCAAGGCCCGGCGACGGCGACCGCGCTGGACCTCGGTCACCGGTACGGTCGGCCCGCTCGGCATCGGCGTCGCCATGCTCTGGCTCAGCGTCATCGTGCTGCTGCCGCTCGCGGCACTGACCGTGACCTCCTTCGAGGACGGCGTGGCCGGCTTCTGGGACGCGGTCACCAGCCCCGCGGCGCTGTCCTCGCTGCGGATCACGATCGGCGTCTCTGTCGTGGTGGCGTTGATCAACGTGGTGATGGGTACCCTGATCGCCTGGGTGCTGGTCCGGGACGAGTTCCCGGGCAAGCGAATCGTCAACGCGCTCATCGACCTTCCGTTCGCGCTGCCGACGATCGTGGCATCGATCGTGCTGCTCTCGCTCTACGGTCCGAACAGCCCGATCCACATCGAACTCAACGCCACCCAGCCCGGCCTGGTGGTGGCGCTGGCGTTCGTCACGCTGCCGTTCGTGGTGCGTTCGGTGCAGCCGGTGCTGATCGAGATCGACCGGGACGTCGAGCAGGCCGCCGCCTCCCTCGGCGCCGGGAACCTGACGATCTTCCGGAAGATCGTGCTGCCCACGCTGGCGCCGGCGATGATCGGCGGCGCCGGCCTGGCGTTCGCCCGCGCGATCGGCGAATACGGCTCGGTCGTGCTGATCGGCGGCAACATCCCGCACGAGACGCAGATGGCCTCGCAGCTGATCCAGCAGAAGATCGAGATCGACCGGCCGATCGACGCGGCGGCGATCTCGGTGGCGCTGCTGGCGATCGCGTTCCTCACGCTGCTGGTGCTGCGGGTGCTGGCCGGCCGCAACCAGAGACGACAGGAGCAGGCGCAGTGAACGTCTCCACCACGACCCGGCTGAGCATGCGGGTGCTCGCGCTCGGCTACCTGGTGGCGCTGCTGCTGGTGCCGATCGCGGTGATCCTGTGGCGCACCTTCGAGCGCGGGATCGGCAGCTTCATCGAGGCCATCTCCACCCCCGCGGCGATCTCGGCGCTGAACCTGTCGCTGCTGATCGTGGCGATCGTGGTGCCGATCAACGTGGCCTTCGGCGTGATCACGGCGCTGGCGCTGGTCCGGGGACGGTTCCCCGGCCGCGGCCTGATGCAGGCCATGGTGGACCTGCCGTTCGCGGTCTCGCCCATCGTGGTGGGCGTCTCGCTGATCCTGCTGTGGGGCGTCAACGGCTGGTTCGGTGCCCTCGACTCGTGGGGCTTCCAGGTCATCTTCGGGCTGCCCGGCATGGTGCTGGCCACCATCTTCGTCACGTTGCCGTTCGTGGTGCGTGAGGTGGAGCCGGTGCTGCACGAGATCGGTGACGAGCAGGAGCAGGCGGCCGCGACGCTCGGCGCGTCCAAGTGGCAGACGTTCTGGCGGATCACCTTGCCCGCCATCCGCTGGGGCCTGACCTACGGGGTGGTCCTGACCGTCGCCCGCGCACTCGGTGAGTTCGGTGCGGTGATCATGGTCTCGTCCGGGTTCCCCGGCGTCTCGCAGACCCTGACACTGCTCGTGCACTCGCGCTACATCGACGACCACAACACCTACGGCGCGTACTGCGCGGCGACCCTGCTGATGGGCATCGCCCTGGTGACACTGCTGCTGATGACGCTGCTCGACCGGAAGAGGACCAACGCATGATCTCCGTGATCGGGGCCAACAAGAACTTCGGCGACTTCGCGGCGCTGGACAACCTGAGCCTGGACATCCCGTCCGGCTCGCTGACCGCGCTGCTCGGACCGTCGGGCTCGGGCAAGTCGACGCTGCTGCGCTCGATCGCCGGGCTGGAGAACCCCGACTCGGGGACCATCACCATCGCAGGCAAGGACGTCACCGGGGTGCCGCCGCAGAAGCGGGACATCGGCTTCGTCTTCCAGCACTACGCCGCGTTCAAGCACATGACGGTGCGCGACAACGTCGCCTTCGGCCTCAAGATCCGCAAGCGGCCGAAGAACGAGATCACCAAGAAGGTCAACGACCTGCTCGAGATCGTCGGCCTCGACGGCTTCCAGCACCGCTACCCGGCGCAGCTGTCCGGCGGGCAGCGGCAGCGGATGGCGTTGGCCCGCGCGTTGGCGGTGGACCCGCAGGTGCTGCTGCTCGACGAACCGTTCGGCGCCCTCGACGCGAAGGTCCGCGAGGACCTGCGGACCTGGCTGCGACGGCTGCACGACGAGGTGCACGTGACGACCGTGCTGGTCACCCACGACCAGGCGGAGGCGCTGGACGTCGCCGACCGGATCGCGGTGCTCAACAAGGGACGGATCGAGCAGGTCGGCACCCCGCGGGACCTCTACGACCGGCCGGCGAACAACTTCGTGATGTCGTTCCTCGGCCCGGTGGCCAAGCTCAACGGTCAGCTGGTCCGCCCGCACGACATCCGCGTCGGCCGCGACCCGAGCATGGCGGTCGCACAGAAGGCAGGCACCGCCGAGTCCGCGGGCGTCACCCGCGCCACCGTCGAGCGGGTGGTGCACCTCGGGTTCGAGGTGCGGGTGGACCTGCGCAACGCGGCCACCGGCGACCTGTTCGCGGCCCAGGTGACCCGCGGCGACAGCGAGGCGCTGCAGCTCAAGGAGGGCGAGACTGTCTACGCCCGGGCCACTCTCATCCCGGAGATCCCGGCCTAGCACGCCGCATAGGATCTTCCTGGACGTGTCGATTCGACTGGGTTCCGTTCGTAGTCGGTCTCGGGCGGCCTTGGGTCTGGTCGGCACCGACTCCGAACGGGATCACCTGCAACGCAGGCTCGACGAGGCCGAGCAGTCAAGACGGACGTGTGACAACGGGCGCAGGATTACGAGTAGAGCTGATCCACAACCCAATTCGCGGCGTCCGGGCTCGACCGCAGACTCGAGTGGTCCACCGCGGGACCGCCGGGGAACACGTCTTCGTAGAAATCGTTGGTGACACCGGGCTCGGTGATGAACGAGCAGGGTCCGGCGGGGGTGGCGACCGCGTCGTTCTTGGTCGCCATCACCGCGTAACGCACCCCAGGCTGGGTAACGGGACCGTCCATCACCGCCCGATAGACGTCGGAGGCGGGGGACAACTGCAGTGTGGGACCCATGTCGGGCATCAGCGCCGTCAGCACTGGCAACAACCAGGGGGCCGCCTGCAGTACCTGCACCGGTGTGACTGGCAGATCCTTCAACCCGTACTGGGTGAGGAATCCCGCGCCGTCGCAGCCGCGCGCCTCGGATGCGAGCAGGACCACGTTGTGCACGTCCGGGCCGCCGCCGAGCACCTTGAGGTAGAAGTTCGCCACGAAAGACCCCGCCGAGTGGGCGACGATGTCGACCTTGTCCGCCCCGGTGGTCTTCTTTACCTCGGCGACGAACTGCGCCAGCTGGCGGGCCGAGTCGGGCATGTCACCCGCCCATCGCCGTCCGTCGATGATCCCACCCTGGTACAGCAGCGTGCATGCACCCTGTTGTACCAGGGTGGAGGTCATTGTTGCCCACTGCTTCTCGGTATCGGCCGTGGTGCCGTCGGCGCCGGGCAACACGATCACGGGATACGGTCGGGCACTGCTGGGCCGGCAGTCGACGGGCGGCGCGATCGTCGTGCCGACCGGTACCGGTGGCGCGGACGAGCCGGTGTCGGGAGCCGCGGTGGCGGGGCCCGATGCGATCGCCAGTGCGCCCCCGAGCGCGACCGCCAACACTCCCGCCCGCATGGACACGGATCGTCCGAATCGCCTGATCGTCATGTGCTGCTCGCCCCTTCAGCAACCGGACATCATCGCGTGCCATGGCAACAGACCTAGAGCCCGGTGTCAACACACGAGTCATTCGCCGGTGTTTCGGATCCGGCGCCGTAGCGCGGTCGGGTCAGGCGGAGAGCTCGACCCGGGCGGGCGCGAGGAGATCAACCCCGACGCGGTAGCGGTCGAGCGCCACCTCGGCCAGCAGCGGGTGTGCACCGATCACGTCGGCGCGCAACGCGTCGGGCGCGTGCACATCGGCGGCGGCGTCGATGCGGTCGGTGAGCAGGCCGGGGGCCAGGAACCAGGGTGCGATCACGATCGTGCGGGCGCCCCGGGACCGCAGGCGCGAGAGCGCCTCCGGCAGTGTGGGTCCGGCGGTGGCGAAGCAGGTCGCCGCGCCGGACCAGGAGGTGCCGGCCAGCAGCCGCGGGCCGACGGCCCTCGTGCGGTCGTTGGCGGACTCGGACGACGACCCGACGGCGGCGAGCAGCACCCCCACCTCGGGGTCGTCGAGCGCGGCACCGGCGGTCATCGCGCGGTCCCGGACCGCGGCGACCAGGCGGTCGTCGTCGCCGAGCACGTCCGCCTGGACCAGGTTCAGGCCGGGATGCCTGCGCCGCGCGGCCGCCAGCAGGCCGGGCAGGTCCACCCGGGCGTGGAACGCGCTGCCCAGCAGCAGCGGCACCACCACGGCGGCCGAGTGCCCCTGCGCGGCAAGGGTGTCGAGCGCCTGGTCCACCGACGGTGCGGACAGGTCCAGGAAGCACAGCCGCACGTCCAGGTCCGGCCGTCGGGCACGGATCGCCGCCACGGCGGCCGCGACCGCCCGCGCGGAGCGGGGGTCGCGGCTGCCGTGGGCGACAGCGATCAGCGGGACGGCCGGCGTGGGGGACACGGCTAGACGCGCTCGCCCAGCTCGATGGCCGCGATGGCGTCGCCGACCAGTCCGGCGGCCAGCGTGTTGCCGCCCGCCGGGTCGATCAGCAGGAAGCTGCCGGTGTGCCGGTTGAGGCGGTAGTCGTCCGCCACGATCGGCTCGGCGACGCGCACCGAGATCTTGCCGATCTCGTTGAGCTCCAACGTCTCCGGCAGCTGCTCCGTGGTGAGGTCCTGCTCGTCGAAGCGCTCGACGATGGACCCGACGATCGCCTGCGTGGTGCGGGTGCCGTGCTTGAGCAGCAGCCGGGCGCCGGGGCGCAGCGGCTTCTCGGCGAGCCAGCAGACGGTGGCGTCGAACTCGCCGATCGCCGCCGGCGCGTCCGTGACGGAGGCGATGGTGTCGCCGCGCGAGACGTCCACGTCGTCGGCCAGGATCAGCGTGACGCTGCGGCCGGCGTGCGCGACGTCCAGCTGGCCGTCCGCGGTGTCGACGCGGGCGACCGTCGTCCGGGTCCCGGACGGCAGGATCACCACGTCGTCACCGGGCCGGACGGAACCGGCCGCGACCTGTCCCGCGTAGCCCCGGTAGTCGGGGAACTCGGCGGTGCGCGGGCGGATCACGTACTGCACGGGGAAGCGCAGGCCTACCCGGTGCGGCTCGGCGTCCACCGGGATGGACTCGAGGTGCTCGATCAGGGTCGGACCGTCGTAGTACGGCGTGTTCTCGGACCGGACCGCGACGTTGTCGCCGTGCAGCGCGGAGACGGGGATCTCCTGCACGTCCTCCGCCGCCCAGCCGAGCGAGGAGGTCAGCGCGGTGAACTCCGCGCAGATGTCCGCGTAGACCTGCGCCGGGTCCTCGACGAGGTCGATCTTGTTGACCGCCAGCACCAGTCGCGGCACACCCAGCAGGGCGAGCACGGCCGCGTGCTTGCGGGTCTGCGAGATGACGCCCTTGCGCGCGTCGACCAGCAGGATCACCAGCTGCGCGGTGGACGCGCCGGAGACGGTGTTGCGGGTGTACTGCACGTGGCCCGGGGTGTCCGCGAGCACGAACGTGCGGTTCGGCGTCGCGAAGTAGCGGTACGCGACGTCGATGGTGATGCCCTGCTCGCGCTCGGCGCGCAGGCCGTCCACGAGCAGCGAGAGGTCGGGGGTGTCCAGGCCGCGGTCCACCGACGCGCGGGTCACGGCGTCGATCTGGTCGGCGAGAACGGACTTGGTGTCGTACAGCAGCCGGCCCACCAGGGTGGACTTGCCGTCGTCGACGCTACCGGCGGTAGCCAGTCGAAGGAGGTCGCTCATCAGAAGTAGCCCTCTCGCTTGCGGTCTTCCATGGCCGCCTCGGAAACTCGGTCGTCGCCTCGGGTGGCGCCGCGTTCGGTCAGTCGGGACGCGGCGACCTCGGCGAGGATCGCGTCGTTGTCGGCGGCCTCGGAGAGCACCGCGCCGGTGGTCGAGCCGTCGCCGACGGTGCGGTAGCGCACCGAGAGGGTCTGCAGCTCTTCGTTGTCGGCGGGTCCGCCCCACACGCCCGGGGTCATCCACATGCCGTCGCGCTGGTAGACCGGGCGCTGGTGGGCGTAGTAGATGCTGGCGAGCTCGACGTCGTCGCGGGCGATGTAGCGCCAGATGTCGAGCTCGGTGAAGTTGCTCAGCGGGAACACCCGGACCTGCTCGCCGGGGGAGTGCCGCCCGTTGTACAGGTTCCACAGCTCGGGGCGCTGCTTCTTGGGGTCCCACTGCCCGAACGAGTTGCGCAGCGAGAAGATCCGCTCCTTGGCGCGGGCCCGCTCCTCGTCGCGTCGGGCGCCGCCGAACACGGCGTCGAACCGGTTCTCGGCGATCGCGTCGAGCAGCGGCACCGTCTGCAGCGGGTTCCGGATGCCGTCGGGACGCTCGGTGAGCCGGCCGTCGGAGAGGTAGTCCTCGACCTTGGCCACGTGCAGGCGCAGGTTGTACTTGGCGACGACGTGGTCGCGGAAGTCCAGCACCTCCTGCAGGTTGTGGCCGGTGTCCACGTGCAGCAGTGCGAACGGCACCGGCGCAGGCCAGAAGGCCTTGATCGCCAGGTGCAGCAGCACCGTGGAGTCCTTGCCGCCGGAGAACAGGATCACCGGGCGCTCGAACTCGCCTGCCACCTCCCGGAAGATGTGGATGGCCTCGGACTCGAGGGCATCCAACGTGTCGAAGGAGTTGCCGTCGAGAAGCGGTCGGATGTCGGTCAATTCAGCAGTCATGAGGAGTGCAACCCGCATTCTGTCTTGGACTGGCCGGCCCACCGTCCGCTGCGCGGATCGGAGCCGGGTGCTGGCTTGGCGGTGCAGGGTGCGCACCCGATGGAGGGATAGCCCTCGTCGACGAGCGGATTCACCAGGATCGAGTGCTCGTCGATGTAGGCCTGCATGTCGTCGTCGGACCAGGCGGCGATCGGGTTGATCTTCACCAGGCCGAAGGCGTCGTCGAACGAGATCAGCGGCGCGTTGGCCCGGGTGGGGGCCTCCACCCGCCGGATCCCGGTGACCCAGGCGCGGTAGCTGCCAAGGGTGGACTTGAGCGGCGCGACCTTGCGGAGCGCGCAGCAGCGGCCGGCGTCGCGGGCGAAGAGGTCCTTGCCCTCGGCCGCGTCCTGCTCGGCGACGCTGGCCGCGGCCGCGGCGTTCACGATCCGCGGGCCGTAGACCGCCTCGACGGCGTCGCGGGTGCCGATGGTCTCCGCGAAGTGGTAGCCGGTGTCGAGGAAGAGCACGTCGACGCCGGGGTGCACCTGGGTGGCCAGGTGGACCAGCACGCCGTCCTGCATGTTCGACGCGACGATGAAGCCGGACCGCTCGCCTGCGGTCGGGGCGCCGAAGGTGTCCTCGGTCCACTGCAGCAGTTCGAGCGCCGACGCTCCGTCGAGGTTCGCCGCCCCCTGCGCGGCGAGCTCCTTCAGGTCGTCCGCGGTGGCGGCGGAAAGGTCGATACTCATCGCAGGTGCTCCTCTTCTGCTCGGACAGTCCACTCGGCGAAGCGCTCGCCCTCGGTGCGGTGCGCGACGAACTGACGCACCACGCGCTCGATGTAGTCGCCCAGCTCCTCGCTGGTCACCTTGTGCTGGCGCAGCTTTCGGCCGAAGCCGGCGTCGAGGCCGAGGCTGCCGCCCAGGTGCACCTGGAAGCCCTCGATCTGGTTGCCCTCGCCGTCGTCGACGAGCATGCCCTTGAACCCGATGTCGGCGATCTGGGACCGACCGCACGAGTTGGGGCAGCCGTTGATGTTCACCGTGATCGGCACGTCCAGGCTGGCGTTGATGTCGGCCAGGCGCTCCTCGAGCTCCGGCGCGAGCACCTGCGAACGCTTGCGGGTCTCGGTGAAGGACAGCTTGCAGAACTCGATGCCGCTGCACGCGAGCAGGTTTCGCCGCCAGTGCGACGGTCGCCCGTGCAGGCCGAGGGGCTTGAGCTCCTCGATCAGCCACTCGACCTTGTCGTCGGGCACGTCGAGCACGATCAGCTTCTGGTACGGGGTGAAGCGGACGCGGTCGGAGCCGACCGCGGCGACCGCCTCGGCGACCTTGGTCAGGATGGTGCCCGACACCCGGCCCGCGATGGGGGAGAAGCCGATCGCGTTGAGCCCGTTGCGCAGTCGCTGCACGCCGATGTGGTCGATCGGCCGTTCCGGCTTCGCCGGTGCCGGGCCGTCGATCAGCTTGCGCCCCAGGTACTCGGTCTCGAGCACTTCGCGGAACTTCTCGATGCCCCAGTCCTTGACCAGGAACTTCAGCCGCGCCTTGGAGCGCAGCCGGCGGTAGCCGTAGTCGCGGAAGACCGAGACCACGGCCTCCCACACGTCCGGCACCTCGTCGAGCGGCACCCAGGCGCCGAGCCGCTGCGCGAGCATCGGGTTGGTGGACAGGCCACCGCCGACCCACAGGTCCAGGCCGGGGCCGTGCTCGGGGTGGTTGACGCCGACGAACGCGACGTCGTTGATCTCGTGCACCACGTCCTGCTGGCCGGAGATCGCGGTCTTGAACTTGCGGGGCAGGTTCGAGAACTCGGGCTTGCCGATGTAGCGGCGCACGATCTCGTCGATCGCCGGCGTCGGGTCGAGGACCTCGTCGAGGGACTCGCCGGCCAGCGGGGAGCCGAGCACCACGCGCGGGCAGTCGCCGCAGGCCTCGGTGGTGTGCAGGCCGACGGACTCGAGGCGCTTCCAGATCTCCGGGACGTTCTCGATCTCGATCCAGTGGTACTGGACGTTCTCGCGGTCGGAGAGGTCGGCGGTGTCGCGACCGAACTCGGTGGAGATGCCGCCGAGGGTGCGCAGCTGCGCGACGTTCAGGGCGCCGGCGTCGCAGCGGACCCGCATCATGAAGTACCGGGCCTCGAGCAGGTCGATGTTCTCGTCGCCGGTGAAGGTGCCGTCGTAACCCTGCTCGCGCTGGGTGTAGAGACCCCACCAGCGCATCCGGCCGCGCAGGTCGGACTTGTCGATGCTGTCGAAGCCCTGCTTCGAGTAGATGTTCTCGATGCGGGCGCGGACGTTGAGCGGGTTGTCGTCCTTCTTGGCCTGCTCGTTGGCGTTGAGGGGCTCGCGGTACCCGAGGGCCCACTGGCCCTCGGCGCGGGTCTTGGCGGGACGGGCCGAGCGCGCGCGGGCCGGGGGCGGGGACTCGGCGTTGCTGGGAGGTGAAGTGTCGACAGTCTGCGACATCGGGCGCTCCATGATCTAGGGCGCCGGTCTTACGTGCAGGTATGTGGTCACCGAGAGGGCTGTCCCGAGCCACATCCGAGACCGGCCGGGACAACAGGGGGCTGGCGGAATGCGTCTACGCAGAGAAGGGCAGACAGCTACAGACGCGCTTGAGGTCGACGTGGCGTCGCGCCACGAGCATGGTCTCAAGTCCGGTCACGTGGGAAATCATGCCAGATCACCTCGGTAAAACCGACCCCCCTCCGGCATTTCCCCCAATTTCGGGGGAAATGCGCTGGCAGGGGTCGGTGTGATCTGCGACATAGCGCGGCGCGATCGTCGCTGACCGGGCATTTCGCCGGTGGTGGGGTCGGTCCGCGGCGATGGGAGACTGGAGGGGTGAGTGCAACCGGCGGAGTGGACGCAAGATGAGTGGATCGATGCCCGAGACGACCGCGGACCTGGACTTCGCGCTGCCCGAGAGCGCGCTGGCCGGGGTGGGGACGCGGCCCTTCGGGATCTACGTGCACGTGCCGTTCTGCGCGACCCGCTGCGGCTACTGCGACTTCAACACCTACACCGCCGGCGAGCTGGGCAGCTCAGCATCGCCGCAGTCCTGGCTGGAGGGCCTGCGTCGCGAGCTCGACGCGGCCGCCGTGATGCTCGGCGCCGACGGCCGCGAGGTGCCGGCCGCGCAGACGGTGTTCGTCGGCGGCGGCACCCCGTCGCTGCTCGGCGGCGACGGGCTGGCCGACGTGCTCGGGGCGGTCCGGAGCAGCTTCGGGCTGGCGGCCGGCGCCGAGGTGACCACCGAGTCCAACCCGGAGTCGACCACGCCGGAGTTCTTCGGCCGGATCCGAGACGCGGGGTACACCCGGGTCTCGCTCGGCATGCAGTCCGCCGCGCAGCACGTGCTCAAGGTGCTCGACCGCACCCACACCCCGGGCCGCGCGGTGGCCGCCGCGCTCGAGGCCCGCGCGGCCGGGTTCGGGCACGTCAACCTCGACATGATCTACGGCACGCCGGGCGAGCGCGACGAGGACCTGGACGCCACGCTGGAGGCGGTGCTCTCCGCGGGCGTCGACCACGTCTCGGCGTACGCGCTGATCGTCGAGGACGGCACCGCGCTGGCCCGTCGGGTGCGCCGCGGCGAACTGCCGGCCCCGGACGACGACGTGCTCGCCTCCCGCTACGAGCGGATCGACGCGGCACTCTCGCGGGCCGGTCTGACCTGGTACGAGGTGTCGAACTGGGCGGCGGGCGATGCCGCGGCCACCGACACCGCGGCCTGCCGGCACAACCTCGGCTACTGGGACGGCGGCGACTGGTGGGGCGCCGGCCCCGGTGCGCACAGCCACGTCGGCGGGGTGCGCTGGTGGAACGTCAAGCACCCGGCGCGCTACGCCGACCAGTTGGCGGCGGGTCGGCTGCCGGTGGGCGGCAGCGAGGTGCTCGGTGCCGAGGACCAGCACACCGAGCGGGTGATGCTCACGTTGCGGCTGCGGACCGGGCTGCCGACTGCGGACCTGAGCGCAGGCGAACTCGCCGCCGCCGAACTGGCCGTCGAGGACGGCCGGCTGGTCCGTGACGGCGACAGGTTGGTGCTCACCGACCGGGGTCGGCTGCTGGCCGACGGCGTGGTCCGCGACATCCTGACGGCGCCCGACCTGGCCTGAGCTGCAACCCGTGCGCGAGCCGCGCGCTGTCGCCCTTCACGTCGAGGCGCCCGGATCGACGACCGAGCGCTGGGTCGGCGGCAGGTCAGCGCAGGGCGTCGTAGTCGAAGACCCTGGCGTGCAGGACCACCCGGTTGCGCAGTGCCGAGCGCACCGCCCGGTGCAGGCCGTCCTCGAGGTAGATCACGCCGTCCCACTGCACCGCGTGCGGGAACAGGTCGCCGTAGAACGTGGAGTCCTCGGACAGCAGTCGGTCCAGTTCCAGCACCTTCGTGGTGGTGACGATCTCGTCCAGGCGCACCTGGCGGGGCGGGATCTTGGACCAGTCACTGACCGAGAGACCGTGCTCCGGGTACGGCTTGCCGTCTCTCACGCCCTTGAAAATCATTGCTGCATCCGTCGCGGTAGTCGGTGGTGTGCCGGTGTGGCACTCGAAGGGGGATCGCTTCGCGGCACCACAGTAAGGCCTCGGCGGGGCGGGTGTGCCAGGAGATTAGAGTGGTCACTGACAGCGGGGTGTGTTGCACGCCCCGCACGGAGAGATGCATGCCCGGACGACCGGTCGTGTGACCCGGGGAAACGGAGGTGAGCTGACGTGTCGAGTACCGATGACCGACGTTTCGAGGTGTTGCGGGCGATCGTCGCCGACTACGTGTCCACCCAGGAACCGATCGGCTCGAAGGCGCTCGTCGAGCGGCACAACCTCGGCGTCTCCAGCGCGACCATCCGCAACGACATGGCGGTGCTCGAGGCCGAGGGCTACATCGCGCAGCCGCACACCAGCTCCGGCCGGGTCCCGACGGACAAGGGCTACCGGCAGTTCGTCGACCGGATCGCCGAGGTCAAGCCGCTCTCGCCCGCCGAACGCCGCGCGATCCTCGAGTTCCTCGAGTCCGGGGTGGACCTGGACGACGTGCTGCGTCGTGGGGTGCGCCTGCTGGCGCAGCTGACCCGTCAGGTCGCCGTCGTGCAGTACCCGACGCTGTCCGCGTCGTCGGTGCGGCACCTCGAGGTGGTGGCCCTGACCCCGGCGCGGCTGTTGCTGGTGCTGATCACCGACTCCGGCCGGGTGGACCAGCGGATCGTCGAGCTGGGCGACGCGATCGACGACGAGAACCTGTCCCGGCTGCGGGACCTGCTCGGCGGCGCGCTCGAGGGCAAGCGCCTGGCGGCCGCGTCGATCGCGGTCTCCGAGCTGGCGGCCGAGGCCCCCGACAACCTGCGCAACGCCGTCGTGCGCTCGGCGACCGTGCTGGTCGAGACCCTGGTCGAGCGCCACGAGGAGCGGCTGGTGCTCGGCGGCACCTCCAACCTGACCCGCAACGCCGCGGACTTCACCGGCTTCCCGGGCTCGATGCGCTCGGTGCTCGAGGCGCTCGAGGAGCAGGTGGTGGTGCTCAAGCTGCTCGCCGCGACCGGCGACGCCGGCACCGTCACGGTGCGGATCGGCGAGGAGACACAGGTCGAGGAGATCCGCGGTACCTCCGTGATCACCACCGGCTACGGCACCGCAGGCAACGTGTTCGGCGGCATGGGTGTGCTCGGGCCCACTCGAATGGACTACCCGGGAACAATCGCCTCGGTGGCAGCCGTTGCCAGGTACATCGGTGAGGTGCTCGCCGAGCGTTGAACCGCGCGCGGATCGCCGCGCCGCACGGGCCGTACCGGCCCACTACTGACCGATTTCTTCTGCAAGCTGATCTATCGACGAGGGCGAGAAAAGAACGTGGCACGGGACTACTACGGATTGCTGGGAGTCGGGTCCAAGGCGACCGACCAGGAGATCAAGCGGGCCTACCGCAAGCTGGCCCGGGAGCTGCACCCCGACGTCAACCCGGACGAGTCCGCGCAGGCCAGGTTCAAGGACATCTCGACCGCCTACGAGGTGCTCTCCGACCCGGAGAAGCGCCGCATCGTCGACCTCGGCGGAGACCCGCTGCAGCAGGGCGGCGGCGGGGGCGGCGGCTTCGGCGGGGCCGGCTTCGGCGGCGGGCTCGGCGACGTGTTCGAGGCGTTCTTCGGTGGCGCGGGCGGCGGCGGCTCGCGCGGGCCGCGCGGCAGGGTGCAGCCAGGCGCGGACTCGCTGCTGCGGACCAAGCTGACGCTCGACGAGTGCGCGACCGGCGTCACCAAGCACATCACCGTCGACACCGCGATCCTGTGCGACAGCTGCACCGGATCCGGAACCAACGGCGACTCCAAGCCGGTCACCTGCGAGACCTGCGCCGGCGCCGGCGAGGTGCAGTCGGTGCAGCGTTCGTTCCTCGGTCAGGTGATGACCTCGCGGCCGTGCCCCACCTGCCGCGGCGCCGGCGAGACCATCCCCGATCCCTGCCACAAGTGCGGCGGCGACGGCCGCGTCCGGGCCCGCCGCGACATCGCGGTCAAGGTGCCGGTCGGCGTGAGCACCGGAATGCGCATCCGGCTCACCGCGCAGGGCGAGGTCGGCCCCGGCGGCGGACCGGCAGGCGACCTGTACGTGGAGGTCCAGGAGCAGCCGCACGAGACCTTCGTCCGGGACGGCGAGGACCTGCACTGCACCATCCGGGTGCCGATGGTCGACGCGGCGCTCGGCACCACCGTCACCATCGAGACCATCCTCGACGGGCCGACCGAGATCACCATCCCGGCCGGCACCCAGCCCGGCACGGTCGAGTCGGTGCGCGGGCACGGCATGCCGAAGCTGCGCTCGGGGATCCGCGGCGACCTGCACGCCCATCTCGAGGTGGTGGTGCCCAACCGCCTGGACGGCAAGCAGACCGCCGCCCTGCGTGAGTTCAAGGACCTGCGCGAGAAGGACTTCGCCGAGGTCGTCACCACCGGGTCGCAGCACAACGGCGGACTGTTCTCCCGGCTGCGCGACGCCTTCAGCGGTCGCTGACGGGTCGGGCGGGTACATCATGGCCGCGACGGTCTTCTACCTCGATCCGTTGCCGCCGGTCGGGGCGGTCGCCGTGCTCGACGGCAAGGAGGGCAGGCACGCCGCGACGGTGCGCCGGATCCGGGTCGGTGAGCAGTTGGTGCTCGCCGACGGCCGCGGCGCGATCGCGCGCGCGGTGGTGGTCGAGGTCGGCAAGGACCGGCTGGACCTCGAGATCCGCGAACGCGACGAGCTGCCGGCCGCGACGCCGACGGTGACGCTGGTGCAGGCACTGCCCAAGGCGGAGCGGTCCGAGCTGGCCGTCGAGCTCGCCACCGAGGCGGGGATCGACGCGATCGTCCCGTGGCAGTCGGCGCGTTGCGTGGCCCGGTGGGAGGGCCCGAAGGCGGTCAAGGGCGTCGCCCGCTGGCAGGCCGTCGCGGTCGCCGCCGCGAAACAGTCACGGCGAGCGCACATTCCGGAGGTCGCCGAGCTGCATCGCACCGCGGCCGTGGTCGAGTTGGTGTCCCGGGTGACCGCCGGCGGCGGCGTCGTCGGGGTGCTGCACGAGTCGGCCACCACCGCGCTGGCCGGGCTGTCGCTCGACGGCGTCGCGGAGCTGGTGCTGGTGGTCGGGCCCGAGGGCGGACTGGACGACGCGGAGGTCGAGGCGCTGACGGCCGCCGGCGCGGTCGCGGTGCGCCTGGGCCCGACGGTGCTGCGGACCTCGACGGCGGCCGCGGTGGCGCTGGGCGCGCTCGGCGTGCTCACCGACCGCTGGGCCGCGCGGCCCCTCCAGTAGCGGCCGTGCCACGCCAACGCGTCGACTACGGACCCGAGCCGCAGCAGTTCGGGCACCTGTACCTGCCCGCCACCCCGGTCGCCGAGCCGGTGCCGGTGGTGATGCTGGTCCACGGCGGCTATTGGAGCGCCGACTTCCACCTGAACCTGGCGACCAGCCTGGCCGTCGAACTGTCCCGGCTCGGGGTCGCGGCGTGGAACGTCGAGTACCGCCGGGTCGGCGCGGGCGGCGGCTGGGCGCAGACCAGTGCCGATATGGAGGCCGCGCTGGCCGCCGTCGGCAGCGTCCTGCCCGCGCTGTCGCCGGTCCCGCTCGACCTCGACAACGTCCGGATCGTCGGGCACTCCGCGGGTGCGCAGTTGGCGTTGTGGGTTGCCGGGCAACGGGACTCGCCGATCCGTCCGGAGCGGGTGGTCGCGCAGGCGGGCGCGATGGATCTGGTCGCGCGCGCGGCCGGCCGCACCGCCGGGGCCGCGCTGGCGGCGTTCTTCGGCGCCACGTTCGAGGACGCGCCGCAGCTCTACCGCGACGCCTCACCCGTCCACCGGGTGCCGATCGGTGTTCCGGTCGTCTGCATCCACGGCGCGCAGGACGCGCAGGTGCCGGTGGCGGCCAGCCGCGCCTACGTGGACGCGGCCCGCGCGGCGGGGGACCGGGTCGCGCTGTGGGAGGTTCCGGGGGAGGGGCACAACGCGTTCCTCGACCGCACCACCCGCAGCTGGGACCTGACGCTGCGGGCGGTGCTCGACGAGGATCCCTGGGCCGGTTAGGCCGAACCGGTCACCTCGACGATGTTGACGCTCAGTTTCGGCACGGTGGTACTGCCGCCGGCCTGCGTGTCGTAGGTGTAGGAACCGAGCACCTCCGCGTGCATGGTGACGAGGTCACCCTTGACCACGTCCCGGATCAGTGCGGCGGTGTCTCCCACGACCAGGGTGTTCTGGTCGTAGTCGTACACGCTGTCGGGCACGAGAGGTGCGGTGCGGGCGAGGAACTGGGTCGTTCCGGTGGCGGAGTCGAACTGCGTCACCCGGCCGTACACGACCACCTTGCGTCCGATTGCGGCGTCGGGATTCTTGGCGATGAGCGCGAAGTCGCGCTCGGTGAGCTGCTCGTACGTCGCGGGGTCCTTCTTCGCGGCCTCCGCGGCCTGACGCTTCGCGGCCTCCGCCGCCGCGGCCTCCTCGCGCGCCTTGGTCGCGGCGGCCTGGGTCTGTCGCCGGGCCTCGGCCTGCTCCGCGGACTCCGTCTGGGTGGCGGAGGACGTGGCCGCCGGTTCCGGCGTGGTCGAGGTGCTCGAGCAGCCCGTGAGTGCGGTGAGCACCGTCAGCGTCGCTCCGGCGGACAGCAGGGCGCGGCGCGTCAGCGGGGTGCGGCCGATCAGTGTGGTCATCGGGGGTCTCCTGTCGAGGGTGTGGATCAGGCGGCGGCGGAGCCGGTGAGGAGCAGCGCGCCGACGGCAGGCAGCACGGCGCTGCCGACGACAGCGCTACCGATCAGCGGCACCGTGAGGTCGGGCGCCGCGGGTGCGGGTGCTGCGGGTGCTGCGGGAGCGGGTGCCGCGGAGGGAGAGTCGCCGATCCGGTTCCACGGCAGGCAGTTCCAGCTCTCGAACGCGGCGTCGGTGGGCTTGATGTCCACCACGACCCGGCCGTGGCCGTAGGCGTAGGCGATGACGTCGTCCGTCTCTCCCGAGAAGCCGGCGAGACGGGTGCCCCAGCAGTTGACGTCGCCGTCGATCGGACCGGGTGAGGCGTAGAGGCCGGGCTCGATGTCGACCCCGACGATGTACGTGCTGTCCACGGGGATCGTGGTGGCGGCCGCGTTCGCGGTGCCGGCGGCGCCGACGGTGACTGCGGCGGCGAGGACGGACACGGCGAGGGTGGTGGTGTGGGTACGCATGGTGAAACCTCCAGGGTGATCGGTTGATGGGGTGGTGGGTGATGGGGCGTCGGAGTCAGGCAGCCGCGCGGAGCGGAGCGACGATGTTGTCCGCGACGGCCGCACGGATCTCGTGGGCGATCTGCGCCTCGTGCCCGCGGCGCGCGGCGACGGCGAGTCGGTGGGCCGCCTCGTTGAGAGGGTGGCCGTCGTGTCCCCGGACCCAGGAGAAGCGAACGCGCCCTCCCAGGTTCAGGTGGTGGATGCGGTCCACGGTCCTGGCGACCTCGCCGCGGTTCGGGTGTCCGGAGCCGAGGCAGGCGAGCGCCGCGCGACTGTCGGTGAGGACGTGGAGGGGACGGTCCCGGAAACTGGAGACGGCGAGTTCGATCGCGAGCAGCTCGCCGACCAGGACGGAGCCGACGTCGGGGACCATCTTCTGGCGGCGGACGCCGTCGGCCCGGACGCAGGCCACGCCCACGCCGCGCCGACGGGTGCACTTGGATGCATCCGTCGCGACGACGAGCTCGGGCAGCGGCCCAGCGGCGGCAGCGGCGGCCGCCGCGAGGTCGGCGACGTGCTCAGACATCGCGTTGGCGGCGGCGAGGAGCAGGGCGGGCATCCGGCCCCGCGGCGCCCCGACGAGGTTGATGGCCGTGAACGAGCCGGCCACGGCCAGCAGTTCGGTGCGGAGCCCGGCGTCGCTGACGTAGACCGGCGTCGGATTCGCGGTTCCGGCTGCGTGCTCGTGGACGTACTCGAAGGCGTCGAGCGCGGTGGCCCGGCGGTGCTCGTCGCCGGTGCCCGCCCTGGTGAAGACGCGGGTCGCGAGCGTGGTGCCGTCGAGGGTCGTCGCCGCGCTGAGCGAGAGTTCGGACTCGGTGCCTGCGGTGTGGCGGGAGTGGATCACTGCGATGGTCATCTGGCTGCTCCTGTCGGTCCCGGGTGTTGGGACCAACAGTCGGGCATTCAAGCGCCCAGAACCACTGTGGCAGTGATAAGTGGGGTTATCGCAGTGACAACAAGTAATGTCGGTGTCTCGCGCTACCGTCGATCGCAATCGGCCGCGCCGGACCGGTTCGACAGTAGGGAAGGGATACGACACATGAGCGGTACGTCGGCGTCACTCCTGCTGTTGTCGAAGCCGGCCATCGCCGCGCTCGCGAAGGTGCAGCGGCCGGTGGTGACGATGTGGATCACCCGGTACCGGGAGACGACGCACCCGTTTCCGAGTCCCGTCACCACGCAGTCCCGGGTTGATCACTACGCGGCGGACGAGGTGGTGCAGTGGATTCGGTCGCGGGGCCTGGGCAACAGCGACACCCTCGTCGAGGATCTCGCCCTGCATGCCGTGCTCGGTCACGAGTCGACGCTGCCGGCCGACGCGGTCCTGGAGGGGGTGACGGCGCTGCTGTGCGTGAAGGTCTTGCTCGGGGTGCAGCTCGCCGAACTCGATGCCGACGACCTGCTGGACGAGGTCGACGGCCTGGACCCGGACGATCGGTTCCTGTACCGGGAGGTGGAGCGGCTCGGCGGCGAGGTCGAGTTGCTCGCCGCGTACGTCGACACGATGGTCGACGCCGCCTACACGCCGGCCGAGGCGTTCGAAACGCTGATGCGGCAACGCTTCCGGCTCGGGATGCGGGAGCTGAGCGAGTCCGCACTCCGCCCCGCCGCCCTCGGGTTGGCGGCACGGATCGCGGCGGCGTTGACCGCCGAGGAGGGCGCGGTGTTCGTCGATCCGTCGGTCGACGGCAGCGACCTGCTGGTGACGCTGCGGTCGCTGCTGCCCGAGTTCACGGACGCGGTCGCGATGTCCGGCTGGTCGGACACCGCGGCATCGCGCCTCGCGCGCCGTCGGCTTGTCGTCCACCAGTGGCGGATGCGCCCGGACAGCATCGACGGCGACGGCATCGCCGGCCCGGCGACCTTCCTGATGCAGTTCCCCGCGCCGGGCGCACCGATCCTCTCGGATGCGCAGATCCTGTCCGCGATCGACGATCTCGCGCTGCAGATGAGGGACGGACAGGTCGCGGTGATCGCCGGTCCGGCGAGCGCCCTGGTCGACCCGCTCGCGGACCGGGACGCCGAGTCGATCCGGTCGGCGCTGCTCCGCACGGATCGGGTGCGTGCGGTGTTGCGACTGCCGGAGGGGCAGCGGGTGTCGCGGCCCGGACTGTCGACCGCGCTGTGGGTGCTCGGCTCCGCCGATGTGTCGGTGCCGCCCGCGGACCGGTGGACGGTGCTGGCGGATCTCGGCGGCGCCGAGATCGACGAGTACGTCACCGAGGCGGCGCTGTCCGATGTGCTGGCCGCGATGGGTACGCAGGAGTCGAGGAAGGCGCATGCCTTCCGGGTCGGCGGGACGTACCCGACGGCCGTGCCGCTGGCGTCCGGGTCGCTGTTGCCGCCGCGACCGCACCGCAAACCCAGGCCCCGCACCGCGGGGGCCGAGCTTGCGGGCCGGGTGGTCCACCTCGTCGGCGATTACCGCGAGGGCGCAGCGAGGATCGATCCGCGGCTGACGGTGCCCGTCGAGTACCGCTCCGCCGATCCGAAGCCGACGGAGTCAGCGGGCCTGCTGGCCCGATCGCAGATGCTCGCCGTGGTTCCGGGCAATCGCATCGACGCCGCCGACCTGGTGGACGCCGACGCGGACACCGCCGCCGGTGTGGTGCGGGTGATCGGGACCGACGAGGTCCTCGGACACCGGGCACTGGGCACGCGGGGAATCGACCGGCTGGAGCTGACCACGCGGTATCCGAACGGCCGCTACACCGAACCCGGCGACATCGTGTTCTGCACCAGCCCGGCGTTCGGGGTGCTCGTCGACGTCGAGGGGTCGTCGGTCGTGCTCGCCCCGGCCCGGATCCTGCGGGTGACGGATCCGCTCGCGTCCGGTCTGGTGCCCGAACTGATCGCCGGGCACCTGCGCGCCACCGGCATCGGTGACCGTGCGCCGGGTGCGATTCGACGAGGAAAACCGTGGCGGTCGTGGGAGATTCCCCGCATCGACCCGGAGCGGGTGCCTGCCGTGACCGCGGCATTGGCAGACCTGCGACACCGCCGGAAGGCGGCCGAGGACTTACTTGCGACGATCGAGCGCCTGACCGACACCGTCGTCGACGGGGTGGGCAGGGGCGCGTTGGTCATCGCCGAGGACACTGTGTTGGAACCCGAGAAAGGCTGAGGATGCCCCCCAAGAAGAAAGTCGCCGTGGCTGCGCCGTCGACGATGAAGGAACTGAAGGACACGCTGTGGAAGGCCGCGGACAAGCTGCGCGGATCCATGGACGCGTCCCAGTACAAGGACGTGATCCTCGGGCTGGTGTTCCTCAAGTACGTCTCGGACGCGTTCACCGAGCGGCGCGAGCAGATCCACGCCGAACTCGCGGCGGACGGGATGGATGAGAACCAGATCGCGCAGTTGATCGACGACGAGGACGAGTACCGCGCGGGCGGGGTGTTCTGGGTTCCGGGTAAGGCCCGCTGGGAGTTCCTCGCAGACCACGCGATGGGCATCCAGGAGACGCCGGGCGTCGAGGGTAGGACCGTCGGTCAGCTCGTCGACTCTGCGATGAATGACCTGATGGCCGCCAACGAGAGCCTGCGCGGCACGCTGCCGGCGACCTTCAACAAGGACGGCGTGGACCAGCGCCGCCTCGGTGAGCTGGTCAACCTGCTCGGCGACACCCGGTTCACCGGTCAGGGCGCGACGAAGGCGCGCGACCTGCTCGGCGAGGTGTACGAGTACTTCCTGGAGAAGTTCGCCCGCGCGGAGGGCAAGCGTGGTGGCGAGTTCTATACGCCCGCCGGTGTGGTGCGGGTGCTGGTGGAGGTGCTCGAGCCGTTCGGCGGCCGCGTGTACGACCCGTGCTGCGGTTCGGGTGGCATGTTCGTGCAGACGGAGAAGTTCATCGAGCACCACGGCGGCAACGCGACCGACGCCGCCGTGTACGGCCAGGAGCTCAACCAGCGCACCTGGCAGATGGCGAAGATGAACCTCGCGATCCACGGCGTCACCGGCAATCTCGGGGACCGCTGGGAGGACACGTTCGCCCAGGACAAGCATCCGGACCTGCTCGCCGACTACGTCCTGGCGAACCCGCCGTTCAACATCAAGGACTGGACCCGCAAGGAGGACGACAAGCGCTGGCGCTACGGCGTCCCGCCGTCCGGCAACGCGAACTACGCGTGGATCCAGCACATCATCTCCAAGCTCGCCGAGCGCGGCAGCGCGGGCATCGTGATGGCCAACGGCTCGATGTCGTCGAATTCCGGTGGGGAGGGCGAGATCCGGGCTCAACTCGTCGAGGCCGACCTGGTGTCCTGCATGATCGCCCTGCCGACGCAGCTGTTCCGCAGCACCGGCATCCCGGTCTGCGTGTGGTTCCTCGCGAAGGACAAGGGCGTCGGGCCGAAGGGGTCCATCGACCGCCAGGGTCAGGTGCTGTTCATCGACGCCCGCAACCTCGGTTACATGGTGGACCGTGCCGAGCGGGCGCTGTCCGACGAGGACATCGCCAAGATCGCCGGCACCGTGCACGCCTGGCGCGGAACGGAATCCGCCGCCGGTGCCCTGTATGAGGACGAGCCCGGCTTCTGCTATTCGGCCGAGCTGGCGGAGATCAAGGAAGCCGACTACGCGCTGACGCCGGGCCGGTACGTCGGGGCGGCGCCGATCGAGGACGACGGTGAGCCGATCGAGGAGAAGATTGCCAGGCTCACCGGGGAGCTGTATGCGCAGTTCGACGAGAGTGACCGGTTGCAGGCGGTTGTGCGGGAGCAGTTGGGGAGGGTCAATGGCTAGGTCTGTGACGGTAACTGGAGGACGCGATGCTGCCTCCGGTGTCATACCGGGGCGATACGCACTGAGTGTTGGGATGCCGGAACTTCAAGCAGCGGAAGGCTTCCATTGGCGTCTGCTTACAGATTTGGCACGGCTTGAGAGCGGGCATACCCCTCGGCGAGCTGAGTCCAGCTACTGGGATGGTGATGTGCCGTGGATCGGAGTTCGAGACGCTACTGCAAACCATGGACTGACTATCTCGACGACGAATCAGTACATCACTGAGGCAGGTCTTGCGAATTCATCAGCGCGGCTCTTACCCGCAGGAACTGTTTGCTTGTCGCGGACTGCATCGGTCGGCTACGTAGTCACGATGGGCGTACCGATGGCGACGAGTCAGGATTTTGTGAATTGGGTTTGTGGTCCAGAACTCTCCGGCCGGTATCTCCACTACCTCTTGATGGTTGAGCAGGAGAGTATTCGTCGGTTTGCTTACGGTACGACACATCAGACGATGTACTACCCGGAAGCGAAAGCACTACACGTGTGTGTCCCTTCCCGGCGTGAGCAGGACGCCATCGCCGAAGTCCTCGGCGCCCTCGACGACAAGATTGCCGCGAACCGAAAGTTGACAGACGCGGCCTTACATCTGGCAGACCTATTGGTTCGACTAAGCGATTCGTGGGTTCCGATCGGCGAGGTCGTTGAGTATCGGAAGGTCAGCCGTAGTCCGGAGAGGATGGGCGCTGATGTAATCGCGCACTACAGCCTGCCGGCATTCGACAGCGGGCAGCTCCCGGAAACCACGCTGTCACAGGACATCAAGAGCGCAAAGTTCCGTATCGAGAACCCAAGCGTGTTGATTTCGAAGCTAAACCCACGGTTCCCGCGTATCTGGGACGTGGCAGAGCTGCCGGTGCACCCGGCATTTGCGTCAACTGAGTTTCTGGTCTTGGAAAGTCTGCACTCTTCGACCTCGGTGCTTGCGGCGGTGCTGAGACACCCGGATGTGTCGGCCCAACTCGAGATGAAGGTCGCGGGTACATCTGGCAGTCATCAGCGTGTGAAGCCGGATGATCTTCTGGCAACGCGGATTCCGGACCCAAGGGCGATCGGCGTTCAGACGAGGGAATCCATAACTTCGATGGGCCGGTTGGTGAGCCGGGTGCGGAACGAGTCCGTCGAGTTGGCGGTGCTCCGCGACACCCTCCTCCCACGCCTGATGTCGGGCGAGCTTCGCGTCCGCGATGCGGAGCGTGCGGTGGAGGTGGCACTGTGAGCGCCGGCGGTAGCCCGGACCTGTCCGCGGTTCCCGGCGCCGAAACCTAGTCGCCGACCGTCAATTCAGGGGAGTGCCTGGATCAGGATCTGCGGGACCGTCTGCAGGAGATGGAGACCGGCGAGGTGTTCGAGGTGATGTCGCAGACCTCGACAGGGTGGGGTACTCGCTGCAGGCGGCTCGCGCCGATCACGTGGGCAGCATGGCGGGCGCATGGATCGAGGCCCAACTCGGCGCTCTGAATGAGTTTCGGGGACCAGGTGCTGTTCGAGACACGTCGATAGGGGCGGGCACGACCGTCTCGGTGATGATTCAAGTTCCGACACAATCGTCACAACCAGGAACGAGTCGTGCCCGCAGTCCCGTCCTCGCCCGTGCATGCCCGAGTGCCCGACACCGGGATCCTCGACGCACTCGCCGAGGAGGTTACGAGGCGCCGTCGGGGTAGCTTCCCGGCGGCGCCTCACCATGCCCTCTTGACAGCCTTTCCTACCTATCAGCTGAGGCGGCTCATTCGAAGCGCAGGTCGGCGCCGGACGGCGTCGTATCGGCGTCCCACACGTGTTCGTAGGATTGTTCGACCAGTGGCCACAGGTGCTGTTCCCCGTCGTGCACCGAGTTCACGACGTCGGCCCCGTTGCCGAAGACCACGAACTCGTGGGGGATGACTCGTCCCGCTGCGTCTCGTCGCCCCTCCGGGTCCGGGAATCGCACTGCGACCACGTGTCCGTTTCGGCACCAGGCCGCGGGTTCGTCCGCGAGTTCGGCGAATGCGCGCTCGTACTCGGGAAGCGGATCGCGTAGTCCTGCATCGAGCAGGAATCGAAATCCCCAGTTCCGGCCCCGAGTCGCCCAGATCAGGTGTGATCGGGACACTTCGTCCGCAGTCACTTCTGCTTCTTGAGCACGTTGTCGGTCACCGCTTGGTCGAGGTCGATCTTGAACTGCGTGAGCATGGCCCGCAGGTACTGGTGCTTCGCGCGCGCGTCCTCGTTCATGTCCCTGAGTTTCGGGCCGACCATCTTGATCGCTTCACCGAGCATCGGGAGAGCCTTGACCAAGATCGCGGCCTTCGGGTTCTTCTTGGCGAACGCCCACAGGAGCTTCTCGATCACTGCGAAGTTCTCACCAATCAAGGCCGCTGCGATCACGTCCGCCCCGTCAGCGAGCTTGTCAGCCACCTTCAGTGGAAGCTCCATCTTCTTCTCCCACAGGACCCGGCGCTCCAGTGGCAGAAGTGAGGCGATGGGGAGTACCAGGTCGAGGCCGATGCGCTGTTTCAGATCGATCTCGACGGGCTCGGCGCTGTCTGCCTTGAGTTTGAACTTGGCGGACGAGAGGAGCATGAAGTCCTCGCCGATGGACAGTGCGTCCGGCGTGTCGATCATGTCCGCGATTGTCGAGTGCAGCTTCTCGATTTCGCCAGCAGCCTTCAGGATGACGAGATCACGGAACGTGTTCACGTCCCAGTCGGGCAGCAGATCGGCCTTCGACAGCGACAGGATCCAGATCCGGGGGAACTCGACCAGCGGGCCGTCACCGCCGAGGAGAGGGACCTTGAGCAGAGCCAAGCCGTGGCGAATGTTGTGGAAGAGGGACATGAGGTACCTCTCTTCCTCTCCGCGGTGGTCGAGAAGCTTCTGTGCGTCCACGAGGAGAAGAGCGACATCAGAACTGAGCAGGGTCCTGAAGGTGTCGATCCGGCGCTGGGCCTCTTCCTCGCTTCTCGGATCGTCTTCGAACCACTCACCCGGGTAGTCGTGCCATGCCAGGCGCAACTCGTCGAATGGACGCTTCTCTTCCTCATCGCACTCGCCGGCCTTGAGCTTGACCGAGAAGTCGTATGTGGTGTTGGCAAAGCGGGTTTGCATGGGCGTCTGTGCGTTTTTTTTCATGCCGAGGTAGTTCTGGTACAGGCGAACTCCCTGCCCGAGCTTGTTGGCAACGAGGTCCCAGAGATCGTTCTTGAAGTTGCCCTCCTGGGTGCGGCCGTAGAACGATGACACCAGCACGGTCTTGCCCGACCCGGACTCGCCGAAGACCGCGATGTTCTGCTGCTGAACCTTGGGAAACTTTGCCATGGCCGGAAACCTATCCCAGCCGTCCGACGCTGTCGGTAGGGACGGGTGCATTTTGTCCGGACGCCCAGGACCCAGGCAAAGTCGCACAGCCCCACGTCAAGTCGCATGAAGCAGGTCAACCGGCCGCCGTGGGTGACGGTGCGACGGACCTGCAACACCTGCACCGCATGCGGAAGGTCGAGGCCGCCGGCGGCTTCGTGGCCTTGATCGTGCGCGGTTCCCGCCGCCGTGATCACGCCGCCGATCGACGACGAGACGGGAATGTCATTTCAGGGCAATACCTTCGAATTTCGGGGTGACAGTGCCACGGTGCGGTGCGCTCACCCCCCAGCGAGCGCACCGCACCGTGGCGGGATCCGAACGGCTACTGCAGGTTGACCTTTGCGCCGCCGGAGAACATCGAGTCGTGCAGCTCCATCGATGCGGGCGCCGCATCGGCGGGCATGTCGTAGACGATCTTCATCGTCACCGAGTTGCCGGGATTGATCTCGTCCCAGATCGCGACATCGGTGTCGAGGTTCAGCGCCGCCGTGGGGTCCGCGGTGAACGTGCGGCCCTGCGCGTCGAACAGCTTCTGGCTGCCGGGGCTGATGGACTTCGGCTTGTCCGAGGTGTTGAGCACCGTCATCGTGACCACCACGAACTGTCCCTGCGCCTTCTCGACGAGGTACGGGTTGTCACCGAGTTCGGACAGTCCCGACTCGACGTTCGTGACGGTGAACTCGAACTTGCCGTCCCGCACCGGGTTTCCGATGCCGGCCGCCGACGTGTCCGCCGCCGCGGGCTCAGCGGCAGCCGGCGCCGCTGCGGGTGCCACGGGCTGGCCGTCGGCCTGCGCCGGTGCCGCTGCGGTCGGGGCCGGCGTCGCCTCGTCCTTGTCGCCGCCGGTGGCGATGCCGATCACGAACAGCGCGGCGAGCACGCCGACAATCCACGGCCACTTCCGGGACTTCTTGGGTGCCGGCGGCGGAACCGGCGCGGCGGACCACTGCTGCGGATAGGGCTGGTTGGGGCCGGGCCCCTGGGGTGTGGACATGACGTGCCCTTTCTGTGGGTGGATGGGGATTCGGTGACCCGGATCAGGTCATGACCAGCAGGACCAGGCCGCACTCGGCCTGTTTCGCGGACACGGTGAATCCCCCGAGTCGGTCGATCGTCACCCGGTAGCCGTCGTGGCTGCGGGGGACGTCGGCCATCGAGAAGCCGAACGTGCAGTTGTCGCCGGTCGCGGTGCCGGAGTCGAGTCGCCCGGTGGCGAGCACATTCCCGGAAGCGGTCTGCACGGTGACACCGGCGCCGGACACCACTCGGCCGAAGCCGGGCCCGGTGCAGTCGACGCCCGCGGGTTGGGTGGGGCTTGTCGCCGACACCTGCCCGGTCAGGTCGAAGGCCCGACCGACCTGCCGATCCGCGTGATCGACAGCGAACGCGAACCCGGACAACGCGACGCAGGCGACGAGGCCGGCCCCGATCCGCGCGGCCAGTGCGGTGCGCGAGAGCGGTGCGGGAAGGTCCCCGGTGTCCGCGTCCGGTGCGTTCGGATGGTCGTTCACGGCAACTCCTGACTGGGCGAGTGGTGTGCCGCAATCGTGTCCGCCATGAGCAGTTGAGCAAAGTGATTGATCGATAAGGGGGGTTATCGTGAGTCTCGGATAACCGTTTCGCTGCGAAACTTACGATCGTGGCGTCGGTGGTCGTGTCCGCCGGCTCGCCCACCTACCCGACACGTCCATCTACATTGATGACCATGAGTGAGGGAGCCGTAATGGCGGACCATGGCCTGACCGAGGCCGACTGGGAGCAGCTCGCCCTGGACACGCTCGGTGAACTCGGCTGGAAGCCGATGCAGGGCAACGAGATCGCGCCCGACACCGGCCAGCGGTCCGGCTGGGACGACCTCCTGCTCGTCCCCCGACTGCGGGCGGCGATCGCGGGCCTCAACCCGGCGCTGCCGCCGCACGCCGTCGACGAGGCGACGGCGATCGTCGCGACCGCAGGCTCGCTGGATGCGCTCGCCGAGAACCACACCGTCCACGGGTATCTCACCGAAGGACTGCGCAAGGTCACCTACACCGACGAGACCGGCGCCGAGGTCACTCCGACGATCAGGCTGGTGTCCGCGGAACCCGACGACAACGACTGGCTCGCCGTCAGTCAGGTCACCGTCATCCGCGGCGACCACCACCGCCGGTTCGACCTCGTGCTGTACCTCAACGGGATGCCGGTCAGCATCGTCGAACTCAAACGGGCCGGCAGCGAACACGCCGGCCTGGTCGAGGCGCACGCGCAACTGTGCACCTACGTCGCCGAGTTCCCGCTCGCGTTCCGGTACGCCGTGTTCAGCCTGGTGTCGGACGGGATCACCGCCAGGTACGGCACCCCGTTCACCGCCTACAACCACTTCTCGCCGTGGAACGTCGACGACGACGGCACGCCCGTCTCGGCCACCTCGGCGGCGGCGCTGGAAGTCGCGCTGGACGGGCTCTACAACCAGGAACGCTTCCTGCAGTTGCTCCGCAACTTCACCGCGTTCGACAAGGGCGACAGCGGCCTGCTCAAGCGGATCGCCAAGCCGCATCAGTACTTCGCGGTCACCAAGGCGGTTGGCTCCACCGTGCACGCCGTCGAATCCGACGGCAGGGCCGGGGTGGTCTGGCACACCCAGGGTTCCGGCAAGTCGATGGAAATGGAACTCTATGCCGCACAGGTGATCCGACATCCGAAGCTGGCCAATCCGACGATCGTGGTGATCACCGACCGCACCGAACTCGACGGGCAGCTGTACGAGACGTTCCTCCGCTCGCAGCTGCTCCCGGAGCAGCCGCGGCAGGTCCGGCGCCGCGAGGAACTGCGCTCCGAACTGTCCGGCCGCACCACCGGCGGCATCTACTTCACCACCCTGCAGAAGTTCGGGCGGACCAGGGAGGAGCGGGACTCCGGCGCCAGGCACCCGCTGCTGTCGAGCCGGCGGAACATCGTCGTCGTGGTCGACGAGGCGCACCGCAGCCACTACGACAACCTCGACGGCTACGCCCGGCACCTACGTGACGCCCTGCCGCACGCCGCGCTGATCGCGTTCACCGGCACCCCGGTGTCCTTCGACGACCGCAACACCCAGGACGTGTTCGGTGACTACATCGACATCTACGACCTGACCCGCGCCGTCGATGACGGCGCCACGGTTCCCGTCTACTTCGAGAGCAGGCTCGTCAAGGTCGCCTTCGCCGACGGGGTCACCGAAGCCGACCTCGACGACACCGCCGACGAGGTCACCGTCGGACTCGACGACACCGAACGGGAGCGGATCGAACGCAGCGTCGCCGTCGTCAACGCGGTCTACGGTGCGCCCGCGCGGCTCGATCAGCTTGCGCAGGACCTGGTGGCGCACTGGGAGACCCGGCGCGCGGCGATGAGCGAGTTCGTCGGCTCGGCCGACAACCCGACCGCGCCCGGCAAGGCGATGATCGTCGGCGGCACCCGGGAGATCTGCGCGAATCTCTACTCCCGGATCGTGGCGCTGCGCCCCGACTGGCACTCCGACGAGATCGACCGGGGCCGGATCAAGGTCGTCTACTCCGGTACCGCATCCGACCAGCCGCCGGTCAGCGACCACGTACGCCGTGACTCGGCGAACGCGGTGATCAAGAAGCGGCTCAAGGACATCGACGACGAACTCGAACTGGTCATCGTCAAGGACATGATGCTCACGGGGTTCGACGCCCCGCCCCTGCACACGATGTACCTGGACCGGCCGCTCAAGGGTGCCCTGCTGATGCAGGCGCTCGCGCGGGTCAACCGCACGTTCCGTGGCAAGCAGGACGGACTCCTCGTCGCGTACGCGCCCGTCGCCGACCACCTGGCGGCGGCGCTCGCGGAGTACACGGACTCGGACCGGCAGTCCAAGCCGCTCGGCCGCGACATCGACACGGCCGTCGACACCGCGAAGAATCTGCTCACGAAACTCGGGAACATCCTGCACGGGTACGACTGGCGGGCCAAGCGCGACGAACCCGACGCCAAGGCGTACGTCCGGGCGGCGCTCGGCGCCGTCGACCACCTGCGGGATCCGCGGCACCCCGAGAACCAGGTCGGCGAGGGTGAACAGACGCTCGCCGCCCGGTACCGGACGTTCTCCTCGCAGCTCTCGCGCGTGTGGGCGATCTGCGGGAGCCACGAGGAACTGCGCGAGCAGGTACGGGACGCGCAGTTCTTCGAAGAGGTCCGGGTCTACATGGCCAAGTTCGACGCCGAGGACCGGGCGGCCCGCGGGCAGGTGATCCCCGAGGACGTCGAACGTGCCCTGCGCACGCTGATGGCGGCGTCCGTCGAATCCGGTGAGGTCCTCGACATCTACGACGCGGCGGGCATCCCGAAGCCGTCGCTGTCGGACATCAACGTCGAGTTCATCACGAAGACCCGGCAGGCCCGCAACCCCAACCTCGCGATCGAGGCACTGCGCACCCTCATCAACGAGGAGTCGCGAAAGGCGGCCAAGCACAACGTCGTCCGCCAGCGCGCCTTCTCCGAGCGGCTGCAGGAACTGATGCGCAAGTACACCAACAGTCAGCTCACCTCGGCGGAGGTCATCGCGGCCATGGTCGAGATGGCGCAGGAGCTGGCCCTCGAGGCCGAGCGCGGCAAGCGATTCGATCCGCCGCTCGACCAGGACGAACTTGCCTTCTACGACGCGGTCAGCCAGAACCCGTCCGCCGTCGAGGAGCAGGGGGAGGGCAAGCTCGCCGACATCGCCCGCGACCTCGTCGCCGTGATGCGCCGCGACATCAAGACCGACTGGACCCAGCGCGACGACGTCAAGGCCAAGCTGCGCTCCCAGATCAAGAGGCTGCTCGTGCGGCACGGCTACCCGCCGGACCAGCAGCCGGCCGCGATCAAACTCGTCCTCGAGCAGATGGAGACGATCGCCCCGGACATGGCGGCGTGAGCGGCCCGGGGATCTCGTCCTGACTAGACTGGGAGCTGTCCGAGAAGCCGGGGCGGAGGAACCACGCGATGCGAACAGAGCCGACAGCTGAGCACGTCGACGTCGTGATCATCGGGGCCGGGCTCTCCGGAATCGGCGCCGCGCACCACCTGCAGGCGAGCCTCCCGGACCGGACCTACGCCGTCCTGGAGTCGCGCGAGAACATCGGTGGCACCTGGGACCTGTTCCGCTACCCGGGGATCCGGTCCGACTCCGACATGTACACCCTCGGCTACCGGTTCCGGCCCTGGACGGGCGGCAAGGCGATCGCCGACGGCGAGTCGATCCTGCAGTACATCCGGGACACCGCCGCGGACGCGGGCATCGACCGGCATATCCGATTCCGGCACCGGGTCACCCGGATCTCCTGGTCGAGCGCGGACAGTCGGTGGACCGTCGAGGCCCGGCGTCGCGACACCGGGGAACCGGTCACGCTCACCGCCGGCTTCGTCATGGGCTGCAGCGGCTACTACCGCTACGACGAGGGGTACACGCCGGACTTCGAGGGTGTCGAACGGTTCACCGGCCGGGTCGTGCACCCTCAGCACTGGCCAGGGGACCTCGACGTCGCAGGCAAGCGGGTGGTCGTCGTCGGCAGCGGCGCCACCGCCGTCACGCTGGGCCCGGCGTTGGCGGAACTGGGTGCCCGGGTGACGATGCTGCAGCGCTCACCCACCTACATCGTGTCCGCACCCGGGAGGGACACCATGGCCTCGGCGCTGCGCCGGGTGCTGCCGGCCCGGGCCGCCTACGCGGTGGCCCGGTTCAAGAACATCGTCCGGGCGATGGCGGTCTACGAGCTGTGCCAACGGTTCCCGCGGGCCGCGCGGTCGGTGATCCGGCGGGCCCAGGTCGGCCGGGTCGGTGCGGGTTTCGACATCGACACCCACCTCGCGCCGCGGTACGACCCGTGGGACCAGCGGCTGTGCCTGATTCCCGACGGGGACCTCTATCGTGCACTCCGGCACGGCGACGTCACGATCGAGACCGACCACATCGACACCTTCACCGAGTCCGGCATCACGCTGCGGTCGGGCAAGCGGCTGCCGGCGGACGTCGTGGTGACCGCGACGGGTCTGAACCTTGTCGCGTTCGGCGGCATCGAGATCGTCGTCGACGGCGCGGTGGCGTCACTCCCGGAGACCATGGCATACAAGGGCATGATGCTCAGCGGGGTACCGAATTTCGCGTTCGTGATCGGGTACACCAACGCGTCGTGGACCCTCAAGGCGGACCTGGTGTGCGAGTACGTCGTTCGCCTGCTCGGCCACATGGACGCCGCCGGCTACGCGTCCTGCGTGCCGCGCCGTGACCCCGCGGTGGGGGAGGCGCCGTTCCTCGACTTCGCCGCCGGGTACGTGCTGCGCACGGTCGACAGCTTCCCCAGGCAGGGCGACGCGGCGCCGTGGCGGCTACGGATGAACTACTTCCGCGACCTGATCACCCTGCGTCACGGTTCGGTCGTGGATTCGATGAGCTTTGCGCCGGCAGGGGACTCGGCGGGGCGAACCCCCAGGGGTACGTCTCCCAACCAGCCGTAACCGGCCCCGGTCCTGCGCCCGGCCGGTCTAGAGGACCCGGTTGTAGATGAGTGCCGGTGCGGCCCGCTCGAGCCGGTCCAGTTCCCCGACGACGGTCACGAAGTGTGGCGTCCGGGTGTGCGCGTCGAGGTGCTCCTGGGACTCCCACTCCTCGACCAGCATCAGTTCCCTCGGATCGTCCCGGCGTTGCAGGAGTTCGTATCTCACGCACCCCGGTTCCTTCCGCGTCTCCGTCACCAGCCGGCCGTACAGCTCGAGAACCCTGTCGAGGTGTTCGGCCGGCACGGTGCTGCCCACCATCACTGAGATCAACGCGTCTGCTCCATCTGCTCGGCTCCTGCCCTCCGGTACCGAGTGTGGACCGGCCGGCCGTCAGTCCCGCGACCGCCCCGGCAGGATTGCCGCCACCGCCGCCGCGCCGACGGCGAGCGCGAGCCCGCCCGCCAGGCTCGCGCTCGCGATCGCGTCCGCGAACGAGGTGGAGGCGGCCTCGAGCAGCGGCTGCGCGTAGGACGCCGAGAACGGATTGCCTGCCAGCTCCTGGGCGACGAGCGCGGCGCCGCCGACCGACTCGCGGGACACCTCCATCGCGTAGTCGGCCTGGGCGGCGAGGTCGCCGCCGAGCTGGGGGAGCGGCGCACCGTCGATGAAGCCGGCGATCGAGTCCTTGTAGCCGGCGGCCAGGACGGATCCGAGCACGGCGATGCCCAGCGACCCGCCCAGTTCGATCGCGGTGTCGTTGAGACCGCCCGCGGCGCCGAGGTCGTCGTCGGGGAAGGCGCCCATGATCGCGTCGGTCGCGGGGGGCTGGCTCAGGCCGACGCCGAGACCGAGCAGCACCAGCGGCACGAGGAAGTCGACGTAGCCCGAGCCGCCGTCGACCCGCGTCAGCAGCAGCACCCCGGCCGCGGCGAGGACCATGCCGCCCACGAGGGCGCCGCGGACGCCGATGCGCGGTGCGAGCCGGCCGCTGGCCAGCGCGCCCGCCGACACCGCCGCGGCGAGGGGCAGCAGCCGGACCCCGGTCTCGAGCGGGCCGTAGCCGAGCACGAACTGGAACTCCTGGGCGATGAAGTAGATGGCGCCGAACGCGGACAGGAACAGCAGCAGCACCGCGAGGGTGGAGCCGCCGACGGTGCGGTCGCCGAGCTTGCGCACGTCGAGCAGCGGCTGCGGGTGCCGCAACTCCCAGGCGACGAACGCCGCGAGCCCGACCAGTGCGGTGGCGGCGCCGACGAGGGGGCCTGCGCCCCAGCCGAAGTGGAAGCCGTTGATGATCGCGAAGACGAGCGCGCCGATCGCGACCACCGACAGCAGCCCGCCGATCCAGTCGATCCGGCCCAGGCCCTCCGCGCGGGACGGCGGCACCAGGACCAGTGCGGCGACGGCCGCAATCGCGGCGATGGGGACGTTGATCAGGAAGGTCGCGTTCCAGGAGTGGCTCTCGAGGATCCAGCCCGCCAGCAGCGGCCCGAACGCGATGGCCAGTCCGGATGTAGCCGCCCACGCGGCGATCGCGCGGGAGCGCTCCGACTTGGGGAAGGTCGCGACGAGCAGCGACAGCGTCGCGGGCATGATGATCGCCGCGCCGACGCCCATGACCATCCGGGCGGCGATCACCGCGGTCGTGGTGTCCGCGAGGCTGCCGAACACCGCGCCGCCGCCGAACACCAGCAGGCCGGTCAGCAGCGCGCCGCGGCGGCTGTACTTGTCGCCGATCACGCCGGCCAGCAGCATCAGCGCCGCGTAGGGGACGGTGTAGCCGTCGATGACCCACTGCAGCTGTGCGCTGGTCAGGTGGAGGTCCCGGGTCATGTCCGGAGCCGCGACGATGAGGGCGGTGTTCGCCATCACCACGATCAACAGGCTCAGGCACAGCACGCCCAGCGCGGCCCAGCGCCAGCGGTAGGGCGCCGGTGAATCGGTGGCGGGCCTCGTGGTGAGGAGGGTCATGGGTCGGGCTCCGTTCCGGGATTCTGCAACCGCATTGCACAACGATGTGCAAGTTAATCTAGGTCCTGCGGACGGTAGTTTGTTGCACATCGATGTGCAATCGGGTTGTGGTGCGGATCACCGTGGAACACTGCGGGGGTGGACGAGACTGCGGGGGTGGACAAGGACGGGCGCACGGCGGCAGCGAAGCCGGTCAGGGCTCGGCGCAGCCAGGCGAGTGCCAACCGGGAGCGGATCATCGAGGCCGCGATCGGTGCGTTCGCCGCGAACCCCGACGCGAGCATGGACGACGTAGCCCGCGCCGCCGGGGTGGTGCGGCGGACCGTGTACGGGCACTTCCCGAACCGCGACGCCCTGGTCGAGGGGATCGTCGACGAGGCGTCCACCACGCTGGCCGCCGCGCTCGGCGGGGTGCCGGCCATGCCCGGCCGTCCCGACCTCGGCACCGCGATGCTCGCCCTGTTCACCTGGCCGATCGGCGACCGGTTCCGGATGCTGCTCACCTTCGCGCGCCGTGAACTCGGGGAGGAACGGATCCGGGAGCTCATCCAGTTGGTGCGCGGGCCCGCGCGGGAGATCATCGAACGAGGCCAGGCCGACGGGACCTTCTCTACCTACCTGCCCGCGTCCGTGCTGGTCGGACTGACCGAGTCGATCACCTTCGGGCTGATCGAGGAGGCGAACGCCGGTGCCGTCGACGACCCGGGCAAGGCGCTCGGGGTGGTCGCGCTGGTGATCCTGGGGTTGTCGCCGGAGCGGGCCGCCGAGGTCGTCGACGAGGCTCGTCGCTGGCTCGGTGCGCACGCCGCCACGCCCGGGCCGTGACCGGCGCTTACCCGGTGGGAAGCCCGCCGCGACCGCGATAGACTGCGTACGTCACCGACGTCGGAGCAGGGAAGCAGGCCTAAGCAGTACGTGAGTGCAGACAGCGAAACGGGTGAGACCACGGTTACCTCGGTGTCGAACGCCTCGGTGTCGTCACCTGGCAGAGATCGGAACGGTCCCGCGCAGACCACGGTCCGCGCCCGCATGGACATCGCCCCCGAACTCGCGCTCCCGCTGCTCGGCTCCACCGACGAGAATCTGAAGGTGCTCGAGGCCCTGCTCGACGCCGACATCCACGTGCGGGGCACCACGATCACCCTGACCGGCACCAGTGCGGACATCGCCCTGGCGGAGCGGGTGCTCGCCGAACTGGTCGCCATCGTCGGCCGGGGCAAGTCCCTGAGCCCCGACGCGGTGCGCCGGACGGTGGGGATGCTCACCGACGGCTCCGGCGAGTCGCCCGCCGAGGTGCTCAGCCTCGACATCCTGTCCCGGCGCGGCAAGACGATCCGGCCCAAGACCGTCAACCAGAAGCGGTACGTGGACGCGATCGACGCGAACACCATCGTGTTCGGCATCGGCCCCGCCGGCACCGGCAAGACCTACCTGGCGATGGCGAAGGCCGTGCAGGCCCTGCAGTCCAAGAACGTCAGCCGGATCATCCTGACCCGGCCCGCTGTCGAGGCGGGCGAGCGGTTGGGCTTCCTGCCGGGCACCCTGCACGAGAAGATCGACCCGTACCTGCGGCCGCTGCACGACGCGCTGCACGACATGATGGACCCCGAGGCCATCCCGAAGCTGATGGCGGCCGGGGTGATCGAGGTGGCGCCGCTGGCGTACATGCGCGGCCGCACCCTCAACGACGCGTTCATCATCCTCGACGAGGCGCAGAACACCACCGCCGAGCAGATGAAGATGTTCCTGACCCGGCTCGGCTTCGGCTCGAAGATCGTCGTCACCGGCGACGTCACCCAGGTGGACCTGCCCGGCGGCGCCCGCTCCGGCCTGCGCGCGGCCAGTGAAATCCTCACCGACATCGACGACATCCACTTCGCGGAGCTGACCAGCGCCGACGTGGTCCGGCACCGGCTGGTCGGCGACATCGTCGACGCCTACGAACGCTTCGAGACCGAGCGCGAGGACGCGGTGCCGCTCGGCAACCGCGCCCACCGCCGGTCGCAGTCCGTTCGCGCGCAGCGCCGCTAGAGTTGGACCGCCCGTTGTCGGACCGCCCGTCGGACCCCGCCATCCTTCCCGCCCGCACGGCAGCCCGAGGAGAACGCCAGTCATGAGTATCGAGGTTTCCAACGAATCCGGGATGGACGTCTCCGAGGCAGAGTTGGTCAGCGTCGCCCGGTTCGTCATTGCCCAGATGGACGTGCACCCGGCGGCCGAGCTGTCGATGGTGCTCGTCGACCTCGACACGATGGCCGACCTGCACATGCGGTGGATGGACCTGCCCGGCCCCACCGACGTGATGTCGTTCCCGATGGACGAGCTCGAGCCGGGCGGCCGCCCCGACGCGCCCGAGCCCGGCCCGGCCATGCTCGGGGACATCGTGCTGTGCCCGGCGTTCGCCGCCGACCAGGCCGCCCAGGCCGGTCACGCAACCGCGCACGAACTGGCCCTGCTCACCGTGCACGGCGTCCTGCACCTCCTCGGCTACGACCACGCCGAACCGGAGGAGGAGAAGGAGATGTTCGCGCTGCAGAACAGCCTCCTCGAGGACTGGTACGAGGACCTGCGCCGCATCGAGCGGGAGGCCGTGCTGGCCGACCGTGACCAGCGGCTACTCGGCAAGACCGGGTTTGTCGACGGCCCGGCCCAGTGATTCGTGACCGCCCGTGACCGGTGACTTCGTCCTGATCCTGCTGGCCGCCCTGCTGGTGCTGGTCGGTGGCCTGTTCGCGGCCGTCGACTCCGCACTCAACACCCTCTCCCGGGCTCGGGTGGAGGAGATGGCCAAGGAGGGCCGGCCGGGCGCGCAACGACTGCTGGCCGTCGTCTCGGACCGGCCCCGGTACGTCAACCTGGTGGTGCTGCTGCGGATCGCCGCGGAGATCTGCGCGACCGTGCTGCTGGCCGCCGGGCTGCTCGACCTGCTCAGCCGCGGGTGGGCGCTGGTGATCTCCGCGGTGGCGATGATCCTGGTCAACTACGTGGCGATCGGCGTCGGCCCGCGGACCGTCGGCCGCCAGCACGCGTACTCGATCGCGCTGTTCGGGGCGCTGCCCCTGCAGGCGCTGGCGGTGCTGCTCAGTCCGGTCAGCCGGCTGCTGATCCTGCTCGGCAACGCGCTGACCCCGGGCAAGGGCTTCCGCAACGGCCCGTTCGCCTCCGAGATCGAGCTGCTCGAACTCGTCGACCTGGCGCAGGAACGCGGCGTGGTCGCCGACGAGGAGCGCCGGATGATCCAGTCCGTCTTCGAACTCGGCGACACCCCGGCCCGCGAGGTGATGGTGCCGCGCACCGAGATGGTCTGGATCGAGGCGGACAAGTCGGCCGGCCAGGCCACCTCGCTGGCGGTGCGCAGCGGCCACTCCCGGATCCCGGTGATCGGCGAGAACGTCGACGACGTGCTCGGCGTGGTGTACCTCAAGGACCTGGTGGCCCGGACCTACCACTCCACCGACGGCGGCGGCGGCGTCACCGTGGCGGAGGTGATGCGGGCACCGGTGTTCGTGCCGGACTCCAAGCCGCTCGACAGCCTGCTCGCCGAGATGCAGCGCGACCGCAACCACATGGCGCTGCTGGTCGACGAGTACGGCGGCATCGCCGGACTGGTGACGATCGAGGACGTGATCGAGGAGATCGTCGGCGAGATCGCCGACGAGTACGACACCGACGAGACGCCGCCGGTCGAGCCGTTGGACGACGGACGCTTCCGGGTGTCCGCGCGACTGCCCGTCGAGGACCTCGGCGAACTGTTCGACATCGAGATCGACGACGACGAGGTCGAGACCGTCGGCGGCCTGCTCGGCTACGAGCTCGGCCGGGTGCCGTTGCCCGGATCCGAGGTGCGCACCCACGGCCTGGCGCTGCGCGCCGAGGGCGGCGGCGACCCGCGCGGCCGGGTGCGGATCAGCACCGTGCTGGCCTGGCGGCTGCCGGTGCCGGACGACGACGCCGGCAGGCCGGAGACCGGCCGGGGCCGCCATGACTGAGAGCCTCCGCACGCCCGCCCGGCCGACCGCCCCGGAACCTGTTTCGCAGCACGTCCCATCACCGCAACCCACCCCCGACACTGGAGTCGAAACGTGAGCAAAGAGACCGAATTCCGTTCCGGCTTCGTCTGTTTCGTCGGCCGGCCGAACACCGGCAAGTCGACCCTGACCAACGCACTGGTCGGAACCAAGATCGCGATCACCTCGTCGCGGCCGCAGACCACCCGGCACACCATCCGTGGCATCGTGCACCGCCCGCACGCGCAGCTGATCCTGGTCGACACCCCCGGCCTGCACCGGCCGCGGACCCTGCTCGGTCAGCGCCTCAACGACCTGGTGCGCGACACCTACTCGGAGGTCGACGCGATCGGCCTGTGCATCCCCGCGGACGAGAAGATCGGCCCCGGCGACCGCTGGATCCTCGAGCAGGTCCGGCAGATGGCGCCGAAGACCACGCTGATCGGCATCGTCACCAAGATCGACAAGGTCAGCCGGGAGAAGGTCGCCGAGCAGCTGGTGGCGCTGTCGAAGCTGCTCGGCCCGGACTGCGAGGTGGTGCCGGTCTCCGCCGCGTCGGGCGAGCAGGTCGAGGTCGTGGTGGACCTGCTGGCGTCGAAGATGGATCCCGGTCCGGCGTTCTACCCGGACGGCGAGCTCACCGACGAGCCCGAGGAAACCCTGATGGCGGAGCTGATCCGCGAGGCCGCGCTCGAGGGCCTTGGCGACGAGCTGCCGCACTCGCTCGCCGTCGTCATCGAGGAGGTCATCCCGCGGGAGGGTCGCACCGAGAAGCAGGGCGAACTGCTCGACGTGCACGCGCTGCTGTACGTCGAGCGGCCCAGCCAGAAGGGCATCGTGATCGGCAAGGGCGGCGTCCGGTTGCGCGAGGTCGGCACCAAGGCGCGCACCCAGATCGAGAAGCTGCTCGGCACCCGGGTGTTCCTGGAGCTGCACGTGAAGGTCGCCAAGGACTGGCAGCGGGACCCGAAGCAGCTCGGCAAGCTCGGCTTCTAGGCGGCTGCGCCGCTCGTGCGTGGTTGACGGGTCCGTCGGCCCGTCAACGACGCACGAGCGTGAGGCGGCCACCCGGGCCGGCTCGATCGCCGGGTGTGGCGTGCCGGTCCGACCACCCCGTGCCGTCTATGTTGGCGAGTATGACTGCAGCTCCCGAGACGGTCCGCGCGGACGCGAGCGCCGCGGCCACGGCCGCGGCGGGCCCCGCGCCCCGGACCCAGCGACTTCGAAACCGGTTGCGGCGATACGGCGGCCGCCTGCATCCCGTCGGGTTGGCGATGGCGCTGGTGTTCTTCATCTGGTCGATGAGCCCGTCACTGCTGCCGCGGGCCTGGTACCTCCAGGGCCTCGCGACCGGTATCTCGGTCGCGCTGGGCTACGGTCTCGGCTGCACGGCGGCCTGGCTGGTGCGATCCTGTGGCGTCACGGCGACCTGGTCCCCGCGCACCCGCCGGATCGGCTGGTGGGTGCTCGGTCTCGCAGCGGTGGTCCTGGTCCCGGTGTTCCTGGTACTCGGCGCGCGCTGGCAGAACTACGTACGTGAACTCGTCGCCGTCGAACCGACCCACGGGGCGAACGTACTGCTGGTGTTCCTGATCGCGGCGGCGGTCTGGTTCGTCCTGCTCGCGGCCGCGCGGGGCATCCGGGCCGGCACCCGGAGGCTGAGCGCGGTCGCGCGACGATTCGTTCCGCGTCCGGCGGCGAACGTCGCGGGCCTGGTGGTGGCGGTGACTCTCGGAGTACTGATCGTCAACGGCGCGCTGTACAACGGCCTCATCGCGTTCGCCAACTGGAGTTTCTCCGGTGCGGACACCGCCACCGCGCCAGGCGTGGTGGAGCCGACGGCGCCGGAACGGAGCGGGTCGTCCGCGTCCGCGCAGGCCTGGGACACGCTGGGGCAGGAGGGCCGCACCTTCGTCGGACGCGGGCCCGATGCCGCGCGGATCGAGGAGGTGACCGGCCGACCGGCGCTCGAGCCCATCCGCGTCTATGCCGGCCGCGAGTCCGCCGGCTCGGTGGCGGCGGTGGCGGATCTCGTGGTCGCGGAACTCGACCGCACCAAGGCGTGGGAGCGAAAGGTATTGGCGGTCAACACCACCACGGGTCGCGGATGGGTGAACCCGAGCGTTGCCTCCTCGTTGGAGTACCTCGAGGGCGGTGACACGGCGATCGCGTCCATGCAGTACTCGTTCCTGCCGAGCCCGCTGGCGTTCATCGCCGATCGGGAGACCCCCCAGGTCGCGGGCCGGGCGTTGTTCAACGCGGTCTTCGCGCGCTGGATCGACCTGCCCGTCGAGTCGAGGCCGAAACTCGTCGTGTTCGGTGAGAGCCTCGGCGCCTACGGTGGCCAGAACGCGTTCGCCGGGTACCAGGACATGGCCACCCGGGTGGACGGCGCGTTGTGGTCGGGGACCCCGAACTTCACCCCGCAATGGCGGGAGGCGACGGCCGACCGGGACACCGACTCCACCGAGATCCTGCCGGTGATCGACGGCGGCAGGTCCGTCCGGTTCGCCGCCGATCCCGCGGACCTCGACCTGGACGCCGAGTGGGGTCCGCGTCGGATCGTGTACTGGCAGCACGCCAGCGATCCGATCGTGTGGTGGTCGTCGTCGCTGCTGTTCAACAAGCCGGACTGGCTCGCGGAGCCGCGCGGTCGCGACGTGGACCCGAACATGGAGTGGCTGCCGCTGGTCACGTTCTGGCAGGTCACTCTCGACATGGTCTTCTCGGCCGACGCACCCGCCGGGCACGGTCACTCCTACGGCCCGGAGGCCGCGGACATGTGGGCGCGGATCCTGCCCGATCCGGGGCGGTCGCAGGCGGACACCGACCGGGTGCGAGCGGCGCTGACCGGCGAGTGAACCGCCCGCGCTGATCGGGGGACGGGCCGCCCGCAGCCGTCAACCACTCACGAGCGCGAGGCGGCCACCCGGGCCAGCTCGGCCACCGTGCCCGAGGCGATGGTCCGCAGGTGTTCGGTGACGGTCTCGATCGGCCAGTCCCACCAGGCGAGGGAGAGCAGTTCCCGAACCTCGGCGGGGGTGAAGCGATCCTTGATGTGGACGGCGGGGTTGCCGCCGACGACGGCGTAGTCGGGAACGTCGCGGGTGACGACGGATCCCGTGGAGACGATCGCTCCGTGGCCGATGCGGACCCCGGGCATGACGGTGACGTTGCCGCCCATCCAGACGTCGTGCCCGACGACGGTGTCGCCGCGTGAGGGCAGGTCGGTCACCAGGTCGAGGTGTTCGGCCCACGCGCCGCCCATGATCGGGAAGGGAAAGGTCGAGACCCCGTCCATCCGGTGGTTCGCGCCGTTCATGATGAAGGTCGTTCCCGTCGCGAGGGCGCAGAACTTTCCGATCACCAGACGGTCGGGACCGTAGTGGTGCAGCACGTTTCGCGTCTCGAACTGCTCGGCGAACTCAGGGTCGTCGTAGTAGGTGTACTCCCCGATCTCGATCAGGGGGTTGTCGATCAGCGGTTTGAGCAGGACGACCCGGGGCTGTCCCGCGACCGGGTGCAGGGTCGTGGGGTCGGGTGCGTGGTGGGTCACCGCTGCGCCCCGCCGACCAGCAACAGGATCGCGGTCGAGACGTCGGTGCCCGCGCCGCCGGTCGCCAGCCGGCGCAGCTGCAGCCCGGCGATCGTCGCGACCAGCGTCGGGGCGATCACCGCGGCGTTCGGCACACCCAGCGCCTCGAGAATGGTGACGGTCAGGGTGTCGTAGGCGGCGAAGCACTCGGCGGCGGCGCCCTGCAGCGCCGGGTCGCGTCCGGCCTGGATGTACAGGTCGAACGGCGCCACCCGCTCGGCGGCCCAGCCGAGGTCGCGGACCACCTGCTCGGTGAGCGAGGCCGCGTCCTGCACGCTCAGTCCGTGGTCGCGGTACTGCTCCGCCAACTCGGTCAGCCGCGCGGTCTCCTCGGTGACGAACCCGAGCAGGGCGTCGCGCAGCATGTCCGTCTGGCTGGGGAAGTGGTAGGTGATCGAGCCCAGCGACACCTGCGCCTGCGCCGCGATCCGCCGGTTGGTGACCGCGCCGATCCCGTCGGTGCCGACGACCTGGAGCACCGCCGCCAGGATCTTCTCGCGCACCGTGGTGCTCACGTCACCACCACTTCGCAGGCCGCGCCAGGTCCCAGCGCACCTCGCGTTCGAGCTGGGCGGCGAGCGAGACCAGCATCGGTTCGGTGTCGTGGTGGCCCATCAGCTGCACGCCGACGGGCAGCCCGGTCGAGGTGAACCCGCCCGGCACGTTGACGCTCGGCCAGCCGAGGAGGTTCCAGGGCCAGGTGTACGGGCAGGCCGCGGTGATCACCTTGTCGGTCTCGAAGTGCCCGATCCCGTCGATGGCGTCGACCCGCGGCGGCGGGGTGGCGGTGGTGGGCGCGAGGATCACGTCGAAGTCGTTGAAGACGGCGCCGATCCGCCGGCGCATTCGGGGCTCGGCGGCCCGCGACGCGCGCAGCGGCAGCCCGCCGAGCAGCCGACCGGTGCGGCCGTTGGCCTGGGTGCGCGGGTCGACCAGCGAGGGGTCCGGCAGTCCCGCGCGCCACTGCTCGATCCCGGCCATCGAGCGGGGCAGGAAGTTCAGCCCCATCAGGATGCTGTAGGCGGGGTCCGCGATGACCACCTCGTGACCGAGCTTGCGGAGCGCGTGTGCGGTCGCGCCGACGGCGTCCTTGATCTCCGGGTCCAGGGTGCGGGGGGTGGCGGTGTAGGGGATCTTCAGCGACAGCGCGATCCGCAGCCTGCCGGGCTCGCGGTCGACGGCGTCGCGCACGGTCACCGGCGCCGGCCGGTGCAGGTCGCCCTCGTGGCTGCCGGAGACTAGGTCCAGCAGCAGCGCCGCGTCCGCGACGGTGCGGGCCAGCGGGCCGATCACGGTGAGGCCGTAGAAGGCCTCGGGCTCCGGCCAGGTGGAGATCCGGCCGCGCTGCGGCTTGATCCCGACCAGGTTGGTCCAGGATGCGGGGATGCGCACCGACCCGGCGCCGTCGGAGCCGAGCGCGGCGGGCACCAGGCCGGCGGCGACGGCCGCGGCGCTGCCACCCGAGGATCCGCCCGGGGTCCGGTCGGCCGCCCACGGGTTGCGGGTGTGTCCGAAGCTGCCGCCGGTCAACGGGAACTGGCCCAGTTCGGGGCTGTTGGTCTTGCCGACGATGACGGCCCCGGCCGCGCGCAGGCGGCGCACCGACTCGCAGTCGGCGGTCTTGGCGGGGAACTCGCCGGGGCAGCCGAACGCGGTGGGTTCCCCGGTGACGTCGACGTCGTCCTTGACCGCGATCGGCACGCCGAGCAGCGGGGCGCGTTCCCCGGCGGCGAGTCGACGGTCGGCCTCGGCGGCCTCGGCCAGGGCCGCCTCGCGGCGCAGGATCCGGAAGGCGTTGAGGCTCGGCTGGCTGGCCTCGGCGGCGTCGAGGCTGCGGCGGACCAGCTCGACGGAGGTGGTGGCGCCGCCGGCCAGGGCCGCGGCGGTGTCCTCGAGGCCCAGCTCGCGGGTGTCTTCGGCGTGTGTGGTCACCGTCGGTGCTCCGTCCTGTTCGTTCGAACGAACAGTAGCGGTGGTGGGGGTAGCCGTCCCGGTTTTCGCGCACGGAGACGTCGCGGCACGAAGGGCGCGGGGTGCGCTACGGGTGACGGGGCTACTTGGCGGGCGGCATGGGCGGGGCGTCGTCCGGCGCGAGCTGGGCGCCGATCTTGCGGAACAGCAGGTCGGCCTCGTTGGTGTAGGCGCCGTTGTCGTCGAAGGCGGCCTGGTCGTAGGTGGTGGCGACGGCGATGGCGATCTTCTTCGACGGCAGGTAGGCCTCGGATGCGGAGTAGCCGCTGAACAGGGGGTTCTGCATCAGCCAGTCGCCGGTGATGACGAGACCGAGCCCGTAGGTGTAGCCGAGGTCCTGCACGAAGCAGGTGGTGCACCCCGGCAGGGCGGTGGTCTTGCCGCGCAGCGCCGTCGACGTCATCGCCCGGTACGACTCGGGGGAGAGGAGCTTGCCGGTGCCGATCGCGATCGCGGTGGCGTGCAGGTCGTAGATGTTGCTGGTCTGGATGGCGCCGTGGGTGATGGTCCACGACGGGTTCCAGAAGGTTGACTCCTCGTAGAACGGTGCGCCCGACGGGACCTGCAGGGCCTCGCGGCGTTCGGAGCTGAACGCGTGCAGGACGGGCTCGGGGATCGCCGCCGTCCCCGGATCGGTGGTGTTCGCCAGCCGCAGCGGCCCGAGCACCTTCTCCTGCATCAGCTGCGTCATCGGCTGACCGGTGATCTTCTCGAGGGCCAGGCCGAGGATCACGTAGTTGGTGTGCGCGTAGTTCCAGTTGGTGCCGGGCTCGTAGAGCAGCGGCTTGTTCACCCCGTAGGAGATCAGCTCCTCGGGCGTCCAGGTGCGGAACGGGTCCGCGTAGATGGCGGCGTCGAACTCGGTGTTGCCGATGACGTAGTCGACGTAGCCCGAGGTCATCTGGGCGAGCTGGCCGAGCGTCACCCGGTCCGAGTTCGGGATGTCGGGCAGCCACGTCGACACCTTGTCGTCGAGGCTGACCTTCTTCTCGTCGACGAGTTGGAGCAGCAGCGTCGAGACATACGAGATGGCCACCGCGCCGTTGCGGAAGTGCATGTCGGTGGTGGCGGGGACGCCGGTCATCGACTCGCCGAGCGCGGCGGTGACGATTTCCTTGCCGTCCATCGTCACACGCACGATCGCCGACTTCAGGTGGCCCTGCGACATGGCCTCGCGGACGATCCGCAGCACCGCGTCGGCCTGGGCCGGGTCGTCGGAGGCCGGGGTGGTCCGGACGGTGGTCGTCGGGGAGGCGACGTCGGGGGCGGACGGATCATTCGCCCCGCACGCGGACAGCAGTGCCAGGACGCTTGCCAACACGAGAATCCGCCTCGAGGCCATGGCCAAGCTTGGCAGACCGGGGCGTCCGCCGCGCGGTGAGCGACGCCGCGATTCCGGCCGCGGCGCGCGACCCGGCCGCCTCGCGGGCCGGGAGCCGTCACCGCGCCGTGGGAGACTGGACGGGCGAGCGTAGCGACGGGAATCGTGCCGCGCGAGCGAAGCGACGGGAGATCGTGTCTGTGAGGTTGTACCGGGACCATGCGGTGGTGCTGCGCCAGCACAAGCTGGGCGAGGCCGACCGCATCGTCACCCTGCTCACCCGCCAGCACGGCCTCGTGCGCGCGGTCGCCAAGGGCGTGCGGCGCACCAAGTCCAAGTTCGGCGCGCGGCTCGAACCGTTCGCGTACATCGACGTCCAGCTCTACCCCGGCCGCAGCCTCGACATCGTCACCCAGGTGCAGACACTCGAGGCGTTCGCCGGTGACATCGTCGACGACTACGGCCGCTACACCACCGCCTGCGCGGTGCTCGAGACCGCCGAACGGCTGGCCGGCGAGGAGCGGGCGCCGGCTCCGCGGCTGCACCAGCTCACCGTCGGGGCGTTGCGTGCGGTGGGGGAGCAGGCCCGGCCCGCCGAGCTGATCCTCGACGCGTTCCTGTTGCGGGCCATGGGTTTTGCCGGTTGGGCGCCGGCGCTCGAGGAGTGCGCGCGGTGCGCCGCGCCCGGACCGCACCGGGCCTTCCACGTGGCGGCAGGCGGCGCGGTGTGTGTGCACTGCCGCCCGCCCGGCGCGGCCACCCCGTCGCCCGGGGTGCTGGACCTGATGGACGCCCTCGCGCGGGGCGACTGGGCCCACGCCGAGACCGCGACCGGCGCGGTGCGGGCCCAGGCAAGCGGGCTGGTGGCCGCGCACCTGCAGTGGCACCTGGAGCGGCAGCTGCGCACCCTGCCGCTGATCGAGCGGCACCGTCCGCACGCGGCGGTCGAGTCGGACGCGGTGTCGGCGCCGCACGGGCCCGGCGTCGAGCCGGCGGAAACGCGACCGGTGGCGGTGGCCGCGGGCCCGGTCGGGCAGGATGGGGACCGTGATTCGACGACGCGAACCGCAAGCCCCTCCCAGGCGTGAGATCCGGCCGCCGAGCCCGCACCCGTCGGGTGCGCGGGCGCCGATCCTGCAGCCCGAACTGATCCCGCGGCACGTCGCGCTGGTGATGGACGGCAACGGCCGCTGGGCGCAGGAACGCGGGCTGCCGCGCACCGCCGGACACGAGCGCGGCGAGGCCGTGCTGATGGACACCCTCGAGGGCTGTATCGAGATCGGCGTGCAGTGGCTCTCGGCGTACGCGTTCTCCACCGAGAACTGGAAGCGCAGTCCCGAGGAGGTGAAGTTCCTGATGGGCTTCAACCGGGACGTGATCCGCCGTCGCCGCGACGAGATGCACGAGATGGGGGTGCGGGTGCGCTGGGCCGGGCGCCGGCCGCGGCTGTGGGCGAGCGTCATCAAGGAGCTCGAGGTCGCCGAGGAACTCACCAAGGACAACAAGGTGATGACCCTGACGATGTGCGTGAACTACGGCGGCCGGGCCGAGATCGCCGACGCGGCACGGGAGATCGCGCGTCGGGTGGCGGCGGGCGAGCTGAACCCCGAGAAGGTCACCGAGGCGACGGTCGCCAAGTACCTCGACGAGCCGGACATGCCGGACGTCGACCTGTTCCTGCGGCCCTCGGGCGAGATGCGGACCTCGAACTTCCTGATCTGGCAGTCGGCGTATGCCGAGATGGTGTTCCAGGAGAAGCTCTTCCCCGACTTCGACCGCCGCGACCTGTGGGCCGCGTGCGTCGAGTATGCCTCGCGTGACCGTCGCTTCGGGGGGGTCAAGTGAGCGCCGAGCAGCTGCAGTCCCGGGCGCGTGAGGCCCTGTCGCACTTCGTGGAGGTACGCGAGTCCGACGACGGCTCACTGGGATTCGAGTACGCGGGGGCGCTGTGCTCGCTGCGCGCGGTGACCCTCTCGCCCGGCCTCGACGTGCTCTCGGTGACGGCTGTGTTGGCCTGGGACCGTCCGGTCAAGCCCGCGCTGCACAAGAAGGTCGCCGAGAAGAACTCGATGATGCAGTTCGGGTCGATCACGGTGATCACCCGCGGCAAGCTGGCCGACGTGATCCTGCGCTACACCTTCCCGGCGGCGGGGCTCGAGGACGAGGCGCTCACCACGATGCTGCTGCTGGTGCTCTCGGGCGCGGATCAGGGTCGGCAGGGGTTACTGCCGTAGTCGCCGCGCTCAGGCGTTACCGATGCGTGCGTTTGGATTCGCGGGCTGCTTTCTTCGCGGAGCGTGTGGCGCTCTTGAGTTCGTCGCGGGTGAATCCGAGGTGATGGGCGGATCGCATCCAGGTGTAGAGGTCCGATGCTGCACGGTGCTGGCCGAGTTGCGTGTAGCAGGCCGCCAGGTCGAAGGCGGACTTGCGACCTCGTTCGGCGATGTCGGAGTCGGGGCAGGCGCCGGCGATGGCCAGGATCATTCGGTGGGCGCTGGTCGCCTCGGGCAGGCGGCCGAGACCGGTCAGCAGTAGCGCCTTGTTGCGCAGTGCCTTGATGCGGCGGAGCCGGCGCTCGGCGGAGTCGACGGACTGGTCGTGGATTCTGAGGACGTGGTCGTAGGCGGCGATCGCGGCGAGGGGGTCGTCCAGGTCGTCGGTCAGGACGGCGCGGTTGTAGGCGGCCACTTCGCGGGCGTTCACGATGTCGCCGTCGGTCGATCCGTCGGCGAGCCGCTCGAGCGCCTCGTAGGCCTCGATCGCGGCACGCTCCTCGCCGAGCCGGCCAAGCGCAATGCCGAGCCTCAGGTGACCACGTGCGTGCACCCGGCGTGCCCGGGTGTCGAGACCGGGGCGGCGCAAGGCGGCGCTGCGTGCGGCGGCGACGAGTTCCTCCCACCGCCCGGCGTCGACCAACAAGCCGCCGAGCACGTCCAACGCCGCGAGCCCGAGCATGACGATGTTCGGATCGGGGTCTGTGCTGGTGTCGGCCACAATCGCCGTGAGGATTTCTTCGGCGTCCGCGCGGCGTCCCTCCTCGACCGCCCGGTCGGCCTGGTGCACTCGTTCACGAAAATCACGGTAGTGGGCCTCTCCCGTCGAGGCGGGGGCCGCATCCGTGGGGGAGGAGATCGCGAGGATCCGTTGATTCTCGGTCGCGAGTTCGACGGTGTCGCGAATATCAGGGTCGTCGCTGTCCGCATGTCTGGTCACCAGGCCATGCAGCACCGTCGCCGCCACCTGGTGTTCGCCTCGTTCCGCCACGCGTGTCGCCTGAACGAGGCGTCGCCGGGCATCCAGGCGGCGGATGCGCACGTCCTCGTCGTCGGCGAACAGGTCTGCGAAGCGCAACAGGGCACCGTCGATCTCGGCGGGATCGAGCCCAGGTGACTGCCACGTCGAGAAGAGCGCGTTGGCCGCCCACAGGCGCACGTCGGCGTCGGTGTCGGGGGCCGAGCGATCCACGGTGTCGCCGATGACGCGGCGAGATTCGGCCAGCTCGCCTGCTTCCCGCAGTAGGCGTCCTCGCCAGTACATCGCCTGGGCGATCGCGGCCGTCACGCCGGGCACACCGGCGGCAGCGGCGTAGCGGTGCGGCACCTGCGCCAGCGCATCGAGGGCATCTCCGCGTCGTCCGATGTCGGCGAGTCGGAGTGCCCGGTCGACCATCGCCAGGGCGAGCGGCACGACGAGGCGCTCGTCGTGTTCGTGCCCAGGGAACCGAGCATCGAGCCGCTCGTAGAGTCGCACGGCACCCTCTGGGTCGCCGAGGTGCGCGGTCATCTCGGCGAGACGTGCCGCCACCCGCACCCGTGCTGCGGCGGTGAGCGGGCTCGGGTCGGCGCCGAACGCGTGGTCTGCGTGCGCGAGGATCTGCCGCCCGGCCTCCGTCACCGCGCCCGGGTCCCCTGGAACACCCCTGAGCACCCACCACAGGATCGCCTCGCGCGCGTCCTCGGGTGCACAGGTGGCATAGCGGTCCACCAGTGCGGCAGCGTGTTCCACGGTGGCGAGGTCGCGCTCGGTGTCGGGAAGCCGCTCCAGTATCTGGTCGAGGTGCCGGGCCTGTTCGGTGGCCGCCTCGGAGCCGAGATCGGTGACGGGCACGTCCAGGGCGCGGAGGCCGTGGGCAATCGCCACCGCCGCAGGCGCTCCCCGGCTGATCTCGTCGTCGACCAGACAGAGCGATGCGGCGTGCAGGAGCGTCCGCGCCGACGGGACGGGCTCGGCCTCGGCGATCACACGGTGCATCAGGCCGATCGCGGACTCCGGGTCATCTCCGATGTCGTAGCGGATCTGCGCCGCCTGATAGAGCGCAGCAATGCGCAGGTGGCGCAGTCGGTCATCGGATTCCGCGGTGAGCGTGAGCGCCAGCGTCTCGAGTCCGACCGCGACTCGATGGCGATCCCGTCCCAGGTGCCGCCGCAGGATCTCGGCGGTGAACATTGCTTCCGCTCGTGCCTGTCGCACACCGAGTGGTTGACGGTCCCCGATGTGACGGGTCGCGAACGACTCCGCCGCTCGCATCACATCGACCAGCACAACCGCATCGTCGGGCTCGTGCCTGTGGATCCACTCGATCGCCTCGAGCTCGGCGAGTGCGCGGGCCTCACGGACGGCGTCGCCGTCGAAGCCGTCCGTGAGTTCGGTCATTCTCGCGATACGCCGCTCGACGACAGCGGGCGGTTCGGACGGAGCTTCCATCCGGACGAGCATCCCGGTCGCCTCGGCCACGGCTACTGCTTCCACGTCCTGGGCTGCAAACCTCTGCGCATCCAGTGCCAGTGTCAGGATCGCGTGTGCCTGCTCCTGATCGCCTTTCTCAAGCAGCTCGCGCGCACGGCGCACGACGTCACGAACCATCTTCGATCCTTCCCGGACAGGTCGCCGAGAGCGTCGAGCTCGCAGGTGACGAGCATCGACCGAATGAGAACTGGAGCATGTCTGCAAAACCCGTCGACCTCGAGGCGCACAGCGGATTTGTCCGTCGCACATGTCAGCTGAGACCGGGGCGGCGATCGCGTCCGTAGGTCGACGGACGCGCGCCGAGGCTACGCCGAGCAGTTGCGGCAGGTGCCGAAGATCTCCACGGTGTGGCTGACTTCGGTGAAGCCGTTGTCCTCGGCGATCGTCTGCGACCACTGCTCGACCATCGGCCCGTCCACCTCGACGGTGAAGCCGCAGCTGCGGCACACCAGGTGGTGGTGGTGCCCGGACGAGCAGCGCCGGTAGACGGACTCGCCGGTGTCGGTGCGCAGCACGTCGACCGTGCCCGCGTCCGCGAGGGTCTGCAGGGTGCGGTAGACGGTGGTCAGGCCGATGGCGTCGCCCCGTCGTCGGAGCTCGTCGTGCAGTTCCTGGGCGGAGCGGAACTCGTCGATGTCGTCGAGCAGCGCGGAGATCGCGCTGCGCTGCTTGGTAGCGCGCACGCCGACGACGACGGGGTTGCGCGGGCCGGGCTTCTCGGTCACGGTCTCGGTCCTTCTTCGGCGTGGGCGACGGCATCGATCACGATGTGCGCCAGATGGTCGTCGACGAGACGGTAGAACACCTCTCGGCCGTTGCGCTCACCGCGGACCACCCCCGCCGCCTTGAGGATGCGCAGGTGCTGGCTGATCAGCGGTTGGGTGACGTCGAGCGCCTCGACCAGTTCGTGCACGCAGCGTTGGGTGTGGCGCAGCTGCAGCACGATCGCGATCCGGACCGGCGCGGCGAGGGCGCGCAGCAGGTCGCCGGCGGCACTCATCGCGTCCTTGCTCGGCAGCGCGGCCGGGGGAGTGGACGCGGCCCGCTCGTGCGGTCCCGCCTCGCCGTGCAGGTCGTCGGCGTCGGTCAGGCTCACTCGGCTGCCCTCCTCTCGGATGTGGGTCGTCGGCGTCGCTCAGACGCCTTATTGCAAAGCGATTCCATTTTGATATGCACAAGTATGCATGTCAAACATCGGAATTGGGTGCGCCACCGCGGCCGGATAGGCTGGTCCGCAGCAAACCCCCCTGACGCAGCATCTATTACCCAGATGGAGAGCTCCCCAAGTGGCACCCAAGTCCAAGGTCGAAACCGTTGCCAACCTCGCCAAGCGTCGAGGACTCGTCTTCCCCTGCGGTGAGATCTACGGCGGGACGAGATCCGCGTGGGACTACGGTCCGCTCGGCGTCGAGCTCAAGGAGAACATCAAGAAGCAGTGGTGGCGCAGCATGGTCACCAGCCGCGACGACGTCGTGGGCCTCGACTCGTCGGTGATCCTGCCGCGCGAGGTGTGGGTGGCCTCCGGCCACGTCGGCGTCTTCAACGACCCGCTCGTCGAGTGCCTGAACTGCCACAAGCGGCACCGTCAGGACCACCTGCAGGAGGCGTACGCGGAGAAGAAGAAGCTCGACAACCCGGACGACGTCACGATGGACGTCGTGGTGTGCCCGGACTGCGGCACCGTCGGCCAGTGGACCGAGCCGCGCGACTTCAACATGATGCTCAAGACCCACCTCGGCCCGGTCGAGACCGAGGAGGGCATGCACTACCTGCGGCCCGAGACCGCGCAGGGCATCTTCGTGAACTTCGCGAACGTGCTCACCACCTCGCGCAAGAAGCCGCCGTTCGGCATCGCCCAGATCGGCAAGAGCTTCCGCAACGAGATCACCCCCGGCAACTTCATCTTCCGCACCCGCGAGTTCGAGCAGATGGAGATGGAGTTCTTCGTCAAGCCGGACGAGGTCAAGGAGTGGCACCAGTACTGGATCGACACCCGGCTGGCCTGGTACACCGACCTGGGCATCGACCCGGAGAACCTGCGCCTGTTCGAGCACCCGGCGGACAAGCTCTCGCACTACTCGGACCGCACCGTCGACATCGAGTACCGCTTCGGGTTCCAGGGCAGCGAGTGGGGCGAGCTCGAGGGCGTCGCCAACCGCGGCGACTTCGACCTCACGACGCACTCGAAGCACTCCGGCACCGACCTGAACTACTTCGACCAGGCCTCCGGCGAGCGGTACACGCCGTACGTCGTCGAGCCCGCGGCCGGCCTGACCCGCTCGCTGATGGCGTTCCTGGTCGACGCCTACTCCGAGGACGAGGCGCCCAACGCCAAGGGCGGCGTCGACAAGCGCACCGTCCTGCGCCTGGACCGCCGGCTCGCGCCGATCAAGGCCGCGGTGCTGCCGCTGAGCCGTAACGCGGACCTCACGCCCAAGGCGAAGGACCTCGCGGCGGCGCTGCGCAAGAACTGGAACATCGAGTTCGACGACGCAGGCGCGATCGGCCGCCGCTACCGTCGCCAGGACGAGATCGGCACCCCGTTCTGCATCACCGTCGACTTCGACACGCTCGAGGACCAGGCCGTCACCGTGCGTGAGCGCGACTCGATGGCGCAGGAGCGGGTCTCGCTCGACCAGGTCGAGGGCTACCTCGCCCAGCGCCTGATCGGCTCCTAGAGCCTCTCGGTTCTACGCCGGCAGCGCCGGACGCCCTCGACCGCCTCGCGGATCGAAGGGCGTCCGGCGCTTTGCTTTTCGCGGTCAGTCAGCGCGCCGCCACCGCGGCGGGCCGGATGTTCTGGTTGATGTGGAACACGTTGTCCGGGTCGTACCGCTCCTTGACCTCGGCGAGCCGGTCGTAGTTGCCCAGGTACGACGCCCGGACGCGGTCCTGGCCCTCGTCCATCAGGAAGTTGACGTAGGCGCCGCCCGCCGAGGTGGGATGCAGCTCGGTCCAGTAGTCCTTCGCCCAGCCGGTGATCGTGTCCGCATTCGCCGGGTCCGGGTCCACCCCGACGATGACGCCCGCCCAGCCGCCGCCCCGGTAGGCGAAGGCGGTCGCGTCGTCGGCCACCCGGCCGGCGGCGCCGTCGATGGGATAGAGGTGCATGGTGGAGTGCCCGGTGGGCAGCCGCGCCCCGAACTTGCAGTGCACGTCGATCGCGTCGTCGGAGATCTCGTTGAAGAAGTCCGCCCGCCAGTACCACTGCAGCCCGGCCGGGTAGAGCCCGTCGAACGCGCTCTGCAGCACGTTGAACGGCATCGGATGCAGGCCGTCCAGCAGCGGTGACCCGAACGACCGGATCGGTTCGAGTACCTCGTCCGCCCGATCGTGCGACCCGGAGTAGCACCACACGATGCCGCAGACCTTGCGGCCCCAGAGCTCCTCCGGGAACGGCGGCGCGGGCGGGACCGTCATCAGTCCGAGCCAGCCGCTGAGCTCCTCGGGCAGCGACGGCAGCAGCTCGCGGTACCAGCGCATCACCGCCGGGGTGTCGGCAAGGTCGTAGAGCACGGGGCCGCCGATGACAGTGCCGTGCTCGCCGATGTCGTGGCAGCGGAAGCGGAAGGACGTGACGACCCCGAAGTTCCCGCCGCCGCCGCGCAGGGCCCAGAACAGGTCGCTGTGCTCGCTCTCGCTGGCCGTGACGAAGGTGCCGTCGGCGAGCACCACGTCCGCGGCGAGCAGGTTGTCGACGGTGAGGCCGAAGCGCCGGGACAGGTAGCCGATGCCGCCGCCGAGCGTCAGGCCGCCGACGCCGGTGGAGGCGAGGAAGCCGGACGGCGTGGCCATGCCGAACGCGACGGTCGCATGGTCGACGTCGCCCCAGGTGCACCCGCCGTCCACCCGGACGGTGTGGCCGACCGGGTCGACGGTGGTGCTGCGCAGCAGCGACAGGTCGATGACGAGGGCGTCGTCCCACACCCCGAGGCCGCCGGCGTTGTGCCCGCCGCCGCGGACCGCGATCTCGACGTCGTGCTCGCGGGCGAACCGTACGCAGTCCATGACGTCGGCGACGTCCCGGCAGCGGGCGACGGCGGCGGGCCGCCGGTCGATCATGGCGTTGTAGACCGCCCGCGCCGCGTCGTACCCGGCGTCGGACGGGGTGATCAGGTCGCCGCGCAGCGTCGCGGCCAGGTCTTCGTACGCCGAGTTCTTGTACGCGTTGGTGGACATGACGCTCCCCTTCCGGTGGTGTGGCTCCCGCTCGTCGGGTGCCCGCATCACCAAAGCTACGAAGCGGGCGTTCGCGCAGCGTTCGTCCGCAGGCGCCCGGTCATCGGGCCGGGCGAACGCCTCGTGCGGCGAGGTCGCGTTCGCAGCGCCGCAGCAGCGCGGCGCTGCCGTGCTCGGACGCCATCGCGGCGGCGGCGCGCAGGCGGGTGCGGGCGCCGTCGGGGTCGTCGTGGGCGGCGCGCAGTCGCATCACCTCGGGCAGCCACCACAGGTCGCTGCGGGCCTGCCCGGCGACGACGGCGGCGTCCAGGCTCGCGCGCGCGGCGTCGGGCCGGTCCTCGCGCATGGAGAGGTCCGCGAGCAGCGAGAGCCAGTACGGCATCCGGGCGAACGATCCTGCCGCCCTGAGGTTTTCGATTCCCCGCCGGGTCAACCGGATCCCGGACGCCCCGGGCTCGGACCAGCCGTCGAGGATCAGCGCCCACTCGCGGTAGTAGGCGAAGTCGAACCTGTCACACAGGGCGCGCAGCTCGCCGACGGTGTCCCGCAGTTCCTCGCGGTCGCCGAGCATCTGCAGGGTGACGGCGCCGTAGGCCAGCGCCACGGCCAGGCTGTACGGGTGCCGGGCGCCCCGGGCGAGAGCGACGGCGCCGCGACAGCTCGACCGGGCGGCCTCGTCGTGGCCGAGCAGCCAGTGCGGGTGCGCGGACCAGGCGAGGGAGTGCACGTCCGGCCGGGTGCCGACGGTCAGCGAGTGGGCACCCCGGGTCAGCTCGGCGGCGAGCTCGAAGTGACGCAGCGCCTCCGCGGGCCTGCCGAGGCTGACGGCGGACCCGGCGAACGCGAAGTGCGCGCTGCCGCTCAGCTGGGCGTCGGCGTCGGCGTCGACCAGGGTGAGCGCGCGGGAGACCGCCCGGTGCGCGCCCGCGGTGTCGCCCTGGACGAACCGGGACGTCCACAGTCCCACCAGCGCGACGACGGTCGAGTCCCGGCGGCCGAGCACCTCGGCCAGCTCGATCGAGCGCTCGAGGGTCTGCTGCAGCTGGGGCGAGGAGTAGCCGTACCGGGCGTTGAGCGGTGCCGCCATCGACTCGAGGATGTCGAGTTCCCGGGCGAGCGTGCCCCGACCGCCGGGTTGCGAGCGGACGATCGCGAGGGCCGCCCGGTGCAGGCGGATCGCCTCCGCGTGGGCGAACGTGCCGGAGGCGACCTCGGCCGCCCGCTGGTAGTAGTCCACCGCCCGCTTGGCCCGGCCGCCCCGCGCGTACTGCTCCGCGAGCTGTGCCGAGACGGCGTCCGTGTCGCCGGGGTGGAGCAGTTCGAGGCCCTGGGCCAGGCGCCGGTGTAGCAGCCACCGCCCGGGCGGGCCGACCTGTGCGTACGCGGCGTCCCGGAGCAGGTCGTGGGAGAAGTCGTAGCCGTCCCGGAACTCGTGCAGGATCCGTCGCCGCCACAGCTCGTCGACGGCCTGGACCACGGTGTCGGCGTCGAGGTCGCTGGCCTCGGTGAGCAGGTCGAGGGTGAAGTTCCGCCCGACGGCCGCGGCGAGCCCGGCGACCTCGCGGGCCGGCGGGCTCGCGTGTGCGAGCCGGGTGCGCAGCACCGCGGTGAGATCGCCGACCGGCAGGGGAGTCTCGCCGGCCTCGATCTCGATCTCGGTCTCGGCCGCGGTGCGCATCGCCTCGACGATGTACAGCGGGAAGCCGCCCGTCGCGGCCTGCAGCAGTTCCAGGTCGTCCGCGCGCAGCGACCGCCCCGCGGTGGCCTCGGCGAGCCGGGCGGTCTCGCCGACCTCGAGCGGGCTCAGGTCCAACTCCGTGAGCAGTCCGGTGGCCCGCATCCGCGCGGTCCACGCCCCGACGTCGGGGCCGGTGTCGTGGTCCTCGTCGCGCAGGGCCGCGGCCACCAGCAGCGGCGAGTCCGCGGTGAGCCCCAGCACGAACTCGACGAACGTCAGCGTCTCCTGGTCACACCACTGCAGGTTGTCCACCACCAGCAGCAGCGGGCGGCCGTCGCCGATCAGCGCCCTGGCCAGTCCCTCGAAGAAGCGGTGGCGCTGCCAGGCGTCGACCATGGCACGGGCACCGGCGTCGGGACCGCGGGGCCGGCCACCGGCAGCTCCGGACACATCGGACGGCACCAGCCGGTCCACCTCGGTGCGCCAGAGCGGGTCGAGCGTGGCCGTCGCGTCGCGGATCGCCGGGGTTCGCAGCCAGTCCGCCACCGGGGCGAGCGGCAGCCGCCCGGAGGCCCCGAAGCACCGGGTGGCCGCCACCACCGCGCCCTGCGACCGGGCCAGCGCGGCGACCTCGTGCAGCAGCCGGGTCTTGCCCACCCCGGCGCCGCCGCCGACCAGCGCGATGCCCGGGTGGCCCGCCGCGGCGGCCCGCCACCGGTCCGTCAGCACGCCGAACTCGCGGACACGACCGACGAACTCGGTGGCGGCCGGACCGGAGCGGCCGGCGGGACCGACGGGCCGCATCGCGGCGGACGGCGTCGCCAGCAGGGCGTCCGCCGCCCGTCTGGTGGCGGGTTCGGGGGCGACGCCGAGTTCGCGCTCGAGGACGGACGCGCAGCGGTGGTAGGTGCTCAGCGCGCCGGCCCGGTCACCAGCGTCGACCTGCAGCTTCATCAGCGTGCGGTAGCCGACCTCTTCCAGCGGCTGCAGCCGGATCCGCCGACGGGCGGCCTCGGTCGCCGCCGCTGGGTCGCCGCCGCGCGTGCTCGCCGCGCAGACCAGGTCGCACAGGTCCACGCACTGGCGCTCGAGTTCCGCCCGGGCCTCGAGCAGCCAGTCGTCGTATCCGCCGGGCAGGAACTCGCCGCGGTAGGCGGCGATGGCCGCGTGGGCGTGGGCGAGGGCCTCGTGGTCGTCGCCGGCCGCCGCCGCGGCCAGGGCGGCCCGGCGTTCGAGGTCGAAGGTCCGGACGTCGACGCGGCAGGTGTCGCGGTCGCGCCAGCCGAGGTCCGTCGAGGTCACGACCAGGGAGTCCGCGTCGCCCAGCGCGCGGCGCAGATGGTGCAGTTCGCGGCGCAGGTTGGTCAGCGCCTGGCCGTCCGTCGAGTCCGGCCAGAAGAGTTCGGCGATACGCTGCCGGGGCTGCGGCGTGCCGGCGTGCACCGCCAGGAAGGCCACCAGGGCAACAGCGCGCGGCGACCGGGTCGCGGCGGTCCCGGTCGCGGTGTCGGTGATTGCCTGCTCCCCGAAGAGGGAGACATGCAGCATGGCGGCGGCCTCCTACTGACTCAGGCTAGCCCGCGCCGCCGGCGACCACTGGTGACGAGTTCTGCCGGTGACGGCTACGTCACGGCGTCGAAGCGCATGTCCATCCAGTGGATCCAGGCGCCGGAGTCGATCTGCCGCTCCCACCGCGCCGTCATCGAGGACCGGTCCTCGGCCGGCCGGAGGGTGCTGCGCATGCCGTCGCCGAGGAACGTCCACGATCCGTCCGCATTCGGGCGCGCGGTCATCTCCCCGTACTCGCCGGAGCCGTCGAACGCGCGCATGGCGTACGTGCCGGCCGCGGCGTCGTACTCGCCGATGAGCTCGAGGGCATGCACGCGGTCTTCGCCCATCGTGACGTCGACGCGATGGACGATCCAGTTGCCGCCGGGCATCCACTCGTACTCGTCGGTGCCGTCGATCCGCGCGGCGGGCTCTCCGTGCTCGTCGAGCACGGTGCCCGACGTCCGCCACCGCCCGATGATGCTGTCGAACGGGCGCATGGTCTCTGCCGTGACTGTCATGTGGTCCTCTCGTGAAGATCGGCGGGTTCTCATGGGCAGACCGTCGGGAGCTCGAATTCTCATCGGTCCGGGCGCGCCGTCCCTCGTCGGGCAGGTGTCCGATTCACCTCTCGCGGTGAGGTGGGTGGGTGACCGACTGACACCGGCTACCGTGCCGACCGCGTCACCATCGCGCGGGCGACCAGTTCCATCGTCACCGCGACCGCGCAGGTCTGCGCCAGCAGCACCCCGACCAGGACCAGGATCTGCACCGCCCCGGCCTGCACGGCGGACCCGCTGGCGAGCAGCACGCCCACGAACGCGCCGGGCAGGGTGACCAGTCCGACCGTGCGGGTCTGGTCCAGGCCCGGCAGCAGCGCGTCGGACGCGGCGGCCCGGATCACCTCCATCCGCGAGTCCCGCAGGCTCAGCCCGAGGCTCAGCGCCGCCTCGACCTCGCCGTACCGCTGGGCGATGGCGTCGAGCGCCCGTTTGGCGGCCAACGAGGTGGCGGTCATCGCGTTGCCAAGCACGATGCCGCCGATCGGGATGACCGCGACACCCTCGAGCGGAACCACGCCGCTGAGCAGCAGCAACGGCAGCACGGCCGCGACGCCGGTCGCCAGCGACGTGCTCAACCAGGCCCCGGACCGTCCGGCGTCGGCTCGTCGCGCCGCGGTCACCGCGGCCGCCACGAACATCGCCACCAGGATCGCCGCGGACGACCACAGGTGCTGCAGTGCGGCGGCCAGCACCACCGAGACGACGGCCAGTTGGAGGGCGCCGCGCAGCGCCGCCTTCGGTGCCGCCAGCGGGTGCTCGAGGTCGGCGATCCGATAGACCAGCGCCGCGGCCAGGACCATCACCGCGCACACCACGGCCAGGGCGAGGCCGGGATGCGCCAGTGAGGTGCCCACCCCTCCTCCTCTCCAGGCGGCTCCGCCGCTCGTGAGTGGCTTGCAGGTCCCCAGGACCCGTCAACCGCGCACGAGCCGGAGCCGCCTCAGAACCGTCCGCTGCGGGTGATCCGGCCGGAGCTGCTGGGCCCGCCGAACGAACCCGGGGAACGACCGCCGCCGCTCATGCCGCCGCCACCGCGGTTGCCCCAGCCCCCGCTCATGCCGCCGCGCATCATGGACTCGATCAGGATGCCTCCGAGGATGGCCCCGGTGTTGCTGCCTGCGCTCTGCTGCGGCCGCCGGGCGGCCTCCCACTTCTCGACGTCGGACTGGGCCCGGCGCAGGGCGCGGGTGCCGAGGTCGCCCGCGGCCTGGGCGTGCTGGAGGGCCTTCGCCGGATCGGAGGCCGTCAACTGCCGGGCCGCGTCGTAGTGCCGCTGCGCCTCGGAGAGCCGGGTCCGGGCCTCCGCGCCGACCGCCCCGCGCCGGGTGTTGACGAAGTCGGTCGCGGTGGTGATCTGCGCCTGCGCCGCGGTCAGGTCCTGAGCGAGCCGCGCCGCGGCCCGCTCCGACTGCTCCTGGGCGTCCGCGGCGGTGGCCAGGACCGTGTCCAGTTCCGCGTCCGCCCTCGAGAGCTCGGTGAACGCGCCGAGCGGGTCGGTGTCCTGGCCTGCCTCGGCGCGGGCCAGCGCGGCCACGGCCGCCGCCTGTGCCTGCGCGAGCGCTTCGCCGCCGAAGGCCGTCAGCTCGCTCGCGGCGGCGATGTCCTTGCGGGTCTCGGCGATCGCCGCGGGCAGGGTGGCGATCGCGTGGTGAATGTTGTCGGCGGCGTGTTCGACGCCGTCGAGCAGCTCGCCGACCTGAGTGAGCGCGCCCTCGGCCGCCCGGATCGCGACGACGGCCGGTCCCTGCTTGCCTGCCGGCCGCGCCGCGGCCTCGCGGCCGGCGGCGATGTTCTGCTCGGCGAAGGCCAGCTGCTGCTGCGCCAGCGTCACGTTCTCGGCGACCGAGGCCAGCGCAGGCGCCGGGAACTCGGCGCGCAGCCCGGCGAGCACGGTGTCGGCGGCCGGCACCCGCACGGTCATTTCCACCAGCCGCTGGGTGAGCGCGTCGAGGCGGCCCGGGGCGTCGATCAGCAGGTCACGCATCCCGTCGAACTCGGTGACCTGGGCGTTGAGTTCCCGATCCGCGCGGCTGCAGGTCGAGATCAGCTCGACGAGCATCTCCCGCTGCTGTTCGGGGGTCTCCGGAACGTCGTCGTCCAGGCGCTGGCGGATCGTGAACGCCGACGCGAGGGTGGCCTTCGCGGCGTCGTAGGCGGCGCGGAAGGGGGCGGTGGTGAGCTCGCCGAACTCGCCCGTGGCCAGCTCCAGCTCCTCGCCGCTGGTGCGGATCGCATTGTCCGTCTCCACCAGCACCTCGCGGGCGCGGGCGTCCAGGGTGGCGACCGGCAGCGCCGCGAGGGCGGCGGGGTCGGCCCAGTCCACGTCGCCGCCGGCGCCCGGACCACCGTGCGACTTCTTCTTCCGGCGCGAGTAGAGCACCGCGCCACCCGCGCCGACGATCAGCACGGCGCCGCCGGCCACGAGGTACTTCACGCCGCTCCCGGACCCCGAGCTGCTCATCGCGTCGGAGAGCCCGCCTGCCGCGGCGATCGCCGCGCCTGACCAGTCGTCCTCGCGCAGGGCGGGCACGATGGCGTCCCGCTCGATGCTGTCGAGCTCGGAACCGGTCACGTTCTTCAGGTCCGACGGCGCGTCGAAGGCGTAGGCCCGGTCGTCGGTGGCGATCGCCAGCAGCACGTCCTGACTGCCGAGCCCGCTGGTCTGCGCGGTCTTGTCCGCCCACTTCTCGGCGTCCATGCCGTCGAAGGTGCCGACGTACGCCACCCACAACTGCACGTGCTGCTCGTCGAAGAGGGTGTCCAGGGCCGCGCGCACGTCGGCGCGCGCGGAGTCGTCGAGGACGCTCACCCGGTCCGAGATCTGTCCGGGCATGCGGAACGGGGCCTCCGCCGACGCGAGACCGGGCAGCGCCAGCAGGCCGAACATGGTCAGGGCCGACGTCGCCGCCGCGGCGACCGTGATGCGGTGCAGGCCGTGTCGAACGCGACCGCGCGATTGTGCAGATGCCATGGGGATGAATCTATCGGCCGGGAGGCGGATCCGGCCGCGGACACCGCGGCGGCGGGCGCGTCGGGAGCCGGGGCCGGGCGCGCCGCACGGTGCCGCCACGGCGGTTGCTGGCAGACTTGCGGAGTGAGTTCAACAGCATTGGCCGAGCGTGCCGACGGTCGACTCGGTTTCGGCGGCACCCTGGCCCGGTGGAGCCGGCGATTCGTGGTCGGGTCGATCCTGATTGCGGTGGTGTTGGTCGGCGGGACCGCGGTGCGGGTGTGGCAGGTGGCCCGGATCAGCGACCTGACTGAGGCCGACGCGATCGTGGTGCTCGGCGCCGCCCAGTACTCGGGCACCCCGTCGTCGGTGTTCGCGGCGCGGCTCGAGCAGGCCGTCAAGCTCTTCGACAAGGGTGTGGCGCCGAGGATCGTCACCGTCGGCGGCAAGCAGGTCGGGGACGTCTACACCGAGGCCGCGTCCGGCAAGAACTACATGATCGGCCGCGGCGTGCCTGCGGACCGGATCATCGCCGTCGAGGAGGGATCGGACACGCTGCTCAGCATCGAGGGCGTGAGCCGGGTGATGGGCGAGCGCGGGATGTCCTCTGCCGTGCTGGTCAGCGACCCCTGGCACTCGCTCCGTGCCCGGACGATGGCACGCGACGTCGGGCTCGAGGCCTGGACGGCACCGACCCGACAGGGGCCCGCGGTGTTCACCCGGGAGTCGCAGGCGCACGGCATCATGCGGGAGACCGGCGCGCTGCTCTGGTACCAGCTCACCCACTTCTCGGCCGACTTCCCGTACACCGCGGTGCAGTGATGACCACCCCGGAGACCGCGCCCTACCGCCCGCACGACGTCGAACGGCGGGTCGTCGAGGCGCCCAAGTCCGGCGCGCTGCCCGGCACGTCGGCCCCGCGCAGCGACTTCGCCCGGGACCGGGCCCGGGTGCTGCACTGCGCGGCGCTGCGCCGACTCGCGGACAAGACCCAGGTGGTGGGCCCGCGGGACGGCGACACCCCCCGCACCCGGCTGACGCATTCGATCGAGGTGGCGCAGATCGGCCGCGGCATCGCCGACGGTCTCGGCTGCGACCCCGACCTGGTGGACCTGGCCGGGCTGGCGCACGACATCGGGCACCCGCCGTACGGGCACAACGGCGAGAAGGCGCTCGACGAGGTCGCGGCGAACTGCGGTGGCTTCGAGGGCAACGCCCAGAACCTGCGGATCCTGACCAGCCTGGAGCCGAAGATTCTCGATCCGGACGGCGGCAGCGCCGGCCTGAACCTGACCCGCGCGGCCCTCGACGCGTCCGTCAAGTACCCGTGGACCCGGCCCGGTCCGGGCGCCAAGTTCGGTGCCTACGACGACGACGCGGAGATCCTGGCCTGGGTGCGCGACGGCGCGCCGAGCACCAGGCGTTGCCTGGAGGCGCAGGTGATGGACTGGGCCGACGACGTCGCCTACTCCGTGCACGACGTCGAGGACGGGGTGATCGCGGGCCGGATCGACCTGCGCGCCCTGGCCGACCCCGGCGAGCAGCACGCGCTCGCGGAGATGGGTGCCGCGGAGTTCCGCGGACTGGTGGTCGACGACCTGGTCGAGGCGGCGCGGCGGCTGTCGGTGCTGCCGGTGGTGGTCGCCGTCGGCCGCTACGACGGCACGCTGACGTCGTCGGTGGCGCTGAAGAACCTGACCAGCGAGCTGGTGGGCCGGTTCGCGACCGCCGCCGTCACCCGGACCCGGGAGGTGACGGGTGGGGTGCCGCTGTCCCGGTACGACGCCGACCTGGAGATCCCGCCGATCGTGGCGGCCGAGGTGGCGCTGCTCAAGACGGTCGCGCTGCGCTACGTGATGTCCGACGCCGGTCACCGGACCCGTCAGGACCGTCAGCGCGACCGGATCCACCGGGTGGCGCAGTGGTTGATCCGCACCGCGCCGTCGGGGCTGGACCCGATCCTGCTGCCGGCGTGGGAACGGGCAGGCGACGACGCGGCGCGGACCCGGGTGATCGTGGACCAGATCGCGTCGTACACCGAGAGCCGGCTCGAGCGGGTCGACAAGCAGAGCCTCGGCGCGCAGGCGGCCTGGGGGTAGGGGCTCAGCCGGCCGGCAGCACCTCGGCCATCACCCGCAGCGTGTTGCCGCCCATGATCGCGCGGATCTCCTCGTCGGTGCGGCCACGGTCGCGCAGTTCCTGAGTGATCACCGCGATCTGGCTGGTGTCCCAGGCCACCGTCGTCGCGCCGTCGAAGTCGCTGCCGAGTGCCGCGGTCTGCAGGCCGCCCACCGCGACGACGTGCTCGATCGCGTCGACCACGGCGGCGGGGGTCAGTTCGCACACCGCCGCGTCCCAGTAGCCGATCCCGACGACGCCGCCGGTGGCCGCGACGCCGCGGATCTCGTCATCGGTGAGGTTGCGGTTGACCTTGCAGGTGGCCTGCACACCGCCGTGGCTGGCCACGACGGGCCGGGTCGCGAGCGCGAGCATCTCCGCGATCGCCGGGTGGCTGGCGTGCGCAATGTCGACGATGACCCCGCGCCGCTCCATCTCCGCGAACACCGTCCGGCCGAGGTCGGTCAGGCCGCCCTTCGCCTCGCCGTGCATGGAGCCGGCCGTCTCGTTGTCGAAGAAGTGGGTGAAGCCGGCCATCCGCATGCCCGCGTCGTAGAGCCGGTCGAAGTTCCCGGCGTCACCCTCGAGGTTCTGCAGGCCCTCGACGGAGAACAGCGCGCCGGTCACGTTCTCTCCGGCCGCCCGGTCGTCGAGCACGCTCGCCAGGTCCGCCTGCGTGCGGACCAGCCGCAGCTGCCCGTCCGAGTCCGCGGCCGCCTTCTCCAGCTTCTCCGCGTGGTAGAGCGAGCGCTCGAGCAGTGAGCGCCAGGTGCGCGGCGGCTGCAGCTGCGCGACCGTCAGCAGCTCGATGTTGTCGGTCTGGTCGGAGTTGGAGTCGTAGTTCTGGTTCTTCGGCGACTTCGACACGGACGAGAAGACCTGCAGTGCGACGTTGCCGTCCTGCAGGCGCGGCAGGTCCATGTGTCCGCGGTCGGACCGCTCGAGGAGGTCGCGGTCCCACATCAGGGTGTCCGAGTGCATGTCGGCGATCTGCAGGCGAGCGTGCAGGTCCCGGGTCGACGCGGTCACCTCCGGGAGGTCGCCGGGGACCTTCTTGTTCATGGACTTCTCGATGACGCCGGGGCCGATCGTGAAGAACGTGACCAGGGCGGCGGCGACCAGGACCAGTGCACCCACCAGGGTGCGGCGCAGCCACTTGCGCTTCGGGGACGGCATGCGGCAGATCCTAGGCGCACGACCCCCTAGACTGGCCCAGTGGCGGGCCGAATTTCTGAACGAGACATCGCGGCCATTCGCGACCGGGTACACATCGAGGACATCGTGGGGGAGTACGTCGCGCTCAAGCGCAGCGGCGGCGACTCGATGAAGGGCCTGTGCCCGTTCCACGACGAGAAGTCGCCCTCCTTCCACGCCCGGCCCAGTCACGGGACCTACCACTGCTTCGGCTGCGGCGAGGGCGGCGACGTCTACTCGTTCCTGCAGAAGATCGAGCACGTCTCCTTCGTCGAGGCCGTCGAGCAGCTGGCCGACCGGGTCGGCTACACCATCTCCTACGAGGGCGGCGGGCCGTCGGTGCAGCGCGACCGCGGCACCCGGGCCCGGCTGGTGGCGGCCAACGCGGCCGCGCAGGCGTTCTACGCGGCACGCCTCGGCGAACCTGACGCGCAGACCGCCCGCGACTACCTCACCGAACGCAACTTCGACGGCCAGGCCGCGCTCACCTTCGGCTGCGGCTACGCGCCCGACGGCTGGGACACGCTGACCAAGCACCTGATGACCAAGGGCTTCGAGGCCAACGAGATCGTCGAGGCCGGGCTGGCGACGCCGGGCAAGCGCGGCACCCCGATCGACCGGTTCCGGCGCCGGCTGGTGTGGCCGATCCGCAACCTCAGCGGCGACGTGATCGGGTTCGGTGCGCGCAAGCTCTTCGACGACGACACCATGCCCGGCAAGTACATCAACACCCCGGAAACCATGCTGTACAAGAAGTCGCAGGTGCTCTTCGGCCTGGACCTGGCCAAGCGGGAGATCGCCAAGGGCCACCAGGCGGTGATCGTCGAGGGCTACACCGACGTGATGGCCATGCACCTGGCCGGGGTGAAGACCGCGGTCGCGGCCTGCGGCACCGCGTTCGGCGAGGACCACCTGGCGATGCTGCGTCGACTCCTGTTGGACGACAGCTACTTCCGGGGCGAGGTCATCTACACCTTCGACGGTGACGCGGCGGGTCAGGCGGCCGCGCTCAAGGCGTTCGAGGGCGACCAGAAGATGTCCGGGCAGTCCTTCGTCGCGGTCGCGCCGGACGGGATGGACCCGTGCGAGCTGCGGCAGGCCTCCGGCGACGCCGCGGTCCGGGACCTGGTGGCGCGCCGGATCCCGATGTTCAAGTTCGTGGTGAAGTCGCTGCTCGCGGCGCACGACCTGGAGACCAGCGAGGGCCGGGTCGAGGCGCTGCGGCGCACGGTGCCGGTGGTCGCCCGGATCCGGGACGAGGCGCTGCGCGAGGACTACGCGCGTCAGCTCGCCGGCTGGGTCGGCTGGGACAACATCCCGACGGTGATCAAGCGGGTCCGCGACGAGGCGCGTCGGGGATCGTCCCGGACCTCCGGTCGCGGACGGCCGGGGACGGACCGCGTCGCCGAGACCGCCGACGCGCAGGCGCCGACGGGTCCGCCGCGCCCCAACCCGAAGGACCCGGCGCTGTGGCCGCAGCGCGACGCGCTCAAGGCGGCGCTGCAGTACCCGGCGATCGCCGGGTCGGTGTTCGACTCGCTGCCCGCGGAGACGTTCGGGCACCCGGCCTACGCGATGGTCCGGCAGGCCGTCGCCGCGGCAGGCGGAACCGCGGCGGGCCTGGCAGGCGCGGAGTGGATGGAGGCCGTCGGCAGGCAGGTGGAACCGCTGCAGTCGCTGGTCACCGAGCTGTCGGTGGAGCCGCTCCGGGCGTCGGACGTGCCGAACTACATCCCGCGGGTGCTGGCACGGCTGCAGGAGGTGTGGGTCGGTCAGCAGGTCGCCGACCTCAAGTCGAAGCTGCAGCGGATGTCGCAGGCGGACCGCCCGGACGAGTACATGTCGCTGTTCGGCGACCTGGTGGCGCTCGAGCAGTACCGGCGCAGCCTGCTCGAGCAGGCCGTCGGGGACAACTCCGAGGACGTCTAGCTCGCTGCGTACCGCCCCCGGGCGGTGCCCGCTCGCGCCCCGCGGTGCCCCCGGCGGGGGCCGGCTACAGGCGTTCGCGCGGTACGTAGATGGTGGTGTCCGGTTCGGTGTCGATCTGCTTGAGCGGCTCGAGCTTCGGCTGGGTGCTGAGGCTGTCGGAGAGCTTCTGCCGGCCCACCTCGATGACCTTCTTGGTGGCGGGGCTGCCTGCCACGGCCTTGGCGGCCCGGCTGATCTGTTCGTAGCGGGCCCGACCTGCCTTGGATCCGAGCACGTATCCCGCGGCGATACCGATCAACAAGCGCATCATTCCTGCTTTCCTCCCGGACGAACGGCCTGCCCACAGTGTGCCTGACACCGCGTTGGGCAGGCGATTTGGCACCAGGGTGGGGTTATGGGTTAAAGTCTCTCTGCAGCCAAACGGAAACGGGAGGCGCTGAAAGTAATCCCCTGTAGCTCAATTGGCAGAGCTTCCGACTGTTAATCGGACGGTTACTGGTTCGAGTCCAGTCGGGGGAGCACACAGAGAAGCCGCCCACCAGATCATCTGGTGGGCGGCTTCTTTGGTGTCGGGGGTTCGCCGGTCCGGCCCGCGGATCGAAATGTGACGAGCATCACCTGCCTGGCGGGCGGTCGCGCCGGGCGTACGTCCGGGCGGGTAACCGCACCCTGGTCTCGCACGCGTCGCGGGGGCCGGTAGCATTCTGCTCTGCAGTCCTCCGGCGTCGCCCGGGCGGAATGGGGCGGTAGCTCAGTCGGTTAGAGCCGTGGACTCATAATCCATTGGTCGCGGGTTCGAGCCCCGCCCGCCCCACTTCAGCAGATGTCCCCGAATCGAGCCCGACGGACCAACTCGTCGTCGACGGCAATCGTTCGGCCCCGACAAGTGCCGACCGGCCGTCGTCGTCGATGCCCGCCAAGCGCCCGGAGTTGTTCCGCGGTCAACGCTTTGGCCCCGGACGGGGAGTTCGGCCGGACCGGGGAGACGTCGCGCGCCGGATTCGAGTCCAGGTCCCGAAGCCAAGGACGTGTCGGTGCCGCGTGCGGTGAGACCTGGCGGCGCGACGTGACCCGCAACTAGACTCCGTGACTGTGGGACTGCTGTGGGCGATGACGATTCCAGGGCTGCTGTGCCTGCTGGTGCTGCTCGCATTCGCCGAGACGTTGTGGAACCGCCTCACGGGCGGCCGAGCGTTGCCGTGGACGCGGAAGCATGGCGGGCGCACCGTCTCCGCGACCGGGTTCGAGGAGGTCACGGCACTGTTCCAGGGATCCAAGCATCACGAGTTCGAGCAACGGCAGACTGCGTTGATGCATCGAGAGGACGAGGGGGACGGCGCACCGCCACGGGTGCGGGTCGACATCGCGTCGAACACCGTCGTGTTGCGGCCGGAGGCCACCTAGGCTGCCCCACCGGTCAGTCCCGGTGCAGCTGCGGATCCTCGTCCGACGGTGTCGGGAACCGCGTCACCATCGCCGAGCCGATCTCGTGCAGGCGCAGCAGGAAGGCCTTCTCGTCGTGGCCCTTGCGGCGCATCCACGCGGTGACCTCGCCGTTGCACTTGCTGGAGTTGCACGACGCGCAGGCAGGCGCGATGTTGTCGAGCGTGTAGCGGCCACCGCGCGAGATCGGCAGGACGCAGTCGCGCTGCAGGGGTCGGTCCCGGGCGCCGCAGTAGGCGCAGCCGTCCCACGCCTCCCGCAGTGCGGTCCACTGCTCGGCAGTGAGGTCGTGCTCGACGAGGTCCATCCGGCGCTTGCGTCGCCGCGCGTACCTGGATTTGCGGCTGATCGCCATGGCCGAACCCTACCGTCGCGGGCGACGAAGGCCCCGGAGCGCCGCTCCGGGGCCTTCGTCGTGGTGTGGTCGCCGCCGAGTCTTGGGCGGCGACGGCGCCTACTTCCCGTGCGCCGCCTTGTATTCCAGCGCGTAGGCGATCTTGCCGGGCTTGCCGTCGGAGTACGGCTTGGACAGCTTGGCGAACTCGCCCTTGTCCTCGGTCTTGCCGTCGTTCCACTGCGCCAGGGCGCCGAGCTGGGCCGCCGTGAAGCCGCCGCCGACGACGGTGTCGGCCGGAAGGGCCGTCTGCGCCTTCGTGACCCGCTTGACGGTGTCGAGGTAGCTGGCGAGCTCGCGGGTGTTCCAGCCGCTCAGGTCGGCGGCCTTCGCGTCACGAAGCCATGCGCCCCAGTAGAACTCCTGGAACGGGATGGTTCCGGGGGTGAAGCCGATGTCCCGGGCGAAGTACATGAGGCTGCGGTACCGGTCGTCGGCGAAGTTGGCCAGGCCCACCCCGGCGGGGAGGCTGGTGACCGGGACCTCCTTGCCGTCGACGTCGTGGTTCCAGACCCACCCGTTCTTCTTCATCTCGGCCCAGAAGTTGTTGACGGTGAAGGTGCTCAGGTTGGCGAGCACTCGCAACCGCACGTGCACGTCGGGACCCTCGGTCTCGTAGAACGAGGTCAGGGTGTGGTGGCCGTCGGTCAGGTAGAGCTTGGCAGCGGGACCGATCACCACGGTCTTCATCGGCGCGACGGATTCGGCCGTCTCCTGGCCAACCGGCAGCTCGCAGGTGAACGAGCCCGGATCCGCGATCTTCGCGCCGGGGGTCACCGTCACGGCCTTGACCTGACCGTTGGCCTCACACCAGTCGTCGAACTTCTTGTTGATCTCGTCCTTGCCGAGGGTGTACCGGCCGAGCTTGTAGTACACCTCGTCGTACCCCAGGGAGGGCTGGGTGGCGCGCACGTCGCCGATCCGGACGTCGATGAGGTCACCGACCTCCGAGCACCGGAACGGGGAGTCGGAGAAGCCGGCGGCCGACCCGCTCGACGAACCGTTGGGGAACAGGTCGGACGCGCTGCCCGCGGAGGGACCGCAGCTGGGGGAGTTGATGTCGGGTTCGGCGAGGGCGGTCCCGGTGGCGCCGAGGGTGCCGGCGCCGACGAGGGCAAACGCGGCCAGCGTCGTGAGCGCGCGGCGTGAGGTGAGAGACATGGGTGGGTGATCTCCTGGTCGACGGTGAGGTGCGAGTCACCTTGATCCGCCCCGATGGCCGGGCGGCCGACCGCGGGTGGACCGGCGTCGACGGTTCCGTGAACGGTCGGCGCCACCGAACCCCGGCTCGACGAATCCGCTCGACGATCCGCCGCTCGACGGCGGGGTGGCCTGCCAGGTTACTTGTAGCAGGCGACGCCGTCGCCGTCGCGATCCAGATCGGTCGAGTATCCGGGCTGGCCGCGGTGGATGGGCGCCGCGCCTGCCGCGCGTACCTGCACGCAGTTCGTGTAGGTCGACCCTGACGGACTGACCGGGTCCGCGGCGGACCCGGTGCCGAGGCACTCGGCCGCGAACCCGAGCGCGTCGTCGGCGTAGTCGGCGGCCCCACGCTCGGTCATCGGCGGACGGCAGTCCTCGACGGTGGCGCCGCCCGTTCGCTTCTCGGTCCCGTCGGAGCCGAGTTGCTCGGGGTCTGGGCAGTTGTAGCAGAGCCGGCCCTCGACCTCGTGGTCGTAGGGCTCGGTGGTCGGGTCGGTCGCCGCCCCGTTCTCGGGCTCGTGCTCGTGCTCGGTGACGGGTGCGTCCGTGACGGGCTCGTCGGTGCGGGTTTCGTCGGTCCGGTTTTCGCCGGTGCGGGGTGCGCCGGTGACGGGGGAGGACTGCTCGGGGGCGGTCTCCGAGGGGCGCGGTGCCGCGATCTGCGGCGGTGTGGTCGGCGCCGGCGGCTCCGGCGTCGTGCTCGTGACCGCGCCGCTCGGCGGGTTGACGGACTGTCCGGGCGAGCATCCCGCGAGAACGGCGCAGCCGAGGGCGGCAGCCAGGGCGGCGATGCGCACGTTCACGGATGCTTCTCCAGTCTGCGCATGGACAGTGCGCGGTGCAGGTCAGCAGTGTTTTCGCAACTATCGCACATGCGGCCGGTGTCGCGCCCGCCGTCGGGGGCCTCGACTTCGCGACGCGGGAGACGGTCAGGTCGCGGGGCTGGGTCTACCGGAACGCCGGCTCGACGAACCGTTCCACGATCCGCCGCTCGGTGTCCGGGTCCGCCGCGGGCAGGGCCAGCAGCGACATCACCACCCGCACGATCCACTGCGCGCTGTCGTCGTCCGGGGCGATGCCGGTCAGGGTGGTGGCGATCCGGCCGAGTTCCGGGGACGAGGCGAGGTAGTCGTCGCCGCGTCCGGGACCGGTGTGCGCGAACCACGCGGCCAGTGCCGGGTCCGAGCGGACCGCCGCGACCGAGGTGAGGATCGCCTCGACGATGCGGCGGGAGCCGGTCAGCGGCGCCACCGCGGTCGCAACCTGCTCCGCGACGGTGGCGGCGGCCGCGGCGACCACCCCGCCGACCAACGCGGACTTGCCGCCGACGTGCCGGTACAGCGTCGCCCGTGAGCATCCCGCCCGCTCCGCGACGTCCTCGATGCTGACCTGTTCGAGGCCGCGTTCGAGGAACAGTTCGGCGGCCGCCGCCCGGATCTGTGCGACGGCGGCCGCCCGCCGCGGGTCGGTGCCCAGCCAGTCCTGCCGTCGGTTCGACGTGTCCATCAGTCCTCCGATCGGCGTCTCACTGATGTCTCACTCCTGAGACGGAGTTGGGCGAGAGTCTAGCCACGGCCCACTCGGTGAGGGTGCTGACCAGGCCGTCGTCGGGGCCCTCGGCGGCGGGTGAGACGGGCCGTCGACGCCCGCGTCGGGTGCGCATCTCAACCCTCCTGCCGGGGTTGACAGGCCTGTGACCAGAGGGAACGGTGGTGCCTCGACACGAGTCCTACTGCCGCGGGAGACGGAAGATGACCACCTTGCCGCTCGACGGGATCGACATCTTCGACCCGGTCAACCTCGACGACCCGAACGGCCTCTACCGGGCGCTGCGCGAGGGCTCTCCCGTCCATCGGGTCCCCGGCACCGACTTCTACCTCGTCTCTACCTGGGAGCTGGTGACCGAGGCGGCAGCCCGCGTCGACGACTTCTCCTCGAACCTGACGGGCATGCTCGTCCAGCAGCCGGAGGGCCCGCCCGCCACCTTCGACATGGACGGCGGCGGTCGGGCCGTGCACGTGCTCGCGACGGCCGACGACCCCACCCACCTCCAGCACCGCAGGCTGGTGCTGCAGAGCCTCGGCAAGCGGATCCGGGCGCTGACGCCGGCCGTCGAGCAGCTGGCCGACCGGCTGTGGGCCGAGGGCCTGTGCGAGGGCCGGATCGACTTCGCCGGCGCGATGGCCGACGCGTTGCCGCTGGCCGTGATCGCCGAGCTGATCGGTCTTCCCGAGGCCGACGTGCCGCAGCTGCTGGGCTGGGCGTACGACAGCACCGAGATGCTCGGCGGGGTGGTCACCGCGGACCGGCTCGGGCAGCTCGTCACCTCCTCGGTGGAGCTCGCGGGCTACCTGCACGCCCGGTTCGTCGAGGCCAAGGACGAACCCCGCGACGACCTGCTCGGCGTGCTCGTCGCGGCGAGCCGGGCGGGCGAGCTCACCGACGACGTCGCGGTGCTGATCCTGATTCAGCTGGTCGGCGCGGGCGGCGAGTCGACGGCCGGACTGATCGCCAGCGCCGCGCGGCTGCTGGCGACCCGGCCCGACCTGCAGGAGCTCCTGCGCGCCGAGCCCGCCCGGATCGACGCCTTCCTGGACGAGGCGCTGCGGCTGGAGTCGCCGTTCCGTGCGCACCACCGGCACGTGGTCGCCGACACCACGCTCGGCGGGGTGGCGCTGCCCGCCGGCAGTCACCTGCTGCTGCTCTGGGGCGCGGCGAACCGTGACCCGGCCCGGTTCGAGCGGCCGGACGAGCTCGACCTCGACCGGCCGAGCATCCGCTCCCACCTGGCGTTCGGGAAGGGCGCCCACTTCTGCGTCGGCTCGGCGCTGGCCCGGATGGAGGCGACGGCCGCGATCGCCCTGTTGCTGGACCGCAGCACCGAGGTCACCCTCGCCGACGGCGCCGAGTGGGTGCCGAGCATCTTCGTGCGCAGGCACCTCCGGCTGCCGCTGTGGGTGCGCTGACCGGCGACCGCGATTCGTCGCGTGGCGACGGACGGCCTCACCGACGCGGGGAGAGACCGGAACCGGCCTCGGGCGGGCCGACGGACGTGTCGACCCGTCCGGACCCGGCCCTGCCTGACCTGGCGTTTCTCCTCATCGTTAGACCCTGTCACGAAATTGGCCTAGAACGTGTTCCAATTTGGCGGTTTTCCCGCTATCGTGTGCCCTGTGATCACCGTCACCTCGATCACGACAAGCTGACGCGGACGAAAGGCCAGAACCAAAGATGAAGACTAAAGGCGCGCTGTTGTGGGGACTGAACGAGCCGTTCTCGGTCGAGGAGATCGAACTCGGTGATCCGCGGGAGGGCGAGGTCCAGATCCGCATGGAGGCGGCCGGGATGTGCCACTCCGACTACCACCTCGTCACCGGCGCCACCCCGCTGCCGTCGTTCCCGGCACTGGCCGGGCACGAGGGTTCCGGTGTCGTCACCAAGGTCGGCCCGAACGTCAAGCGGCTCAAGGAGGGCGACCACGTCGTCCTGTCCTTCATCCCCGCCTGTGGCGCCTGTGACCCGTGTACGCAGGGTTACTCGAACCTCTGCGACCTGGGCATGGGCCTGCTGAGCGGCCAGTCCATCTCCGACGGCTCGTACCGTATCCAGGCCCGCGGCCAGAACGTCATCCCGATGTCCCTGCTCGGCACGTTCTCGCCGTACATGACCGTGCACGAGTACTCCGCGGTCAAGATCGACGAGCACATCCCGTTCGAGGTCGCCGCGCTGGTCGGCTGCGGCGTCACCACCGGCTGGGGCTCGGCGACCAACGTCGCGCAGGTCCGCCCCGGCGACTCCGTCGCGATCGTCGGTGTCGGCGGCGTCGGCATGGCCGCGCTCCAGGGCGCGGTCGTCTCCGGTGCGCGCCACGTCATCGCCATCGACCCGGTCCCGTTCAAGCGCGAGCAGGCCCTCAAGTTCGGCGCCACCCACGCCTACGCGAGCCTCGAGGAGGCCATCGTCCCGGTCATGGAACTGACCTGGGGCAAGATGTGCCAGAAGGTCATCCTGACCATGGGCGAGATGGACGGCGCGATGGTCGACCCGGCGCTGACCCTGACCGCCAAGGCCGGCACCTGCGTCGTGACCTCGATGGGCAACATGTCCGACATGGACGTGAAGATGAACCTCTTCCTCTTCGCGATGCTGCAGAAGACGCTCAAGGGCAACGTGTTCGGCGGCGCCAACCCGCGTCACGAGATCCCGATGCTGCTCGACCTGTACAAGTCCGGCCAGCTCAACCTGCAGGACATGATCTCCAACACCTACAGCCTCGAGCAGATCAATGACGGCTACCAGGACATGCTGGACGGCAAGAACCTCCGCGGCGTCATCAAGTACACCGACGCGGACCGCTAGACCCTCGCACCACTCGACGGCGCCGGGCAGCTCATTCGAGCCGCCCGGCGCCGTCGTCGTTGCCGGCCACCCATTCGTCGATGAGCCCGGCGACCCGGTCCGGCGCGTCGACGGGGACGAACGCCCCGCAGTCGTCGAGGACCTCGAGCCGGGCGCCCGGGATGTCGGCCGCCAGCCTGCGGCCCAGGTCGAGGCCGAAGACGCGGTCGTCGGCGCCCCAGACGAGCAGTGCCCCGCCGGTGAAGGTGCGTAGCTGCCGCGCGGCGGCCAGGGTGTGCGAGGCGTCGATCCCCGCGAAGAACTTGACGGTGTCCCGGCGCAGCCGCCGGTCCCGCAGCGGCCGCGTCCAGCCGGCGATCACCTCGTCGCCGGGCCCGCGGTGGCTCAGGGGGCGTGGTATCGCGAACCGGCGTGCCGCCCGCAGCCGAATGAGCCGCCCGCCGAGGGCGAGGACCCCGGGCGCCCGGCCGAGTGCGAAGAAGGCGCGCAGCGACCGGGGCGGAAACTGCTCGTAGGCGTCGCAGGCGGTGAGGACCAGCGTCCGCACGAGATCGGGATGCCGGGCGGCCAGGATCTGGCTCAGGCCACCGCCGGTGTCGTTGCCCACCAGCGTGACCTGGCGCAGCCCGAGGTGCCCGACCAGTTCGGCGGCGAGGTCGGCCAGGGCGGGCGGGTTCAGATCGGCGCCGGGGTTCATCGGCCGGGTGTGCGAGCCGAGGGGGAGTGTCGGCAGCAGACACCGGTATCCGAGGGCTGCGGTCCGTTCGGCGACGCCGTCCCAGAGGTGGCTGTCGACGAGCGCGCCGTGCACGAAGAGCAGCGGGCTGCCGGACGGGGCGCCGATCTCGCGCAGATGCACCGGGCCCGCGGTGGTCTCGATCCAGTGTTCCGTTTCCAGGTTGGTGCCGCTCTGCGTCATGTCGGGCTCCTGTATTGAAAGTGGATTCAATAGCAACTTCGACGGTAGCCTCTGTTGAACACCATTTCAATAGCCGTCGAGCCCCTGGAGTGAGCGCGACCGAGGGGAGGGGGCGCCGATGCCCGAGCAACGCACCCGGCTGACGACCGAGCAGCGCCGCGCCGAGCTGATCGAGGCGACCCTGCGCGCGCTGTCCAGCCGGGACCCGGAACGGCTTTCCGTGCAGGAGATCTCGGCGGAGGCCGGGGTGTCCGTCGGACTGCTGTACCACTACTTCGGCGGCAAGGACGCGCTCGTCTTCGCGGCGATGGAGTTCGCGGCGGACCGGATGATCGCGGACCTGACCGCGGCCACCGGCGAGGGGCCGTTGCTCGGCCGGCTGATGGCCGGACTCGGGGCCTACCTCGACCACGTGCAGCTGCACAGCGTCGGCTGGCAGGCCCTGATGCGGGCCGGTGGGAGTTCGGGCCTCGCCGAACTCGGGCGCCGGGTGGACGCGGCCTCGTTCGAGCTGATCCTCGACGCGCTCGGCATCGACACGCCGAGCGAGACCGCGGTCATGGTGGTCGAGGGCTGCCTGGCGTTCGAGAAGGCCGCGTGCCTGCGCTGGCTGGCGAGCGCGGACATCGAGCGGGCGACCCTCGAACAGGTGCTGGCCGGGACGTTCCTGTCGGCACTGCAGTCCGCCTCGGGTGCGGATCCGGCACTGGCGGCCGGGCTGGCCAGGCTGGCGGAGGGCTGAGGGCGGTCTCGTAGGCTGACCGGGTGCAGAGCCTCAATGCGATCACCCAGTGGCCCGTCGACCATGCCGCCGCGGCGGTGATCGGCCCGGACGGCACGATCGCGTCGGCGGGGGAGCCGGACCGGGTGTTCGCCCTGGCCTCGGTGACCAAGCCGCTGGTCGCCTACGCGGTGCTCGTCGCCGTCGAGGAGGGCGCGGTCGAACTCGACCAGCCCGCCGGCCCGCCCGGGTCGACGGTGCGGCACCTGCTCGCACACGCCTCCGGGCTCGCGTTCGGCGAGAACGTGGTGGCGGCCGCGCCCGGAGCCAAGCGGATCTACTCGAGCGTCGGCTTCGAGGTGCTCGCCGACCTGGTCGCGGCCGAGAGCGGGATCGAGTTCTCCGAGTACCTGCGCGAGGCGGTGTTCGTGCCGCTGGGCATGACGGCGTCCGCGCTGACCGGGCCAGCCGGGCACGGCGCCGCGTCCACGGTCGCCGACCTGGCCCGGTTCGCCCGCGAGTTGTTGCGACCCAGCCTGGTCTCGGCGCAGACCGCCGCCGCCGCGACCACAGTGCAGTTCCCCGGGCTCGACGGCCTGCTGCCCGGCTACGGTTCGCAGCGGCCCAACGACTGGGGCCTCGGGTTCGAGATCCGGGGCCGGAAGTCGCCGCACTGGACCGGCACCGGGAACTCGTCGGCGACCTTCGGGCACTTCGGGCAGTCCGGCACCTTCCTGTGGGTCGATCCGGTCCGGTCGTTCGCCTGCGTGGCGCTGGCGGACCGGCCGTTCGGCGACTGGGCCAAGTCGGCCTGGCCGGTGCTCAGCGATGCCGTGCTGGCCGAGACGCCCCGCCGGTAGCGCCGGGCTCAGCTCTCCGCGCCCCGATCCGGACCGCCGAAAGGCCAGATAACCACTGGTTACCTTTTCGTGATGCGTAAGGCTGGACCCTGGTGCACACTGATACCTCGAACGTGCGTGGAGTCGACATGAGGCCGTTGGGGAAGACGTCCCTCGTCGAGCAGGAGGTTTCTGTGCACGCGTTGAATCAGTTCGCTGAAGGTACGAATGGTGTACTGCACGTGCACTCTGCGCCCGCGGCCCTGTGCCCCCACGTCCAGTGGGCACTGACCGCGACCCTGGAGTGCCGGGCCAACCTCAAGTGGGCCGCGCAGCCGGCCTCGCCCGGACTGTTGCGCGCGACCTGCACCTGGTCCGGGCCGGTCGGCACCGGCGCCCGGCTGGTCAACGCGCTGCGTCCCTGGCCGATGCTCAGGTTCGAGGTGACCGAGGACGCCAGCGAGGGCGTGGACGGCGAGCGATTCAGCTACGTGCCGACGCTCGGGCTCTGGCACGGGTCGATGAGCGCCAACGGCGACGTGATCCTCGGCGAGATGCAGCTTCGAGCCCTGATCTCCGCCCATGGCCACTCCGGAGCCCTCGCCATGGAACTCGACGTCGCGCTCGGCTCCGACTGGGACGCGGAACTGGAGCCGTACCGCAGCGGCGGCGAGGGCGCCGAGGTCACCTGGCTGCACCGCAACGTCGGCTAGGCGTCGGTACGCAACTCGTGTGCGGCCCGGGCATCACGGACCTCGTCCTGATGCTCGCGATTCCACGCGCAGGCGGCCGCCATCGGCTCGAGCAACGACCTCCCGAGCGGGGTGAGCTCGTACTCGACGCGCGGTGGGATCTCCGGATAGGCGGTGCGGGTGAGAATCCCGTCACGCTCCATCGCCCGAAGCGATTCGGTGAGCACCTTGGGGCTGACCCTGTGCAGTGGCACCTGCAGTTCCGAGAACCGGTGAGGCCCCTCGCGCAGGCACGCGATGATCCGCGCGGTCCACTTGTCGCCGATCCGGATCGGCGTCGGGTCGGGGTCGCAGTCCGCGAACATTCCCGCTCGAGTCGATTGCTCACCTGGTCAGCGTAACTATCGTTGCGGTAACCGGCACCCCCAGCGCTACTTTCGCGGCATCGGCCGGCGAGCGTGCCGGCCCCGTCGAACGGAGTCCCATATGAGCAGGATCATCATCTTCGGTGCGGGTGGTCGCGCCGGGCGTCGGGTGGTCGGAGAGGCGGTCGACAGGGGCCACCTGGTCACCGCCGTGGTCCGGGACCTCGACCGCGCCCGGCACTCCGGCCTGGCCGGCGTGACCGTGCTGTCCGGGGACGTCACCAGTTCCGACAGCGTGGCCGAGCTCGCGGCAGGCCACGACGCGGCGATCAGCGTCGCGGCGCGCCTGGACGTCCCGTCGACGGAGTTCTTCGCCGACGCCGCCCGGGCCCTCGTCGACGGGCTCGGCCGTGCCCGGACGGGTCGGCTGGTGACCCTCGGGATCGGCTCGATGCTCGAGACGGCGCCCGGCGTCCGGGTGCTGGACGACCCGGCGTTTCCCGCTCCGGCCCGGGAGTTCTCCCTGGGCCACGTCGCGGAACTCGAGGTGCTGCGGACCGCCGGTGCCGGCTTGGACTGGGTGATGCTGGCGCCGCCGCCGACCATGCTCGACGAGACCGCCGAGCGCACCGGTCGCTACCGGATCGGGGGGACCGCGGTGCTCGGGAACGAGGACGGTGCGGCGGCCTTCTCGTACGCCGACCTCGCGGTCGCCCTGGTCGACGAGGCCGTGCGCCCGGGCCGACGCGGGGAGCTCGTTGCCGTCGGCTGACCCGGACGGCGCGCGGCCGTCCGGGCCCGGTCACCGGCTCCGGGAATGAATCGGGCGCCGGATCGGTTGACCCTGTCGGTCGTAGTTTTTCTGTGTTTGTGTTTGCGCACGCCCGCAAGGAACTTTGTTGCGAGGAACGTTTGTCACGCGGAGCTTCGGTTCCGCGCACTCTTTGCCTTCAGGAATCTGGAGACGCCGAGTCTCGAACCGGCCCGGGACACCACGAGGTGTGGGTCCCGCCATCCCAGCCCTGTAAGGAGCAGAAATGACTCAGGGAACAGTCAAGTGGTTCAACGCGGAGAAGGGCTTCGGCTTCATCGCCCGCGCCGACGGACCGGACGTCTTCGTCCACTACTCCGAGATCGACAGCTCTGGTTTCAAGAGCCTCGAGGAGAACCAGCAGGTGGAGTTCGAGGTCGTGCAGGGGCCCAAGGGCCCGCAGGCCGCCTCGGTCCGCCCGCTCTGAGCTACCGCGCGAGCGAGTAGCGCGGCTGCCTGACCAGCCGACGAGAATGCCCCCGACAGTGTTGTCGGGGGCATTCTCGTGTCCGGGTCAGCCGAGCCGACTCACAACGGGATGTTCTTGTGCCGTCCACGCTGCGCGGGTGCGGCGGCCAGCGCAGCGGTGAGGGTGCTGCGGGTCTTGGCCGGTTCGATCAGCTCGTCGACGACGCCGATCGAGATGGCGCGCCCGACGCCGCCTGCGATGGCCTCGTGTTCGGCCGCGAGCCGGTCGTGCAGGGCCTCGCGCTCCTCCTCCGGTGCGGCGGCCAGGGCGCGCTTGTGCAGGATGCCGACGGCGGCCTTGGCGCCCATCACGGCGACCTCCGCCTCGGGCCAGGCGTAGACCGCGGTCGCGCCGAGCGCACGGGAGTTCATCGCGATGTACGCGCCGCCGTAGATCTTCCGGGTCACCAGGGTCACCCGGGGGACGGTCGCCTCGGCGAACGCGTGCAGGAGCTTCGCGCCGCGGCGCACCACGCCCTCCCACTCCTGGCTGACGCCGGGGAGGTAGCCAGGGACGTCGACGATGACCACCAGCGGGATGCCGAAGGCGTTCGACAGCCGCACGAACCGGGCGGCCTTCTCGGCGCTCTCGGAGTTGAGGCAGCCGCCGAGGCGCAGCGGGTTGTTGGCGATGATGCCGACGGTGCGCCCGGCGAGCCGGCCGTAACCGGTGACGATGCTGCGCGCGTAGTTGCCCTGCAGCTCCTCGAAGCTGGATTCGCCGTCCACGTTGTCGATCAGCTCGTGCACGATCGGTCGCACGTCGTAGGCGCGCTTGGCCGAGGCAGGCATCAGGGCGCGCAGGTCGGTGTCGCCGTGCTCGGCGGCGGACTGGTCGAAGGTGCCCTGGTCGCAGAACATCGACACCAGCCGGCGGGCGCGGTTGAGGGCGTCGAGCTCGTCGGTGGCCGCGATGTGCGCGACGCCGGACTTCTTGGTGTGGGTGTCCGGGCCGCCGAGCGAGGCCATGTCGACCTGTTCGCCGGTGACCGAACGCACCACGTCGGGTCCGGTCACGAAGACCCGGCCCTCGGGGGCCATGATCACCACGTCGGTCAGTGCGGGGCCGTACGCGGCGCCGCCGGCGGCGAAGCCGAGGACGACGGAGAGCTGGGGGACGTTGCCGGACGCGCGCACCATGGCCTCGAACACGAGACCCACGGCGTGCAGGGCCTCGACGCCCTCCGCCAGGCGGGCCCCGCCGGAGTGCCAGACGCCGACGATCGGGGACTGCTCGTCGATGGCGGTGTCGATGGCGCGCACGATGTGCTTGCACCCCTCGACTCCCATGGCGCCGCCCATCACGGTGGCGTCGGAGCAGTAGGCGATGGTGCGGACGCCGTCGATCGTGCCCGCCGCGGCGAGCACCCCGGAGTTGTCACGGGGGTGCAGGGGCACGGTGGTCCCGGCGTCGAAGAGGTTCTCGAGTCGCGCCAGGGGGTCACGGGGATCGAGGTCGGTGTCGGATCTGCTGATCGGTTCCAAGATTGTCATCGCCGGTCCTCCTTGTGCGAGCCGCCTGCCGGCGGTGGTCGGGGTGGGGGTCCACAGGTACTGCGGACCCCCACCGTTCGGGCGGTGCCGACCTGTCAGGCTCGGCCGAAGGCGAGCGCGACGTTGTGCCCACCGAATCCAAACGAGTTGTTGATTGCGAAATCGATCTGGCCCTGACGGGGTTCACCCTTCACGACATCCAGGTCGATCTCTGGATCCTGATTCTCGAGGTTGAGCGTGGGCGGGATGATGGAATCCCGCACACTCAGGACCGTGAGCACTGCCTCGAGCGCACCGACGGCGCCGATCGAGTGCCCCAACGCGGACTTCGGTGCGTACACCGAGGCGTGAGAGCCGACCGCGGCCTTGATGGCTGCAGCCTCGGCGGTGTCGCCGATCGGGGTGGCGGTGGCGTGCGCGTTGACATGCGTGATGTCGGACTTGACCAGGCCGGCCGTCTGGATGGCCCTGGTCATCGCCCGCGCAGCGCCGAGGCCCTCGGGATGAGGCGCCACGATGTGGAAGCCGTCCGAGGTGATGCCCGCACCCAACAGTCGTGCATGGATGGTGGCACCGCGCGCCTTCGCGTGCTCCTCGGTCTCGAGGACCATCATGGCCCCGGCCTCGCCGAAGACGAAGCCGTCGCGATCCTTGTCGAACGGACGCGACGCAGCCTTCGGGTCGTCGTTACGCGTGCTCAGGGCACGCATCATCGTGAAGCTCGCCATCGCGACCGGGTCGATGATGCCCTCGACACCACCGGTGACGATGATGTCGGCGTCGCCCATGATCAGCATCCGGTACGCATGCGCAAGCGCTTCCGAACCGGACGAACATGCCGAGACGGGAGTGATGACGCCGGCCCGGGCACCGAGCTCGAGCCCGACCACTGCGGCCGGACCGTTCGGCATCACCATCTGGACGGCGAACGGCGACACCTTGCGGTAGCCACCGTCCTTCATCTTGTCGACGGCGTCGAGGAGAGCCTCGCCACCGCCGAGTCCGGTGCCGAGGACGACGCCGAGTCGGTCCTTGTCGACCTCGGGGCTGCCCGCGTTCTCCCACACCTGGCGGCCGAGCACGAGCGCCAGGCGCTCGACGTAGCTCATCCGCCGGATCTCGACGCGGGTCAGGGAATCGTCAGGGCTCACCTTGAGGTGTCCGCCGATGCGGACCGGAAGGTCGAACTCCTCGATGAACGGGTCGTCGAGAACGCCGATTCCGGATTCGCCGGCGAGCAGGCCCTTCCACGTGGAATCCACGTCACCAGCGAGCGACGTCGTAGCCGCGAGGCTGGTGACGACGACGTTGGGGAAGTTCCTGGTGGAAGTCACGGACTGACTCACTCCTCGGAGTCGAGCTTGGCCTTGACGGCGGCGGCGGCGTCGCCACCCTCGGCCTCGAGCTTCTGGATGTACGCGACGGCGTCGCCGACGGTGCGCAGGCTGGCGAGATCCTCGTCGGGGATCTTGACGCCGTACTTGTCCTCGGTCTGGACGGCGATCTCGACCATGGACAGCGAGTCGATGTCGAGGTCGTCGACGAAGGACTTCTCGATGGTCACCTCGGACGGCTCAATGCCGGTGACCTCCTCGATGATCTCGGCGAGTCCGGCGATGAGTTGTTCCTGGCTGGCGGCCACTGGGTGGCTCCCTTCATGTTTGGTGAATCGTGGGTCCAACTTTCGGACGGTGCGCACACCGGCCAAAATGTTCGTGGTGCGTCGCCGTGAAGAGGCGACGCAGGATACTAACCGGCGGCGCCGAGCTCCAGCAGTCCGTCGAGATCGGCGGGCGTCTTGACCGCCAGGGTCGGCGTGCCGCGCATCTCGCGCTTGGCGATGCCGACCAGGGTTCCGGCCGGGGTCAGCTCGGCGATTCCCGAGACCGCCGCGGTACGGAGGTAGTCGGTGCACAGGTCCCAGCGCACGGGGCGGGTGACCTGCGCGGCCAGCTTGGCCAGCGCGTCGGCGCCGGAGGTGACGGGCAGGCCGTCGGAGTTGGACAGCAGCGTCCGGGTGGGCTCGGAGGGGGTGATCCGCGCGGCCGCCTCGGTGACGGCGTCCTGCGCGGGCGCCATGAATGCGGTGTGGAACGCGCCGGCCACGGGCAGTGCCCGGACCCGAGCCTTCTCCGGGGGCGCCGCCGCGAGTTCCTCGAGTGCGCTGAGCAGCCCGGCCGCCACGATCTGACCGGCGGCGTTGCGGTTCGCGGCCTCGAGGCCCAGCTCGGCGAGCCGGGCGAGGACGGCTTCCTCGTCGCCGCCGAGCACGGCCGACATCCCGGTCGGCTGCAGCGCGCAGGCCTTGGCCATCTCGGCGCCGCGGATCGCGGCGAGCGTGACGGCGTCGTCCGCGGAGATGACGCCTGCGATGGCGGCCGAGGCCAGCTCGCCGACGGAGTGCCCGGCCGAGATGAGCTCGGCGGGCACCTGTCCGCGGCGCTCGAGCTCCTCGAAGGCGAGCAGTGCGGAGGCGACCACGAGCGGCTGGGTGACGGCCGTGTCGGTGATCTCCTCCGCCGTCGCGGTGGTGCCGAGACGTTCGAGGTCGAGCCTGGAGGCCTTCGACCAGATGGCCAGGCGGTCGGCAGTGCCGGGCAGCTCCAGCCAGGGGCTGAGCATGCCTACGGTTTGGGAGCCCTGTCCGGGGGCAAGCAACGCAATCACAAGCTAAGAGAACACCCAGAAGGCGGGTTTGCGAGGTGTTGTTGGCAATGAACCTTGGATCAGTGTTTTGTAGGGTTCCTACAAACGGCCACGTCGGCGTCGGGCATCGGACAGGGCCGGATGTTCGTTACACCCCGTTCTTGTGAGTAGCGTTAGATGTTACGGGTGTGACGGAATTGGCCGTTTCGTTACCTCTTTGGGCCAGCCTGCCGACGGTCGCGGCCACTCTGAGCACATACGCGTCGCGCGGGTTGGTCGGATCCCGGCGGGTGACCTCGGCGATTCGCTTCAAGCGATAGCGGACCGTATTTGGATGTACGAACAGTTGTCGGGCGCAGGTCTCGACGGCCCCGCCGCAGTCCAGGTAGGCGTCGAGGGTGTCGGTCAGCGAGGCCCCGGCGGCAGCCAGCGGTCGCACCAGGGCGTCGTTGAGCAGGTCCAGCGCGGCCCGGTCGCCGATCAGGGCGCGCTCGGGCAGCAGCTCCGCCGCGTGCACCGGCCGCGGTGCGGCGCGCCAGCCGGCCACGGCCTCCATTCCGGCGAGCGCCTCCACGGCACTGAAGTGCGCCGCGCCGAGGGTCGGTGTGGTCGGCCCGATCACCACCGGTCCGGTGGAGAAGCTGGTGAGCATGTCCGCCATGAACTGCCGGGTCTCCGGCGACGGCGCCATGTCGCCGGAGATCACCGCCACCAGCCGGGAGCCCTGGACCACCGCCAGCGCCGCCCGATCGTGCCGCTGCGCGATGGAGTGGATGGTGCCGACCACCGACACGCGCTGGTCCGGTGGCGGTGTCCCCACCATGACGGTGGCCGGGGAGGTGGCGTCCCAGTTCAGCGTCGCGGCCCGCGAGAGCATGTCGGGGCCGCTGTCGCCGCGGACCACGGCGTCGACGACCAGCGCCTCGAGCCGGGTGTCCCAGGCGCCGCGGGACTCGGCGGCACTGGCATACACCGACGCCGCGGCGAACCCGAGTTCGCGGCCGTAGCGCAGCACCGCCTCGGTGAGCGCGACCAGCTGCTGGTCGTTGCGGGCCAGGGCGGGCAGCCACTGCTCGAAGAACTCCATCGCCACCCGGACCATGTCGACGGTCTGGCGAAGGGTCAGCCGCCGGGCGAGGTCGTGCGGGATGACCTGGAACGCGTCCAGGCTGAACCGGATGTCGCTCTGCGGGTCCTGCAGCCACTCGAGGAAGTTGACCACCGACGTCTGCACCAGCATCTGCACGCTGGCGCGCTGGTCGGCGTCGAGGTCGGCGAAGAAGGGCAACTGGACCTGCATGGTGGTGACGGCCTCGGTGGACAGCCGCCCGGAGAACTGCTTGACGCGCCGGAGCAGGGCGTCGGGCAGCGGCTCGCGTTGCTGACGGTTCCGGGTGAACACCGGTGTCGGTGTCGGCGCCTCGTTGCCCTCGGCCGGCGTCGCCGGCCCGGATTGCTGCTCGCCCATGACTGGGAAACCTACGCCACCGGGCTGCCAGGACCACGCCGCCGGGCCACTGGGACCTCGACGCCGGACGCCCCGGACACCGATGTCGGTGTCCGGGGCGTCCGGTGTGTCGGTGCCTGGGCGGCTACGCGCTGCCCGGGTCCTTCAGCGACTTCGGCGCCGCCAGCACGTCGTCGATCCGGTACTGCTGCGCGGCGGTGACCGCGGTGAGCCGGTCGATCTTGCCCTCCCGCGCGAGCGCGATCAGGACCGCCACGGTGATCGACTCCGCGTCGACGTTGAAGTAGCGGCGGGCGGCCGTGCGGGTGTCGGAGAAGCCGAACCCGTCGGTGCCCAGGGTGGTGTAGTCGCCCGGCACCCACTGGCGGATCTGGTCGGCGACCGCGCGCATCCAGTCGGACGCGGCGACGACCGGGCCCTCGGCCCCGGCCAGGGCCGTGGTGACGTAGGGGACCGGGGCCTCGGCCTCGGGGTGCCGCAGCGCCTCCCGCTCGCACAGGACGCCGTCGCGGCGCAGCTCGCCCCACGAGGTCACCGACCACACGTCCGCCGAGACGCCCCAGTCGTCGGCCAGCAGCTGCTGCGCGCGCAGGCCCTCCGGCATGGCGACGCCGGAGACCAGGATCTGGGCCTTCGGCCCCTGCTCCTCGGACTTGCTGTACCGGTAGATGCCCTTGAGCAGGCCCTCGACGTCGAGCCCCGCAGGCTCCGCCGGCTGGACGTACGGCTCGTTGTACAGGGTGATGTAGTAGAAGACGTTCTCGCCGCCGAAGCCCGGCTCGAGCGTCCCGTCCGCCGACACCGTGCCGCCGTACATCCGGCGCAGGCCGTCCTTGATGATGTGCGCGATCTCGTACGAGAACGCCGGGTCGTAGGTGACCGCGGCCGGGTTCGTCGACGCCAGCAGCAACGAGTGACCGTCCGCGTGCTGCAGGCCCTCGCCGGTCAGGGTGGTGCGGCCGGCGGTGGCGCCGAGCACGAAGCCGCGGGCCATCTGGTCCGCCGCGGCCCACAGGCCGTCGCCGGTCCGCTGGAAGCCGAACATCGAGTAGAAGATGTACAGCGGGATCATCGGCTCGCCGTGGGTGGCGTACGAGGTGCCGACCGCGGTGAACGACGCCGTCGAGCCGGCCTCGTTGATGCCCTCGTGCAGGATCTGACCGATCGGGCTCTCCTTGTACGCCAGCATCAGCTCGGCGTCGACGGAGGTGTACAGCTGGCCGTTGCGGTTGTAGATCTTCAGCGACGGGAACCACGAGTCCATGCCGAAGGTGCGCGCCTCGTCGGGGATGATCGGCACGATCCGCTTGCCGATCACCGGGTCGCGCAGCAGCTCCTTGAGCGTGCGGACCAGGGCCATGGTGGTGGCCACTTCCTGCTTGCCCGAGCCCTTGCGGATCGGGTCGTACGTCGAGTCCGGCGGCAACTGCAGCGGCGCGACGTCGGTGTTGCGGGACGGCAGGAATCCGCCGAGCTGCTTGCGTCGCTGCAGCATGTACTGGATCTCCGGGGCGTCGGGCCCGGGGTGGTAGTACGGGGGCAGGTACGGGTCCTTCTCCAGCTCTTCGTCGGAGATCGGGATGTGCTGCAGGTCGCGGAACCGCTTGAGGTCGTCGAGGGTGAGCTTCTTCATCTGGTGCGTGGCATTGCGGCCCTCGAAGTGCTTGCCGAGGGTGTAGCCCTTGATCGTGTGCGCCAGGATCACCGTCGGCTGGCCCTTGTGTGCCATCGCCGCCGCGTAGGCGGCATGCACCTTGCGGTAGTCGTGGCCGCCGCGCTTGAGGTTCCAGATCTCCTGGTCGGTGAGGTCCTTGACCAGTTCCTTGGTGCGCGGGTCGCGGCCGAAGAAGTGGTCGCGCACGAACGCGCCGTCGTTGGCCTTGTAGGTCTGGTAGTCGCCGTCGGGCGTCGTGTTCATCAGGTTGACCAGGGCGCCGTCGCGGTCGGCCTGCAGCAGCGCGTCCCACTCGCGGCCCCAGACGACCTTGATGACGTTCCAGCCGGCGCCGCGGAAGAACGACTCCAGCTCCTGGATGATCTTGCCGTTTCCGCGTACCGGTCCGTCGAGACGCTGCAGGTTGCAGTTGACCACGAAGGTCAGGTTGTCGAGACCCTCGGTGGCCGCGACCTGCAACAGGCCACGCGACTCGGGCTCGTCCATCTCGCCGTCGCCGAGGAACGCCCACACGTGCTGGTCCGAGGTGTCCTTGAGACCGCGGTCCTGCAGGTAGTGGTTGAACCGCGCCTGGTAGATGGCGTTCATCGGGCCCAGGCCCATCGACACCGTGGGGAACTCCCAGAAGTCGGGCAGCAACCGCGGGTGCGGGTACGACGGCAGTCCGCCGCCCTTGTCGGCGTGGCTGTGCTCCTGCCGGAAGCCGTCCATCTGCTCGGCCGGGATCCGGCCCTCGAGGAAGGCGCGGGCGTAGATGCCGGGGGAGGCGTGACCCTGGATGAAGATCTGGTCGCCGCCGCCGGGGTGGTCCTTGCCGCGGAAGAAGTGGTTGAACCCGACCTCGTAGAGGGCCGCGGAGGACGCGTAGGTGGAGATGTGGCCGCCGACGCCGACGCCGGGGCGCTGGGCCCGGTGCACCATGATCGCGGCGTTCCACCGGATCCACGCCCGGTAGCGGCGCTCCATCGACTCGTCGCCGGGGAACCACGGCTCGTTCTCGGTCGGGATGGTGTTGACGTAGTCGGTCGAGGTCAGCGCCGGAATCGACACGCGACTCTCGCCGGCGCGCTCGAGCAGGCGCAGCATCAGGTAGCGAGCGCGCACGGGTCCGGACCGCTGCAGCAGGTCGTCGAAACTCTCGATCCACTCGCCGGTCTCGTCCGGATCGATGTCTGGGAGGTAGGACGCCACGCCCTCGCGAATCACGCGGACCCGGCCGTCGGCACTGGGTACGGGACGCTGTGTGGGGGGTGTTACGGGGTCCTGGGTGTGGTCGGACAACAGTTGCTCCTCATCCGCGATGGGCGCGCGGGTACGGGCGCCCAATCCTGATGGTCTGCCTGTGTGACGGCGGACCACATCTGACGTTGATGGTGATCTCTCTCAATCTTGCCGTACCGGCGGAAAAGCAGGGAATCCGAGTCTCATTTCGGGCCGTGCGGAAACTTTTGTGGAGGCATTCGGCCCCGTTGGCTTGCGCGAGACGCGTTTACCATGTTCGCTTTCACTACTGATTCACACGGAACGGGTGCTGGAGGTTGCAGCCCTGTCAACAAGAGGAGGACACCACCGTGGTCGCCGCGGCCGACGCCCAGAACTACGCCCAGAAGCTCGGCATTACCAACGACATGGTCGTTCAGGAACTGGGTTGGGACGAGGATTCCGACGATGACCTGCGGGCATCGGTGGAAGAAACCATTGGTGGAGAACTCGTGGACGAGGACTCCGACGAGGTGATCGACGTGGTCCTGCTGTGGTGGCGGGACGGCGACGGGGATCTCGTCGATGCCCTCATGGACGCGATCTCGCCGCTCTCCGACGAGGGTTTCGTGTGGGTCCTCAGCCCCAAGACCGGTCAGTCCGGACATGTCGAGCCCAGCGAGATCGCCGAATCGGCGCCGACCGCGGGCCTGACCCAGACGTCGGCCGCGAACCTCGGTTCCTGGACCGGCAGTCGGCTGGTGCAGCCCAAGGCCCGACCGGCCAAGCGCTGACACCGCGGTCGCGAAGGAGTCGAGATGCCTCTCGAGGTCGGTGCCGTCGCACCGGAGTTCACGCTCAAGGACCAGAACAACCAGGAGGTCTCGCTCGCGGACTACCGCGGCAAGAAGAACGTCCTGCTCGTGTTCTACCCGCTGGCCTTCACCGGCACCTGTCAGGGTGAGTTGTGCCGGGTGCGCGACGGTCTGCCGAAGTTCGAGAACGACGACGCCGCCGTGCTCGCCATCTCGGTCGGCCCGCCGCCCACCCACAAGATCTGGGCGTCCGAGCAGGGGTACACCTTCCCGTTGCTCTCGGACTTCTGGCCGCACGGCGCGGTCGCCCAGGCCTACGACGTGTTCAACGACAAGGCCGGGTTCGCGAACCGCGGAACCTTCGTCGTCGACAAGGCGGGCATCATCGCGTTCGCCGAGATGAACGGTCCCGGCGAGGCCCGTGACCAGGCGGCTTGGGAGAATGCGCTTGCCGCGCTAGATTCCTGAGTGTCATTCGGCGGGCTCCGGCCCGCCGAATTTCGGGCGTGTAGCTCAGTGGTAGAGCTCTGGTTTTACACACCAGCGGTCGGGGGTTCGAAACCCTCCGCGCCCACCGCGGTCCGGCGGTCGAGTCGTCGATCTCGTTGTCGGACAACGAACAAGCCCCCCGCCTCGTCGAGGTGGGGGGCTTGTTCTGTTTCGTGGAGCGTGGGCCGTCGCCGGTCGGTCAGGAACCCAGCGGGAGGTAGCCGAAGAACACGTCGTCCACGCTGCCAAACATGCCTAGGAAACCGAAGTCCGTCGACCCTGCCGACCCGAACGGGTTGCCCTGTCGGTGCCAGGTGGTGCACCCGACGGAGGCGAGCCGGTCGCCGGCGTCCAGCTCGACGACGGTGTACTGCATGTTGAAGCCGACGCCCTCGGAGCTCGGTTCGGTTGCGCCGGCCTGGGTGAGGTCGAATTGGCAGGCGGTGCCAGTGTCGCGGGAGTAGTACGTCCCCGGCTCCACGTCGACACCCGCCACGTAGGCGTGGTCGGTGGTGCCGGGAATGCTCACCGGGAGCGCGCTGGCGATTCCGGCGGAGCCGAGGGTGAGGGCGACGGCGGCGAGGGTGGCGCCGGCGAGGCTGATGGTTCTACGCACTGCAGTTCTCCTTGTGGTTGGTGGAGTGAGCGATCACACATTAATGGCTTCGTGGTCCGCCGGTCGGGAGATCCGCGTGGATGTTCCCGCCGAACAACTTTGTGCGACAGCCGATTTGACCATCGGCACCGGGCGGCGGCACGGATCGGGTTTCGGGCACGAGAGTGATCCAACCGCACCCCGCCGTGGTTGTCCCCGGTGAGAACTACCGGGATCCGGGAGGTCGGTACCCGGTGGCTATTGCCGATTCGTCATTTCTGTCCGGGCGTCGGCGGATAGCACCTCAGGAATGTGGAAGACCCACGCTGTCGCGGGAACGGCTCGCGCCGTATGGGATTGACGTGCGCGGGGCCGCCGATGAGAGGGCTGGTCATGTCCGACACCGGCAAGGTCGCGCGGTTCGAGGCTGTGTGCGCGATCGTCAGGGTACGAGGAAGATTCCGCGAGCGCTGATGTACTCGAGTGGGTCGCCCGTGGTCACCGTCGCGGTCACCACTCCCGGACCCGTGTGGGCGACGGCGGGATGGAACGTGTCGATCGCCGACGTGCCGGACGCACCGGTGGAGACGTTCGTCCAGCGAACCGAGTACGCGCCGGGGACTGCAAAGGGGCGGGGAGCGGGGAAGATCGCGATGCCTGCCGTCTCGCCCACAATCGCGACCGGATAGTCGACGCAGGCCGGCCTGCAGAGCCCGTCGATGTCGAGTCCCCACACCCGCGGTACCTGGAACGGCATGGTTGTCGCCGCCGACGCCGTCGCGTTGCTCGTCGCGAGGGGAGTGGCCGCGAGGGCGGCCAGGGTGAGCGCGGTGGCGATCGAGGATCCGAACACGGGGTCAACCCTTCGTTCTGCGAACGACTTCCCGGTATCCGCCCCCGACGCGCGGTACCGAGTTCAACGGTAACCGCTAGCGGTCAGCCGTGTGCGGGCCGTGCGATCGAATTCGACGGGACCCTCACCGGGCCCCCTCCGCCGCCAGGCGGTCGGCCACGCTCCGCGGCATCGAGGAGCAGCTGCCGGAGTCGTCGCCGAGGGTGTGGTCGCCGGCCGAGTCGGTGATCCCGACCGTGTCGACGACGCCCTCCCAGTCGCCCATCTCGCGGATCCGCTGGGGCACCTTGTTCCGGGCGTTGGCGACGGTGCTGGCCACCAGCCAGGTCCCGTCGCTCTCGATGTCGACGCCGCCGCCGGGAGCGCGCCGGACATCCTCGCCCAGCGGCAGCAGGCCGGCCAGAGTGGCCGCGTCCCAGGGGTTTCCGTCCCACGGCGGCCGGTTGAAGTAGTACCAGCTCGCGGCGCAGACGCCGTACAGGTTCGGGCCGAACTGGGCGTAGTTCAGGTACAGCTCGAGCTGCCGCTTGTCGCCCATGAGGTTGTACGGATAGGACAGGACCGATTCCGCGACCTTGCGCGCCGCCTTGACGATCTGCCACTCGCCCCGGATCAGAAAGATGTTCTTCACCAGCTGCTGCGGGATCGTCGAACCGGAGGGATCCTCCTTGCCGGACAGGAACGCCCCGATGCGCTCGTTGAACACGCCGACGTCGAACGGACCGGTCCGGGTGCCCAGCCGGGCGTCCTCGTGGACGAGCACGGCCGCGACGTAGTGCCGGCTGATGTGGTCGAGCGAGACCGCCTGGAAGACGGTGGGGCCGCCGGCCTCGTCGGTGAGCATGAACATCGTTCGCGGCGGGGTCCAGACCCGCAGCACGACAGGCGTCACCACGATCCAGACCAGGGCCGCGATCGCGATCCGGGTGCCCCAGCGGAGCCAGGTGGCGCGGCGGCCGGCGTCGGGCGGAGTGGGCGTCGGGTCGCTCGGGGGACCGGGCCACGGTGCCGGCGGCCATCCGGGCGGCGGCGACTGCGGTCGTGAGCGCTCGGCCGGCGGCGGTGGGTAGGTCGCCCGGGGTGCGGGACGGGACGCAGCGCGTGGCGTGGCGCGAGACGTGGGTGGGATCGGACGTCGGGGCCAGGGCGGGGTGACCGTGGGCCGGGCATCGGGGGTCGGGCGGTTCGGGCGGCCGCCGAGTCGTGTGTTCAAGATGTCCTCGGGGCGGTGTTGCAGGGCCAGAAGCCGGAACCGGTTTGCTCAGTTGAACTTTAGACGTTGTGCGAGGGGTTCAGAAACCACGCACTGCGTGCTCGTGCACGGACTGTGGGTCCCGAGGGAGTGACACGGGTTCAGGGACCGGTCAGCCACGCACGAGTCGCGGGTCGGCCTGCGGGTCGAAGGTGGGGCGCGGGGTCACCGGCGCTTCGCCGCGCGCAACTTCCGCTTCCGCTTCTTGCGGGACTTCTTCGACTTGCGTGGCCGCGCCGCCGGATCGGTGGCGGGGGTCGGCGCATGCTCGCGGAGCGACTCGGCGGCCGCCCTGCGACGGAGGCTGTCCATCAGTTCGGGGGAGCGGAGCAGGAAGGTCGCCTCCTGCAGCGTCTTGTAGCGGTCCGCGGAGATCAGGACGGCGTTGGCGTTCTTGCCGGCGATCTCGATGGCGACGGTGTCGTCGTTGACCCGGCGGACCAGGTCCTTCAAACGCTTCCGTGCGGTCTTCACGGTTGTTGCCGTCACCACCACCGACTCTCCATTCGCTGCATCCCGACTCCGGGATCCTGCCACCTCGTCGGCCCGATTCGCGGTACCTGCGCCTCCGCCGCGCGCGCCCGACGGCGCACCGGAGGGTGTCGCGGCGTTCGGCCGACGGCGCGCGGCCCGACGGGACTATCGTCACTTCTCGTGCGGCTCATCAACATCGTCCAGTCCTGGCGCCTCGTTCCCGTGTGGCTGCGCATCCTGCTGTTGCTGATCGGGGGAGCGAAGGTCTGGGGCGCCGGGATCTATGCCGGATGCCACTTCGGCAGCAAGGACATTCGGCTGGGCCTGGGCACCTTCGTCAACCGGGGTGTGCTCTTCGACGGCACCGCGCCGATCACGCTGGGCCGGCAGGTCGCGGTTGGTCACGGCGTGCGGTTCATCACCAGCACCCACCGGGTCGGGCCGCCCGACGGCCGCGGCGGCGCCGTGTACCACCTGCCGATCGTCGTCGAGGACGGCGCCTGGATCGGTGCGGGGGCGCTGGTGCTGCCCGGCGTGACCGTCGGCTCCGGCTGCATCGTCGGCGCCGGTGCCGTGGTCACCAAGGACTGCGCGCCGAACGGGCTCTACGCGGGCAACCCGGCCCGGCGGGTGAAGGACCTGCCGGTGTAACCGGTCCCGGTCCGGTCCCGCACGACGGCCTTGGTAGAACTAGTCCTCGTGAAGTTCAGTGGCCGTGGAACGGCGAGAGCGGCCGGGATCCTGCTCGGGTACGCGGCGGACGTGGCGTTCGCGGACCCGGCGCGCTGGCATCCGGTGGCCGGGTTCGGCCGGGCGGCGGCGCTGCTCGAGACCCGCAGCTACCGGGACCACCGACTGGCCGGCGTCGCGCACACCGCGGTCCTGGCCGGGTCCGTGGTCGCCGTCGGAGCGGTCGCTGCGCGGGCGTCGGGACGGCTCGGCTGGCTGGGGGAGACCGCGGTGACGGCCGCCGCGACCTGGACCGCGCTCGGCGGCACGTCGCTGACCCGGGTGGGCGTCGCGATGGCCTCCCGTCTCGAGGACGGCGACCTGGCCGGGGCGCGTCGGCTCGTCCCGTCGCTGTGCGGCCGCGACCCCGACTCCCTCGACGAGGCCGGAGTGACCAGGGCCACAGTCGAATCCGTGGCCGAGAACACCTCCGACGCCACCGTCGGACCGCTGTGGTGGGCGGCCGTCGCGGGCGTGCCGGGCGTGCTCGGGTACCGCGCGGTCAACACCCTCGACGCCATGATCGGGTACCGCTCGGAGCGCTACCTGAGATTCGGCTGGGCCGCGGCCCGGCTCGACGACGTGGTGAACCTGCCCCCGGCACGGGTCACCGGACTGCTGGCGGTGCTGGCCGCGCCCGTCGTGGGCGGCGAGCCCGCGGCCGCCGTCCGGGCCTGGCGACGCGACGCGCGGGCGCACCCGAGCCCCAACGCGGGCGTCGCGGAGGCGTCGATGGCCGGTGCGCTCGGGGTCCGCCTCGGCGGTCGCACCGAGTACCCGCACGGCGTCGAGGAGCGGCCGACGCTCGGCGACGGGCCGGCCCCGGCGGTCACGGACGTACGACGGGTCGCGCGCCTGTCGACGGCGGTACAGGCGGGTGCCGCGGTGGGGTCAGCGGTTCTTGCCGTAGCGGTCGGCGAGCTTCGCTTCCGTCGCGGTGAGCGCCGCCGGCTCGGCGGGCTGTGACCGGCCGAACCGGCGGCGCGGCAGCACTATGTCGTCGTCCGTGGCCGGCGCGGTGACCGAGGTGCCGGTCGCCGGGACCTCGGTGGACTCGTCAGCATCCGCGGCGATCCCGGCGTCGGTCTGGGCCTGGGCCCGGCGACGCTCGCGGATCTCGGCCCACGCGAAGTAGCCCAGACCCAGCGGTGCCATCAGGCCGAACGCGAGCCACTGCAACCCGTAGGAGAGGTACGGCCCGGAGTCCATCTGCGGCAGCGGGATCGGGCTCAGGGAGCCGGGCTGGTCGCCGGCCAGCTGCAGGTACAGGTCCGCCGGAGCAAGGCCGAGCACCGAGCCGATCTGCGGGGCGTCGATGAAGTACACCTGGCGCAGACCGTCCTCGACCAGCGGATCCTTGCCGGGGACGGTGCCCTCGGAGGTTCGCGCGCGGGCGGTGATGGTGACCGGTCCGGTCGGGGCGGGCGCGATCTCCGGCGGGCGGGTGCCCTGGATCGGCCGCTCGTAGCCGCGGTTGACCAGCACGACGCGACCGTCCGTCAGCTCGAACGCGGTGAGCACCTCGTAGGCGGGGGCGGCCTCGACCGAGCGCAGCCGGATCAGCACGTCGGTGTCGGGCAGATAGCTGCCGGTGGCGGTGACCTGACGCCACTCGTCGTCGGGGGCGAGCGGCCCGGTCGTCGGCAGGATCGACTCGACGGGCACCGGGTCCGCGGACACCGACTGCTCGATCAGCTGGTTGCGGTGTTCGGTGCTGGTGTTCTTGCCCAGCTGCCACGGCGCCAGCACCGAGAAGCACATGTATGCGAAGCCGGCGACGATCAATGCCAGTACCAACCAGCCCGGACGCAGCAGAAACTTCAACCTTCGCACGCCACCACGGTAGCTGTTGCCGGCCGCGGCCCGGCCCACCGGTGTGGTCGGTCAGGGCTGGGCGCGCACCCAGTCGAGCAGGCCGGGCACCGCCGCCTCGATCTGCCCGCGCACCAGTTCGAAGTCCTCGAGGTCGCCGTAGTAGGGGTCCGGCACCGACTGGTCGTCCGCGTCCGGGTCGAAGCTGCGCAGCAGTCGGCGTCGCTCGGTGGGCACCCCCAGCTGCGCCAGCGCCCGGTCGTGGCCGGTGGCCAGCGCGACCACCAGGTCGGCGGCGAGGTGGTCGGCGCCGACATGCGCGGCGCGGTGCCCGGTCGGGTATCCGTGGCTCGCCAGTACCTCGTTGGTGCGCTCGTCGGCCTCCTTGCCGACGTGCCAGTTCTCGGTGCCGGCGCTCGTCACCCGCACCCGGGCGTCGAGCCCGGCCTCGCGCAGGCGCCCGAGGAGGATCTTCTCGGCCATCGGGGACCGGCAGATGTTGCCGGTGCAGACGAAGGTGATGTGCAGCGGGGTGGCCGCGTCACGGCGTGACATCGAGAACGCTCCCTAGTTGGTCGACGGTCGAGACCGACCAGCGGGCATCGGCGGCCTCCTCAGCGGAACCGTAACCCCACTCGACGAAGACGGTCGGGATGCCCCAGTGCGCGGCGCCGTGCACGTCGTGGGCGCGGTCGCCGACCATCACCACCCCGGCGGTCCCGGCGGCGACGGGCTCGATGCCCAGACCGCGCAGGGCGTGTTCGATCACGTCCACCTTGGCGCGGCGGGTGCCGTCGTCGCTGGCCCCGGCGATCACCTCGAAGTGGTGCGCGAGCGAGAAGTGCTCGAGGATCCGGCGGGCGAACCGCTCCCGCTTGGAGGTGGCGACGGCCAGCCGAGACCCGCGGATCGCCGCGGCGGTGAGCAGGTCCTCGATGCCGTCGAACACCGCGTTGTCCGACCAGCCGGACTCGTCGTAGTGCACGAAGTACGCGGCCAGCGCCCGTTGCGTGGTCGCCTCGTCGAGCCCCAGCGACCGCAGCGTGTCCGCCATCGGGGGGCCGACCACCAGCTCCCGGAGGTCGCCTGCGGGGGCGTCGACGCCGACCACGGCCAGCGCGTGGCGGAAACCGGCGACGATGCCGGGCGCCGAGTCGGTCAGGGTGCCGTCGAGGTCGAACACGGTCACGGGGGCGGGGCTGTGGCTCACGCGCCCATCCTGCCCGGCGGCCCGGCGCGGGCAGCCGCCACCATAAGCTCGTCGGGTGCACACCAGCGACACGGCACCGGCCGACCTGCGACATCACGGCGACATCGACGCCGAGCCCGGACTGCTCGACTTCGCCGTGAACGTGCGCGGTGACGGCCCGCCGGCCTGGCTGCGCGAGCGGCTGGCGCGGGCGCTGACGACGCTCGGCGCCTACCCGTCCGAGGCCGCGGACGCCGCCGCCCGCGAGCAGGTGGCGGCCCGGCACGGTCGTCGACCCGACGAGGTGCTGCTGCTGGCAGGCGGCGCGGAGGGGTTCGCGATGCTCCCGCGGCTGCGGCCCGCGTCGGCGGCGTTGCTGCACCCCTCGTTCACCGAACCGGAGTGGGCGCTGCGCCAGGCCGGGGTGCCGACGACACAGGTGGTGCTCGCCCCGCCGTACCGGCTCGACGCTGCCGCCGTCCCTGCCGACGCGGACCTGGTGGTGCTGGGCAACCCGACCAACCCGACCTCGGTGCTGCACCCCGCCGACGAGGTGCTGGCGCTGCGTCGGCCCGGCCGGATCGTGGTGGTGGACGAGGCCTTCGCCGACGCGGTCCCCGGCGAACCGGAGTCGCTCTCGCACCGGTCGCTGCCGGACGTGCTGGTGTTGCGCAGCCTGACCAAGACCTTTGCCCTGGCCGGACTGCGCTGCGGGTACCTGCTGGGGCCGCCGGAACTGCTGGCCCGGCTGCAGGTCGGTCGCGCGCACTGGCCGCTGGGCAGCCTGCAGGTCGAGGCAATCCGGGCCTGCTGCGAGCCCGACGCGGTGGCGTGGGCGCAGCGCGAGGCCCTGGTGATCGCCGCCGAGCGCGCCGAGATGGTCGAGATGCTCACCGCCGCGGGTATCGCGGTGCACGGGCCGGCGGCGGGCCCCTTCCTGCTGCTGAACGTCCCGGACGCCGAGCGGGTCCGCCGCGACCTGCGCGAGCGCGGCATCGCGGTGCGCCGCGGCAACACCTTTCCCGGGCTCGGCCCGGACCATCTGCGGGTCGCGGTCCGCGCGGCCGAGCAGGCCCAGACGCTGGTGACGGCATTGAGGGAGGTAACGGCATGACGGTGCTGCTGTCCGAGGTGATCTCGGCGCTCGAGGCGGCCTACCCGCCGGCCCTGGCGGAGTCCTGGGACTCGGTGGGACTGGTGTGCGGCGACCCGGCCGACGAGGTGAGCCGGGTGCTGATCGCCGTCGACGCCACCGCCGAGGTGGTCGAGGAGGCGCTGGCCTGGGGTGCCCAGCTGCTGCTGGTGCACCACCCGCTGCTGCTGCGCGGGGTGGACACCGTCGGCGCGCACACCCCCAAGGGGGCGCTGCTGCACCGGCTGATCCGGTCCGGCTGCGCGCTGTACACCGCGCACACCAATGCGGACCGCGCCGATCCGGGCGTCTCCGACGCGCTGGCCGCCGCCCTCGGCCTGACGGTGACAGGTCCGCTGGAGCCGGCGCCGTCCGAGCCGCTGGACAAGTGGGGGGTGACCGTCCCGGTCACCGACACCGAGGCGGTCCGCGACGCGCTGTTCGCCGCGGGCGCCGGCGCGGTCGGGGAGTACCGGCACTGCAGCTGGACGGTCACCGGCACCGGGCAGTTCCTGCCGTCGGCCGCCGCGCGGCCGACGCTCGGGGAGGCCGGCCGGCTCGAACGCGTCGCGGAGGACCGCGTCGAGGTGGTCGCGAGGCGCGCGCTGCGGACCGGGGTGCTGGCCGCCCTGCGCGCCGCGCACCCCTACGAGGAACCCGCGTTCGACGTGCTCGAGCTGGCGGACGTCGGGTCGGCCCGCGGCATCGGGCGGATCGGCGTACTGGCGGAGCCGACGACCCTGCGGGCGTTCACCGAGCGGGTGCACGCCGGACTGCCGGTCACCGAGTGGGGGGTCCGCGCGGCCGGCGACCCGGAGGCGCTGGTGCGCACGGTCGCGGTGTGCGGCGGCTCCGGCGACTCGCTGCTCGGCGCGGCCCGGGCGCGGGGGGTCGACGTGTACGTCACCGCCGACCTGCGTCACCACCCGGCCGACGAGCACCTGCGCTCGGGCGGTCCGATGCTGGTCGACGTGGCGCACTGGGCCAGCGAGCAGCCGTGGTGCGCGCAGGCCGGCGCGGTGCTCGACGCCAGCTTCGCCGGCACCGCGGACTGGGCGGTGGCGGTCTCCACGACGCGCACCGACCCGTGGACGGTTGGTTGCCACTGACCGGTGCGACGCGGTGGTGCGGGGCACCGGTCGGCGGGCGGTACGGTTAGCCGTACCCCGTCGCACCATCCGCACCACAGGAGCCCGAACGCGTGAACGTCGAACCCCGGATTCAGGCAAAGCTGCTGGACCTCGCCGCATTGGACACCGAGCTGACGAGGGTCGCGCACAAGCGCAAGACGCTGCCCGAGGTCGAAGAGGTGCAGCGGCTCGAGTCCGACCGCGTGCAGCACAAGGACGCCGCGGTCGCGGTGGAGATCGTGCTCGGCGACCTCGACCGGGACATCCGCAAGCTCGAGGGCGAGGTGGACGCGGTTCGTCAGCGCGGCGACCGTGACCGCAAGATGCTCGAGAGCGGCACCATCGCGGCCAAGGCGCTCTCGGAACTGCAGCACGAGCTTGGCAGCCTCGAGCGCCGGCAGGGAGTCCTCGAGGAGGAGCTGCTCGAGGTGATGGAGCGCCGTGAGGCCACCCAGGGCGACTACGAGCGCGCCGGCGCGCAGCTGAGCGAGATCGACGACGCGCTGATCGACGCGGTCCGGCGCCGTGACGACGCGCTCGCCGACCTGGCCAGTGTCGAGCAGCGGCACGTGGGGGACCGGACCGCGCTGGCGGCCGAGCTGCCCGAGGACCTGATCGCGGCCTACGAGCGTCAGCGCGCCCAGGGTGGGGTCGGTGCGGCACTGCTGCAGGCCCGCCGCTGCGGCGCGTGCCGGATCGAGATCGACCGCGGCCAGATCGCGCAGATCGCCGCCACCGACCCGCAGGTCGTCGTCCGTTGCCCCGAGTGCAACGCAATCATGGTGCGTACCAAGGAGTCCGGTCTGTGAGTGACCCGCAGGGCGCAGGTTCTGCGCCCGACCGGGTGGTCATCGAGGCCGACGGCGGATCCCGGGGCAACCCGGGGACGGCCGGCTACGGCGCGGTGGTGTTCGACGGCGCCGACGGCCGGGTGCTGGCCGAACGCAACGAGGCCATCGGCGTCGCCACCAACAACGTCGCCGAGTACAAGGGCCTGATCGCCGGACTGACCGCGGCCGCCGAGCTCGGTGCCCGCACGGTGGAGGTCCGGATGGACTCCAAGCTGGTGGTCGAGCAGATGTCCGGGCGCTGGAAGGTCAAGCACCCGGCCATGATTCCGCTCGCGCGGCAGGCCGACGAGCTCGCGGACCGGTTCGACTCGGTCCGGTACACCTGGATTCCGCGTGCGGAGAACTCGCACGCGGACCGGCTCGCGAACGAGGCGATGGACGGCAACGCCGGACGGTCCTCGACCCCCGTCGACCCGCCCCGGGCCGCGGCGGCGCCGGCGACGTCCCCCGAGACCCCGACCGCACCGGGCTGGACCGGCGCCGTCGGCAAGCCGACCCGGTTGCTGCTGCTCCGGCACGGGCAGACACCGCTGTCGGTGGAGCGGCGCTACTCCGGCCGTGGCAACCCCGCGCTCTCCGAGACGGGCCTGGCGCAGGCGAACGCCGCGGCCGCCCGGCTCGGCGCCCGCGGCGGGATCGCCGCCGTGGTGTCCTCGCCGCTGGGCCGGGCCCGCCAGACCGCCGAGTCCGCGGCGGCCGCACTGTCGCTGCCGGTCCGGGTGCACGAGGGCCTGATCGAGACCGACTTCGGTGCGTGGGAGGGGCTGACCTTCACGGAGGCGTCCGAGCGTGATCCCGCACTGCACCGTGCCTGGCTCGGCGACACCTCCGTCCGTCCGCCCGGCGGCGAGAGCTTCGACGAGGTCCGGGTCCGGGTGGCCGCGGCCCGCGACGACCTGCTCGCCGAGTACCCCGGGGCGAACGTGCTGGTCGTCTCGCACGTCACCCCGATCAAGACCCTGCTGCAGCTGGCGCTGGACGTCGGTCCGGCGCTGCTCTACCGCCTGCACCTGGACCTGGCGTCGCTCTCGGTCGCCGAGTTCTACCCCGACGGCGGCGCCTCGGTGCGCCTGGTCAACGACACCTCGCACCTGTAGGCGCGCGGACCGGCCGGTCCCGGCGGACCGGCCGGCGGCGGTCAGCCGGCGGTCAGCGCCTTGCTGATCATCACCACGCCGATCACCAGCAGCAGCACCGCCATCACGGCGGCATTGTTGGCGACCAGCCAGGCCTTCAGCTCCTGCAACCAGGCGGTCGCGCGTTCGCGGGCGGCGAAGTAGGCGATCACCGGGACGGCGACCGTGCACCCGGCGAGCACGGTGAACACGATGCCGGTGACCACGATGGTCGCGCCGCTGACGTCGAGCTGGGCGACGGCCACCGCGGCGCCGACGATCATCAGCAGGTTCTTCGGATTCACCGCGGCGAGCGCGAAGCCCAGTCCGACGGCCTTGCCCGGGGTGACCTTGTCGATGGCCTGCAGCCATCCGGGCATGGCCGCCTCCTCGCCGGGGGCGGGCCTGCCGCGCCACTGCTTGACGGCCAGTCCGAGAAGCGCCACGCCGAGCAGGACCTTGATCGTCGTCCCCGCCGCGCTGCCGCCGGACCCGCCGCCAAGGCCGAGCGCGTCGGCAAGCACCACGAACACCGCGAACGCGGCGGCGATGCCGAGCACCCAGCCGACGGCGAACGAGGTGGCGGTGCGCCCGGCCTGCGGCGTGAGCAGCATCAGGATGGCCGCGATGATCGGGATCGGGCTGATCGCGACGCCGACGGCGAGTGGCAGGACGGTACCTATAGCTGTTCCCATGCGTCGGAGCCTGGCGGTGCGGACTCCCCGGCACACCATCCGCCGGGGGTGAGTTCGAATCGCCGCGCGAGATGGGATGCTCGACGGATGACGATCGAGACCGCGCAGACAAGGGACGGGTCCGGCCCGGTCGCGTCCCGGCAGACCACACCACCGAAGGACATGGCGTGGATTCCGGGCGGACGCTTCTGGATGGGCTCCGAGGACTTCTACCCGGAGGAACGGCCGGTGCACGAGGTGCAGGTGGACGGGTTCTGGATGGACACCCACCAGGTGACGGTCGCGCAGTTCCGTCGCTTCGTGAAGGACACCGGCCACGTCACCGTCGCCGAGACGCCGCCGGACCCGGCCGACTACCCGGGCGCGGACCCGGCGCTGCTGGTCCCGGGCTCGTTGGTGTTCACCCCGCCGCCCGGACCGGTCTCGCTCGACGACTACCACCAGTGGTGGTCCTGGGTGCCGGGGGCGAGCTGGCGTCGCCCCGAGGGCCCGGAGAGCAATGTCGGTGGGCGCGAACGGCATCCGGTCACCCACGTGGCGTACGCCGACGCGCTGGCCTACGCGGCCTGGGCGGGCAAGGACCTGGCGACCGAGGCCGAGTGGGAGTTCGCGGCCCGCGGCGGACTCGACCGCGCCGTCTACTCCTGGGGCGACGAGTACACCCCCGGCGGCCGGCAGCAGGCCAACACCTGGCAGGGCCAGTTCCCCTGGGAGAACCTGCTCGAGGACGGTTACGCGGGCACCTCGCCGGTCGGCAGCTACAAGCCCAACGGCTACGGCCTGTTCGACGCGGCCGGCAACGTCTGGGAGTGGACCACCGACTTCCACACCGCGGACCACAGCGCCGGCGGCAAGAACGTCGCGCCTGCCAGCGCGTGCTGCATCCCGAGCAACCCGCGGATCGAGGTGGGCGCCACCCGTGACGGGGAGAGCTACCCGCGGCGGGTGATCAAGGGCGGCTCGCACCTGTGCGCGCCCAACTACTGCCTGCGGTATCGGCCCGCGGCCCGGCAGGGCGAGACCGAGGAGACCTCGACCTGCCACATCGGGTTCCGGTGCGTGGTGCGGAGCCCAGGGTCACGCTGATGCGCCACTGGCTGCAGGACGAGATCATCGAGCACGGCCGGCTGCCGCTGCTGCTGTTCCTCCTCGGCTTCATCGGCGGGTTCGTCTTCATCCGGCTGAGCGTGCGGATGATCCGTGCGGAGGTGCGGTGGTGGCCCGGCAACGTCACCCCCGGCGGACAGCACGTGCACCACGTGGTGTTCGGGGTCGTCACGATGATGATCTCGGGGGTCGCGTTGATCGCGGTCTACGAGGACGCCACCCAGACCACCGGCGCGGTGCTGGCCGCCTGCTTCGGCGTCGGGACGGCGCTGGTCCTCGACGAGTTCGCGCTGATCTTCTACCTCAAGGATGTGTACTGGGAGGAGCAGGGCCGGGCCTCGGTGGACGCGGTGTTCGTGGCGCTGGCGGTGACCGGGCTGCTGCTGCTCGGCGCCAGGCCCGACGCGATCATCAACGTCGCCGACTTCCGCGACAACCCGGAGGCCTGGGTGCGGTTGGTGCTGGTGCTGGGGACCTTGGTGAACATGGCGATCGCGGCGATCGTGATCGCCAAGGGCAAGATCTGGACCGGCCTGTTCGGGATGTTCTTCTTCCCGATGCTGCTTGTCGGGTCGATCAGGCTCAGCCGGCCCGGGGCGCCCTGGGCGCGCTGGCGGTACCGTGACCGGCCGAAGCGGATGGCCAGGGCCGTCGCCCGCGAGAAGCGGTACCGCAGGCCGGTGGTGCGGGCCAAGATCTACGTGCAGGACCTGATCGCGGGCAAGCCGAGCGTCGCGCACGCGAAGGCCGAGACCGAGGTCGTCCTCGAACGCACCGTGCACGCGGCCCCGCCGCCACCGGTGCACGAACCCGTCCGTCGCTGACGCCCGGTTTCGCCCGGAACGCGCACGTCTGGCACAATTGGGCGGTTGCCTGTCACAGGCGCACGACCTAATCGGAGTACGAACCAGCTACCGACCGCTCACGCGGTGCCGCTCGGTTCCTCTACTCGCGCAAAAACAAGAATGGATCACCCCATGAACACTCTGGACTTCCTGGACGCCAAGTCGCTCCGCGAGGACATCCCCGCGTTCCGTCCCGGCGACACGCTGAACGTGCACGTCAAGGTCATCGAAGGCTCGAAGGAGCGCGTGCAGGTCTTCAAGGGCGTCGTGATCCGTCGCCAGGGCGGCGGCGTCCGCGAGACCTTCACCGTCCGCAAGGTCTCCTTCGGCGTCGGCGTCGAGCGCACCTTCCCGGTGCACAGCCCGAACATCGCCGAGTTCGAGGTGCTGACCCGCGGTGACGTGCGTCGCGCGAAGCTGTACTACCTGCGCGACCTCCGTGGCAAGGCCGCGAAGATCAAGGAAAAGCGCTGAGCGTAGAGCTCCTTTCAGTGTTAGCCCGGCCCGGGATTCTCGGGCCGGGCTAACCTGTTCCAGTGGTAGATACCCCGCACGAATCGACGGTGCCCCCAGCCGGCACCGATGGCCCCGACACAGCATCGGGAAAGCCGCAGAAGAAGCCCCGCTCGTTCTGGCGGGAGCTGCCCATTCTCATCCTCGTCGCGCTGATGATGAGCTTCCTCTTGCAGACCTTCGTGGGGCGGGTGTACCTGATTCCGTCGGAGTCGATGGAGCCCACACTGCACGGCTGCGCAGGCTGTACCGGCGACCGGATCTTCGTGGAGAAGATCGGCTACCGCTTCGGTGACCCGCAGCCCGGCGACGTCGTCGTCTTCAAGGGCCCGGACTCCTGGAACGCCGGCTGGACGTCCACCCGCTCCGACAACACCGTGCTCCGCGGGATCCAGGAGGTCGGCGCACTGGTCGGCCTCGTGCCGCCGGACGAGAACAACCTGGTCAAGCGCGTGATCGCGACCGGCGGCCAGACGGTCGAATGCTGTGACGAGCAGGGCCGGATCCTGGTCGACGGCAAGCCGCTGGACGAGAACTACGTGGTCACCGACTTCCCGTTCACACCGGGCAGCCAGACCTGCGACACCCCGTTGAAGTCGGGCCGCTGCTTCGGGCCGTACACCGTCCCGGAGGGCAACCTGTGGGTGATGGGTGACAACCGCAGCAACTCGGCGGACTCGCGCTACCACGTCGGCGACGAGTACAACGGCACCGTGCCGGTGGACAACGTCGTCGGCAAGGCCGTCGCCATCGTGCTGCCGCCGTCGCGGTGGGGCCTGATCGACTCGCCCGACATCCAGAGCAACTGAAGTAGCAGACGATGACCAACTGGCCGCCCCGAACCGTCATCCGCAGCGCCGCCGGCCTGCGGACGATGGAGTCGGCCCTGATCCGCACCGGGCTCGGTCCGGTCGCCGGGGTGGACGAGGCGGGCCGGGGCGCCTGCGCAGGCCCGCTGGTGGTGGCGGCCTGTGTCCTCGGACCCAGGCCGCACGCCGCCCTCGCCGGACTCGACGACTCGAAGCGGCTCACCGAACGCGTCCGCGAGGGACTCTTCCCGGTGATCCAGCGGCTCGCCCACGCCTGGTGCATCGTGGAGATCCCGGCCTGGGAGATCGATGCGCTCGGCGTGCACGTCGCCAACATCGAGGGCATGCGACGCGCGGTGGCCGGGCTGTCGACGGCACCGGGATACGTTCTCACGGACGGCTTCCGGGTGCCGGGCCTGCCCGCACCGTCGCTGCCGGTGATCGGCGGTGACGCCGCCGCGGCGTGCATCGCCGCGGCGAGCGTGCTGGCGAAGGTCTCGCGCGACCGGACCATGGTGGCGCTGGACGACGCGCTTCCCGGGTACGGTTTCGCCGGGCACAAGGGCTACGGCACGGCCGCGCACACCGCCGCGATGGTCGCGCTCGGCCCCAGCCACGAGCACCGGATGTCGTACGCGAACGTCGCCGCGGCCCGGTCGGCGCGCCCCGGTCCCGACGATCCCGGACGCGACGTGGGCGGTCGTACCGAGGGCGAAATGTACACCGCGGTGGTCGGTGCGCGATGATGGTGGTTCAACCCGGAGCTGGAGGACGTGCAAGCTGATGAGTGCCGAAGATCTCGAGAAGTACGAAACGGAGATGGAGCTGTCGCTCTACCGTGAGTACAAGGACATCGTCGGCCAGTTCGCCTACGTCGTCGAGACCGAACGCCGTTTCTACCTGGCGAATTCGGTGGAGCTGATCCCTCGCAACGCGGACGGGGAGATCTACTTCGAGGTGCGGATGGCCGACGCCTGGGTGTGGGACATGTACCGCCCGGCCCGGTTCGTCAAGCACGTGCGGGTGATCACCTTCAAGGACGTCAACGTCGAGGAGCTCGAGAAGTCCGATCTGCGGCTGCCGGAGAACGGCCCGTTCGGAGACTGAGTCCCGTGCGTGGTGCGGCTCGGCTGCATCCACACACCTGCTGTCCCCGTCACACCCCCGTTGAACGCTCAACGGGGGTGTGACGGCGTCGAGGGGTGGGTGCGGCCGGTCGGTGGGCGCCGACCTCAGGCGACGGTGACGCCGTTCTCCAGCATCGTGGTCCGCAACACGAACGCGGCCTCGCCGCCGAGGATCCCGTCGACCAGGGCCAGGTAGCGGCCGACGAACTCGGGCCCGTGCGGGGCCAGTTCCGCGCCCGACGGTTCCAGATGGTGCGCGAGTTCGTGCAGGACCACCAGTTCCCGCAGCGCCCAGGCGCCGTCGCGGGTGCGCGGCACCGCGACCGTTGCCGTCGCGGGCTCGTAGTGCGCGGCGGTGGCCCCGGACCGGGCCCGGACGGTGACGGGGGCGGACGCGCGCGGCCAGTCGGCGCGCACCCAGTTCAGCGCCCGCACCCGGTCCAGGTAGTCCTGTACCGATTCGACGGAGGCGAACTTCCGCTCGACCGGCAGCGTCAGTCGCGAACCGAACAGCTCGAGCTCGCGGCCGGTGCCGAGGTCGGCGCGGTCGAAGATCCGCCGGACCACGGTCTCGGCCTCGTACACCCGCGACCGCTGACCGTCCCGGCGTCCGGTCACCGTTGCGGCCGGGACAGCTCGCGGCGCGCCCCGGGCAGTTCGGCTTCGTGGCCGAGCCGCGCGGCCCGTCCCGCCCGGTCGCCCGCGTGGCGGGCCTTCGAGGAGTGCCCCGCGGTGGCCTTCGCGCCGCGCCACGCGCCGCGGGCGGTGGAGGTCCGCCGGTAGAAGTCGGTGAGCTCGATCTGCTTGTCCCGCAGCACCAGTGCAGTCCCGGAGAGCGAGCCGTCGTCGGCTGCCGCCGCGTCGGGGCGATCGGCGTCCGCGCGCAGCGCCTGCTCCTCGGCGGCGCGCCTGGCGGTGGCCAGCCGTTCCCCGATCCGGGCGGCGAAGGCCAGCTGGAAGTTCAGCCGGGCGGTGACCCCGGCGACCGGCCGGTGCGCGCCCGACGCCAGGTAGGCGTCGGAGGACCGCACCATCTGCACCAGCAGGCCGGCGTAGAGCGCCTCGCACGCGTCGATGTCGGTGTCGAAGCCGTACGCGAACACCTGGGTGGAGTTGTGGGCGACGTCGCACTGCACGTCGTTGGCGGCCGCGATGCTCACGAACAGCTGCACGTAGGTGCGCAGGCCCTTCTTCCCGGTCTCGCCGATCCGGATCGCGCGCTGGACGGGGGAGGCGCGCTGTTCCCGGCGTGAGGTGTGCGCCCGGGCGACGGCAAGGTCGATGGAGGTGGCGGTCGCCAGCCGCTGGGCCGCCTCCATGAAGGCCTGGGCCTCGTGCGGGTTGCTGGTCGACTCGGCCTGGCGCAGCAGCCCGCCGATCCGCACCAGCATCTTCTCGGAACTCACGCCGCCGAGGGTAGCCGGTGGCACCGACACCGACCGGTCCGCTGCGTCGGCGAGAAGTCTCGACGGCGCAGGCGAGATCGCCGGTCCGGCGGCGATGATCGGCATGAATTCGGTTGTGTCGAAACCCACACGGACGCGCGGTCTGGCGAGAACAATCGCGGCACAGGTCCACATCGCCACGCGGGAGCGACCGTGGCGGGACGACACGAAGAACTGGGGAGGGTGATTCGATGCGGGGTCTCACACGTGGACACGGCCGACTGGCGGCGGTGGCCGCGGCAGTGTCGGTGCTGCCGCTGTTGCTCGGTGCGCAGACAGCGTCGGCGGGGGTGGCGGCGGTTCGGACGGTCGACGCGCCGGCGGCCGGCTCGCATGTGGTCGGAGTGACGAAGGACGGTCCCCGCAAGGTCACCGTGAAGGTGTACTCGGCGGCGATGGACCGCACGATTCCGCTCGATGTGATCCTGCCCGCCGACACCAGCGCGCCCCGACCCACTCTCTACCTGCTCAACGGTGCCGGCGGCGGCGAGGACTCCGCGAACTGGGAGGCGAGGACGGACCTGATGGCGTTCTTCCAGGACAAGAACGTCAACGTGGTCACCCCCAATGAGGGCGCCTTCAGCTACTACACCGACTGGGAGAAGGACGACCCCGCCATCGGTCGCAACAAGTGGCAGACCTTCCTGACCGAGGAACTGCCACCGATCGTCGACAAGGAGTTCGGTACCAACGGCGTCAACTCGCTCGCGGCCATCTCGATGACCGCCACGTCGGTGCTCAACCTCGCCATCGCGGCACCGGGTCTGTACCGGGGCGTCGGTGCCTACAGCGGCTGCGCCGAGACCAGCACGCCGGTGGGTGAGACCTACGTCAGGACCGTGCTGGGTCGCGCCGGCGTCGACCCGACGAACATGTGGGGGCAGTACGGCGGCCCGGCCTGGACGGCCAACGACCCGGTCGTCAACGCGGCGAAGTTGCGGGGCACGCAGCTGTACATCTCCACGGGATCGGGACTGCCCGGCCCGCACGACACGTTGAACGGCCCGGAAATCGACGGCAATGTCGGGACGCTCGCCGAGCAGGTCGTCGTCGGGGGCGTCATCGAGGCGGCGGTCAACCAGTGCACCCACACCCTGGCGGACCGGCTGAACCAGCTCCAGATCCCCGCGACGTTCGACTTCAAGCCGGCGGGCACGCACTCCTGGGGCTACTGGCAGGACGACTTGCACAACTCCTGGCCGATGCTGGCCCGCTCGATGGGCATGCAGCCGTAGCGGACAGCCGGTAGGAATCCGCGCACACCCTTCTGGTGGTCGTCGCGCGGCAGAGGTCTCGGTCGACGGTGGCACCGCGGCGCAGGTCAGCGACCTGCGCCGCGGTTGTGCACAGGGGCGAATCTGTCCACAGGGCAATCGTTTCCGCAGCCCGGGTGGATCCCGGTCCGGAAGCCGGCGGGCATCGTCGTCGGCATGGCACGAAACCTGGAGTTGGGCGCACAGGGCGAGAATCTGGCCGTCGGCCACCTCGTCGACGGTGGCATGACGATCCTGGAGCGGAACTGGCGGTGTCGGTACGGGGAGCTGGACGTGATTGCCGTCGACGGGGACGCGGTGGTGTTCGTCGAGGTGAAGACGAGGTCCGGACGCGGGTACGGGACGCCGGCCGAGGCGGTGACCTTCGCGAAGCAGTCGCGCATCCGGCGGCTCGCCGGGCTGTGGCTGCGTGAGCAGAAACGGGGCTGGGTGCACGTGCGGTTCGACGTGGTTGCGGTGCTCGTCGTACCGGGCAGCGAGCCGCTGGTCGAGCACCTGAGGGCAGTGTTCTGATGACGCTCGGGCGGGCGCACTCGGTGGCCGTGCGCGGAGTCGAGGGGCTGCTGGTCGAGATCGAGGCAGACATCGGGCGCGGGCTGCCCGGGGTGCACCTGGTGGGTCTGCCGGACACCGCGCTGCAGGAGTCGCGGGACCGGGTGCGGGCCGCGGTCGCCAACTCCGGTGAGAGGTGGCCGGATTCGCGGGTGATCCTGGCGCTGTCGCCGGCGACGCTGCCCAAGGGCGGCAGCATGTACGACCTCGCGCTCGCCTGCTCGGTACTGGTCGCGGACGGCCGGGTGCCGTCCGCGGACCTCGAGCGCAGCGTGCTGCTCGGCGAACTCGCCCTCGACGGGCGTTTGCGCGCGGTCCGCGGGGTGCTGCCGGCGGTGCTTGCGGCCAAGGCCGCGGGCTGGCCGTCGGTGGTGGTCCCGCACCCGGCCCTGCCGGAGGCCGGGCTGGTGGACGGCATCGAGGTGCTGGGGGCCCGGGACCTCGGCGAGGTGATCTGCTGGCTGCGTGGCGAACTGACCCTGACCCGGCCCACCCCGATGGACCGGGACCCGGCGCCGACGATTGCGGACCTCAGCGACGTGGCGGGTCAGGGGGAGGCCCGGCTGGCGCTGGAGATCGCCGCCGCGGGAGCCCACCACCTGATGCTCACCGGGCCACCAGGAATCGGCAAGACGATGCTCGCGCAACGACTCCCGGGTGTGCTGCCGCCGCTCAGCGACGGCGAGGCGCTCGAGGTGACGGCCATCCACTCGGTGGCGGGCCTGCTCAGTACGGAGCAGCCGCTGATCACGGCGCCGCCGTTCGTCGCCCCGCACCACACCTGCTCGGTCAGCGCGCTGGTGGGCGGCGGGTCCGGGATGGCCCGGCCCGGCGCGGTCAGCCGGGCCCACCGCGGCGTGCTGTTCCTCGACGAGTGCGCCGAGTTGGGTGTCAAGGCGCTCGAGGCGCTGCGCACTCCGCTCGAGGACGGGGAGGTGCGGATCGCGCGCCGCGACGGGGTGGCCCGCTACCCCGCGCGGTTCCAGCTGGTACTGGCCGCCAACCCGTGCCCCTGTGCGCCGCCCCGGGAGGTGGACTGCATCTGCACCCCGACCGTCCGGCGGCGGTACCTGGGCAAGTTGTCCGGACCGTTGCTGGACCGGGTCGACCTGAGGGTCAAGATGCGTGAGCTCTCGGTCGGCGCGCTCAACGGCGAGGCCGCGGAGTCGACTGCGGACGTGCGGGAACGGGTGTCGCGGGCGCGCGCGGTCGCCGTGGAACGATGGCAGGATTTTGGGTGGCGCAGCAATGCGGAGGTGCCCGGACCCGCGCTGCGGCAACGATTTCGACTGTCCCGACAGGCCCTCGGTCCGCTCGAGCGGGGACTGCGAGAGGGGGCGATCACCGCGCGCGGGGCCGACCGGGCGCTGCGGGTCGCGTGGACGCTCGCGGACCTGGCGGGCGAGTCGGTACCCGGCCCGGACGAGGTGGGGACGGCGCTGCACTTCCGTGACCGGATGGGCGCATGAACGCCCGGCAGGCGGCCTGGGCGTACCTGTCTCAGGTGGCGGCCGGGCCCTGCGCACCGCTCGCGGACCTGGTCGGTGCGGTCGGTCCGGAGGAGGCCGCCCGGGCGGTCCGCGGGGCGGAACTGCCGGAGGTGCTGCGCACCCGGACCCAGGCGCGGGCACACCTGGACACCGCGGCCCGGGACCTGGCGCTGGTCGAGCGGCTCGGCGGCCGGTTGCTCACTCCCGACGATCTGGACTGGCCGCAGTGGAAGCTGCTCGCCTTCGACGGGACCGAGCAGCGCGCCGACCGGGAGTCCGCGGCGCCGCTGGCGCTGTGGGTGCTCGGGCGGCGGAAGGTGGCGGAGCTGACCGAACGGGCGGTCGCGGTGGTCGGGACCAGGGCGGCCAGCGGCTACGGCGAGCACGTGACCACGCAGTTCGTCGACGACCTGGCGGGTGGCGGCTGGACGGTGGTCTCCGGTGGGGCCTACGGAATCGACGGTGCCGCGCATCGGGCCGCGCTGGCGGCGGGCGCGCCCACCGTGGCGGTGCTGGCCTGCGGGGTGGACCGGGCCTACCCGGCCGGTCACGGTCGGCTGCTGCGCGAGATCGCCAGGGACGGGCTGGTGCTCAGCGAGTACGCGCCCGGTACGGCGCCGGCGCGGTACCGATTCCTTGCGCGTAACCGGCTGGTTGCCGCGCTGGCCGACGCGGTGCTGGTGGTCGAGGCGGGGGCCCGCAGCGGGGCGCGCAACACCGCGTCCTGGGCGTCACGGCTGGGACGGCCGGTGCTGGCGGTGCCGGGGCCGGTGACGTCGGCGTCCTCGGTGGGGTGTCACCGGATGATCCGGGACGGGGAGGCGATCCTGGCGGCGCGGGCGGCCGACGTCGTCGAGGCGGCCGGGCCGATGGGGGTCGCGGCGGAGTCGTCCGGTCCGGTGCGTCGGCTGGACGGGCTGTCGAGTCGCGCGGCGCAGGTCTACGAGGCGTTTCCGGCGTCGGGCTCGATCGGGGTGCGGGAGCTCTCGGAGGGGTCGGGGCTGCCACTCAAGTCGGTGCAGGGGGCGTTGCCGGTGCTGGAGATGAGCGGGTTGATCGACTCCGACGAGACCGGTTGGTTCCGCCGGTGAACGGGCGCCGGCGCCGCGGGGGATCCCACGGCGCCGGCGTCAGCGGTCCGAGATTCAGGCGAACCCGAGACTCAGGCGAACTGAGGGCAGATGTTCGTCAGCGCGGCGGCGTACGTCTGCCGTCCGTCGTCGGCGCCGTCGGTCGCGCCCTGCGTCATCATGTCGACGTACCCGGCCCAGTCCGACCATGCGCCGGTCGAGGCGGCCGACGGCTTCAGCTGGGCGAAGGAGTCGCAGTAGGTGTGGCCGGTCGCGACGACGGCCGCCCGCTGCGAACGCGGGCTCGCCAGCGTCTCGCCCTGGTCGTTGACCACGTCGTCCCAGCGGGACTGTGCGCAGACCGACTTCGCGAAGGCGGCGTCACCGTCGGCCGGAACCGCCTTGAACACCTCGCCGTCCTGCATGCGGGCGACCTGTGCGGCCCGGCCCTCCTCGAACTGCGCCATCAGGCTCGTGAACTCGTCGTCGGCGTCGCCGACCTGTACCGGGCGCAGCACGTCGACGAGTTCCTCCGCGGTGGCGTTCGGCAGGGTGGCGTCGACGCACGTGGTGGCCCCGCCGGACGAACCGCCGCCGGCCTGGTCGCTGGTGTCGGCGTCGGCGGAGCATCCGACGAGCGCGACGCCAACCACCGCCACGGTGGCGGCGAGGCTGGCGGCACGGCGAGCGATTTTCATGATCCTCCGAAGGGTGAGAGCGGGATTCGGCGACCGGCAGGACGAGATTCCTGCCGTCGACACGGCGTGAGGAGTATTACAGCAGACGCCGGATTCCGGGACCGATCACCCATCTCCGGTAGGGTTAGGTGAACCTAACAACTGGAGGGCTCGGCATGACCCGACCACTCGTCACCCTGACAGTGCTGCGCACCGAACGCCTCACCCCGCACCTGGTGCGGGTGTACCTGGGCGGCCCCGGCTTCGACGACTTCGTGCCGAACGCCCACGCCGACGCCTACGTGAAGCTGCTCTTCGGCTCCGACGACGAACCGGTGCTGCGCACCTACACGGTCCGCCGCGTCGACGACGAGAAGCGGGAGATCTCAATCGATTTCGTGGTCCACGGCGACGACGGGCTCGCCGGGCCGTGGGCGGCGTCGGCGCAGCCCGGGCAGACGCTGCGGCTGCGCGGTCCGGGCGGTGCCTACGCACCGCGCGACGACGCCGACTGGCACCTGATGGCAGGCGACGAGTCCGCGCTCCCCGCCATCTCGGCGGCGCTCGAGGCGCTGCCGGCGTCGGCGGTGGCGCGGGTGTTCGTCGAGGTGTCCGGGCCGGAGGGGGAGCTGGACCTGCGGTCCGCGGCCGATGTCGAGGTCACCTGGGTGCACCGCGGCGGGCCCGCCGACGAGGTGGGCGACGACCTGGCGGGGGACCGGGCGCCGCTGATCGACGCGGTCCGGCGGGCGCCGTGGCTGCCCGGCCAGCCCCAGGTGTTCATCCACGGCGAGGCGCACGCCGTCATGCACGGCCTGCGCGGCTACATCCGCAAGGACCGCGGGGTGTCTGCGGAATGGGCCTCGATCTCCGGGTACTGGCGGCGCGGCCGGTCCGAGGAGGGCTTCCGGGCGTGGAAGTCCGACCTCGCGAAGGCCGAGGGTGCCGCGGAGCGCGGCGGGCGGTAGGTCGCGGACGGTCAGGCTCCGGCGGCGGTCAGGCCGAGCGGGCGGCGGTGGACTCCGGAGTCGACTGTTCCTCGGGCCGGCCGAGCAGCTGCAGCGCCGCCATCGCGATCACCGCGCAGGCCACGATCCCGGTGGCCATCTGCGCCGCCGACCCGCCGACCAGCGGCGAGATCACCGCGGCCAGGCCGAACTGGCCGGCGCCCATCAGCGCGGACCCGGTGCCCGCTGCCTCGCTGACCTGGCTCTGGCCCAGCGCGGTCGCGTTGCCCATGACGAATCCGATGCTGGTGGTGACCGCGAACAGCAGCGGCAGCACCACCACGGTGTGGGCGCCGCCGACGGTCACCTCCGCCAGCAGGGCGAGGCCGGCGACCAGCAGCATCGCGACGCCGAAGGTCAGCAGCTGCCGGGCGCGGAAGCGGCCGATCAGCCTGGTGTTGACGATGCTGCCGGCGACGATGCCGATCGAGTTCACGCCGAACACCACCGAGAACTGCCCCGGGGACAGGCCGAGGACCTCCTGGATCACGAACGGCGACGCGGAGATGTACGAGAACAGGGCGCCGAAACCGAACATGAAGGTCAGCGCGTAGCCGACGTAGCGACGGTTGCCGAGCACGTACCGCATGTTGTGCGCCAAAGCGGCCAGCCCGCCGCCGTGCCGCCGCTCGGGCGGCAGCGTCTCCGGGATCAGCGTGAGGATGCCGACGACCATCACCACGCCGGCGCCGGTGAGCACCCAGAAGATGCCGCGCCAGCCGACCGGGTCGAGCAGGGCGCCGCCGAGCAGCGGCGCCACCACCGGGGCGACGCCGCCGATGATCATCATGACCGAGAACAGCTTGGCGGCGGTCTCGCCCGTGGCCCGGTCGGCAATCACCGCGCGTGCCAACACGATTGCCGCGCCGCCGCTCAGTCCCTGCAGCAGTCGGGCGCCGATCAGCACCTCCGCGGAGGGTGCCAGCGCGCACAGCGCGCCGCTGACCGCGAAGGTCGCGGCGCCGGCGAGCAGCAGCTTCCGCCGGCCCCAGCCGTCGGAGAGCGGGCCCACGACCAGCTGGCCGATGCCGAGGCCGGCCATGAACGTGGTGAGGGTCAGCTGGACCGACTGCGTCGAGGTGCCCAGGTCGTCGCCGAGTGCCGGCAGGCCCGGCAGGTACATGTCGATCGCGAGCGGGGCGATCGCCGAGAGCAGCGCCAGTGCCAGCAGCATGGGGATCGATATTGAACGGGTCACATGGGACTGCCAGCGGCGCGGTCGCTTGATTTATTCCCTTGCGCGGGTGAACCTTCGTCGCATGGCAACCGGTCGCATGGCATCCGAGGGGCGCACCCAGGCGGAACTGCCGGAGCGCCTCTCCGGACACCTCGACGCGTACGCCGAGCACCTGCGGCTCGAGCGGGACAGGTCGGAGCACACCGTGCGGGCCTACCTCGCCGACGCCCGTTCGCTGCTCGAGCACCTGGTCGCGGACGTGCCCGACGCCGGTATCGGCGACCTCGACCTGCGGGTGATGCGGTCCTGGCTGTCCGGGCAGGCGGCCGCCGGGGTGGCCCGCAGCACCCTGGCCCGACGCACCGCGGCCTCGCGCACCTTCACCGCCTGGCTGACCCGGACCCGTCGCATCGCGCGGGACCCCGGCGCCCGGCTGGCGTCGCCGAAGTCGCACCGGACCCTGCCCGCGGTGCTGCGGCAGGAGCAGGCCGCGGACGCGATGCGCGCCGCGGAATCCGGTGCGGCACAGATGGACCCGATCGCGCTGCGGGACCGGCTGGTGGTGGAGTTGTTGTACGCCAGCGGAATTCGGGTGGGGGAGTTGTGCGGCCTGGACGTCGGTGACGTCGACCACGACCGCCGGGTGCTGCGGGTGCTGGGCAAGGGCAACCGGGAACGGTCGGTGCCGTTCGGCGGCCCGGCGGCCGAGGCGCTCGACGCCTGGCTGGCCGCCGGTCGGCCGCACCTGGTGCGCGAGCACTCGGGCTCGGCGCTGTTGCTCGGCAAGCGGGGCCGCCGGCTCGACCAGCGCCAGGCCCGTTCGGCGGTGCACGAGGTGCTGGAGGCGGTGCCGGGGGCGCCGAGCCTGGCCCCGCACGGGCTGCGGCACTCGGCCGCCACCCACCTGCTCGAGGGCGGCGCGGACCTCCGGGTGGTCCAGGAGCTGCTCGGCCACACCAGCCTGGCCACCACCCAGCTCTACACCCACGTCTCGGTCGCGCGGCTGCGCGCGGTGCACGACCAGGCCCACCCCCGGGCCTGACGCCCGCCGGGGTCAGCGGTCGGAGCCGTTCAGCGGTTTGAGCCGGACCGGCGTGGACCGGACCAGGCCCAGCGGGTCCAGGTAGAGCCTGCCGCGACGCAGGCCCCAGTGCAGGCATTCCGCGCAGCCCGGGTGGTCCGGTTCCAGGGTGCCCAGGACCGCGCCGCGTGTGACCCGCAGGCCCGGTCGCACCGTCGCCCGCACCGGTTCGTAGGTGGTGCGCAGGCCGCCGGGGTGGTCCACCGAGACCACCGGCCGGCCGGCGACGTCCCCGGCGAAGACCACCACGCCGTCGCCTGCGGCCAGCACCGGACCGCCCGGCGTGCCGACCAGGTCGACGCCGCGATGGCCGGGCAGCCAGTCCTGTTCGGGCGGGTCGAAGGCGCGGCCCAGTGCGGGGCGTGGGCTCAGCGGCCAGCCGAACGCCGCGGCGGCGGCGACGGGGTCGGGTCCGGCGAGCAGGATCAGGACCGCGAGTGCGGCGGCGGCGGGCAGGCGCATCCCTCCACGGTCGCCGGTCGTGGGCGCCTGCGGAACCCGTCCGGCGCGGCCTGTGGACGGGCGGCCGGGCTGTCCACAGGCGGCGGGGCACCGGTTATGACCCGCGGCGGGCAGGCCGTACACTTACCACGCGGTCTGTACTCGTGCAGTCCGACTTCGCGCGTCCGCGCATGAACAACCGGCCTTCGGCTGGTCCTGCATTCGTGCAGGTCCGACGGCCGTTCGGACGCCAGGGCAGGGGTCACCCGACCGCCTGCGTCAACCGGCAATGAAAGAGGTACACAGCCATGGCTGTCGTAACCATGAAGCAGATGCTCGACAGTGGTACCCACTTCGGGCACCAGACCCGTCGCTGGAACCCGAAGATGAAGCGTTTCATCTTGACGGACCGCAACGGCATCTACATCATCGACCTGCAGCAGACCCTCACGTACATCGACAAGGCGTACGAGTTCGTCAAGGAGACCGTTGCCCACGGCGGCACCGTCCTCTTCGTCGGCACCAAGAAGCAGGCGCAGGAGTCCATCGCCGCAGAGGCGACCCGCGTCGGCATGCCGTACGTGAACCAGCGCTGGCTCGGTGGCATGCTCACCAACTTCACCACCGTCCACAAGCGTCTGCTGCGCCTCAAGGATCTCGAGGCCATGGAGCAGAGCGGTGGCTTCGAGGGTCGTACCAAGAAGGAAATCCTCATGCTCACGCGTGAGATGACCAAGCTCGACCGCACCCTCGGCGGCATCCGGGACATGGCCAAGGTTCCGTCGGCCATCTGGGTCGTCGACACCAACAAGGAGCACCTCGCGGTCTCCGAGGCGCGCAAGCTGAACATCCCGGTCATCGCGATCCTGGACACCAACTGCGATCCCGACCTGGTCGACTACCCGATCCCGGGCAACGACGACGCCATCCGTTCCGCCGCGCTGCTGACCAAGGTTGTCGCGTCCGCCGTCGCCGAGGGCCTGCAGGCCCGCGCCGGCCGCAACTCCGGTGACGACGCCAAGCCCGAGGCCGGCACCGAGCCCCTCGCCGAGTGGGAGCAGGAGCTGCTCTCCTCCGCGGCCCCCGCCGCCGACGACGTCATCACCGAGGGTGGCCCCGAGTCCACCCGCGAGGCCGTCGCCGAGTCCGACGAGAAGCTCGCCGAGGCTCCCGCAGAGATCGCGGACGCCGAAAAGCAGGCCTAGTCGATCCGGCCCTGACCCGTCATCTCGACTGGGTCAGGGCCGTTTCGCCCCCTGCACCACCCCAGGCATCGAAACTCACTCAAGGAGGCTCGCCCCGATGGCGAACTACACCGCCGCTGACGTGAAGCGGCTCCGCGAGCTCACCGGCTCCGGAATGATGGACTGCAAGAACGCGCTCGTCGAGACCGAAGGCGACTTCGACAAGGCCGTCGAGCTGCTCCGCATCAAGGGCGCCAAGGACGTGGGCAAGCGCGCCGAGCGCACCACGGCCGAGGGCCTGGTCGTCGCCAAGGGCGGCGTCATGCTGGAGATCAACTGCGAGACGGACTTCGTCGCGAAGAACGCCGAGTACCAGGAGATGGCCGAGAAGGTCGTCACCGCCGCCGCCGCCGCCAAGCCGGCCGACCTCGACGCCCTCAAGGCCGTCGCGGTTGACGGCAGCACCGTCGACGAGACCGTCGCCGCCCTCTCGGCCAAGATCGGCGAGAAGCTCGAAGTTCGTCGCGTCGTGTCCTTCGACGGCCCGGTCGCGATCTACCTGCACAAGCGCAGCTCCGACCTGCCCCCCGCCGTGGGCGTGCTGGTCGAGTACACCGGTGAGGGCGAGGCCGCCGAGGCTGCCGCTCGCGCCGCCGCGATGCAGGTCGCCGCGCTCAAGGCGAAGTACGTCACCCGCGACGAGGTCCCCGCGGACATCGTCGATGCCGAGCGTCGCATCGCCGAGCAGACGGCCAAGGAGGAGGGCAAGCCGGAGGCTGCACTCCCCAAGATCGTCGAGGGTCGCGTCAACGGCTTCTACAAGGACGTCGTGCTCACCGAGCAGTCCTCCGTCTCCGACTCGAAGAAGACCGTCAAGGCGCTTCTCGACGAGGCCGGCGTGACCATCACCCGCTTCGCGCGGTTCGAGGTCGGCGCCAGCTAGTTTCGGCGCACACAGGCACCGACAGGGCCCCGTCTCCACTCGTGGAGGCGGGGCCCTGTCGCGTTCGCCGCGCCGGGTGACCCGACACCGTGTATCGGGAGCCGATAAGGCAAGATGGACAAGCAATCCATGACCATTTCGCGTCGGGAATGCCGATTCATGCTGGCCGCACCATCCCACGCGGCACAGAGACCGAGGAGAGCCATGACCGAACCCGCCCCAACCGACACGGCAAACCGCGACGGCTTCTCACGCGTCCTGCTCAAGCTCGGCGGCGAGATGTTCGGTGGTGGTGGGGTCGGCCTCGACCCGGACGTGGTGCAGACGATCGCCAAGCAGATCGCCGAGGTCGTCGCGACCGGTGCCCAGGTCGCCGTCGTCATCGGCGGTGGCAACTTCTTCCGCGGCGCCGAGCTGCAGCAGCGTGGCATGGACCGGGCCCGCTCGGACTACATGGGCATGCTCGGCACCGTGATGAACTGCCTGGCGCTGCAGGACTTCCTGGAGAAGGCCGGCGTCGACACCCGGGTGCAGACCGCCATCACCATGGGACAGGTCGCCGAGCCGTACCTGCCGCTGCGGGCGCGTCGCCACCTCGAGAAGGGCCGCGTCGTGATCTTCGGCGCCGGCATGGGCATGCCCTACTTCTCCACCGACACCACCGCCGCCCAGCGCGCCCTCGAGATCGGCGCCGAGGTGGTGCTGATGGCCAAGGCCGTCGACGGCGTCTACACCGCGGACCCCCGGGTGGACCCCACCGCCACCATGTACACCGACATCACCCACCGCGAGGTGATCGAGCAGGGCCTGAAGGTCGCCGACGCGACCGCGTTCAGCCTGTGCATGGACAACCAGATGCCGATCATGGTCTTCAACCTGCTCACCGAGGGCAACATCGCCCGCGCGGTCGCCGGTGAGAAGATCGGAACACTGGTCAAGTCGTGATTTCCGGTGACATCGTGAATGACACCGCCGTACCCGCCGAGCATGGAGGAACACCGTGATTGATGAAGCACTCTTCGACGCCGAGGAGAAGATGGAGAAGGCCGTCGCGGTGGCCAAGGAGGACCTCGGCGGCATCCGCACCGGCCGGGCGAACCCGAGCATGTTCAACCGCATCGCGATCGAGTACTACGGCTCGATCACCCCGATCACCCAGCTGGCGAGCATCAGCGTGCCCGAGGCGCGGATGGTCATCATCAAGCCGTACGAGGCCACTCAGCTGAACCCCATCGAGAACGCGATCCGCAACTCGGACCTGGGCCTGAACCCCAGCAACGACGGCAGCATCATCCGCATCTCGGTGCCGCAGCTGACCGAGGAGCGCCGCCGCGAGTTCGTCAAGCAGGCGAAGGGCAAGGGCGAGGACTCCAAGGTCGCCATCCGCAACGTGCGACGCAAGACGATGGACGAGCTCTCCCGCATCCAGAAGGACGGCGAGGCAGGCGAGGACGACGTCGCCCGTGCGGAGAAGGAGCTCGACAAGACGACGGCCAAGTACGCCGCGGTCGTCGACGAGCTCGTCAAGCACAAGGAAGCCGAATTGATGGAGGTCTAGTCGGTGTCTACCGAAGACACCGGACCCGGCCTGCAGGCGGGCGCGGTCACCGCGCCGCCGTCGAAGGCCGGCCGGAACCTGCCGGCCGCCATCGCGGTCGGAGGGGGGCTCGGGGCATTCCTGATCGCCACCCTGCTCTTCCTGCCGGATGCCTGGTTCGTCATCGTCGCCGCCGCGATGGCCGTCGCGACCTGGGAGGTCGCCAAGCGGCTGCGCGAGAGCGACATCCTGGTGCCGAGGATCCCGCTGATCCTCGGCGGGCAGGCGACGATCTGGCTCGGCTGGCCCTACGGCACCACCGGGGTACTGGCCGGCTTCGCGGGCACCGTGCTGGTGTGCATGGTGTGGCGGCTGCTGGACCAGGGCCTGCGGGCCACCCCGCAGAACTACCTGCGGGACGTCTCGATCACCGTGTTCGTCGCGGCCTGGATCCCGCTGCTGGCGTCGTTCGCGACGCTGATGGTGCAGCAGGACAACGGACCCGGACGGGTCTTCGTGCTGATGATCGGCATCGTGTGCTCGGACGTCGGCGGATACGCGGCCGGCGTGCTGTTCGGCAAGCACCCGATGGTCCCGGCGATCAGCCCGAAGAAGTCCTGGGAGGGACTCGCCGGATCGCTGGTGTTCGCGGTGATCGGCTCGATCCTGACCGTCACCCTGATCCTGGACGCGAGTCCACTGACCGGCGCCCTGCTCGGCGTGGTGCTGGTGCTGGTGGGCACCCTCGGCGACCTGATCGAGTCCCAGGTCAAGCGCGACCTCGGGATCAAGGACATGGGCACGTTGCTGCCCGGGCACGGCGGCATCATGGACCGCCTGGACTCGTTGCTGCCCGCCGCGTTCGTGACGTGGCTGGTACTCACCGCCCTGCTCTGACGCCGTGAGTCCCGCGCGCCCGGCCTCCGGACCGATCCCGAGCCCCAACATCTGGCACTGGCCGGAGATCTACGAGGTGGAGAACCGGGCGCAGGACGCGGACGGCGCGGTCTTCGCGGCGCTCCGGGACGTCGCGGACTGGTCCGACCGCGACGTCCTGGACCTCGGCTGCGGTACCGGCTTCCATCTGCAGACGTTCGCCGAGACCGCTCGCTCGGTGACCGGGGTGGAGCCGCATCCGCCGCTGGTGGCCCGGGCCCGTGACCGGGTCCGGGTGGTCACGCCGCCGATCACGGTGCTCGCCGGGTCCGCCGAGCGGATCCCGCTGCCCGACGACAGCGTCGACGTGGTGCACGCGCGCACCGCGTACTTCTTCGGCCCCGGTTGCGGCGCCGGCATCGTCGAGTCGATGCGGGTGCTGCGGCCGGGGGGCGTCCTCGCCGTGGTGGATCTCGACGCCACGGTCGGCGGCTACGGCGACTGGATGCGCGCGGACCTGCTGCACTACGACCCGGCGCGGGTGGAGGCGTTCTTCGACGCCCAGGGCTTCGACCTGGTGCGGGTGCGGACCCGCTGGGAGTTCGACAGCCGGGAGGCGATGCGGTCGGTGCTGGGCATCGAGTTCACCGAACGCACCGCGGAGCGGGCGTTCGCGCAGACCCCCGGGCTGGCGCTCGAGGTCGGCTACCGGATCCACACGCGGCGCGCGCCGGTCGGCCTGGTGCTCTGAACGCCGAGTCCGGGGAACCGACCTGACCGCAGGCAATCAGCGTCCATCGGACGCGGCGGCAGAGTCCGGTCGCTACAGTTCGGCCTGGACTCCGACGGGTCCGTCGAAAGTGTCATAGCGCCAAGGAGTCCCGCGTGAATGCTGGCAACACCGTCGGGCGGACGGCGCCGGGGAAGGACCCGGCCCTCGCGCCCACCCCGCCGATGGGCTGGAACAGCTGGAACCGCTTCCGCTGCTACGACCTGACCGAGGAGGTAGTCCTGGCGACCGCGGACGCGATGGTCGAGAGCGGGATGCGCGACGCCGGCTACCGGTACCTGGTGGTCGACGACTGCTGGCAGGCCTTCGCCCGTGGCGACGACGGCAGGCTGCGCTCGCACCCGGCACGGTTCCCGAGCGGGATGGCCGCCCTCGGCGAGCAGATCCACGCGCGCGGACTGAAGTTCGGTCTCTATCTGGCACCCGGGCGCAAGACGTGCGCGATGATCTACGACCGCTACCCGGCCCGCGACATCGGATCCTTCGGGTACGAGCAGCTGGACGCGGACACCCTCGCGGGCTGGGGCGTCGACTACCTCAAGTACGACTGGTGCCGGGCCGGTCGCGGCGGCACCGGACTCGACCACCGGGCGGCCTTCGAACGGATGGCCGCGGCCCTGGCGGCCACCGGCAGGCCGATCGTCTACAGCATCTCCGAGTACGGCAGCACCCGGCCGTGGGAATGGGCGGGGGAGTACGGGCACCTGTGGCGCACCACGCCGGACATCGGTCCGAGCTGGCGTTCGGTGCTGCGGCTCGTCGACCGCCAGCACGGGCTGGCCCGGTACGCAGGTCCCGGCGGCTGGAACGACCCCGACATGCTCGAGGTGGGCAACCGGGGGCTCGGCGAGCTGGAGTCCCGCAGCCACCTGATGCTGTGGGCGATGCTGGCGGCGCCGCTGTTCGCGGGCAACGACCTGCGCACGATGACCGAACAGACGCGTGGGCTGCTCACCCACGCCGGGGTGCTGGCGATCTCCCAGGACTCGCTCGGGCGGCAGGGGGAGCGGATCGCACGGTTCGGACGCGTCGAGGTGTGGCGTCGCGAGCTGAGCGGGGGCGTGGCGTACGGGGTGCTCAACCGGGGCCGTCGCGAGACCTCGCTCGAGGTTCGCGACGACGCGCTGGTCCTGTCCGGCGGAAAGGTGCTGTGCCCGCTCGCCGCCGACAGCGTCGACGTGTGGTCCGGGCAACCGGTCCGCGACCGGAAAGGTATGTGGCCGCTGCGCTCTCGTGAGATGGTGCTGGTTCGTTCCCCGTCCGGATGACGCGGGCACACCGTCGCCCGAAGGGACTCCCGATGCCCGTTCTCCCGCCCGAGTCCGCCGCGCCCACCGCGCCGCTGCCCGTCGCGGCACCGTCGACCGCGCCGCTGCCGGTCGCGTCGCGGTCCGTCGCGGCACCGTCCGCCCGGGCGTCCCGCGGCTGGATCGCCATGTTCACCCTCGCGTACGTGGGCATCAACATCGCGTGGTCCGGCCCGACGCAGGTGCTGATGTCGCCTCAGGTGGAGCGGCTGACGGACGGTGCGCCGTGGTTCTTCTCGGCCACCAGCAAGGAGACCAACCTCGCCGTCATCGGCTTCATCGCGGGCATCTTCGCGCTGCTGTCGACGCCGCTGTGGGGCGCCCTGTCCGATCGCACGGCATCCCGCTGGGGTCGGCGCACGCCGTGGATGGCCGGGGGCATGGTGGTGGTGGCGGCCGGGCTGGTGGCCACCGGGTTCGCGCAGTCGCTGCCGGCGGTGCTGTTGAGCTGGGTCGCGATGCAGACGGCGATCAACGCCGTCATCTCGCCGATGTCGGCCTCGGTGCCGGACCACGTTCCGGTCGCCCAGCGCGGCGTGGTCTCCGGCTGGTACGGATTCGCCTACACCCTCGCGGTCGTCGCAGGCACCGCGCTGGGCACCGTCGCGACCGCGGTGTGGGCGGGACCGACGGGGATCACGGTGGGGTACCTGCTGTGCGCGGCCGCCTGCGTCCTGGCGATGCTGCCGTTCGTCTTCTCGCGCTGGGAGACGCCGATCGCCCCGGTCGACCGGCCGCCGTTCCGGTTCGCCGAGCTGCTCGCCTGCTACTGGGTGGACGTGCGCAGGTACCCGGACTTCGGCTGGGCCTGGCTGACCCGGTTCCTCGCCACCCTGAGCACCGCGACGGCGCTGTTCTACCTCTTCTACTACCTGCAGGACGAGGTGGGGCTGACCCGCGACGACGCCGCGACCGGCGGCGGGCTCCGGGTCAGCGACGGGGTCCTGGTCCTCACCGTCGTCTACGCACTGTCGGTCTTCGTCACGGTGGTCCTGGCAGGCGTCATCTCCGACCGCGTCGGAAAGCGCCGGGTCTTCGTGTCGGCGTCGGCCCTGTTCATCTCGGTGGCGACGCTGCTGATGGCCTTCGTCCCGAGCTTCCCGGTGGTGGTGCTGGCGGCGGTGATCCTCGGTCTCGGCACCGGGGTGTTCACCTCGGTCGACTTCGCCCTGGTGACGGAGGTGCTGCCTGCGGCCGAGAGCAACGGCAAGGACATCGGCATCATCAACCTGGCGATCGCGCTGCCGAACGTGCTCTCGCCGGTGGTCGCGGCGGTCATGGTCAACTCGTTCGGCGGCTACACCGGGCTGTACCTGCTCTCCGGTGCGCTGTCGGTGCTCGCCGGGGTGCTCGTCTACCGGATCAAGGGAGTCGCCTGAGCCCAGTCCTGACGGTCAGTGCGCTGCGGAACGGGACCGTTTGGCGACGCGGCGGATCTGCACGATGCGGACCCCACCGGCGAGGGCCATGATCAGGGCGCCGGCGATGGCGGCGAGCAGCAGGCTGACCCCGAGCGGCAGCGAGAACTCCCACAGGAACAGGTTGAGCGTCACCTGGTCGAGGTTCTGCAGGATGAACACCAGCAGCAGCACCAGCACCAGTGCGCCGATGACCAGGCCCGTCCAGGTGGCGGCGGCCTTGGTGTGTCCCAGGCTCGTGTGCCGATCGAGCGCGGCCTGTTCAGGCGTCACGCCGGGCTCCCGTTCGACCACGGGCTCGGGCGTCACCGGGGCCGGGTCGGGTGTGTTGTCGGTCGGGCCGTGGCGAGGGTCCGGGCCGGGTCCTTCGGTCTGTGCCATGGCCACATCATCACGCACCGGATGTGTGATTGCACGCTCATCTCGCCCAGAATTCGCATGTCGCGGGCTTTCGATGGGACACTGGGAAACACTATGTCTGTTCCTGTCCCGCTCGTGTTCGATGCCCCGCGTCGCGGCATGCCGCCCAAGCACCTCGCCGATCTCGACGCGGAGGGCCGCCGCGCGGCCGTCAAGGAGCTCGGACTGCCCGCGTTCCGCGCCGACCAGCTGGCCCGCCACTACTACGGCCGGTTGGAGGCGGACGCCGAGAACATGACCGACCTGCCGGCCGCCGTGCGGGAGAAGGTCGGGTCCGCGCTGTTCCCGACGCTGCTGAGCCCGGTCAAGCACGTCTCCTGCGACGACGGGACCACCCGCAAGACGCTGTGGAAGGCGAACGACGGCACGCTGCTCGAGAGCGTCCTGATGCGGTACCCGGATCGCGCGACCCTGTGCATCTCGAGTCAGGCCGGCTGCGGCATGGCCTGCCCGTTCTGCGCGACCGGTCAGGCCGGGCTCACCCGGAACCTGTCCACCGCGGAGATCGTCGACCAGGTGCGGGCGGCGGCCGCCGCGATGCGCGACGGCGAGGTCGCCGGCGGCGCGGGCCGACTCTCGAACGTGGTGTTCATGGGCATGGGTGAGCCGCTGGCCAACTACAAGCGGGTCGTCGACGCGGTCCGCAAGATCACCTCGCCCGCGCCGGAGGGCCTCGGGCTCTCGCAGCGCTCGGTGACGGTCTCCACCGTCGGGCTCGCGCCCGCCATCCGCAAGCTCGCCGACGAGGGCCTGTCGGTGACGCTCGCGGTGTCCCTGCACACCCCGGACGACGAGCTGCGCGACACCCTGGTCCCGGTGAACAACCGGTGGTCGGTGGCGGAGGTGCTCGACGCCGCGAAGTACTACGCCGACCAGACCGGTCGCCGGGTGTCGATCGAGTACGCGCTGATCCGTGAGATCAACGACCAGCCGTGGCGTGCCGACCTGCTCGGCAAGAAGCTGCACAAGGCGCTCGGGTCCCGGGTGCACGTGAATCTGATCCCGCTGAACCCGACGCCGGGCAGCAAGTGGGACGCGAGCCCGAAGGACGTCGAGCGCGAGTTCGTGCGTCGGGTCCTCGCGCAGGGCGTCTCCTGCACGGTCCGCGACACCCGCGGACAGGAGATCGCCGCCGCCTGCGGTCAGCTGGCCGCCGAGAACTGACGCCGCCGACCGGCGGCACCGACAGCAACGACTGCGGCCGCGCAGTTCCCCGAGGGGAACCGCGCGGCCGCAGTCGTGTGTGTCTTGGTCGCTACCGCGGCTTGCGGCGCTGCAGGATGTCACGGACCAGCAGGAACACCATGAAGGCGGAGATGCCGACGAGCCAGAGGTCCTCGACCTTGCCCTCGTGGTTGCCGATCGTGTACACGAGCAGGAACGCGGCGAAGAACCAGCCGAGGAAACGGAACAGCCGGGGCGCCTCACCGCTCCAGCCCCACGCTGCGGACGGAACTTCTGCGGTGTCGACGTGTGCGGCGACGAGGGGCTCGTTGACGCTGGGGTCCAGCTCGGTGGCCACGGTCGATCCTCCTGCTCGTACGGGTGAAAGTGTAGGCATATCGTGGCATACGACTATGTGTCGTAGCCAGCTGGGTCAGGCCTTCCGGACCACACTCGACTTGAGCTGCATCGGGCCGATGCCGTCGACCTTGCAGTCGATGTCGTGGTCGCCGACCCCGTCGACCAGTCGGATGTTGCGCACCTTGGTGCCCGCCTTGATGCCCGTCGGGCTGCCCTTGACCTTCAGCGTCTTGATCACCGTGACCGTGTCGCCGTCGGCGAGGACGTTGCCGACGGCGTCCCGGATGACGCCGTCCTCGGCGCCGGCCGGGTCCGCGTCGGACGCCGGTGCCCACTCGTGCGCGCACTCCGGACAGACCAGGAGCGGGCCCATTTCGTAGGTGTACTCGCAGGAGCACTGGGGGCAGGGCGGCAGGGTCTCGTCCATGCCGGACATCGTAGGTCAGCGCCCCGCGCGGGCCCGCCGCGCCGACCGCGGCGTAAATCTGTGTGTACCTGTGCAATTCTCTCAGGCTTCGTCAGGAACAATGGACACGTGGCTGACAACCAACCGACTCGCGTCCTGCTGCTGGGCAGCACCGGCTCCATCGGCACCCAGGCCCTCGAGGTGATCGCCGCCAACCCCGACAAGTTCGAGGTGGTCGGCCTCGCCGCGGGCGGCGGCAACATCGACCTGCTGGCCGCGCAGATCCGCGCGACCGGCGTCACCCGGGTGGCCGTGGCCGACCCGGCCGCGGCCGCGCGGCTCGACCTGCCCGGGGTGCTCGCCGGGCCCGACGCGGTCACCGAGCTGGTCCGCGGCACCGAGGCGGACGTGGTGCTCAACGCACTGGTCGGCTCGCTCGGCCTCGCGCCGACCCTGGCCGCGCTCGAGTCCGGCGCCCGGCTGGCGCTGGCCAACAAGGAGTCGCTCGTCGCGGGCGGCCCGTTGGTGACCGCCGCCGCGGCACCCGGTCAGATCGTGCCGGTGGACTCCGAGCACTCGGCGCTGGCCCAGTGCCTGCGCGGCGGCCGCGCCGAGGAGGTGGACCGGCTGGTGCTCACCGCCTCGGGCGGTCCGTTCCGCGGCTGGAGCGCCGCGGCCCTCGAGTCGGTCACCCCGGAGCAGGCCGGCGCCCACCCGACCTGGTCGATGGGCCCGATGAACACCCTCAACTCGGCCACCATGGTCAACAAGGGCCTCGAACTGATCGAGACGCACCTGCTGTTCGGCATCGACTACGACCGCATCGACGTCACCGTGCACCCGCAGTCGATCGTGCACTCGATGGCCACCTTCACCGACGGCTCCACGCTGGCGCAGGCCAGCCCCCCGGACATGAAGCTGCCGATCGCGCTCGCCCTCGGCTGGCCGGACCGGGTGGCCGGCGCCGCCGCGGCCTGCGACTTCACCCAGGCCGCCACCTGGACCTTCGAGCCGCTGGACTCGGCGGTGTTCCCGGCCGTCGACCTGGCCCGCGCGGCAGGCAAGGCGGGTGGCTGCATGACCGCCGTCTACAACGCCGCCAACGAGGTGGCCGCCCAGTACTTCCTGGACGGCGCGCTGGCGTTCCCGGCGATCGTGCGTACCGTCGAGCGGGTCCTCACTGGTGGTGACGGGTGGACGGCGGCACCGGCTACCGTGGACGACGTGCTCGCCGCCGACGGCTGGGCGCGGGCGCGGGCACACGAGCTCGTCGAGCAGGAGGGCTAGAGCGCAGATGGTGTTCGTACTGGGAGTGGTGCTGTTCGCGCTCGGCATCACCATCTCGATCGCGCTGCACGAGGCGGGCCACATGTGGACCGCCCGGGCGCTGGGGATGAAGGTCCGCCGCTACTACATCGGCTTCGGGCCGAAGATCTTCTCGTTCCGCCGCGGCGAGACCGAGTACGGACTCAAGGCCATTCCGGCAGGCGGGTTCTGCGACATCGCCGGCATGACCATGCACGACGAGCTCGCCCCCGACGAGGTCGACCGGGCGATGTACAAGCAGAAGACCTGGAAGCGCTTGGTCGTGATGTCCGGCGGCATCGTGATGAACTTCGCGCTGGGCACCGTGCTGGTCTTCGTGCTCGCGATGGGCTGGGGGCTGCCGAATCCGGAGACCCGGGCCGTGGTGGAGGGCGTGACCTGCGTGTCCCCGACGCAGGGCACGAAGGAGCAGGACTGGGCGCTCGCGTCCTGCACTGGTGTCGGTCCGGCGCAGGCCGCCGGCATCGAGAAGGGCGACGTGGTGATCGCGGTCAACGGCACGCCCACCTCGACGTTCTCCGACGTGGTCAAGGCCACCCAGCCGCTCTCCGGCACCGCCGAGTTCACCGTCGACCGCGACGGGGAGACGGTCACCGTGCCGGTCCAGGTCCAGCAGGCCCAGCGCTGGGTGAACAACCCGGAGTCGACCGACCTGCCGCCGATCTCCAAGGAGGTCGGCGCGATCGGCATCCAGGCGCCTCCGCCGCTGGTGAAGTACTCGGCGCTGGCCGCGGTGCCCGCGGTCGCCGACTTCTCCGGCGACATCTTCGCGCGCAGCGTCGAGGGCCTGGTGCAGATGCCGAGCAAGGTCGCAGACCTCTGGACGGCCGTCACCGGCGGCGAGCGCGGCCTCGACACCCCGGTCAGCGTCGTCGGCGCGTCGGTGATCGGCGGCCAGGCGGCCGAGGCCAGCAACTGGGAGACGTTCGTGCTCCTGCTGGCGACGCTGAACTTCTTCCTCGGCATCTTCAACCTGGTGCCGTTGCTCCCGCTCGACGGCGGGCACATGGCCGTGGCGATCTACGAGAAGATCCGCAACGCGCTTCGATTCCGTCGTGGGCTGCCCGCGGGCGGGCCGGTCGACTACGCGAAGCTGATGCCGCTGACCTACGTGGTTATCGTCCTCGGTGGCGCGTTCATGCTGCTCACGCTCACGGCGGACATCGTCAACCCGATCAAGATCTTCTAGTAAAAGCTAGACTTTTCCCTGTAGCGACGAAAGAAGGCACCACCCGTGACTAGCTCCGTTGGACTGGGCATGCCGGCCGGCCCGGCCGCCGTGCTCGCCCCCCGCCGCAAGACCCGCCAGCTGATGGTCGGCAACGTCGGCGTCGGCAGCGAGTCCCCGATCTCGGTGCAGTCGATGTGCACCACCAAGACTCACGACATTAACGCGACCCTGCAGCAGATCGCCGAGCTCACCGCGTCGGGCTGCGACATGGTCCGGGTCGCGTGCCCGCGCCAGGAGGACGCCGACGCGCTGGCGACCATCGCGCGCAAGAGCCAGATCCCGGTCATCGCGGACATCCACTTCCAGCCGCGGTACATCTTCGCTGCGATCGACGCCGGCTGCGCCGCGGTGCGGGTCAACCCCGGCAACATCAAGGAGTTCGACGGCCGGGTCAAGGAGGTCGCCAAGGCGGCCGGTGACGCGGGCATCCCGATCCGGATCGGTGTGAACGCCGGTTCGCTGGACCCGCGGCTGATGGAGAAGTACGGCAAGGCCACCCCGGAGGCCCTCGTCGAGTCCGCGCTGTGGGAGGCGGGCCTGTTCGAGGAGCACGGCTTCGGCGACATCAAGATCTCGGTCAAGCACAACGACCCGGTGATCATGGTCGAGGCCTACCGCCAGCTCGCCGCCAAGTGCGACTACCCGCTGCACCTCGGCGTGACCGAGGCGGGCCCGGCCTTCCAGGGCACGATCAAGTCGGCCGTCGCGTTCGGCGCGCTGCTGGCGGAGGGTATCGGCGACACCATCCGCGTCTCGCTCTCGGCCCCGCCTGCGGAGGAGATCAAGGTCGGCACCCAGATCCTGCAGTCGTTGAACCTGCGCCCGCGCAAGCTCGAGATCGTCTCCTGCCCGTCCTGCGGGCGCGCGCAGGTGGACGTCTACACACTGGCCGACCAGGTGACCGCAGGGCTCGAGGGCATGGACATCCCGCTGCGCGTCGCGGTGATGGGCTGCGTCGTCAACGGCCCCGGTGAGGCCCGCGAGGCCGACCTGGGCGTCGCGTCGGGCAACGGCAAGGGGCAGATCTTCGTCAAGGGCAAGGTCATCAAGACGGTGCCGGAGGCGATGATCGTCGAGACGCTGATCGAGGAGGCCATGCGTATCGCCGAAGAAATGGGTGACGGTTCCGACTCGGGTGCGCCGGTCGTGACTGTCAGCTAGAACCACACCGTATGGTGGGCGTCACGTCCACTGGACATTTCGATCGGACCCGGGGGTGACAGGGTGCTCAAGCTCCTCGGTGCCAGGCAACTCGGCACGCGAGACCGCGCTGACGTGCAGGCGGTACTCGAGGCCGACCCTGTCGCGTCGTGCATGGTGGCGGCCCGGGTCGAGGATCTCGGCGTGGAGCCGCGGGCGATCAACGGCGAGCTGTGGAGCCGGGGTGGGCCGACGGAGTCGCTGTGCTTCTCCGGCGCGAACCTGGTTCCGCTGCTCGGCGGTGTCAACGACCTGAGGGCCTTCGCGGACCGGGCGTGCCGGGTGCCGCGGATGTGTTCCTCGCTGGTCGGCCGCGCCGAACTGACCATGCCGCTGTGGGAGATGCTCGAGGCGGACTGGGGCCCGGCCCGGGAGGTGCGCGCTGATCAGCCGCTGCTCGCCCTGTCGGGACCGCCCACCATCGACCCGGATGCACTGGTTCGCCCGGTGCGGATGGAGGAGCTCGACGCGTACCTGGTGGCCGCGATTGCGATGTTCATCGAGGAGGTCGGTGTCGACCCGCGGACCAGCGACGGGGGCCGCGGCTACCGCAGGCGGGTCGCCGGGCTGATCGGGTCGGGACGGGCCTGGGCCCGGTTCGACGCGGGCACCGTGGTCTTCAAGGCCGAGGTCGGCTCGTTGTCCTCGCAGGTCGGTCAGATCCAGGGGGTGTGGGTGCACCCGCGTTACCGTGGCCAGGGCCTGGGTGCCGGCGGTACCGCGGCGGTGGCCGCGGCGGTGGTCCGGACCGGACGGGTCGCGAGCCTCTACGTCAACTCGTACAACCACGCCGCCCGCAAGACCTACGAGCGGATCGGCTTCACCCAGGTCGGCACCTTCGCCACCGTCCTGCTGGACTGAGTGCCGGGCGCGCGCCTCGACCAGTCTGTCCGGGCGCGCACCTAGGATGGGCGGCGATGATCTCCCGTACCGCCCGCCGCCGCTTCCGCTCGCCCGTCGTCCTGGTCGTGACGGGCGTCCTCGCCGTGGGACTCGCGGCCTGCACCCCCAAGCCGGCCGGCCCCGATCCGGTTGCGCAGCAGTTCCTCTCCGCAGTCGCCGAGCGCGACACCGCCGCGGCCGCCGAGCTCTCGGACCGTCCGGCCGACGCTCAGGCCGCGCTCGACTCGGCCTGGGAGAACCTGCAGGCCCAGTCGCTGACCGCGTCCACCGGCGCGGTCCGGATCAACGGCGACACCGCCACCGTCGACTACACCTACGAGTGGCACCTGCCCAAGGACCGGGTGTGGACGTACACCGGCGAGCTGCAGATGGGCCGCCGCGACGGGCAGTGGGGGGTGCGGTGGAGCGCGACTGACATCCACCCCAAGCTGGGCGACACCCAGACGATGTCGCTGCGGGCCACCCCGGCGCCGCGGGCCCGGGTGAACGAGCGGGCCGGCTCGGACGTGCTGGTGCCCGGCGTGGTCCAGCGGGTCGGTTTCAACCCGCGTGAGGCCGGCAACGCGGCCGCCGTCGGTGCGGCGCTCGCCGCGGCGTTGGCGCCGTTCGACAAGACGTTGACCGCGCAGTCGCTGGTGGAGTCGGCGACCGCGGTCGGCGGCACCTACCCGGTGATGGCGCTGCGTCAGGAGGACTACGAGCCGATCGCGGCGACGTTGGCAGGGTTGCCGGGCGTCTCGGTGGTCGAGGAGGCCGACCTGGTTGCCACCGACAGGTCCTTCGCGCCGGACCTGATCGGTCAGGTCAAGAAGCGGGTCATCGACGAGGTGGACGGCAAGGCCGGCTGGAGCGTGGTGACGATGAACAAGAACGGCGTCGACATCGACGTGCTCACCGACACCAAACCCCAACCGGCGCCGTCGTTCTCGGTCACCCTGGACCGTCCCGTCCAGGTTGCAGCGCAGAACGCCGTGGACGCCCGGAGCGACCAGGCGATGATGGTCGTGGTGCAGCCGTCGACCGGCGCGATCCTGGCGGTGGCACAGAACAAGGCCGCCGACCGGGACGGGCCGGTGGCGTCGACCGGCCTGTACCCGCCGGGCTCCACCTTCAAGATCATCACCGCGGGTGCGGCAATCGACGGCGACCTGGCCCAGCCGGGGAGCATGGTCGGCTGCCCGGGCCGGATCGAGATCGGCGAACGGACGGTGCCCAACTACAACGAGTTCGCGCTGGGCACCGTCTCGATGAGCACCGCGTTCGCCCGCTCCTGCAACACCACCTTCGCCAAACTCGCCAGCGAGATGCCTGCGGACGCGTTGACGGTGGCCGCGGCCAAGTTCGGTGTCGGACCCGACTACACGGTGCCCGGGCTGCCGACCGACTCCGGTTCGGTGCCGCCTGCGTCGGACCTGGTGCAGCGCACCGAGGACGGCTTCGGCCAGGGCAAGGTGGTGGTGAGCACCTTCGGGATGGCGCTGGCCGCCGCCACGGTCGCGAACGGGTCGACGCCGGTGCCGCACCTGATCGTCGGTGAGGACACCGAGATCTCGGGTGCGCACCCGGAGATCAGCCCGGCGATGGTCGACGGCCTGCGCGGGATGATGCGGGAGGTGGTCACCAGCGGCACCGCCGAGCGGATCGCCGACCAGGGCGAGGTGTACGGCAAGACGGGGGAGGCCGAGGTCGACGGCGGATCGCACGCCTGGTTCGTCGGCTACCGCGGCGACCTCGCGTTCGCGACGCTGGTGGTGCGGGGCGGCAGCTCCGACAACGCCGTCGCAGTGACCCGGGAGATGTTCGCGGCGCTGCCGGACGGGTACTGAGCGAAACTCGTTCGACCGGAGGGGCATCGAGGGCCACACTGGTGGCCGTGTCCGATGCATTGGTACCCCGACCGGAGTCGTTCCGCGCGCTCGCGCGTTCCTCGCCGTGGCGCTGGACGATGCTCGAATTCGAGCTGGACCGGTCCGGTGAGGTCGAGCATGCGTGGATCCGGCGACCCGATCAGCTGCGGGTCGAGGACCGGTCCGGCGCGGTGCTGTACACCACCGCCGGCGTCACCACGACGGCGTCGCCGGTGGCGCGGTACTCCGACGGTGGCGGCGAGCGCGTCACGCGGGTCTGGCCGACGGACGTCGAACCCGTCTACGGTGCAGACGGATTGGTCCTCGAGCGACCCGGCGGATTCGGCATCGAGTATGACGAGCCGTTTCACGAAGACTACTTCTGGGTCGCGCTGCTCGATCCCGCAGAGTTGGCTGCGGGCGTCGAGATACGTGAGGTGACGGCGGTGGAGCACCACGGCAGGCCGGCGTGGGAGGCGACGGTATGGCCGACGGGCGAGTACGAGCCTCGGTGCTCGTGCTGTTCGTTGCTCTGCGGTGACGGTGAACCGGGTACCGGCCCGTGGCCGCGTACGGCCGAGTCGGTGGTCCGGCTCGACGTGCAGACCGGAGTGTGCGTGTCGGTCCGGCACGTCGGTGGGACCGGTGCCGGGGCCGGCCCCCAGCGGGCGGACATGCGGATTGCGACGGTGGACGCACCGATCGCCGACGAACTGTTTCGTCGGCGTCGCTGGTTCGGGCACCGCGGGGGTCGATGACGGCGACGTGCGCTGCGGGCGACGTGCGCTGTGGATGACGGAAGCTGCGGGCAAGTACCCGATCAAAGCGTGCGAGCCGGCGCTGCACCGCGCTGAAACTCACACGGGACAGCGCAGACCGGTTGCAGCCGAGGGTGTCTCGGCGCAACCGGTCCGGTTGTGGGTGGTGCAGGTCTTCGCCGGGTGACGGTGTGTGGCCTGTGCCTGCGGGTCAGGCCGTGTCGGTGGTGCGCCGGTTGTGGGCCGGCCGGGGTCTTCGCGCCGGGTCGACCCAGGCGGGTGGTGTGAACCACGGGTGGCCGTCTGCTTCGATCTTCACGGCCCAGTGGTTCTTGTGGATGATCGTGTGGTGCTTCTTGCACAGCAGCACCAGGTTCGACAGTGCGGTCTTGCCGTCGTCGGACCAGTGGATGATGTGGTGGGCGTCGGTCCAGGCGGCGGGGCGTCCGCAGCCGGGGAACGCGCATCCGCAGTCTCGTGCGACGAGTGCCTTGCGCAGGCTTGGTGTGACGAAGCGGGTGCTGCGGCCGACGTCGAGCGGGTTGCCCTCCTTGTCGACGAACACCGCGGTGACCTTCGCGTCGCAGGACAGGCGGGCGGCGATGGCGGCGGACACGGGTCCGGCCCACGGCATGCTGGCGTGCCGGACGCGGCGGTAGTGCCGAGGCGGCCGGACGTCTGAGCAGTTCTCACCGTGTGTGGATCTGGTTGCGCCGATGGGTCCGGTTGCGGCGATGGGTCCGGTTGCGTTGTCGGAGTGGTAGTCCCACCCGTTCTTCGTCCAGGCCCCGGTCGCGGGCGACTTCGCGGTCTTGGCGACAGCTTCTTTCAGTGCGTCGAGGTCGATGGTGACGGTGACGTGTGGTTGTTCGCCGCCCTCGACCGGTCCGCGGGCGTTGTCGAGGTGGCCGCGGATGATCTGCTCAAGCGCGTCGGCGCGGCGCTTGGCGGCGGAACGGGGGTCGCGGATTGGGTTTCCGTCGTCGTCGGTGCTGGGGTGCGGCTTGGACAGTCCGGAGAGTGCGGTGTTGAGGGCTTCGCCGACTTCGGCGTCGAAACTGCCCTTCACGTGCACTCGTCCGCCGAGTGTGGCGGAGGCGTGGAATTCGTTGAGTTCGGGGTTCTCTCCGTCCGGTGGGACGGTTCCGTCGAGTTGCAGGAGCAACTCCAGTGCGCGGGCGCGGCGGCGGAGGACGGTGGCGTTCTCGAGTTGGGCGGCGATGAGGAGGTAGGCCTGGCAGTCGTCCGGGCGCCCGGTTTCTGGGTCGGGGTGGTTCCAGTCCGTCTCCACCGGCGGGCCAGGCTGGCCGACGGTGAGTCGTTCGAGTCGGGCGAGGAAGTCGACGATCACCTGAACGTGGCCCAACTCGATTCGCCCGGCATCCAATGCGGCGGCCATTCGCGGGTGCAACGGCAGTTCCCGGCCGAGCCGGACGATCCTGCCAGCGTGGCCTGCGGACATGTGTGTGGTGTCGGAGAGCCAGGAGGTGGTGTCGGCGGCACCGAGGTGGTTGGGCACGCATCGCTGGTCGGCCTCGTGCACCAGCCGGACCCGCAGAGCTTCCAGCTCGAGGATCTTCGATGACAGCTCCGGAACCGTCGAAGCCAGTTCGGTTTCGTCGAGTCGCCATGCCTCGACCCCGGTGGGGTCGGTGAGTATGGCGTCGAGTTCCATACATCAAACAATACTAGAACACATATTCGATCACAATGATGTTTCGCCAGGTGAACGGCCTTTGCCTCGTGCGCGCTTGTGTTCCCGTGGGGCCGAAAGCGCGCACGAGTGCCGGAGGCGTCTCAGGCGGAGGGGGCGTACACGCGGGCGTCGATGACGCGCATGTCCTTCCGGTTCAGGTAGGCGAACAGCACGGCATGGCGACCGTCGACGGTGCAGGACGCGGTGACCGTGTCGCCGGCAGCGATGGTCTTCGTCAGGTCGGTGACGACGCGGCCGCCGAGCATCCGCAACGCCTCCTCGTTGCCGCCCGCCGCGGACTCGACGAACCGCTGCACCGCGCGCTTGCCGGGCGCGCCGACGCTGCGGACGGCGGCGCCGAACGCGAGCGAGCCGCCGAGGCCCTGCAGCCGGAGCATCCGCGCACCCATCCCGGCGCCGACCCGGAGTTTCGCGGGCGAGACCCCCGCCACCTGGGCGAACATCGGTCCGACCTCCCAGTGCGCGGCGATCCGGCGGATCCGCGGCTCGCCGTCGTCGAGGGTGGCCTCGTAGAGCAGGTGCATCGGGGCCTTCGCCGTGACGCCGCCGGCCAGCCCGGTCTCGATGGTCACGTCGCGGATCACGTTCAGCCCGTCGACGATGTCCTCGCGCTCGATGTGGAAGCGGATGTCGTTGGGGGCGATGAAGGTCTCCCAGAACCGGTCCAGGGGCGCGTTGCCGCGCTCGCCGCTGCGGCGGTCGTAGAGCCCGCCGTGCACGGGGCGCCCGCCGACCGGGTCCTCGACCACGTGGCGGTAGGCGAAGAGGTCGAGCCAGGCCTGTTTGTCCTTCGCGGCGACCGCGGCGGGGGAGGCGTGGGCCAGCGCCAGGAGGGTGTCGGTGGTCGCGGTCATGGCTCTCCCGTGGTCGGCGGTGTCGGTACCACGGAGTATGCCAGGAATGCTAGAACGTGTTCCAGAATTGCCGCCGTCTACGTTCCCGGATCAGTTCATCGGTCCGGGCGGGACGCCTTTCTCGCCGAGGTACTCCGGGTGCAGTTCCGCCTTCACGCCGAGGCGCTTGTTGACGGCCACCGTGACGAACCACAGCACCACCCCGACGGCGAGCAGTACGCCCGCGATCTTGTACTGCACCGGGTCACGGTCGGTGAGCGGGGTGGCCAGGAACGCGCAGCTCACCGCGCCGACGATCGGCAGCACCGTGGGCGCACGGAAGTGCTTGTGGTCCACCGTGTCCCGGCGCAGTACCAGGACCGCGACGTTGACCACGGTGAACACGCAGAGCAGCAACAGTGCGGTGGTGCCGCCGAGTTGGGGCACCTCACCCACCACCGTGATCAGCGCGAGCGCCAGCACCGTGGTGAAGCCGATCGCGACGTACGGGGTGCGCCGCGACGGGTGCACCCGGCCGAGCGCGGAGGGCAGCACGTGCTGGCGGGCCATGCCGTAGAGCAGGCGGCTGGCCATCAGCATGTTGATCAGCGCGGAGTTGGCGACCGCGAACATGGTGATGAAGGCGAAGATCCCCAGCGGGAACCCCGGCGCGCCCGCCTCGACCACCTTCAGCAGCGGGGTGTCGCCCTCGCCGAGTTCGTTCGTCGGCACCAACGCGACCGCGGTCACGGACACCAGGACGTAGATCAGGCCCGTCGAGACGAGGCCGATCAGCAGCACCTTCGGGAAGATCCGGCTCGGGTCCTTGCACTCCTCGGCCATGTTGACCGAGTCCTCGAATCCGACCATGGCGTAGAAGGCGAGCGTGGTCGCGGCGATCACCCCGCCGAGAGCCGAGCGGTCCCCGGTGTCGAAGGTGGCGGCGCGGGAGAAGTCGCCGTCGCCGACACCGAGCGCCCACATGCCGATGAAGATCACGATCAGCAGGCCCGACAACTCGACGCAGGTGAGCACCACGTTCAGCTTCACCGACTCGCTGACCCCGCGGAAGTTCACGGCCGCGACCGCGAGCATGAAGATGATGCCGATGACCGTGATGCCTGCGCCGGTGCGCACGTCCCAGTCGAAGGCCTCGGCGAAGTTGGAGGCGAACGCCCGGGACGCCGTCGACGCCGAGGTGATGCCCGAGCACATCACCGCGAACGTCACCATGAAGGTGAAGAACTGGATGCCGAAGGCCTTGTGCGTGTACAGCGCGGCCCCGGCCGCCTGCGGGTACTTCGTCACCAGTTCGAGGTAGCTGAACGCGGTGATCAGGGCGACCAGGAAGGCCACCAGGAACGGCAGCCACACCACACCGCCCACGTCGTTGGCGATCTGGCCGGTGAGGGCGTAGATGCCGGTGCCGAGGATGTCGCCGACGATGAACAGCAACAGCAGCCACGGGCCCATCACGCGTCGGAGGGTGGGTTCGTGCGTGCCGGCGTCCTCGGTGGGTCGCGGAGTGGTCACGTCCGGCTCCTCTCGCTGTGGGCCACCCGGTCGGTGGCGCCGAGCTACGGCAGCAGTCCCAGTCGCCGGGCGGTGACCACGGCCTCGTGGCGCGAGTGCGCGTCCAGCTTGCCCATCGCGGTGCGCAGGTAGCTCTTGACCGTCTCCGGGCGCAGCGAGAGCCGGTGGGCCACCTCGTTGTTGGTGCAGCCGAGCGCGATGTGGGCCAGCACGTCCAGCTCGCGGGGCGAGAGGGTGACCGTGTCCGGTGCCGCGGTGTCGCGCTCGCCGGCGAGCGACGCCAGCTTCTCGGCCACCGCCCGCAACCGTTGGCGCAGCGGACCCTCCGGCACCGACTGGGCGATGCCGCGCAGGTCGGCGTGCACGTCGCGAATCCCCTCGGCGACGGCGGCGTCCACGGCGGGTCCGGCGGTGTCGAGTACGGCCAGCATCCGTAGCCGGCGGTCCACCTCGTCGCGGACGGTGATCTCGGCGGCGAGCCGGCGGCCGGCCTGGATCAGCGCCTCCGCGGTGCGGTCGCCGATCGCGGTTGACTCGCGGACCGCGGCGTAGAGCACCGCCCGGGAGGCGCCGTCGACCATCACCGGCACCGCGAGCACCGAGCGCAGGCCCTCGCCGAGCACCGGGGCGTCGTAGTGGTGGGTGATGGTCCGGTCGCTGCCGTAGTCGGGCACCGCGGACGGCCGCCGCAGGTGCACGACGCGGCCGCCGAGTCCCGACGCGGGCGGGACCACCAGGCCCCGGAGGCCGTTGGTCCGGGTGCCGAGGAACTCGGTGAGGTGCAGCGCCCCGTCGTGCACCTCGCCGCCGAACAGCACCGGGACGGCCGTCAGCGCGGCGGTGTGCCGCAGCTCGGCCCGCAGCGCGTCGCCGTCTCGGGGGCGCAGGAGCGACGGCGTGCCGGGGACCATGTCGGCTACCCCTTTCCGGGGGTGGTGGAAGTGTCTTGTGAGCTAGATCATATGTCCTGACGAGGGTCCGGTCCGAACCGGACCACTGCGAGAAGGAGTTGGACATGGGCGTCGACGCCACTGCGCGGGTGCGCGAGCTGTTGGAGCGGTACGACACCCCGGAGGCCTGCGCGGCAGAGCTGTTGTGCGACCGGCACCCCGCGACCGACGTCGCGTTCACGGTGATCGAGGGCGACCTCTCGTCGCGGGACCTGACGTACGGCGAGCTGCGCGCCGAGTCCGCCCGGTTCGCCGCGGCCCTGGCGGACCTCGGCGTCCAGCCCGGCGACTGCGTGGCCACGCTGATGGGCAAGTCGGCGGAACTGGTCGTCGCGCTGCTCGGCATCTGGCGTCGCGGCGCGGTGCACGTGCCGCTGTTCACCGCGTTCGCCACGCCTGCCATCGCGTTCCGGCTCGGGGCCAGCGGCGCCAAGGCGGTCGTCTCGGACCGGGACCAGCTGGCCAAGCTGGCGCCCGGCGAGGACATCCCGGCCGACGCGTCCTGGCGGGTGATCGTCGCGGCCGGCGAACCCGAGTCCGACGACCAGCTCCGCTTTCAGGACCTGCTCGACGCGCACGCCTCCGACGACCCGGCCGGCACGGCGGTCGCGGTCGGCGGCGCCGCACCGATCGTGCAGCTGTTCACCAGCGGCACCACCGGTACCCCGAAGGGTGTGCCGGTGCCGCTGCACGCGCTCGCGTCGTTCCACGGCTACCTGGAGTTCGGGCTCGACGTCCGTGAGGACGACGTCTTCTGGAACGCCGCCGACCCGGGCTGGGCGTACGGGCTGTACTACGCGCTGCTGGGCCCGCTGGCCGCAGGCCGCCGCAGCCTGCTGCTGCACTCCGGGTTCTCGGCGCAGCTGACCTGGCAGGTCATCGAGAAGTTCGGCGTCACCAACTTCGCGGCCGCGCCGACCGTCTACCGGAGCCTGCGGGCGGACACCGGGCCGGTGCCGGAACTGACCCTGCGCCGGGCGTCGTCGGCGGGCGAGCCGCTGACCCCGGACGTGGTGGCGTGGTCGCGGGAGGTCCTCGGCTGCGAGGTCCGCGACCACTACGGCCAGACCGAGCACGGCATGTTCATCGTCAACGCGTGGGCGGACGGGCTGCGCGAGGACGTGCCGGCCGGGTCGATGGGCCGCCCGCTGCCCGGCTGGTCCTGCGCGGTGCTGCGCGACGACGCGGACGAGGTGGCGCCCGCGGGCACCGCGGGCCGGGTCGCCATCGACACCGCGGCCAGCCCGATGATGTGGTTCGCCGGGTACGTCGACGCCCCGGTGAAGACCGCGGAGCGGTTCAGCGAGGACGGCCGCTGGTACATCACCGGCGACGCAGGCAGCACCGACGAGAAGGGGCGCTTCTTCTTCTCCTCCCGCGACGACGACGTGATCATCATGGCGGGCTACCGCATCGGCCCCTTCGACGTGGAGTCGGTGCTGGCGATGCACGGGGACGTGGTCGAGTCGGCCGTGGTCGGCATGCCCGACGAACTGCGCGGCGAGGTGCTCGAGGCATTCGTGGTGCTGCGGGACGGCGTCGCGGGCACCGACGCGCTCGAGGCGGAGCTGCAGACGCTGGTGAAGAAGAAGTTCGCCGCGCACGCCTACCCGCGGACGGTGCACTTCGTGCCTGCGCTGCCGAAGACCCCGAGCGGCAAGGTGCAGCGCTACCTCCTGCGCAAGGGGTAGGCGGCTCCGCCGCCGGTGCGCCTCAGAGGATTCCGTCCTCCAGGTTCTCCAGGTAGCGGAACGTCGGCGCCCGGACGCCGGCCTCGGCCCGGATTCGGACGAGGTCGGGGGACTCGAAGAAGGTTCTCGCCGCGGCCAGCGTCGTCCACCGTGAGAAGTGGACGACCTGGTTGGCGTCGTGTTCCTGTCGCAGCACCCGGTACTCGATCTCGCCGGCCGCCTTGCGCATCGGCGCCGCGTCGTCGAACACCGCCTTCCACGCGGCGTAGTCGGCGACCTCGTGGACGATCAGGACGTAGTGCGCGTGGCCGGTCACCGGGCGAGCCGTTCGGCGAAGAAGGCCAGGATCTCGTCGCGGGCGGCGACGGTCGGCTCGCCGGCTCCGTCGACCAGGTGCGCGGTGACCACGCTGTGCGGGCTCGCGACCACCTCCGCGAAGAACGGTGCCGGGGCGGGGTTGGCGGCGCTGTCCGGCAGCACCCTGCCAACGAACCGGTCGCCGAGCGCCTCGGTGTACGCGGCGAATCGCTCGGCGCGGCACCACTTGTCGCCTGCGAAGCGGTACGCCAGGACCGTCAGGTCGTCCCGGTCGAGGCGCTGCGCGACGGCCCGCAGGTCGTCCGGCGCGATCTCGAGTCCGGCGGGGTCGTCGAGCGGCAGGGACGGTTGGCACACCACCGGCGCGAGCACCGACTCCTCGAGCACCATGGTCAGCGCGAAGTTCCCGGTGAAGCACATGCCGATCGCTCCGACGCCCGGTCCGCCGCACTCCTCGTGTGCCAGCCGCGCCAGCGCCCGCAGCCACCGGGTGACGGGGCTGGTCCGGTTGGCGCCGAAGGCGCGGAACTCGGCGCTGACGCAGGCCCGCTGCATGACCGCGGTGCCGTCCTCGACCCGCGGCACCGCGCCGTCCCGCCCGAACAGCGAAGGCAGGTAGACGGTGAAGCCGGCCTCGCGTACCCAGCGGGCGAAGCGCGCGACCTGCGGACTGATGCCGGGCATCTCCGGCAGCACGATCACCGCCGGGCCCCGGCCGGTCACCCGGACGACCTTGGCGACGCCGTCCAGCGTGACGGCGCGGGCCTCGAAGTCTTCGAGCGGGTCGTCCTCGGTCATCTGACGGGTCGGCATTCGGCGGCGCTCCCTGATCGTCGAATCGGTCTGCTCGGTGCGAGCATGACGATCCTGTCTGCCTCCGGGGCCGGTTGGCGAGGGGCCAGGCCGCCACAATTGCGGCCGATCTCGCCATCCCTAGGGCCGCGGACGCGACCGGCCGAACTGCCTGCGGTACTCGGCGGTGCTGATGCCCACCCGCTCGAGGAACATCCGGCGCAGCGCGCCCGGGTCCCGGTAGCCGATTCGTCGGGGGATGTCGCCCAGCGGCACGTCGGTCTCGGCGAGGAGGTGTTTGGCGGCCCGGACCCGGGCCTCCAGGAGGAAGGCCAACGGCGACCGGCCGGCCTCGGCGCCGAACCGGCGCAACAGTGTCCGGCCGCTGACGTGGAACTCGCCCGCCAGGCGCGAGAGGTCGTAGGGCTCCGTAAGGTGCTCGACCAGCCACCGTCCGACCTCGTCGGCGAACGGTCCGCCGACCGTCGGGACCATGGACTCGACGATGTACGGGGCCTGACTGGTCCGGTTCTCGGACACCAGCGTCACCCGGGCGGTGGCGGTGGCGACCTCGTCGCCCAGGTGTTCGCGGACGAGGGCGGTCGCGAGATCGAGCGAGGCACTGAACGCCGCCGTCGTGGTGATGTGTCCGTCGCGGACGATCAGCGACTCCACGCACACCGTCGTCGACGGATGTCGCCGGCCCAGCTGCGCCGCGTACAGCCACGAGGTGGTCGACCGTCGCCCGTCGAGCGCCCCGGCCTGCCCCAGCAGGAAGGCGCCGACGCACACCGATGCGATCCGGGTACGACGCGCCGCGGCCGCGCGGAGGAAGTCGACCTCGAGTGCCCACCCGGCGAGCCGGGTGTCGGTGTCCTCGGCGGGCACGAACTCGAATCCGGGCACCACGAGCAGGTCGAACCCGTGGTGCCACCGCGCCACCCCGATCGGGAACCCGCCGGCGGCGGTCACCGGGGAATTCGATGCCCCGATCACCGACACCTCGAACGGGTCGTCCGCGCTGCCGCGCTGCCGGGCCACGCGGTTGGCGATGCGGAGGATGTCGGAGAAGACGAAGATCTCCGCCGCGAAACAGCCCTCGTAGGCCAGGATTCCGATCCGCATGGCCGCCATTGTCCACCAGCGACACAGGCGGCGCGCACGAGTGCGCAGCGCCTACTGGCGGCGGCGGATCCGCCCGACCACCAGCAACGCGACCAGGGTGACGGCGAGCAGCAGCGTGGTGTCGGCCGCGGCCTGGAACACCTGCCCGCGGTCGGTGAGCCCGAAGATGGTGACCGGCAGGGTCTTCCAGGTGGCCGGGTACACCATGACGGTGGCGCCGAGTTCGCCCATCGACAACGCGATGGACAGGCCGGCGGCGGCGCCGAGCGCGGGCAGCAGCAGCGGCAGGGTGATCCGGGTCAGCACCCGCGCCGGGCCGGCGCCGAGCGACTCTGCGGCCTGCCGGTAGGCGGGGTCGATCCGGTCCAGGGCCGCGGACACCGCGCTGAACGCGAAGGCGAGCACCAGCACCGTGTGCGCGAGGATCACGATCCACTTGGTGCCGCCGAGCAGCAGCGGCTTGGAGTTGAACGCGATCAGCAGGCCGAGCCCGATCGCCACCGACGGCACCGCGATCGGCAGGTGGAAGACGGCGTCGGTGCTCTTGCGGAGCCAGGCCGGCGCCTCCCGGGCGGCCAGCGCCGCCCAGGTGCCGACGAACAGCGCGATCCCGCCGGCGATGAAGGCGGTCTGCAGGCTCACCGAGAGGCTCGCCAGGTTCTCGTTCGAGAGCGCCGCGCCGAGGTGCTCGCTGCCCAGGTCCGACGGCAGCGGCCCCGTCCACGAACCGGCGAGGGCGGCGGCGATCACGGTGGCGATCGGGGCGACGAACACCACCGCCACCACCAGGGCGAACACGGCCAGCGCGGTGCCCCTAGCGCGGGTTGTCCACAGCAGCACGGCTGCCTCCCATCAGTCGGGCGAAGAGGAATCGGTAGCCGCCGTACAGGGCGAGCGAGAGCGCAACCTGGACCGTCGCGATCACCGCGGCACCGGGCAGGTCGAAGGTGACGATCCCGCGGGTGTAGATCAGCACCGGCAGCGTCACCACGTCCTTGGCGCCGGTGAACAGCACGATGCCGAACTCGTTGAGGGTCAACAGCAGCACCAGCGAGCCGCCCGCCATCAGCGCAGGCCACGCCTCGGGCAGCACCACTGTCCGCAGCACCCGCAGCGGCGACGCGCCCAGGCTGGCGGCGACGTCGAGTTGCTCGCGGGGCAGCTGGGTGAAGGCGGCGAGCAGCGGCCGGACCACGAACGGGGTGAAGAAGGTGATCTCCGCGGCGATCACGCCCCACGGGGTGGCCAGGAAGTTCAGGGGGCCGTGCTCGGCGCCGGTGATCCGGGCGATCATCGCGTTGACGGCGCCCGCGGTGCCGTAGAGGAACGTGAACGCCAGCGTGATCAGAAACGACGGCAGCGACAGCACCGTGTCGATCAGCCGGCCGACGATCTTCGAGCCGGGGAACGGCACGAACGCCAGCACCAGCGCGAGGAAGGTGCCCAGCAGCAGGCAGCCGAGGGTGGAGATCGCGGCCACCTCGACGGTGCGCCACAACGCGTTCCGGAACATCGACGAGCCGAGGACCGAGCCCCAGGTGGACAGCCCGCGTCCCTCGTCGGTGACGGTGGACTCGGCCAGCACCCGGGCCATCGGGTACACCGCGAACCCCAGCACCAGCAGCAGCGGCGGCAGCGCCCATGCGACGGACCGCCAGTTCCGCGGCGCCCTCCGCGTCGGCGGCGGCGCGTCCAGTCGGGGCGCCTCCAGGACCGCGGTCACGACGCCGACCCGGGCTCGGGCACCAGCACCGCGCCGCCGTCCGGGAACCGCACGCCGACCGCGGTGCCCACCGGCCGCTCGTCGTGCCCGGGGACGTCGACGTCGATCGGGTACTCGGGCAACCCCACCAGGGCCACCGACAGCCGGGTGGTCGAGCCGCGCCACACGCCGCCGACCACCCGCGCGGCCAGGGTGCCGCGCTCGGACGGCGAGGTGAGGGTGACCGCGTGCGGACGGATGCACAGCAGGGCGCCGCTGTCGGACTCCCAGTCGGTCCGGCCGATCGCCGGCTGCGGGGCCAGGGCGGTGACCGGGGTGCCGCCCACGGACACCAGGGCCGAGGTGCCGATCACCCGGGTGACCGTGCAGGGCAACAGGTTTGCGCCGCCGAGGAAGGCGGCGGTGAAGCTGCTGGGCGGGCGCTTCCAGAGGTTCTCCGCGGTGTCGACGTCCACCAGCCGGGCGTCGCGCATCACGGCGATCCGGTCGGCCAGCGCCAGCGCCTCGCTCTGGTCGTGGGTGACGTAGAGCATCGCGGTGTCCGGCAGTGCGGCCCGCAGCTGCTGCAGTTCGGTGAGCATGCTCTCGCGCAGCTTGACGTCGAGCGCGGCCAGCGGCTCGTCGAGCAGCAGCACGCCGGGCCGGATGGCCAGCGCCCGGGCGATCGCCACCCGCTGCTGCTGCCCGCCGGAGAGCTCGCGCGGAAAGCGCTTGCCGTACGCGGACATTCCCACCATGGCGAGCGCGTCGGAGACCCGACCGCCGATCTCGGCGCGCGGCACCCGCTGCGAGCGCAGCCCGAAGGCCACGTTCTCCGCGACCCGCAGGTGCGGGAAGAGCGCGTAGGACTGGACCACGACGCCGAGCCCGCGCCGGGCCGGCGGCAGGTCGGTGACGTCCCGCTCGCCGAGGCGGACACCGCCGGAGACCGGCCGGACGAAGCCGGCCAGCGCCTTGAGCGCGGTGGACTTGCCGGAGCCGCTGGGGCCGAGCAGTGCCACCGTCTCGCCGGGGGCCACCCGCAGGTTGAAGTCGATCAATGCGCGGGTGGCGCCCCTGCCGCGGCCGTAGGCCACGTTGACGCGGTCGAACGTGATGGCCGGGGCGGTGACGTCGCCGCGGGTCCCGGTGTCGGCCGAGTCGATGGCCCGGCGCAGGCTCAGTCGTGCCATGTCAGTTCCCGGTGGCCTTCTGGTAGGCGGCGACGTCGCCGTCGAGTTCGGTGATCACGGTGTCCCAGTTCGGCGTCCAGACGGTGACGCCGTCGAGCAGGCCGGCCGGGGTGCCCTTGTCGGTCACGTCGCCGGCGGACTGCAGGTCCGAGCGCACCGAGACGCCGAGCGCGTCGGGGCCGACGGTGCGCTGTGCCTGCTCGGAGAGCAGGAACGCCATCAGCTTCTTCGCCGGTTCGGTGCTCGGCGCGCCCTTGGCCAGGCCCATCACGTACGGCAGGGCGACGGTGGTGCGGGCGCCGGCGGCGTCGGCGGGGAAGAAGACGCCGAACTTGGAGCCGTCGTCCTTGATGGAGGCGAGGTTCATCTGGACGTCGCCGTTCGCGACCAGCAGCTCGCCGTTGCTCACCTTCGGCTGCAGCTTGCCGGTGGACGAGGACGGACCGACGTTGTTGGCCTGCAGCCTGCCGAGGTAGTCCAGCGCACCCGGCTTGCCCATCAGGTGCTGCAGGAGCAGCAGTACCGCGGTGCCGTCCCCTGCCTGCCCGGGCGTCGAGTACTGCAGCTTGCCCTTGTACTGCTCGGTGAGCAGGTCGTCCCAGCGGACCGGCGCCGGGTTCGCGCCCGGGTTGGCGATGAACGAGAGGTAGTTGTTGACCACCGGCACGTACCGGCCGGCCGGGTCCTGCTCGGCCGCGGGCACCGCGGAGGTGTCGATGCCGCTGGGCTGCAACAGGTCCTGGGCCGCGGCCTTCTGGATGAACGGCGGCAGGGTGACGACGAGGTCGGCCTGCGGGTTGGACTGCTCCTTCTCGACCCGGGAGACCACCTCGCCGGAGCCGGCCTCCACCAGGTTGACCGCGACGCCGGTCTCCTTGGTGAACGCGTCGAACTGGGTCTTGTACCACCCGGCGAGCCCGTCCGCGCTGTAGACGGTGACGGTCTCGGTACCGGAGTCTGTGGCGGTGCCGGTGCCACCGCACGCGGTGGTCACGGTGAGGACGGTCGCGGCGAGGGCGACGGCGGCGAGGCTGGAGCGGAGGCGCATCGGATTCCTGACTGGGGGTGAGGGAGTCGAGCAGGGTCGGGGGTGGTGCGGTGGCGGGAGGTCGGGTCAGCGGTCGAGCAGCAGGTCGGCGAACTCGCGGACCGACGGCACCACGTGGGTGGCGCCCGCGGCCCGCAGCTGCGTCTCGTCGTGGGCGCCGGTCAGGGTGCCCGCGACGACGCCGGCGCCGGCCCGCAGTCCGGTGGTGATGTCGCTGGCGGTGTCACCCAGCACGGCAACCTCTCTCACGTCGTCGACGCCAAGGCGGAGCAGCGAGGTGAGGACCAGGTCCGGGTAGGGCCGGCCGCGGCCCGCCTCGGCGGGGGAGAGGGTGAGGTCGGCGAGGGTGTGCCAGCCGAGGGCGGCGAGCAGCTTGTCCTGGGTGCCGCGGCTGAAGCCGGTGGTCAGCGCGACCTTGATGCCGGCCTCGCGCAGCGCGGTGATCGACTCGGCGGCGCCGGGGATGGGCGCGGCGTTGCCCTCCTCCACGAGGCGGTCGTAGGCGGCCTCGAAGGCGGCGTTGGCGGCCTGGGCGCGGTCCTCGTCGCCGAACAGGGCGCGGAAGACGACGATCTTGGACTGGCCCATGGTGTCGAGCACGTAGCGGCGGGCGGCGTCGGCCTCGGGTCCCTCCGGGGGCAGCCCGCCGGCCTCGGCGGCGGCGGCGAAGGCCCGCAGGACGAGTCCGTCGTCGGCGACGGTGGTGCCGGCCATGTCGAGCACGGCGAGGGTGATGCGGGTGGTCACGGTGACTCCTTGGGGGTGAGAGGTGTTGGTGGGCAGTGCCTCAGCGGTGTCAGAGGCCCAGCTGGTCGGCGGTCTGCTCGGCGAGGGCGGGACCGAGGGTCATGCCCCGGCCGCCGGGACCGGCGACCACCCAGACGTTGTCGGCGGGCCGGCCGCGGTGCACCAGCTCGCCGGTGTCGCGGCACTGGCTGTAGACACCCGCCCAGCGCTTGACGATCGGCGGCAGCCGCCGGCCGAGCAGCTCCTCGGTCACGCCGGTCAGGTGCCGGTAGGGCTCCTCGTCCACGTCGAAGTCGAACGGCTCGTCGTACTCGTGGGTGTCGCCGATGGTCAGCCCGCCGTGCAGTCGCTGCACGCACAGCAGCTGCATCCGGTGGGTCTCGGCGGTCGGCGCCTGCGGCTGGGCCGTGCGCAGCGCGTCGAGGGCGGTGCCGGCGAATCCGGGGTAGTAGCGCAGGCTGTCGCCGTCGGCGATCGCGGTGGTCAGTGCCTCGCCGAGCGGGGCGGTCTGCATCATCTGCAGCCGGACGCGGCGCAGCGGCAGCTCGCCGGCCAGGTCGCGGGCCAGGCCGCCGAGGGTGGCGCCGGGGCAGACGATCGCGAGGTCGGCGTCGAAGGTGCGGCCGTGGTCGTCGCGGATGTGCACGCCGTGCTCGTCGCTGCGGACCTCGCGGGCCTCGGTGGAGGAATGGAAGGTGTAGCGCCCGCTCGCCTCGAGGTGGCGGCGGATCGCGGGCAGCGCCACCCGGGACTCGACGGCGCCGTCGCGGGTGCAGTGCAGGCCGGCGAGGAACTTGCCGCGCAGTGCGGGGTTCACCGCGAGCACCTGGTCCGGGTCGAGCATCGCGAAACCGCGGGCCTGCGCGTCCGGTCGGGCGGCGGCCTGCTCGGCGACGGCCACCTCCTCGGGGGTGCGCAGCAGCGTCATCGAGCCGGCGGCGCGGAAGCCGACCCCGGGCACCCGGGCGGCGAGGTCGGCCCACAGCTCGCGGGATCGCAGGGCCGCCTCGAGCTCGTGCTCGGCCCTCCCGGACACCCACACCAGGCCGAAGTTCCGTACCGTCGCACCGCGTGCCTCGGGTTCGCGCTCGAGCTGGACGACGTCGTGTCCGCGGCGGATCGCCTCGTCGGCGTGCGCCGTTCCGAGGATTCCTCCACCCACAATTGCAATTCGCATGGGCAGATCGTGGGCTTTGGTCTAGACCAGTAGGCGACCGCCGGGTGAACTACGGGACAACGGCGGAGGAAGATTGGTACAGACCAATTGTCGAGTACGCTGACCTGCATGAACGATCAAAGTTCCGATTCCGTCCGTGCTGTTGTCGCCGCTCGGTGCGGTCGCCGGTGAGGGCCGCAGAGGCCGCCGTGCACCTGCCCAAGTCCTACCGGGTGCGGGCCGAACTCGAGCAGTTGCTCGTCGGGCTGGGGGAGGGCGACGCCGTCCCGGCGGAGCGCGAACTCGCCCTCCGTTGTGGGGTCTCCCGGGAGACCGTCCGGCAGGCGATGCACGAACTGCTCGTCGAGGGCCGGGTCGAGCGACGAGGCCGCGGCACGGTCGTCGCCAGTCCCAAGCTCGTGCAACCACTCTCGCTCCGCTCGTACACCGAGGGGGCACTGAGTCAGGGGCGGGTGCCCGGCCGCGAGCTGGTCTCACTCGGTCGGCTGGAAGCCGACGAGGAGCTTGCCGCCGAGCTGGACCTGCCGGTCGGGGCCCAGGTCGTCCACCTGGAGCGGGTGCTGCTGGCGGACGGCAACAAGATCGGGCTGGAGAGTACGTACCTGCCGGCCGGGCGGTTCGGCGAGATGGCCGAGACCTTCGACCCCGCGGAGTCGCTGTACGCGGCCATCCGCGCGACGGGGGTGGTGTTCACCTCGGCGACCGAGCGGATCGAGACCGTGCTGGCCTCACCCCGCGAGGCCGCGCTGCTGGACTCGGCCGCGTCCATGCCGATGCTGTTGCTGCACAGGACTTCCCTGGATGCCGGCGGGGTGCCGATCGAGCGGGTGCGGTCCCTGTACCGGGGCGACCGGGTGGCGTTCGTCGCGGCGCTGCGCGAGTAGGCGGCTCCGCGGAGCGGTCGATCGGGGCTACCCTCCGGGAATGGGTACGGTGCTGATCCCGCTCCCGGCGCAGGACTTCGACCCCACCGAGGTTGCGGTCAGCTGGCAGGTGCTGCGACGCCTCGACCACGAGGTCCGGTTCGCGACACCCGTCGGCGCGCCCGCCCGCGCCGACGACCTGATGGTCACCGGGCGTGGCCTCGACCCGTGGGGCGCGGTTCCCGGCCTCGACCGCCTGGTGCTGGTCGGACGCGTGTTGCGGGCCGACGCCGACGCCCGCGCCGCGTATGCAGAACTGGTGGGGGATCCCGCCTTCACCGATCCCCTGAGCTGGGAGTCCATCGACCTCGATGCCGTCGACGCCCTGCTGCTGCCCGGCGGCCACCGGGCCCGGGGGATGCGCCGCTACCTCGAGAGCGAGCGGCTGCAGTCCGTCGTCGTCGACGCCTTCCGCCGGGACCTTCCGGTCGCCGCGATCTGTCACGGGGTGTTGCTCGCGGCGCGCAGCGTCGACTCGGAGACGACGCGGTCGGTGTTGCACGGTCGCCGCACCACCGCCCTGACCTGGACCCTGGAGTCCCGGGCCTGGCGGGTCGCCCGGGTCACCCGGTTCTGGGACCGGGACTACTACCGCACCTACCGCGAGTCGCAGGGACAGCCGAGCGGCTACATGTCGGTGCAGCAGGAGGTGACGCGGGCGCTGGCCCGGCCGGGCGACTTCGTCGACGTCGACCGGGCCGACCCCGAGGCGCGGCGCAAGTCGAGCGGCCGCGCCCGCGACACCGTCGACGACCCTCGTCCGGCCCTGGTGGTGCGGGACGGGAACTACCTCTCTGCGCGTTGGCCCGGCGACGTGCACACCTTCGCGCGCCAGTTCGCCGCAATGCTCAGGTGAGCAGGAATCCCGATCCCATGCTGGCGAACACCAGCATCAGCGTCATCAGGATCCAGCCGGCGCCCTGCCAGATCGGCCAGGTGCCGTCCGACTTCCACACCGTGTAGGTGCGCACGAAGGCGCCGAGACCGCCGAGCAGCAGGATGGCCGCGGGCGCCACCGCGAGGACGTATCGGTCGGGGTTCTGGCACACGAACTGCTGGGCGGCCGCGCACGCGTCACGGTTCGTCGCGGCCCACGCGAAGGTCAGTGCCACGACGGTCAGGGATGCGGCGATGACCGCGACGGTGTAGCGGGTGGCCTGCCGCATCGTCGGGGGATCGTTCCATCGCTTCTCGACGTCGTCCGACATCTCGCATCACCCGGTCCGGTTCCTGCCGTCACCCCAATTGTGCCCTTCAGGGGCGCAGGGCTTCAGGATTGGCGTCTTCGCGGCCACGGGCGGCCGGCGCGGCGCTCGATGTCGAGGTTGAACCGTTCGAGCATCGCGGCGAAGGCGGCGACGTCGTCGGGTTCCCAGTCGGCCATCACCAGGTCCAGCCCGTCGATGTTGCCGGCCCGCTCGGTGTCCAGCCGTTCGCGGCCCTCGGCGGTGACCCGGAACTTCCGGGCCATGCCGCCGTCCGGGTCCGGGATGCGTTCGACGAGGCCGGAGTTGAGCATTGCGGTGCTCTGGCGGCTGATGGTGGAGGTGTCCAGGCCGAACGCCTCGCTGAGTTCCCCGACGGACATCGGGCCGTCGATGCGGAGGCGGCTCAGCAGTGCGTAGGCGCTGGCGTCCAGGTGGCCCGTGCCGCGGCGGGGCCGGGTGAGGTGCCGGCCGAGCAGCATGGTCTCGAACTCGATTCGGTCCGTGGGCCTGTCCAATGCCGAGCCTTTCGTTTGTGCCCGTTCGGGGCGGGTGAGTGCACCCCGTGTGACGTTTTGTCCGTATTGCACGATACATAACCCTTGTCGAGTGCAAGGTGGTTGCATCATGCAACTTGTGTGTATTGTGCAACACCTGTGTATCAGGCACATCCGTGCCGCCGTGAACAATCGAGGAGATCCTCCGTGTCAGGTCCCAGTCCAACCGCCAACCCGAACGGCCTGGTCGGCGTGCTGGCGTTCACCGGCATCGTCGCCGCGCTCATGCAGACCCTGGTCGTCCCGCTGATCGGCGACCTGCCGCAGATTCTGGACACCTCCGCGTCCAACGCCAGCTGGGTCATCACCGCGACCCTGGTGGCAGGCGCGGTGTTCGTCCCGATCACCGGTCGCCTCGGTGACATCTACGGCAAGCGCCGGATGCTGCTGATCTGCACGATCCCGCTGATCGCAGGCTCCGTGGTGTGCGCGCTGGCGAGCTCGGTGGTGCCGATGATCGCCGGTCGCGCCCTGCAGGGCATCGGCATGGGCCTGGTCCCGATCGGCATCAGCGCCCTGCGGGACCTGGTCCCCGCCGAGCGACTGAACTCCTCGATCGCGCTGATGAGCGCGTCGATGGGCATCGGCGGCGCGCTCGGTCTGCCGATCGCGGCGGCCGTCGCGCAGGGCTCGAGCTGGCGGGTGCTGTTCTGGGGCGCGACCGCCCTCAGCGTTCTGGTCGCCGCACTGATCTGGAAGATGGTGCCGGCCACGCCGGTCGCGCCCGGCGCGGGCCGCTTCGACCCGGTCGGCGCGGTCGGGCTGGGCATCGGCCTGGTGTGCCTGCTGCTCGGCGTCTCCAAGGGCGGCGACTGGGGCTGGACCAGCGCCACCACCCTCGGACTGCTCGTCGCCTCGGTCGTCGTCCTCCTGGTGTGGGGCTGGTGGGAGCTGCGCGCCACCGATCCGCTCGTCGACCTGCGCACCACCGCTCGTCCGCAGGTGCTGCTGACCAACGTCGCCGGCCTGGTGGTCGGCTTCTCGATGTACGCGCAGTCGCTGATCCTGCCGCAGTTGCTGCAGCTGCCGGAGTCCACCGGGTTCGGGCTGGGCCAGTCGATGCTGGCGATGGGTCTGTGGATGGCGCCCGGCGGATTCGTGATGATGGCCTCCGCCGCCGTCGGTGCCAAGGTGTCCTCCGCCCGCGGGCCGAAGATCACGCTGATCATCGGTTCCCTGGTCATCGCCCTGGGCTACGGATCGTCGATGCTGCTGATGGGCTCGGCGTGGGGCCTGATGATCGTGGTCGCGATCTGCGGAGCAGGCACCGGCTTCGCCTACGGCGCGATGCCCGCCCTGATCATGGGGGCGGTGCCGCTGTCGGAGACCGCGGCCGCGAACGCCTTCAACACCCTCACCCGTTCCCTCGGCACCTCCCTCGCGGCGGCGGTGGTCGGGGTGGTGCTCGCCCAGATGAGCGTGCAGGTGGGCGAGTACACGCTGCCCACCGAGAACGGCTTCCGCACCGGCCTGCTGATCGGCTGCGGCGTCGCGCTGGTGGCCGCCGCCGTCGCCTCGTGCATCCCCACCGGACGCCCCGCCCCCGTCGCCCCGGCGGCGGCGCCCGACGACGAGTTGGTTCCGGCCCGCGGCTGACCGGCCCGCGCCCGCCCCGCCCCGGCGGACATCGATCGTCGATGTCCGCCGGGCTCGTCCGGGGCGACGGCGGGCGGCGCGTAGCCTGAACCGCATGTCTGTGCGCTCCCCGTTGGTCCCCGGAACCGTCTCGCCCGTCCTCGCCGTGCCGTCGAACATCGACCGCCCCGAGTACGCGTGGAAGCCCACCGCCAACGAGGGCAACGAGCCGTGGGTGCAGACCCCCGAGACGATCGAGAAGATGCGGGTGGCCGGCCGGATCGCCGCCCGGGCCCTCGCCGAGGCAGGCAAGGCGGTCGCGCCCGGCGTCACCACCGACGCCCTGGACCGGATCGCGCACGAGTACATGCTCGACCACGGCGCCTACCCGTCGACGCTCGGCTACCGGGGCTTCCCCAAGTCCTGCTGCACCTCGCTCAACGAGGTGATCTGCCACGGCATCCCGGACTCGACCGTCATCCAGGACGGCGACATCGTCAACATCGACGTCACGGCCTACATCGACGGCGTGCACGGCGACACCAACGCCACCTTCCTCGCGGGCGACGTCTCCGAGGAGCACCGACTGTTGGTCGAGCGCACCCACGAGGCCACCATGCGGGCGATCAAGGCCGTCAAGCCAGGCCGCGAGCTCAACGTGATCGGCCGGGTCATCGAGGCCTACGCCAACCGCTTCGGCTACGGCGTGGTGCGCGACTTCACCGGCCACGGCATCGGCGAGACGTTCCACAACGGACTGGTGATCCTGCACTACGACCAGCCGAACGTGGACACGGTTATCGAGCCCGGCATGGTCTTCACCATCGAGCCGATGATCAACCTCGGCACGGTCGACTACGAGATGTGGGAAGACGACTGGACCGTCGTCACCGCGGACCGCAAGTGGACCGCGCAGTTCGAGCACACCCTCGTCGTGACCGAGACGGGTACGGAAATCCTCACGCTGCCGTGACGGATGCTGCGGTGCGGGGCGCACTACTGGTCGCAGGCACCACCTCCGACGCCGGCAAGAGCGTCCTGGTCGCCGGGCTCTGCCGGATGCTGGCCCGGCGCGGGGTCTCGGTGGCGCCGTTCAAGGCGCAGAACATGTCGAACAACTCCGTCGTCACCCTCGACGGCGGCGAGATCGGTCGAGCGCAGGCGCTGCAGGCGCAGGCCTGCGGGCTCGAGCCCAGCGTCCGCTTCAACCCGGTGCTGCTCAAGCCCGGCAGCGACCGCACCTCGCAGCTGGTGGTGCGCGGGAAGGCCGTCACCACGGTCGGCGCCCGCGACTACGTCGAGCACCGGCAGTGGCTGCGCGAGGTCGTCGGCGCGGAACTGGCGTCGCTGCGCGAGCAGTACGACGTGGTGATCTGCGAGGGCGCGGGCTCTCCCGCCGAGATCAACCTGCGGGCAACGGATCTGGCGAACATGGGGCTCGCGCGGCAGGCCCGTCTGCCGGTGCTCGTGGTCGGCGACATCGACCGCGGGGGAGTGCTGGCGCACCTGTTCGGCACCGTGGCGGTGCTCTCACCGGAGGACCAGGAACTGATCTCCGGCTTCGTGGTCAACAAGTTCCGCGGCGACGTCGGCCTGCTCGAACCCGGGCTCGATCAGCTCCGGGCGATGACGGGCCGGCCCACCCTCGGCGTCGTGCCGTTCGCCGAGGGCCTGTGGATCGACGCCGAGGACTCGCTGTCCACCGTGGCCGACGCACCGGTCGGCCGTCCGCGCCCGCCGCTGGGCCGGGACTGGTTGCGGGTAGCCGCGATCCGGCTGCCGCGGGTCTCCAACGCCACCGACGTCGAGGCGCTGGCCTGCGAGCCCGGGGTGTCCGTGCACTGGGTCGCCGAGCCGTCCCGGCTGCAGGACGCGGACCTGGTGGTGGTGCCCGGCAGCAAGTCCACCGTCTCGGACCTGGCGTGGCTGCGGGCCAGCGGGATCGCCGACGCGCTCGCGGCCAGGGCCGCCGCCGGCCGGCCGATCCTCGGCATCTGCGGCGGCTACCAGATGCTGGGCCGCACCATCGTCGACGACGTCGAGTCCGGGACCGGTGCGGTCGACGGGCTCGGCCTGCTGGACCTCGACGTCGTGTTCGAGGCGGAGAAGGTGCTGCGACAGGCGACCGGGACCTCCGAGCGGCCCGTCCCCGGCGAGGCAGTCGCGGTGTCCGGCTACGAGATCCACCACGGCCGGGTGGTCCGCACCGGTGACGCGCCGTTGCTGCGCGGGTCCGACGGTGTCGGCGAGGGCAGCGTCCGCGGCGCGGTGCTGGGCACCCACTGGCACGGGCTGCTCGAGTCCGACGAGTACCGGCGCGGGCTGCTGACCTGGGTGGCGGCGCGGACCGGCCGCGCGTTCACCGTCTCGCCGGACACGTCCGTCGCCGCCGAGCGCGCCGCCCAGCTGGACCTGCTGGCGGACCTGGTGGAGCGGCACCTGGACGTCGACGCGGTGCTGGCGTTGATCAACGACGGTGCGCCGCAGGACCTTCCGGTCCTGGAGCACTTCCTGGCCCTGGATCGGTAGCCTCGGCCAGTTCGCCGACCGGGTGGCCGAAGTACTCGGCCCACTGCGCCGCCGTCGCGTCGAAACGCCGGTCCCGCAGGGTCGGGTCGGCACCCAGGCGCAGCAGCAGAGTCACCAGTTCCCGGTCGCCGGCGCCCGCCGCCTCGTGCAGCGCGGTCTCCCACGGCTGCTCGATCGGCAGGTCCGAGCGGCCGAGGGCGTTGACGTCGAAGCCGAGGTCGGTGAGCAGTCGCACCACCGAGTCCTTCTCTGCCGCAGGACTGTGCGCGGCAACGGCCCGCAGGATCGCCGAGGGGTGCCGTCGCCGGGCGTCCGCCGCCAGTTCCGGGTCCGTGGCCGCGAGCGCGATCGCGGCGACCCGGTCCGCGGTCATCGCCGCGGCCATCAGCAGGTCCGCCGGGTCCAGGTCCGGTTCTCGGGCACCCGCGGCGCGCAGCGCGTCGGCGGCGACGGTCCTGCCGTAGACGAGCGCCAGCACGAGCGGCGTGCGTTCGCCGCGCAGTGGTCGGTCCGGGTCCGCCCCGTTGCCCAGCAGCAGGTCCACCCGGTCGTGGTGCCCGTGCAGGATCGCCCAGCCAAGCTGGTCGCCGAGCAACTCGGCGGGGGAAGGGAGGTCGACGCCCAGACGAGTCGACCACGGTTCGCGGTCGCCCCGGCCCAGGCCGAACTCGAACAGCAGGCGCAGATGGGTGTCGTCCCGGTCGAACATCCGGTTGTACAGGGCCTGGCCGTCGTTGGGGTTCGCGCCGGCCTCGAGCAGCACCCGGGCCAGGGCGTCCGCGTGCGGGTGCGGCGGCTGGTCGGCGCTGCCCCGTTCGCCGTTGCCGAAGGCGCCGGTCAGCGCGGTGAACGGGGGCTGCTCACCGGCCCAGAGGTAGCCCGCATTCGGGTCCGCCCCCGCGGCCAGCAGCAGCCGGGCGGCGGTGACGGTCGCGGCCTCGGTGACGGCCGCGTCGTGCCGGGCGTAGGCCAGGTAGAGCAGCGGCGGCCAGCGCAGTGGGCCGCCCTCGGCGCCGGCCGAGGCCGGGTTGTCGGACAGCAGCGCCCACAACGCGTCGATGTCGGCGCACGCGGCCGCGGTGTGCACGGTCCGGGCGGCCAGCGCCGGGTCGGCGGCCAGCAGGTCGCGGGCCCGCTGGCGTCGGGCGTCGCCGTCGTCGGGGGAGTAGAGCAGGCAGGCGGACAGCAGGAACTCGTCGGCGGTGGTCACCGCCACCGCTCGATCGGGGTGGCGGGTGCGGCCCTCGGCGCCCACGCTCACGCGTTCGTCGCTCACGGCGTCGCGCGGCGCAGCGCCACCCACCCGCAGGCGAGGGCGAAGACGGCCAGCGTCAGGGGCAGTGCCACCAGCGGGACTGCGCGTGGTACGTCGACGAACCACGATCCGATCTCCGGCCACCAGCGAGCCCAGGTGATCACGACCGCCGCCAAGCCCACTGTGCAGAAGAGGGTCGTTCCGGCCGCGAGCAGGCCCGTGGTGCGCCACCGTTGGTAGATCGCGCCGGCGACGACGGCGATCCCGGAGGTGAGCAACAGGATCGCGAAGCCCGAGAGCAGTTGGAGGACCGGATTGTCGGTGACGTAGCGCGCCAGCCCGAACATTCGCATGTACACACCCCACCCGTCGGTGGCGCTCTCGATCACGGACAGCACCTGCACCGCGACCGCGAAGATCGCCGACTGACCGAGGGCCATCAGGAGCGTCGCGGTGTAGAACTCGCGGCGGGTCACGCTCAGCCCCAGGGCGAACGGAAAGCTCTGGGTCAGTGCCTGGACGTAGAACGCGATGACGAAACCGAGCAACGCCGCGATGCTGCCGGTGAACCCGGCGCCCTCGTCGGTCCCGATGAGGTAGTAGATCGTCCAACTGATGGCGAAGGACACCGCGAGGAGGCCGACGGGCCAGGCGACCAGCAGGGGCCAGGCGACAGTGTGCAGGCGTAGGACCGAACCGATCCGGGAAGGTCCGGGGGCGGCGTTGGCGTGCACCGCGGGGGAGACGGTGGCTGTGGTCATGGCGTCGACTCCTGGGTGGTGGTACGGATGACGAGTTCCTGCAACGACGCCGGCTCGATCGTGCCGCCGGCGTCGAGCAGTCGGGCACGGTCAGCCACGTCCGCGGTGACCTGCACGGTGGCCCGGGCCTGGGATCCGAGCGAGTCCCGGTGCAGGACCGTGCCTTTCGCGCCGAATGCGTCGACGGCCGCGGTGGGGCCGGTCACCACCACCGCCCGTCTGCGCAGCTCGTCGGCGTCGTCGTCGAGCAGAACCCGGCCGCGCTCGACCACGATGACGTGCTCGAGCAGGTTCGCGACCTCGTCGATCAGGTGGGTGGACAGCACCACCGTGCGCGGGTGCTCGGCGTAGTCGGCGAGCAGTCGGTCGTAGAACATCTGGCGGGCCACGGCGTCGAGTCCGAGGTACGGCTCGTCGAACAGGGTGAGCGGTGCCCGCGACGCGAGACCGATGATCACCCCGAGGGCGGACTTCATGCCTCGGGAGAGCTTCTTGACCCGGCGGCCCAGTGGAAGCTGGAAGTCGTCGAGCAGGAGTTCGGCGAAATCGCGGTCCCACCGCTCCATCAGGTGCCCGGCGGTGGACAGGACGTGCTTGACCCGGAGGTCGTCCGGATAGGTCTGGCTCTCCTTGATGAAACTCACTTCCCGCAGCACCCGTGCGTTCTCGAACGGGGTGGCGCCGAAGACCGTGACCTCGCCGGACGTCTGGACGCCCTGGCCGGTCAGGATTGACATGATCGTGGTCTTGCCGGCCCCGTTGCGTCCGAGCAGGCCGTAGATCTTGTCGCGTTCGAGGTCGAACGAGACGTCCGCGAGCGCATCGAAGTCCCCGTAGCGTTTGGCGACGTCACGCATCGAGGCAACGACGTCGCGTCCGGTCGGCGATCGGTCGGTGATCTGGGTGACGGTCAGGCTCCGGGTCATCGGGCCACCTCCCTGGTGTCGAGCATGGACTTGAGTTCGTCGACGGGAATGCCGAGTCGGGCGGCTTCCGCGACGAGTGGCTCGATGTACTGGCGCGCGAATGCTTCTCGGCGCCGGAACCGGAGGGCGTCGCGCGCCCCGACGGTGACGAACATTCCAATTCCCCGTTTCTTGTAGAGGATTCCCTCGGATACCAACTGGTTCAGCCCCTTGGCCGCGGTCGCCGGGTTGATGCGGTGGAAGGCAGCGAGCTCGTTGGTCGATGGAACCTGGCCGTCCTCCGGCAGCGAGCCGTCGATGATCGATCCCTCGATCTGTTCGGCGATCTGCTGGAAGAGCGGCCGGCCGTCGTCGATCACTTGAATCCCCACCCACCGAGGCTCGCTGGTTCATTACTCATGTAACGAACCATAGAACCGGCGGGTGGTGGGACGCAACCCCTGCCCGCGGATTTCCCGGCCGGGGCGCGGCGGCGTGTACCGTCCGTTGCCATGGAGTTGACGGAAGTGTCGGTCGGCGAGGTCGTCTACAGCGTGCGCATGGACGGTCCCGAGAGTGCTCACGTGGTGGTTCTGCTGCCCGGCGCCGGCGAGGACGGTTCGGTGTTCGACGCCGTCTGCGAGCGACTGCACGGCTCCGACCTGCGCACCGTGGTGCCGGACACTATCGACGGCCTCGACGTGGCGGGCCTGATCGCCGTCCTCGACGGGCTCGGTCTGAAGTACGTCAACCTCGTCGGCGACCGCGAGGGCGCGACGCTTGCCTGGGAGGCCGCCGCCCGCACCTTCGGCCGGTTCAAGAGCCTCGTCGTCGCCGACGGCCCGCACCCCGCGGTGGCGGGCGCGGACTGCCCGGCGGTCGAGATCCCGGCCACGATGGTGGTCGGCGGGTCCGCGGCCCGGCCGGCCGCCGACGCCAGCGGCCGCCGCTGCTACTCCGACTTCCGGGTCGTCGAGCTCGACGGCGTCGACTCGGTGCCGCGGGCCGCGGCCGCCGCGTTCGCCGCGGAGATCTCCATGCGTACCAGCATGTGGTGAGGCCACCCGCGGGCGCCGGCGACTCCCGTGGCGGGTGCCCGGCGAACTAGGCTCTGCCGGTGCTCGACACCCTCCCCGTTGCCGCCGACGCCACGTCGGTCCGCTCGGCCCTGAGATCCCCGCGCCGGCTCACCACGGAGATCCTGGCCGGCCTGGTGACGGCGCTCGCCCTGATCCCCGAGGTGATCTCGTTCGCGGTCATCGCGGGCGTCGACCCGAAGGTGGCGCTGTACACCTCGTGCATCATGGCGATGACGATCGCGTTCGTCGGCGGCAGGCCCGCGATGGTCTCGGCCGCCGCCGGGGCCACTGCGCTGGTGGTGGCGCCGCTCGTCGCCTCGCACGGCATCGACTACCTGATCGCGGCCGTGTGGCTGGCCGGCGCGCTGCAGATCGCGTTCGCCCTCGCCGGTCTCGCGCGGCTGGTGCGGTTCATCCCACGGTCGGTGATGATCGGGTTCGTCAACGCGCTGGCGATCCTCATCTTCGGCGCCCAGCTGCGGCACCTGGTCGACGTGCCCTGGTTGGTGTACCCGCTCGTCGCCGCCGGTCTCGCGATGATCGTGTTCGTCCCGAGGCTGACGCGGTCGGTGCCTGCGCCGCTGATCGCGATCGTGGTGCTCACCGCGGTGGTCACCCTGTTCCACCTGGACGTGCCCGACGTCGCCGACCAGGGCGAGCTCCCGGCCGGCCTGCCGACGTGGATGATCCCGGACGTGCCGTGGACGTGGGCGACCCTGGCCGTCGTCGCGCCGTTCGCGATCGGTCTCGCGCTGGTGGGTCTGCTCGAGTCGCTGCTCACCGCGAAGCTCGTCGACGACATCACCGACACCCCCTCGGACAAGACCCGCGAGTCCTGGGGCCAGGGCGTCGCGAACATGGCCGGCGCGCTCTTCGGCGGCATGGGCGGCTGCGCGATGATCGGGCAGACCATGGTCAACGTGAAGGAGGGCCGGGCGCGTACCCGCATCTCCACGTTCCTGGCGGGGTCGTTCCTGCTGGTCCTCTGCGTCACCGCCGGCGACGTGGTCGGCGCCATCCCGATGGCCGCGCTGGTGGCGGTGATGCTGGTGATCGCCGTGACCACCTTCGACTGGCGCAGCGTCGCGCCGCGCACGTTGCGGCTGATGCCGCGCAGCGAGACGCTGGTGATGGCGGTGACGGTCGTCGGCACGCTCGCCACCGAGAACCTCGCCGTCGGCGTCTTCCTCGGCGTGGTGACCGCGACGGTGGCGTTCGCGCGCCGGGTCGCCCAGACGGCCACGGTCACCGCCGGCGACCGCGACCGCGACGGTCGGGTCGAGCGGGTTTACCGGGTCACGGGACAGCTGTTCTGGGCGTCGAGCAACGAGCTGGTCCACCGGTTCGACTACGACGCCGACCCCGACGCGGTGGTCGTGGACCTCACCGACGCCGAGGTCTGGGACGCGTCGACCGTGGCCACGCTCGACGCGGTGCGCGAGAAGTACGAGGCGCGGGGCAAGTCCGTCCGGATCGTCGGGCTCTCCGGTGCCGGGCTTGACCGGCTGGAACGGTTGTCCGGGAGGCTCTGACCGTTCGTCGCGCCCGCGGCACCGCTTGCCGTCGCGCGGGAGGGTGATTTGAACACCCCACCGCCGACGGGTTAGCGTTCAACAACTGCCGAGTCATATGCGGCGGTAACGACTTCGTCCGGAAGGGATCTCGATGCGCGGCCCCGCAGCAACCGCCACCACGATGCACATGCGTGGTTGTTGTTGCATGCGTCAGCGCTGAGACGAGATCCCGCGCGACGGCACATCGAAGGCCGTCCGTACCCCCCGTGCGAATTCCTCCCACCGGGCACCCACACGTCGCAGCGCCACAAGTCCGCAGGTGCCCCGTGGGGAAAGGACCCGTTCCATGTCCGCCCGCTCACTCCCGATCATCGACCTGGAGAACCTCGACGTCGACGCTCTCCGTGCGGTCACGCACGAGATCGGATTCTTCTACCTGACCGGTCACGGCATCGACCAGCAGCTCACCGACGACCTGATCGCCGCGTCCCGGGAGTTCTTCGCGCTGCCCGAAGTCGACAAGCTCGAGATCGAGAACAGCAACTCGCCGAACTTCCGCGGCTACACCCGCGTCGGCGGCGAGCGCACCCAGGGCTACATCGACTGGCGCGAGCAGCTCGACATCGGGCCCGAGCGCGCCGCGGTGCACCCGATCGACCCGGACCGCCCGTGGGACGTGCTGAACGGACCCAACCTGTGGCCTGCCCGCGTCCCGCAGCTGCGTGACCTGGCTCTCGACTGGTCTGCCCAGGCGCAGTCCGCGGGGCTCCGCCTGATCAGCGGCTGGGCGGTCTCGCTCGGCGCACCCGCCGACTTCTTCGACGCCGCGTTCGCCGATCCCGATCCGCTGCTGAAGATTGCCCGCTACCCGGGCCACGACGGCTCGGTCACCGACCAGGGCGTGGGCAGCCACAAGGATGTCGGGGCGCTGACCCTGCTCTACCCGGAACCCGACAGTGCGGGTTTCCAGGTGGAGACGGGCAACGGCTGGCTCGACGTCGCACCGATCCGCGGACACCTGCTGGTCAACATCGGCGAGCTGCTCGAGGTGGCCACCGGCGGCTACCTCAAGGCCACCGTGCACCGGGTGCTGCCGCCTGCCGCCGGCACCGACCGGGTCTCGCTGCCGTTCTTCCTCAACCCCGGCTACGACCACGCACTGCCCACCGTGCCGCTCTCGCCCGAACTCGCCGCCGAGGCCGCCGGTGTCGGACCCGACCAGCACGGCGGCACCCTGCACGCCCGTTACGGACTCAACGCCCTCAAGTCGCGCCTGCGCGCGCACCCGAACGTCACCGAGCGGTACCACCGCGACCTGCTCGACCTGCCCGCACTGCGCGGCTGACCATCTCCACCCCACCGGAAGGTACCTCCAATGTTCTTGCGCCGCACCGCCGTTCTCTCCGTCGCCGCCTTGCTCACCGCGGGTCTCGCCGCCTGCTCCTCGGGCGGTGACGGCGAGAAGCTGGTGATCTCCGCGTCGAGCACGCCGCACGTCGAGATCCTCGAGCACATCGCCGAATCCGGCGCCCTCGGCGACGTCAAGCTCGACATCAAGCCCGTCACCGGCGAGATCGACCCGAACGAACTGCTCGTCGCCGGCGACGTGCAGGCCAACTACTTTCAGCACGCCCCGTACCTCGAGGACTGGCAGCAGCAGAAGGGCGTCGACGGCCTCGTCTCCGTCGCCGACGTGCACCTCGAGCCGATGGGCCTGTACTCGGAGAAGGTCACGGCCGTCGACCAGATCGCCGACGGGTCGACCATCGCGCTGCCCAAGGACACCACCAACTTCGCGCGCGGCCTGTACCTGCTCTCCGCGGCCAAGCTGATCGAGATGGACGTGCCGTTCGCCGACGCCGACCTGTCCGTCGTCACGCAGAAGAACATCAAGGCCAACCCGAAGAACCTGAAGTTCGTCGAGATCGAGCGATCGCAGATCGCCCGCAACCTCGGCGACCCGCAGATCACCGCGGCCGTCATCAACTCGAACTACGCGATCGAGGCCGGCCTGGTGCCTGCCGAGGACGCGCTGCTGTCCGAGAACGTCGAGAACAACCCGTTCGCGAACCTGCTCGTTGTCCGTGCCGCGTCGGAGAGCGATCCCGGCGTCAAGGCCCTCGCCGACGCCCTCGTCTCCCCGGCGACCGCCGCCTGGATCCAGGAGAACTACAGCGGCTCCGTCGTCCCGGTTCACGCGGCCGGCTGATGATCGTCGTCGAGAACCTGGTCAAGACGTTCCCCGCCGCCGCGGGCGCGGGGGAGGTCTCGGCCCTGCGCGGCATCGACCTCGAGATCGCCGAGGGCGAGATCTTCGGCATCGTCGGACCGTCCGGTTCGGGCAAGTCGACGCTGCTGCGGTGCCTGAACCTGCTCGAGAGTCCCACCGATGGGCGCATCGTGCTCCGCGGCGACGACGTCTCGCGGCTGACCGGCGCCGGCCAGCGGCAGGCGCGTCGCCGCATCGGTACCGTGTTCCAGCAGTTCAACCTGCTGCACTCGCGGACGGTGCGGGCCAACATCGAGTTCCCGCTCGAGCTGTCCGGGCTGGACCGCAGGCAGCGCAGGGCCCGCGCCGACGAGCTGATCGAACTGGTCGGGCTCGCCGGCAAGGAGAAGGCCTTCCCCTCGCAGCTGTCCGGCGGGCAGCAGCAGCGGGTCGGCATCGCCCGCGCTCTCGCGTCGGAGCCGGACGTGCTGCTGTGCGACGAGGCGACCAGTGCCCTCGACCCCGACACCACCGATCAGGTGCTGGACCTGCTGGCCGAGCTGAACCGCCGGATCGGCGTCACCGTCGTGCTCATCACCCACGAGCTGGGGGTGCTGCGCCGCATCTGCACGTCCGCCGCCCGACTCGACGACGGCCGGATCGCCGAGACCGGACGGATCCTCGACCTCGTCGGTAGGCCCGGCTCGGTCCTGGGGTCGGCGATCGTCCCGGTCGGGGACGACCCGTCCGCGGGGGACGACGCGGACACGGCGCTGGTCACCACGATCGGGGACGAGGCGCACGGACCGTGGCTCGCGCAGCTCGTCCGCAAGCTCGACGTCGACATCTCCGTGGTTGGCGGTCGCGTCGAACAGGTCGCCGGCGTCACCGTCGGCCGGCTGCGGCTGCGCTTCGGCCCCGATGTGGACCGGGCCGACGTCGAGGCGTTCGTGGAGGCGCAGCCGGGCACCACGCTGGCCTGGGGTGAGGCGCCGCAACCGACCGGCGCCGTGACGCAGGGGGCAACCGCATGAACAAGCTGACCTGGCAGGACTCGCTGCCCGAGGTGTGGGAGGCGACGCAGGAGACCCTGTACATGGTGTCGATCTCGTTCCTGCTCACCGTGATCGGCGGAATCGTGCTCGGTGTGGTGCTGCACGTGACCTCGCCGAGTGGCCTGTGGCCGCAGCGTGTCGTCAACGGCGTGCTCGGTGCCGTCGTCAACGTCTTCCGGTCGCTGCCGTTCCTGATCCTGATGATCGCCCTGATCGGCGTCACCCGGCTGATCGTCGGCACCGCGATCGGACCGACCGCGGCGATCGTGCCGCTCACGATCGGTGCGATCCCGTTCTACGCACGCGTGGTCGAGTCGTCGCTGCGCGAGGTCCCCGTCGGCCGGGTCGAGGCCGCACAGGCAATGGGTGCGACCAACGGCCAGATCGTGCGCAAAGTGCTGCTGCCGGAGTCGATCTCGTCGCTGGTGGCGGGCGCGACCCTGACCGTGGTGCTGCTCGTGGGGTACTCGGCGATGGCCGGGGTCATCGGCGGCGGCGGGCTCGGCGACTTCGCGATCGTCTACGGCTACCAGCGGTTCAACACACCGGTGCTGCTGGTCGCGGTGGTGGTGCTCGTCGTGCTGGTGCAGATCCTGCAGTCCATCGGCGACGGCGTCGTGCGGGCGCTGGCCCACAGGCGCTGACGCACTCGTGCGCGGTTGACGGGTCCATGGACCCGTCAACCGCGCACGAGCGGCGGAGCCGCCTAGAGGCCGAGCAGGGCGTTCTCGACCACCTCGGTCAGTGCCGGGTGGATCCAGTACTGGCCCAGCGCCATCTCCCGCGCCGGCAGCCCGAAGCTCATCGCCTGGATCAGCGGCTGGATCAGCGTCGATGCCTGCGCCCCGATCAGGTGCGCGCCCAGCAGCAACCCGGTGCCGCGGTCCGCGATCACCTTGCACAGGCCCTCGTCGTCCTCCATCGCCCAGCCGTAGGCGACGTCGGAGTACCGCTGCACCTTCACCGTCACGTCGTACCCGCGCTCGCGGGCCTGCAGCTCGGTCAGCCCGACGGCGGCGATCTGCGGGTCGGTGAACACCGCCGACGGCACGAACCGGTGGTCGGTGGCGACCAGATCCTGGCCGTCGCCCCACGCGTCGCGCAGCAGGTTCGCCTGCACCACCCGGGCCTCGTGGTTGGCCACGTGCTTGAGCTGGTGCGGCGAGGAGACGTCTCCGAGCGCGAAGACGCCCTCGGCGGTGGTGCGCTGGAACTGGTCGACCACGACGCGGCCGTCGGCGCCGACCTCGATCCCCGCGGTCTCCGCGCCGATCCGGTCGCCGTTCGGGGTCCGGCCGGTGGCCACCAGCAGGGTGTCGCCGGTGACCACGGTGCCGTCGGTCAGCGTCACCCGGATCTCGCCGGGCCCACCGCTCACCTCGGCAACCGGATTGCCCAGGTGCACATCCCATTTGCCGCGGGCGAGGTCGGTGAACTGCTGCGAGATGTCGGCGTCGAGGTCGCGGAGCAGTCGGTCGCCGCGGCCGATGATCGAGACCCGGGATCCGAAGGCGGAGAAGACGTGCGCGAACTCGGACGCGATGAACCCGCTGCCGAGGATCACCAGGTGCTCGGGCAGTGCGGGCAGCCGCATGATGTCGTCGTTGGTGCGGTACGGAACCCCGCTGCGGGTGACCTCCGCCGGGATCACCGGCCGCGAGCCGGCCGCGACCACCACCTGGTCCGCGCTGATCACCTCGCCCGTCCCGGTCCGGATCTGTCGCGGGCCGACGAACGACGCGTATCCGGAATACAGTGTGGTGTTGGGACTTTCGTCGCGGCGGTAGCGTTCCCCGCCGGCCGCGATGGGGTCGATCCGGTCGAACACCCGGTCGACGATGTCCGACCAGCGCACCTTCTCGACGTGCGCGTCGACGCCGTACCGGCCGGCGTGCTGGATCGCGCGCGCGACCTCGGCGGCGTAGACGAACATCTTGGTCGGGATGCAGCCGACGTTCAGGCAGGTGCCGCCGAAGGTGCCGCCCTCGAGGATCGCCACCCGTTGGTCCGCGAACCGATCGTCGAGAATCGTGTTGCCGGAACCGGATCCGATGATCGCAAGGTCGTAGTGGGTCATCCGAGTCGTCCGTTCAGCCAGTCGAGCCATTGGTCCACCTCGGCGAATGCCTGCTTGCGCGGCACCTCGGTGGAGAGGAATACATCGTGCCGGGCGCCCTCGATCGGGACGATGGTGGTGCGGTCGCCCAGGCAGCCCGCCCACCGGGCGATCTGCGTCACGTCGAGCACCAGGTCCGCCGCGTCGGACTTGTCCGTCGTCTTCCGGGAGAAGTGCGACTCCTTGGAGCGCAGGATCAGCGAGGGCACCCCGACGTCCAGACCGCGGTGCAGGCGGGCATGGCCGGCGCGCACCGCGCGCAACCAGCCGAAGGTTACCGGGAACCCGGTCAGCGGCTTCCACTCGAGGTTGTAGTCCCACTCGCCGCGGGCCTCGCGGTGCAGGCTGCGGCCGTAGGCGTCCGAGATCCCCAGGTTGACGGTCAGTCTGTCGCGGACCCGGCCGATCGCGTCGACGGCCAGCGTCCCGACGCTGCGCAGGTACGACGGGCCCTGCAGGTCGAACCACGGACTGTTGAGGACGAGGCCGGTCAGGCCGGCGTCCGCCGCGCCCGCGGTCCGGGCCCGGAGCCGGTCCGCCCACAGCGGCACGATCAGCCCGCCGGTCGAGTGGGCCACCGCGAGCACCCCGCCGCCGCCGACCTGCTCCCGCACGATCTCGAGTGACCGGTCCAGTTCCTGGTCGTACTCCGTGAGATCCGTCACGAAGTGCGGTGTCTGGCCGGGACGCAGCGAGCGTCCGCACTTGCGCAGGTCCAGCGCGAAGAACGCGTAGCCCTGCTCGTGGAAGTGCTGGGCCAGGTGCTCCTGGAAGAAGTAGTCGGTGAATCCGTGCACGTAGAGCACTGCGCGGCCGAGGCGTTCGGGGTCCGGGCCCTGCGGCGGCCGGTACCGGACCAGGGTGGCTTCGACCGTGCCCTCGCCGTCCGGATCGGTGCCGAGGGGGATGGTCAGCTGCTGATAGTCGTCGCCGAGGACGTCCGGTGCCCAGGTAGTCACAGATCACAATGTAATCGGCGAGAATGTGATGCGCAGTGGCGCACAATTGGGTGCAGTGAACTGTGCTCGTGAGCGCAGGTAACCTATCCGCTGCAGTCGGCGCGACTGCCCACTGCCAATGGACAAGGAAGTCGATTTTCCGGTGTCAGACAATAATGCGGTAGAGACCAAGACCGATGTAGTGCTCGTGGGTGCGGGCATCATGAGCGCGACCCTGGGTGCGCTCCTGCGACAGCTGCAGCCGGACTGGTCGATCAGTGTCTTCGAGCGGCTCGACGCCGCAGCGGCCGAGAGCAGCGACCCGTGGAACAACGCGGGCACCGGCCACTCGGCGCTGTGCGAGCTCAACTACACGCCCCAGAACAAGGACGGCTCGGTCGACATCGCCAAGGCGATCACCGTCAACGAGCAGTTCCAGGTGTCCCGGCAGTTCTGGGCGCACGCGCTCGAGAACGGCATGCTCACCGAGGCGCGGGAGTTCATCAACCCGATCCCGCACGTGAGCTTCGTGCACGGCGCGGACAACGTCGAGTACCTGCGCAAGCGGTACGACGCACTCGCCGGGAACACACTCTTCCCCGGCATGGAGTACACCGAGAGCCCGGACGAGTTCGCCAAGCGGCTCCCGCTGATGGCCGAGGGCCGGGACTTCTCCGACCCGATCGCGTTGAACTGGTCCGACGGCGGCACCGACGTCGACTTCGGCGCGCTCACCAAGCAGCTGCTCAACCACGTCGCGTCGTCGGGCGGCACCGTCCACTTCGGGCACGAGGTCACCGGCATCTCGAAGCAGTCCGACGGCAGCTGGACGCTGAAGGTGCACAACCGTCGCACCCGGGCGACCAAGACCGTCAACGCCAAGTTCGTCTTCGTCGGCGCAGGCGGCGGCGCCCTGCACCTGCTGCAGAAGTCGGGCATCGCCGAGGCCAAGGGCTTCGGCGGGTTCCCGGTCAGCGGCGCGTTCCTGCGCTGCACCAACCCCGAGCTGATCGACCAGCACCGCGCCAAGGTCTACGGCAAGGCTGCGGTCGGCGCCCCGCCGATGTCGGTGCCGCACCTCGACACCCGCGTGATCAACGGCAAGCCGGGCCTGCTGTTCGGCCCCTACGCAGGCTGGTCGCCGAAGTTCCTCAAGGAGGGTCGGATCACCGACCTGCCGGGGTCGGTCAAGCCGAACAACCTGTTCTCCATGCTCGGCGTCGGCCTGACCGAGTTCGGTCTGACCAAGTACCTGATCTCCGAGCTGATGCAGTCGCCGGAGGACCGGATCGCCACCCTCGGCGAGTTCGTCCCCGAGGCGAAGGGCGGCGACTGGGAGCTGATCACCGCCGGCCAGCGCGTGCAGGTGATCCGGCGCAAGGGCAGGGGCGGGGTGCTCGAGTTCGGCACCGCCGTGGTCAGCGCCGCGGACGGCTCCATCGCAGGCCTGCTCGGCGCGTCCCCGGGCGCCTCGACCGCGGTCCCGGCGATGCTCGACGTGCTGCAGCGCTGCTTCGGCGACAAGTTCGCCTCCTGGGAGCCGCAGCTCAAGCAGATGGTGCCGTCCCTCGGCGTCAAGCTCGCGGACAACGAGTCGCTGTTCACCGAGGTCTGGGACTGGACCAACCGGGTGCTGCAGCTCGAGGCCGACCAGGTCGCCGCCGTCACCGCCTGACGCTCACCGCTCCGCCGCGCGTGCGCGGTCGACGGGTCTTTGCCGAGACCCCGTTGACCGCGCACGAGTGCGTTGTGGGGCCGGGATAGAGTTCCCTACGAAACACTCTCTCGACATCTCGTTCCCTGCCGCGGGGAAGCCCTGTGAAATTCAGGTACGGTCCCGCCACTGTGACGGCCCGGGCTCCGCCCCGGACCGAAGTCAGATCACCGCGGCAGCGACGCATCTCGTCCGTCTCCCGGCGCGGAAACCGGGTAGTGAAGGGAAAATTGCTGTGGCACAAGTCGGTTCAGGCATCGATGCGGGGTTCCCGTTCAGTGCGGTGGTCGGTCAGGACCAGCTGAGGCTGGCGCTGACGCTGTGCGCCGTGCACCCCGGCATCGGGGGAGTGCTGGTGCGCGGGGAGAAGGGCACCGCCAAGTCGACGGTGGTCCGCGCCCTGGCCGCGCTGCTGCCGCCCGTCGACGACCGCCCCGCGCGCCTCGTCGAGCTGCCGGTCGGCGCCACCGAGGACCGGGTGGTCGGCTCACTGGACCTGGAGAAGGTGCTGCGCGACGGCGAACGCGCCTTCCAGCCCGGCCTGCTGGCCGCCGCCCACGACGGCATCCTCTACGTCGACGAGGTGAACCTGCTGCACGACCACCTGGTGGACGTGCTGCTCGACGCCGCCGCGATGGGCCGCGTGCACATCGAACGCGACGGCATCTCGCACTCGCACCCGGCCCGCTTCGTCATGGTCGGCACGATGAACCCCGAGGAGGGCGAGCTCCGTCCGCAGCTGCTGGACCGCTTCGGTCTGGCCGTGGACGTGGCGGCCTCCCGCGACGTGGACACCCGCATGCAGGTGGTCCGTCGCAGGCTCGACTACGAGGCGGACCCGGCCGGGTTCGCCGCCGGCTTCGCCGAGCAGGACGCCGCGCTGGCCCGGCGCATCGCCGCCGCCCGCGACGCGCTCGCCGGGGTGCGGCTCAGCGACACCGAGCTGCGCCGGATCGCCGCGCTGTGCGCGTCCTTCGACGTCGACGGCATGCGCGCGGACCTGGTGCTGGCCCGGACCGCCACCGCGCACGCCGCCTGGCGGGGCGCCGACGCCGTCGCCGAGGAGGACGTGCGGGTGGCCGCCGAGCTGACCCTGCCGCATCGCCGCCGGCGCGACCCCTTCGACGAGCCGGGCCTGGACCCGCAGCAGCTCGAGGACGCGTTGCGGGACGCGGCCGAGCAGGCGGGGCCGCCCGAGCCCGACCAGGACCCCGACCCCGACCCCGAGCCCGATCCCGACGGTCCCGGCGGTGGACCGGCGCCCGACGAGACGCCGTCCCCGCCCGCGGGGCAGGCCCCGGACGCACCGGCCGGCGACGCCGAGGCAACGGACGGCGAGACCCGTCGTCAGGCACCCGGCGCCCCGGGTTCGGCGCCGGAACGCAAGGTCGGGGCGCCGGCGGCGCAGTTCCGGGCCCGGCTGCTGCAGATCCCCGGCGTCGGCGAGGGCGCGCCGGGCCGGCGTTCCCGCGCGCGAACCGCGCAGGGGCGCACCGTGCGCCAGACCGCCGAGCGCGGCCACGGCCTGCACCTGGTCGGGACGCTGTTCGCCGCGGCCGAGCACCAGGCGACGCGTGGCCGAACGGCGGGTCGAATGAAGTTGGCTCCCAGCGACATCCGTGGCGCACACCGCGAGGGCCGCGAGGGCAACCTGGTGCTGTTCGTGGTCGACGCGTCCGGCTCGATGGCGGCCCGGGACCGGCTCTCCGCGGTCACCGGCGCCGTCGTCTCGCTGCTGCGCGACGCCTACCAGCGCCGGGACAAGGTCGCCGTGATCACCGTCCGTGGCAGCTCCGCCGAACTGGTGCTGCCGCCGACCTCGTCGGTGGACGTCGCGGTCCGGCGCCTCGCGTCGCTGCGCACCGGCGGCCGGTCCCCGCTCGCGCAGGGCTTCCTCGAGGCCCGCGCGGTGGTGCTGCGCGAGCGGGTCCGCGACCCGCGACGTCGACCCCTGGTGGTCGCCCTGACCGACGGCCGCGCCACCGGCGGCGTCGAGCCGGTCCACCGCGCCAGGGTCGCCGCGGGTCTGCTGGCCGACACCTCGGCCGCGGCGGTGGTCGTCGACTGCGAGACCGGGATGATCCGGCTCGGCCTGGCCCGCGAGCTGGCCACCGCGCTGCGCGGGGCGTACGTGCGCCTGGACGAGCTGTCGGCGGAGCAGGTCGCAGGCGTGGTCCGGGCCGGCACCTCGACGTTCGCCGCCTGAGAATTCCAAGCCAGAAGTAGAAGGAGTACGACGATGCCTCAGGGAATCCCGCTTCCGGAGAACGTCCCCGACGACGGCCTGACCACCCGGCAGCGCCGCAACGCGCCGGTGCTGGCCGTCCACACCGGACCCGGCAAGGGGAAGTCGACCGCCGCGTTCGGGATGGCGCTGCGCGCCTGGAACCAGGGCTTCGACATCGGGGTGTTCCAGTTCGTCAAGAGTGCCAAGTGGAAGGTCGGCGAGGAGGCCGCGTTCCGGGCGCTCGGCGACCTGCACACCGCCACCGGCGCCGGCGGCCCGGTGCAGTGGCACAAGATGGGCGAGGGCTGGTCGTGGACCCGCAAGAAGGGCAGCGACGAGGACCACGCGCAGATCGCGTTGGAGGGCTGGCGGGAGATCGCCCGCCGAATTGCCGACGAGGAGCACCGGTTCTACGTCCTCGACGAGTTCACCTATCCGCTCAAGTGGGGCTGGGTGGACGTCGACGAGGTGGTGACGACGCTGCGCGAGCGGCCCGGCAACCAGCACGTGGTGATCACCGGCCGGGACGCGCCGCAGGCCCTGATCGACGCCGCGGACCTGGTCACCGAGATGACGAAGGTCAAGCACCCGATGGACGCCGGACGCAAGGGCCAGCGGGGTATCGAGTGGTAGCCGCTCCCGCCGTGGTGATCGCGGCGCCGGCGTCCGGCAGCGGAAAGACAACGGTCGCAACGGGACTGATCGGTGCGCTGCGCGCCGCGGGGGACACGGTCGCGCCGTTCAAGGTCGGCCCGGACTACATCGACCCCGGCTACCACGGCCTCGCCGCGGGCCGGGTCGGGCGGAACCTCGACCCGGTGCTGGTCGGCGCCGAACGCGTCGGACCGCTGTACCGGCACGGCTCGGCCGGCTGCGACATCGCCGTCGTCGAGGGCGTGATGGGCCTGTTCGACGGCAAGATCTCCGAGGTCGCGCCCGACGGCGCCGCCGAGGGATCCACCGCGCAGGTGGCCGCGCTGCTCGGCGCGCCGGTGGTGCTGGTCGTCGACGCCCGCGGGCACAGCCAGTCGCTCGCCGCGACCCTGCACGGGTTCGCGACCTTCGACGCCAGCGTCCGGATCGGCGGGGTGATCCTCAACCGGGTGGGCAGCGCCCGGCACGAACAGGTGCTGCGCCAGGCCTGCGAGCGGGTGGGGGTGCCGGTGCTCGGCGCGCTCCCGCGACTCGGTGAGCTCGCCGTCCCGTCCCGGCACCTGGGCCTGGTCACCGCCGTCGAGCACGGCGCCGCCGCCACCGAGGCGGTGGCGGCGATGACCGCGTTGGTGGCCAGGCACGTGGACCTGGCCGCCGTGCGCGCGCTGGCCCGCGCGGGCTCGTCCGGCCCGGCCTGGGACGCCGTCACCGAGGTGGGCGGGTCCGGTGCAGGCACGCCGGTGGTGGCGGTGGCCGGCGGCGCGGCCTTCACCTTCGGCTACGCCGAGCACCGCGAGCTGCTCACCGCCGCAGGCGCGCGGGTGGTGGTGTTCGACCCGGCCTCGGAGCAGCTGCCCGATTCCGCCGCGGCACTGGTGCTGCCGGGAGGCTTCCCCGAGGAACACGCCCCGCAACTCGCCGCGAACACCGAGTTGCTGACCGCGGTGCGGGACGCGGCCCGCCGCGGCATGCCGATCCACGCCGAGTGCGCCGGCCTGCTGTACCTGGCCAGGCGGCTCGACGGGCACCCGATGGCGGGCGTGATCGGCGTGGACGCCCAGTTCGGCACGGCGCTGACCCTCGGTTACCGTGAGGCGGTGGCACTGGGGTCCTCCGCGCTCTTCGAGGCCGGTGACCGGGTGGTGGGACACGAGTTCCACCGGACCCGACTCGAGGCCACCGAGGTGGACGGCTGGACGCCCGCGTGGGGGTGGCGCGCGGCGGGGAAGTCGACCCGGGAGGGCTTCGCAGGCGGCGGTGTGCACGCGTCGTACCTGCACACTCACCCGGCGGGCAGCCCGCGATCCGCTCGCCGATTCGTAGACGCGGCAACAGAATTCGAGGCTTCGCATGGGTGACCTGGTGGTAGGAATCGGCGTCCGGGACGGCATGGACCCGGATGTCGTGCTGGCCGCGATCAGCGAGGTGATCGACGACCCGGACGAGCTGTACGCCCTGGCGACGCTCGAACGCAAGGCCACCGAGTCGTCGATCGCGGTGGCGGCCGCCGAGCTCGGGGTGCCGGTGCTCGGCTTCACCGCCGCCGAGCTCGAGGCGGTCGAGGTGCCCAGCCCGTCCGGCCGGGTCCAGGCCGCGGTGGGCACGCCCAGTGTGGCCGAGGCCGCGGCGGTGCTCGGGTCCGGCGGCGGCGACCTGCTGGTGCCCAAGCGCGCCCGCAATGGCGTCACCGTGGCCGTCGCCCGTAATGTCTGGTGACTCTAGTGCGAACGACTAAGGAGACCGAATTGCCTGCAGTGGCAGCGGACGAGCACAACTACCTCGTCGGCCTCAACCTGACCGACCGGCGGGTGGTGGTCGTCGGCGGCGGCACCGTCGCGCAGCGTCGCCTGGGACTGCTCGTCGCGTCCGGGGCCCGCGTGCACGTGGTCAGCCGCGCGGTCACCCCCGCGGTGGAGGCGATGGCCACCGGCGGCCAGCTCACCGTCGACCTGCGCGACTACGCCGAGGGTGACCTCGACGGCGCCTGGTACGCGATCGCCTGCACCGACGAGCCGGAGACCAACGCCGCCGTCGTCGCAGAGGCCGAGCGGCGCCGGGTCTTTTGCGTGCGCGCCGACAGCGCCCGGCACGGCACCGCCGTCACCCCGGCCACCGCCACCTTCGACGGACTCGAGATCGGCGTGCTGGCCGGCGGCGTGCACCGCCGCTCCGCCGCCGTCCGCACCGCGATCGTCGACGCCCTGCAGTCGGGGGCGCTCTCCGACGACGCCGAGCCGCACGTCGCCGGCGTCGCGCTGGTCGGCGGCGGTCCCGGCGACCCGGACCTGATCACCGTCCGGGGCCGACGGCTGCTGGCCCGCGCGGACGTCGTGGTCGCGGACCACCTGGCGCCGCAGGAACTGCTCGCCGAGCTGGCCCCGCACGTCGAGGTCATCGACGCGTCGAAGCTGCCGTACGGCCGGGCGATGGCGCAGCAGGCCATCAACGAGACGATGATCGAGGCCGCGAAGGCCGGCAAGTTCGTGGTCCGGCTCAAGGGCGGCGACCCGTACGTGTTCGGTCGGGGTTTCGAGGAGCTCGAGGCATGTGCGGCCGCCGGCGTGGCGGTCACCGTGGTGCCGGGCATCACCAGTGCCATCTCGGTGCCGTCGGCGGCGGGGATCCCGGTCACCCATCGCGGCGTCACCCACGAGTTCGTGGTCGTCAGCGGCCACGTCGCGCCCGGTCACCCGGACTCGCTCACCGACTGGTCGGCGCTGGCGCGGCTCAAGGGCACCCTGGTCCTGCTGATGGCCGTCGAGCGGATCGAGAAGATCGCGACCACGCTGATCGAGGGCGGCCGGGACGGACAGACCCCGGTCACCGTGATCCAGGAGGGCACCACCCGCGCCCAGCGGGTGCTGCGGGCGGACCTCGCGACCGTCGCGACGCGGATCCGCGAGGAGGAGATCCGGCCGCCGGCGATCATCGTGATCGGCCCGGTGGCGGGCTTCGCCGTCGACGCTGGGTAACGTGACCGCCCGTGGCTGACAACACCGCAGTGAAGTACCCGGTGACGACGCGCGCCTTCGGGCTCGCGATCGTCGTGCTCGGCGGCATGCAGCTGATGATGGTGCTCGACGGCACCGTTGCCTCGCTGGCGCTGGCCCGGATCCAGGATGACCTCGGTCTGAGCGACTCCGGCCGGAACTGGGTGATCACCTCCTACGCGCTGACGTACGGCGGGCTGATGCTGCTCGGCGGCCGGCTCGGCGACGCGTTCGGACGCAAACGGGTCTTCATCGGCGGCGTCGCGCTGTTCACCCTCGCCTCGCTGTTCTGCGGGCTCGCCGTCGGCGAGTTCACCCTGATCGCCGCCCGCGCCCTGCAGGGCGTCGGCGCCGCGATCGCCTCGCCGACCGCGCTGGCCCTGGTCGCGACGACGTTCGCGCCGGGCCCCGTCCGGAACCAGGCGATCGCCATCTTCGCCGCGATGACCGGGATCGGCTCGGTCACCGGACTGATCGTCGGCGGTGCGTTGACCGAGGTGTCCTGGCGGTGGATCTTCCTGATCAACGTGCCGATCGGGTTGCTGATCATGGTGCTGGCGTTCGGCTCGCTGATCGAGACCGGCGCCGAGCGGCTGAAACTGGACGTCCCCGGCGCGATCCTCGCGACCCTGGGCGCCACCGGCATCGTGTTCGGCTTCACCGAGGGTGCCGAGCTGGGCTGGGGGAGCCCTGCGGTGATCGTCGCCCTCGTCGGCGGCGCGGCGCTGCTGGCGGCCTTCCTCCTCGTCGAGCGCCGGGCCGAGAACCCGCTGCTGCCGTTCTCGCTGTTCCGCAGCCGGGACCGGGTGGCCACCTTCGTGGCCATCGCCCTGGTCGGCGCCGTGATGTTCAGCCTGGCACCGTTCGTCGCGCTGTTCGTCCAGGACATCCTCGACTTCACCCCGCTGCGTGCCGGCCTGGCGTTCGTGCCGTTCGCCTTCGGGCTCGGCACGGCGGCCTTCGTCGCGTCCAAGCTGGCGGTGCGGATCCAGCCGCGCTGGCTGGTGGTGACCGGCACCGTGATCACCGCGCTGGGACTGCTGTACGGCTCCACCCTGGACTCCTCGTCGAGCTACCTGCAGGACATGTTCGCGCTGGTCGTGGTGATCGGCTTCGGTATCGGCCTGGCCGTGGTGCCGCTGCCGCTGTGCGCGATCGCCGGGGTGGGCCAGCACGAGATCGGCCCACTCGCCGCGATCGCCCAGGTGGCGCAGGTGCTGTTCGGCCCGATCGGGCTGGCGATCGTCGGCGCGATGGCCACCTCGCGGACCCTCTCCCTCGGTGGCATCTCGGGGCCGGCGTCCGACATGACGCCGGCCCAGCTCGACGCGCTCGGCTCCGGCTACACCTTCGCGCTGCTCGGCTGCGCGATCTTCGCCGCGCTCGCCGCCGTGGTCGCGCTGTTCATCCGGTTCACCCCGGAGCAGGTCGCGCAGGCGCAGGCCGCGGAGAAGGCCGCGCAGGAGGCGTAGGCGGCTCCGCCGCTCGTGCGCGGACAGCGGGTCTCCGGACCCGTCAAACGCGCACGAGCAGCGCAGCTGCCTGGGTCAGGTCAGGATGACCAGTTCGTGTGCCGACGCGATCTCCACGGTCAGGCCCGCCTTCGCCGCCACCCGGGCGACGCCCTTGACGTCGCTCGGCTCGGCCCGCGAGACGACCAGCGCGCGGGCCAGCAGGCCCTTGTGGTGCTTGTTGAAGTGGCTGACCACCTTGCGGGTGCCGTCGGGCTGCTCGGTCAGGACCGTCGCGACGACCGCGCCCGGCACGGGGCCGAGCTGCTGGTAGCTGCCCGAGCGCAGGTCCACGACCAGTTCGCCGTCGGTCTCCGCCTCGAGTGCCGCGGTCAGCTCCGGCTTCCACAGCGCCGCAAGGGTGCCCATGCCAGGAAGCTTCGAGCCGCCGGACAGGCGGTACGCGGGGATCGGGTCGTCGGCCCGCACCACACCGAAGAGCGCCGAGCCGATCGCGAGCCGGGTCGCGGCCTTCGACTTCTGCGCCCGGGTGAACGACCGCGCGTCGAGCGCGTCGAAGAGCACCCCGGTGTACCGCTCGAGCGCGGACCGGGTGGGCGAGGTCCACAGGGCGGCGTTGCGGGCGATCTCGTCGGCCTGCCCGGAGCTCAGGCCCAGGGCCAGGCTCGACGCGTCGACATCGGCTGCCAGGTCCACCAGGGTCCGCACCAGCAGCTCACGGGTGGCCGTCAGCTTCGGCAACGACAGTTCGCCGAGGTCCAGGGGGAGGCCCCGGCCGCCGTCGGACTTGGTCTCGGAGGGAGGCAGCAGTACCAGCACGAGCGGCAACGGTACCGGGTGGTGACGGCGTGTATCCCGAGTGGATCGGGCTGGGTCCGGTCGGGGCCGCCGAACGACTCTGGCCTCCGCTCGGGAGGGAGCGGAGGCCAGGGCCGGGGTGTGCGGGCAATCAGCCCTTGAAGGTGACCGGGGTCTTGGTGTCCTGGGTGCGGTCGGCCGAGCCGTGCGCGGCGACGGTGTAGATCGAGCAGGTGTTGACGAGGCAGTCCGAGCCGTTGAGGGCGGCGGCGACGTCGATGGTGGCGGTGAAGCCGCCGTCGACGATCTCGGCGGACTTGAGCCACTTGGTGGTCATCCACGCGCCTGCGTCGGTGGCGGAGTACTTGTCGTCCTGGACCAGGCCGACGTACAGGCCGAAGCCCTCGCCGGAGAATCCGCTACCGGTGACGGTGACGGTGTCGCCGGCGGCGGTGAGGTCGGCGCTCTTCGACAGCGTCACCACGGGACCGGTGGGCTCGGGGTTCTCCGTGCCGGGGTTCTCGGTGCCCGGGTTCCCGGTGCCGGCGCTGCCCGTGCCGAGATCGCTCAGCGAAGCGGTGTCGAGGCCGGCCAGCAGCTCGTTGTCGAAGCTCGCCAGCAAGCCGGCCACCTCGTCGGTGCTGATGCTGACGCTCGACCCGAGCTCGATGTTGGCCGGTGCCGCGGTGGCGATGCCGGCCGGGATCGCCGTGACGAGGGCGGTGGCGGTGGCAGCTACGACGGCCTTGGTGAACGCGCGCATGGTCCTACTTTCGGGTTTGGGGCGGGAATTGAGAATGAAGATAGGTAATGCTTGCCTAATATGCAAGCCCGTGGAAGTTTCGCGGTGTGGTGGCGAGGCGGCCGTGCCGCGACTCGATCTCGTTCTCCGCCTTGGGCTTCCGGCCTCCGGGCGAGAGTGGATCCGGTTTCCCTGCAGGGGTCCGACATGGTGTACCTTAGCCTAACCTTGGCGAATATAGCCTAACCTCACTCCGAGCTGGGTCGTCCAGGGTGCCGTGTCTGCGGCTGTGACCAGGAAGAAGGAAAATGCGCGCGTTCAGCAGAGCTGCCGTCTCGGCCATGGCGGTCGCTATGGCACTGGCGACGCCGGCGGGCATCGCCAGCGCCGACCCCGACACGTCAGGTGACGGCGGCGCCGCCGTTGCGACTTCCGGCAACCCGGTCACGTCCCTGTCCAAGGCATCGGGTCTCGCCGCCGACGGCGAGACAATCACCGTCTCGGGCAGCGGATTTGCCACCGGTGGCCCCGGCATCTACGTCGGACTCGCGCAGGACAACATGTTCTCCAGCACCAATGCCGATGCCTGGATGTCGAGCGCATTCATTCCGTCGGGGCAGATCTCCGGCGGTTCCTGGTCGGCGTCGGTCGAGGTGATGGCGGTCGGTGCCGGCTCGGACTGCACGGTCAACTCCTGCTCGATCTACACCGTCGCCGCGCACGGTTCGTCGGACCGTAGCCAGGACACCCGGACCCGGGTGAGCTTCGCCGCGGCCCCGACCACGACGGTGCCGCCGACGACCACCACGACGGTGCCGCCGACGACCACGACGGCCAAGCCGACCACGACCACCACGACGGTGCCGCCGACGACCACGACGGCCAAGCCGACCACGACGACGCCGAAGCCGACGACCACGACGGCCAAGCCGACGACCACGACGCCGAAGCCGACGACCACGACGCCGAAGCCGACCACGACGACGCCGAAGCCGACGACCACGACGGCCAAGCCGACCACGACGACGCCGAAGCCGACGACCACGACGCCGAAGCCGACGACCACGACGGCCAAGCCGACCACGACGACGCCGAAGCCGACCACGACGACGGTGCCGCCGACGACCACCACCACGGCTCCGGTGCCGACCACGACCGTCGCCAAGCCGCCGACCACCACCCCGCCACCCGCGGGCAAGGGGCCCAGCGTCAGCGCCAATCGGACCAGTGGACTCAATCCCGCCGGCGACTCGATCACGCTCAACGGTCGCGGCTTCTCCACCTCGGGAACCGGCATCTACATCGGTGTCGCCCAGATGAACCGGTACTCGACCACCGATGCCTCGGTCTTCCAGGACGCGAAGTTCATCAAGCCCACGGAGATGCCGGGCGGGTCCTGGTCGGCCAAGCTCGACGTCTCCGCCGCCTTCCCGGGTAGCGACTGCCTCGCCAACGCCTGCGCCGTCTACACGCTCGCCGCTCACGGCTCGTCGGACCGCAGTCAGGACACCGTCACGCGGATCGCCTTCGCCGGCGGCGCGGCCGGGACCGACACCCCGGTCGGGCCCGGAGTCGGCAACCCCGGCAACCCCGGCAACCCCGGCAGTCCCGCAGGCCCCGGAGCGCCGGGAACTCCCGATGCGCCCGGCACCCCCGCAGGAGCGGGCGGCGGTGGCGGCGGTGTCTCCACCGTGACGTCCAACGGCAACCTGTCGGTGTCGCTGTCGAAGAGCTCCAACCTCAACCCGGGTGAGACGGTCACGATCTCCGGATCCGGGTTCTCCGGAGCAGCGCCGGGCCTCTATGTCGGCATGGTCCAGGACGACCGGTTCTCCGCCACCGACGCCTCGGCCTGGATGACCACCGCCTTCCTCAAGCCGGACGCCATCGCCGGCGGCAGCTGGTCCGTCTCCATGGAGCTGCCCGCCGTCGTGGGTGATTTCGACTGCCTGAAGAACACCTGCTCGATCTACACCGTCGCCGCCCACGGTTCGAGCGACCGCAGCCAGGACTCCCGCACGCCGGTCGGCTTCGCCGGCGGTGTCGCGCCCGACACCAGCGGCGGGGTCGGGGCAGGTCCCGGCGCGGCCGGTGCCGGCGGCGCGGGTGGCGCGGCGTCCGCTGCCGTCAAGGGTGAGGTGGGCAAGGGGAACAGCGTGGTGGTGACGCTGTCCAAGTCGAGCGGCCTCAAGGTCGACGGCGACACGATCACCGTCTCGGGCACGGGATTCTCCAGCAGTGGCCCCGGCATCTACGCAGGCCTCATCCAGGACGACAAGTTCACCACGACGGATGCCGGAGCCTGGATGACCACGGCGTTCATCACGCCGAACAAGATCGTCGACGGAGCCTGGTCCACCACCATGGACGTGATGGCCGTCAAGGGCGACTCGGACTGCACCAAGAACGCCTGTTCCGTCTACACCATCGCCGCGCACGGTTCGAGCGACCGCAGCCAGGACAGTCAGACGCCGGTCACCTTCGGTGACGGCGCCGGCGGCGAGACGTCGGAGGCGCAGGCCCTGGCCGCCGAGGGCGGATCCGGATCGGGTGGCTCGAAGTCGGGCTCGGCCGGGATCCGCAACCTCTCCAGCTCGTTCACCGAGGGCTCGGGCTGGGTCCTGCCGCTGCTGCTCGGCGGCGGCATCGGCGCCGGGATCGCCGTCGCGACGACAGTGGCAATGCGGCGCCGTAGCTGACGTCGCCCGAGCATCCTTCGGGGTGCGTCCGCCGACGGACGCACCCCGGAGTGGCGCTTCGATTTCGCTGTGACCTGTGGATATGGCGTGTCCTGCCGACCCGAAAATGATTTCGGGGAACCCCTGGACAGGCGCAAGTGCTTAGTTTAGCCTTCCCTTAGTTTCGCACCTCACACACGAAAGCAGGACAATGCGCACGATCAACAAGGCAGCAATCGCGGCGGTCGCCGCCACCATCGCGTGGTCCATGCCGGTCGGCATCGCCGGAGCGATTGCCCTGCCCTTCGGCCTCGACACCGGGTCGCTGGGCGGTTCCAGCGCGCCGGAGCCCGAGAACCCCGAGCCGGCAGGCGCGGCCGTCACGCTGTCGAAGAGCGCCGACCTCACCGCCGCCGGCGACACCGTCACCGTCACGGGCACCGGGTTCTCCGGCGCCGGATCGGGCCTCTACGTCGGCCTGATCCAGGACAACAAGTACTCCGCGACCGACGCCTCCGCGTGGATGACCACCAAGTGGCTCAAGCCCGCCGAGATCGTCGACGGCGGCTTCACGGCCACCATCGACGTCGCCGCCATCGTCGGCACCTCGGACTGCCTGCAGAACACCTGCTCGATCTACACCGTCGCCGCGCACGGCTCGGCGGACCGCACCCAGGACACCAAGACCCCGGTCACCTTCAAGGCGCCCGTCGTCGTGCCGGTCGGCCCGGCCGTCACGCTGTCGAAGAGCGCCGGCCTCACCGCAGCCGGTGAGACCGTCACCGTCTCGGGCACCGGGTTCTCCGGTGCGGGCTTCGGTCTGTACGTCGGCCTGGTGCAGGACAACAAGTACTCCGCCACCGACGCCGGCGCGTGGATGACCACCAAGTGGCTCAAGTCCGCCGAGATCGTCAACGGTGCCTGGACGGCGAACATCGACGTCGCCGCCGCCCTCAACGGCTCGGACTGCCTCGTCAACACCTGCTCGATCTACACCGTCGCCGCGCACGGCTCGGCCGACCGCACCCAGGACACCAAGACCGCGGTGACCTTCGCGGGCGCGCAGAACTAGTACTCAGCACCACCTCGGTCCGGCGTCCGCTCTCACGAGCGGGCGCCGGACCTGTTTTCGTCGTGGGCCGGACGTGGACGACCGGCGGGCGCCACCGACCGACTAGGCTGATGCCTCGTGATCACCCGCCTTTCGCACCTGTTCCTCCGCACGCTGCGTGACGATCCCGCCGACGCCGAGGTTGCCAGCCACAAGCTGCTCGTCCGGGCCGGCTACGTTCGCCGGATCGCGCCGGGTGTGTACTCCTGGCTGCCGCTGGGCCTGCGGGTGCTGCGGGAGGTCGAGCGGGTGGTCCGCGAGGAGATGGACGCCTTCGGCGCACAGGAGATCCTGCTGCCTGCGCTGCTGCCGCGCGAGCCCTACGAGGCGTCGAACCGCTGGACCGAGTACGGCGCCGGCCTGTTCCGCCTCAAGGACCGCAAGGGCAACGACTACATGCTCGGCCCCACCCACGAGGAGCTCTTCGCGCTCACCGTCAAGGGCGAGTACAACTCGTACAAGGACTTCCCGGTCACCCTCTACCAGGTGCAGACCAAGTACCGCGACGAGGAGCGCCCGCGCGCCGGCATCCTGCGCGGTCGCGAGTTCGTGATGAAGGACTCGTACTCCTTCGACCTCACCGACGAGGGCCTGACCGCGTCGTACCAGGCGCACCGGAACGCCTACGAGCGGATCCTGGCCCGGCTCGGCGTCAAGTACGTCATCGTCTCCGCGACCTCGGGCGCGATGGGCGGCAGCGCCTCGGAGGAGTTCCTGGCCGAGTCCGAGATCGGCGAGGACACCTACGTCCGCTGCCTCGAGTCCGGCTACGCCGCGAACGTCGAGGCCGTCAAGACCCTCGCACCCGAGCCCATCCCGTTCGACGGGCAGCCGGACGCCACGGTCCACGACACCCCCGGCACCGAGACCATCGAGACCCTGGTGGACTGGGCCAACGGCGCCGACCTCGGCCGGACCGTGACGGGCGCGGACACCCTGAAGAACATCATGGTCAAGACCCGCGTGCCGGGCGGCGAGTGGGAGCTGCTGGCGATCGGCATCCCCGGTGACCGTGAGGTCGACGAGAAGCGTCTCGAGGCGGCGCTCGAGCCGGCTGAGTTCGTGATGATCACCGAGACTGACTTCAAGAACAACCCGTTCCTGGTCAAGGGCTACATCGGCCCCAAGGCGGTGCAGGCCAACGGTATTCGCTACCTCGTCGACCCGCGGGTGGTCGACGGCACCAGCTGGATCACCGGTGCCGACGAGGAAGGCAAGCACGTCGTCGGGCTCGTCGCCGGCCGTGACTTCACCCCGGACGGCACCATCGAGGCCGCCGAGGTGCGCGACGGCGACCCGTCGCCCGACGGCGCCGGACCGCTGGTCGCCGCCCGCGGCATCGAGGTCGGCCACGTCTTCCAGCTCGGCCGCAAGTACACCGACGTGTTCAACGTCGACGTGCTCGGCGAGAACGGCAAGCCGGTCCGCCCGACCATGGGCTCCTACGGCATCGGTGTCTCGCGCCTGGTCGCCGTCATCGCCGAGCAGATGCACGACGAGAAGGGCCTGCGCTGGCCGGCCGAGGTCTCCCCGGCCGACGTGCACCTGGTGATCGCGAACAAGGACGACGCCGCCCGCGAGGGCGCCGAGGGCCTGGCCGCCGAGCTGGACCGCGCCGGGTTGTCGGTGATCCTCGACGACCGCAAGGCCTCGCCGGGCGTGAAGTTCAAGGACTCCGAGCTGCTCGGCGTCCCGCTGGTGGTCGTCGTCGGCCGCGGCTGGGCCGACGGCAAGGTCGAGCTGCGCGACCGCTTCACCGGCGAGGCCCGTGAGGTCGACGCCGACGGCGCGCTGGCGGAGATCCTGGCGGTCGTCCGCGGCTGACCCGCGCCCGCGCGCACCCCCGCCGACTGGACCGGGTCGTCAGCCGACGGCCCGGTCCAGTGCGTCGAGGCGGTCGTCCTCGGCCGTGATCCGTCGCCGCTGGAGCGCCACGTGCGTCGCCCCGGCCGCCGCTGCGGTCACGGCCAGCGTGGGCAGCAGCCACCGCGCGGCCGAACCGTGTTGTGAGAGTTCGCCGGTCAGCTCGACCACGCCGCGGAAGCCACCGATGCAGAAGTAGGCGACCGCGGCGCCTGCCACCCACCGCGCCTGCAGCGCGGCGGCGTTGACCAGCGTCCGGCGCGGCGCCAGGCCGAGCTGGGCGCGGCGGCGGGACTGCGCGATCGTGGCCCGGTCCAGGGCGGTGGCCCGCTTCGCCAGCGGCAGGACGGCCGCCGCGGCGAGGGCGAGGACCAGTGCGGTCTCCCCGGTCGGACCCTTGCGGACTGCCGCGACGGCGAGCACCGCCAGTCCGATCGCCAGCGCGTAGGTCCGGACCCTGGCCCAGACGTCGGCGCGCAGCGCGGCGTCGGCGCGCAACCGCCGGTAGCCGACGTACCCCGCCGCGGACAGGGCGAGCAGCAGGACGGCGGTGAACAATTGGACGTGGCCCCTCGGGTCGGTGTGGCGAAGGACTGGATCGTCCCACAGTCGGCCGGCGGGTCAGCGGCGGAGGCGGGCGTCGTACTCGGCGCGGTCGGCGTCGACGTCCAGGAACACCCGGTCGAGCCCGGTGACCGTCCGCATCCGGCGGGCGAGCGGCCGCGGCAGCAGCGGCCACGCCAACACCGCGGACAGCCGGCCCGGCACCACGGCGCGGCGACGTCCGGTGCGCAGCACCGACACCACGGCGTCGGCCACCCGTTCCGGCGGTATCGGCGCGATCAGCCGGCCGGGGTGGGTGCCGGTCAGCAGGCCGGTGTCGGTGAACGACGGCAGCACCGTGCTCACCCGCACCCCGAGCGGCGCCAGTTCGGCGTCGGCGGCGTCACCGAAGCACAGCACCGCGGCCTTGGTGGCGTTGTAGACGGCCATGCCCGGCACCGGGATGCAGCCCGCCACCGAGGCGACGTTGACGATCCGGCCGCCGCCGGCCGCCGCCATCGCCCGGCCCGCGGCACGGGTGCCGTTCAGCACCCCACGCAGGTTGACGTCGACGGTGGTGTCGACGATCTCGTCGTCCTGGTCTAGCAGCGGGCCGAGCGGCATCACCCCGGCGTTGTTCACCCAACCCCACGGCTGCCCGAGCGTCGACTGGACACCGGCGAGGAAGGCCTGCACCGACGCGCGGTCGGTGACGTCGAGGACGGCGCCGTACAGGCCGTCGGCCTCGGCGGTGCGCCGCACCGCGGCCTCGTCGATGTCGCCGATGGCGACCCGGGCACCGGCCTCGCGCAGCGCCTGCGCGGTCGCCCGGCCGATGCCCCGCGCCCCGCCGGTGACCACGACGACCCGGTCGGTGAGGTCGGTTCTGCTCATGTGTGGATCTCCCTCGGGTCGTGGATCCTTCGGTGCCGCACCGCGACCAGCGCGCGGGTGCAGGCGTTCATCGCCCGCAGCAGCGGCCCGCGGAACCGGTCCGGGTAGGCGGTGGCGACACGCTGGGTGGTGACGGTCTGCGGTTCGGTGTAGCGAACGATTCCCTCGCGGCCGTGCCGACGGCCGGACCCGCTGGTGCGCATGCCGCCCATCGGGGCGCCGAGCGAGGCGATCGCGGACAGGTACCCGTCGTTGACGTTCACCGATCCGGCGACCACCTCGGCCGCGATCCGGCGGCCGCGCCGCAGGTCCCGGGTCCAGACGCTGGCGCTGAGGCCGTACTCGCCGGCGTTGGCCAGCCGGACCGCCTCCGCGTCGGACGCCACCCGGTGCACGGAGACCACGGGGCCGAAGGTCTCCTCGGCGTACACCGCCATCTCCGCGGTGACGCCGGTGAGCACGGTCGGCTCGTGGAAGAGCGGACCCAGGTCCGGCCGGGCCCGGCCGCCGGTGAGCACGGTCGCGCCCTTGGACACCGCATCCGCGACGTGCTTCTCGGTGGCCTCGAGCTGACGCAGCGAGGTGAGCGAGCCCATGTCCACGTCGTAGCCGTACCCGGCGCCGACCCGCAGCCGGGCGGTGCGGTCGGTCAGTTCGGCCAGGAAGCGCTCGAACACCTTCTCGTGCACGTAGATCCGCTCGATCCCGATGCACATCTGGCCGGCGTTGGAGAACACCGCCTGCACCGCGCCGCGGGCGGCCGCGGTCACGTCGGCGTCCGCGCACACGATCATCGGGTTCTTGCCGCCGAGCTCGAGCGAGGCGCCGATCAGCCGGTCGGCGCAGCGCCGGGCGATCTCCCGGCCGGTGGCGGTCGACCCGGTGAAACTGAGGTAGTCCACCGCCTCCACCAACGCGGGCCCGAGCAGCCGCCCGGGGCCGGCGACCACCTGCCACACGGGGTCGGGCAGCCCGGCCCGCACGGCCAGCTGCCGGGCGTAGAGCAGGGTCAGCGGGGCCTGCGAGTCCGCCTTGCTGAGCACGGCGTTGCCGGCCAGCAGCGCCGGGATCACGTCCCCGACGGCCAGGAACAGCGGGTAGTTCCACGGCGCGATCACCCCGACCAGGCCCTTGGGTCGGTAGCCGACGCGGGCGCGGACCAGGCCGGGCACCGCGCCGCGGACGCGGCGTTCGCCTAGGTAGCCGGCGCTGTGCGCGGCGTAGTGAAGCGCGGTGGCGACCACGCCCTGCACCTCCACCGCGGCGTGGATCCGGGCCTTGCCGGTCTCCCACTGCATCAGGTCGCAGAGCCGGTCGTGGTGCTCGACCAGCAGCCGTGCGAAGCGGGCCGCGACCGCCTGCCGGTCCCGGACCGGCCGGGCCGCCCACTGCCGCTGCGCCGCCCGGCCGACGGCCGCCACGGACTCGACGGACTCGACGGGCGTCTGCGGAACCGCTGGGAGCGGCTCGCCGGTGAACGGTGCGGAGGCGCAGGAGAACTCGGTGGATGCGGGCAGCTGGGCCAGCAGGGCGTCGACGGCGGTCGCGTTCAGCACGGCGCACCTGCCGGGCTGCGGTCGGCGGTCACCAGACGAGTCGGGCGAGATACCTCTCGGCGTAGCGGCGCACCGCGGCGGGATCGGCGGTGTCCAACTGTCCGTGGGGGAGCAGCATCAGCGACATCGCGACGCGGATGAGGATCTCGGAGACCGCGAGCAGGTCCTCCTCGGGCATCTCGGCGCCACTGTGCCGCAGCGTCGCGGCGACCCGGACCGAGGTGACCGCGATCGGCGCCCCCTCCGTGCGGGTGGCCACCTCGACCATCAGCTCCGGCTCGCTCTCGAGTATCCGTCCGAGCAGCGGGATCTCGCGCGTCAGCTCGATGCCCCGGGCGAAGCACTCGACCACGGCGCGGGCCGGGTCGAGCTCCCTGGCGACGACGTCGAGCTGGTCGAAGAACAGCCCCGCCTCCCGCAGGATCAGCATCTCGACCAGCGCGTCCTTGTTCGGGAACCGCCGGTAGAGCGTGCTGCGGCTGATCCCCGCGCGCTTGGCGACGTCGTCCATGTTGGTGCGACGGATCCCGTAGCGCTCGAACTCGGCGCGGGCGGCGTCGAGCATCGCCTGCTCCGCGGTCGCGGCGGGCACTACTGCAACGGGGCCGGGTCGGGTTGTCATCGTGAGCCAGCATATCCATCGTCAGATCGCCCGCAGCGTCACCGGCAGGCGGTCCTTCGGGACCGGCAGGGTGGTGTTGTCGAGCTTCCAGGTGTAGCCGTCGGGCACCGACCACTCGTACTCGAGCAGCAGGTTGTGCATGATCGTCTTGATCTCCATCTGGGCGAAGTACAGGCCGATGCACTTGTGCACGCCGCCGCCGAAGGGCATCCAGGCGTACCGGTGCGACTTGTCCTCGGCGCGTTCGGGGGAGAAGCGGTCCGGGTCGAACCGCTCCGGGCCCGGCCAGAGAGCGGGGTTGTGGTGGTTGACCATCGCGATCGCGCTGACGTAGGTGCCCTTGGGCACGAAGTGGCCGTCGATCTCGGTGTCCTCGGTCGCCCTCCGGGCCAGGCCCGGCACCGGGGAGTTCAGCCGCAGCGACTCCTTCATGACGGCGTCGAGGACCGTGAACTCGTTGAGGTTGTCGTAGGTGATCTCGCGGGGCAGTGAACGGGACTGGGCGCGGGCCTTGTCCTGCCACTCGGGATTCTTGGCCAGGTAGTAGGCCATGGTCGTCAGCGTGATGGTCGAGGTGTCGTGCGCGGCCATCAGCACGAAGATCATGTGGTTGACCACGTCCTCGTCGGTGAAGGTGTGGCCCTCCTCCGACCGGGCCCGGCAGAGCACGGAGAACAGGTCCGGGGTCTCGGTGGCCCGCTTGGCCGGCAGGTGCGCGCGGAAGAACTCCTCGAGCACCGCGCGCCCGGCCAGCCCGCGGGCCCACTTGGTGCCGGGAATGTCCTTGCGCACGATGGACATCCCGGCGTTGACGCAGTCGATGAACGCCTTGTTGATCCGGTCGGCCTCGGCGCGGGGCAGGTCGAGGCCGAGGAAGATCTCCAGGGCCAGGTCCAGGGTGAGTTCCTTGAGCCGGTCCAGGAGCAGCACGCGGTCGCCGGTGGGCAGGCCGCGGACCCCCTCGTGCAGCATCGGCTGCATGTCGTCGAGGTAGCCGCGCAGGTGCTTGTTGTTGAAGGCCTGCTGCAGGATCAGCCGGTGGTGGCGGTGCTCCTCGAAGTCCATCAGCAGGATGCCGCGACGGAAGAACGGGCCGATGAGGAAGCCCCAGGCGGGCTCGGCGGCCAGCGCCTTCTGCCGGTTCATGGCCACCGCCTCGGTGCCGTCGGCCGTGAGCGGGATGGCGAAGACCAGGCCGAACGCCTTGACGTAGGTGATGTCCCCGAAGGCCGCGCGGCGGCGGGCCACCAGCTCGATCGGGTTGCGGAAGAACCGGAGGAGTTCGAGCACCCCGGGGTCGCCGGTGCCGTAGATCGGCTTCAGGTCGCTGTCGGCGGGTGGCGGGGCCAGCACGTTGGTGCGCACGTCGATCTCCTAGCGGACGGGGGTGGCGGTGGGGGCGTTCATCAGTGGCCGCGGGTCGACGCCGACGCGGCGCCAGGCGTCGTAGGCCCACGGCAGGTACAGCGCGCGCAGCGGCAGCCGGTTGACGATCGGATTGATCCGCCGGGAGAAGGCGGCGAACCGTTGGAACCGCTTCTCCTTCTTCGGGTTCCAGTCGAGCCCGCAGACCTCGCGCATCTGCGGCGGCAGTGTCCCGACCACCACGGTGCGCAGGAAGCCGTTGATCGGCGCGGACAGCACCCGCCACATCGGCCGCGGGAGCCAGCGGGGACCGGGCACGCCCTTGCGGAGGTACCCGGTGGCGTAGCCGATGGTCGGGTTGGCGACGAACCGACCCAGCATCCGGTCCCAGTACTCGACGAACTCCTCGTAGGTCTGTGGCTGGCTGCGGTCGCTGACCCCGTAGATCTGGTACCAGGTCCGGCCCTCCTCGAAGATCTGCGCCTTCTCCTCGTGTGTGAGCCGCCGGATGAAGGTGTCCGTGACGTAGAGGACCTGGTCCACGAAGGTCGCGTGCGCCCAGTAGAAGAGCTCCGGGTTCAGCGCGTGGTACCGGGAACCGTCGCTGATCGTGCCCTTGATCGGCTTGTGGAAGTCGCGGACCGTGCGACCCCAGTGGTGTGGGTCCTCGGCGTAGACGGTCTTCATGATCGGCGGCCCGCTGCGCCGGGCCCGGCCCAGGGTGTCGGAGAAGATCACCGAGTGGTCCTCGACCGCCTTGCCGAGCTGCTCGATGCAGTTCTCGGTGCCGGCCAGTCGTTGGAAGCCGAGCAGTCCGCGGACGTCGCCGTAGTACTTCCAGGTCAGCGTGTCGGGACCCAGGCGCGGCGAGTCCGCGGTGACCTCCACGTCGACGGGCATGGGGACGGCCTCGCGGATGGCGGATTCGTAGTCGGGCGGCATCGTCGGTTCCTTGTCTGCCTCGGACCTCCGGGACCGGCCCCGGTGGACAGGACCCGAAGGCTGGGACTTTGAAACAAATTTGTCTCGCTGTGTCAGAAAGGTAGCAGTGGGTGACGTGCGCCACAAGTGCTGCCGTTGGAGATGGCCCTTCACGCGGAAGTTACTGGCTGGTAGGTTTGGCTCGACCCCGACGAAAGGCGTGACCGTGGCGAACTCCGGCGGACTGCTGTTCAACCCGCGCACCTACGACCCGAAGCACTTCGACCCGGAGACCCGGCGACTGCTGCGCGCGACGATCGACTGGTTCGAGAACCGTGGCAAGCAGCGCCTTCTCGCCGACGACCTGGACGCGGTGTGGGTGTCGGACTTCCTGCAGTTCGTCAAGGACGAGAAGCTGTTCGCGACCTTCCAGACGCCCGCGGAGTTCGGCGGCGACGACCCGAACCGGCGTTGGGACGCGGCCCGCAACGCCGCGCTGAGCGAGATCTTCGGCTTCTACGGGCTGGCCTACTGGTACGCCTGGCAGGTCACCATCCTCGGCCTCGGGCCGATCTGGATGAGCGAGAACGACAAGGCCCGCCAGCGTGCCGCCGACGAGCTGGCCGCAGGCGGAGTGATGGCCTTCGGTCTGTCCGAGCGCGCGCACGGCGCCGACGTGTACTCCACCGACATGCTGCTCACCCCGGCCGCAGGCGGCGACGCGTCGGGCGACGACGCGGTCGCGTTCCGGGCGACGGGGGAGAAGTACTACATCGGCAACGGCAACGTGGCCGGCATGGTGTCAGTGTTCGGGCGCCGCACCGACGTCGACGGCCCCGAGGGCTACGTCTTCTTCGTCGCCGACAGCCGGCACCCGCAGTACGAGCTCATCGACAACGTCATCCACGGCCAGATGTACGTGAGCACCTTCCGGCTCGAGGACTACCCGGTCCGCGAGGAGGACATCCTGCACACCGGGGTACAGGCCTTCGAGGCTGCGCTCAACACCGTCAACGTGGGCAAGTTCAACCTGTGCACCGGCTCGATCGGCATCACCGAGCACGCCTTCTACGAGGCGATCACCCACGCGCACAACCGGATCCTCTACGGCAACCCGGTTACCGACTTCACACACGTGCGCGCCGCCTTCGTGGACGCGTACAGCCGGCTGGTGGCGATGAAGCAGTTCAGCGCCCGCGCGGTCGACTACTTCCGCAGCGCCAGCCTCGAGGACCGTCGCTACCTGTTGTTCAACCCGATGACCAAGGCCAAGGTCACCTCCGAGGGCGAGCGAGTGGTCGCGCTGCTGCACGACGTGATCGCCGCCAAGGGCTACGAGAAGAACACCTACTTTCGTGAGGCCGTCGAGGTGATCGGCACCCTGCCCAAGCTCGAGGGCACCGTGCACGTCAACGTCGGGCTGATCCTCAAGTTCATGCCGAACTACCTGTTCGCCCCGGCGGAGTACCCGGAGATCGGCACCCGCCTCGACGCCGCGGATGACGAGTTCTTCTGGAACCAGGGCCCCACCCGGGGCGCGGCGAAGGTGCAGTTCCACGACTGGGTCCCGGTCTACGAGCGGCACGCGGACCTGCCGAACGTGGCGCTGTTCCTCGAGCAGGCACGGGCCCTGCAGGTGCTGCTCACCACCGCGGGCCCGGACGCCGAGCAGCAGAAGGACCTGGACTTCCTGCTCAACGTCGGGCACCTCTTCTCGCTGGTCGTGTACGGCCAGCTGATCCTCGAGCAGGCCGAGCTCACCGGCCTCGACCGCGATCTGCTGGACCAGATCTTCGACTTCCAGGTCCGCGACTTCTCCGGCTACGCCGTTGCGCTGCACGGCAAGTCCTCGTCGACGCCGGCCCAGCAGGTGTGGGCGCTCGGCGCGATCCGCAAGCCGGTGGTCGACGACCAGCGGTTTGCGCGGGTGTGGGAGCAGGTGCTCGCCTACGATGGCGCCTACGAGATGACGCCGTAGCGTCGGCTGGGGGCAGGGAACGTGAAACTCATTCGGACAGTTGTCGTGTCGGTCGCGGTGGCGGCGTCGCTGACGGGCGGCACCGCCGCGGCGTCCACCGGGTCGTCCGCCGACCCGGTGGGGATCTCGCCCACGTACACGCTCGGCGGCGGGGCGATCGGGTGCGTCGGGACCGTGGACGCGCGCTTCGAGCCGGTCAATCCCTGGGGCGGCAACGATCCGGTGGTCTGGGTGCGACCGGAGTTCACCTTCGTCCCGGGCGTGTTCACGTCCCCGTACTGCGGGGTCGAGGCCACCCTGAGGTGGAAGAACCTGGACACCGGCGCGAGCGGAGTCTTCCCCGGGCCGCCGGTGCCGCTCGGTGACGACACCCCGCTCTCGCCGACGGACGGGCTGTGGGTGCCGATGACCGCGCCCGTCGGGACCGGGCGGATCGAGATCCAGATCGACACGAACTTCCCGCACGTCCCGGGTCGGGGCACCGTCGTGGTCCCCTGACCTTCACCGCCCGGTCGTCAGATCTGCGTGATCGCTCGGAGTCGGGGCCACCGCACCCACCGGAGCCAGGTCCTCGACAGTCATCGGTGTTTCGTCTCCGACGCTGATCGTCCGTGGTGCGAATCCGTTGGCGATGACGAAGCGCATCAGTCGGGCGAGAGAGTCCTTGACCTCACGCAGCATGGCCAGACGGGGCGACTTGGGATCGCCGAATGCCTCGAGCCTGTTGATCTGGACGGAGACGTTCGTTTCCGCATCGGCGAGCTGATACCAGAGGTCGTGGTCGAACGGCAGATCCAGCATCTTGCGTGCATGTTCGACCGTCACCCGAAGAACAAGCGTCTTGAGATCGAGTGCGGGCCGTGGCTCTGCGCGTCCGCCCGCTACCGCCCCGACGGCGATCGCCCCACCCACACCCGCCAGGCCTCCGAGCACGGCCAGTCCGCCGATCAACCCGACCGGACCTGCCGCCAGCAGTGCGATCCCGGCGGCCGCGCCCAGGACCCGACCCCACGGCACCCCGCCTCGGCGGCCCAGTGCCTTCTGGACATCCTCGATGGCGCCGATGACCTTCACGCCTACGTCCCTATTGAAACCCAGGGCAAAGGCGATCTCGGGTATCGCCCGCGTCGGGGCGCGGTCGACGTCGATCTCGTACGGATCCACCGCGTTCGTCAGTGCGAGCACCACCAGTTCGGAGACGGCCTCGTGAAGTTCCCACCGGTGGGGCACCGGCGGCAGGCCGCCGTCGATCAGTTCGTGAAGTTCGGCGGCCAACGGCTGCTGGCCAGAGGCGGCGAGTTGTTCGATCTCGGCGATCACTTGATCCTGGCCGATGCGCAGCGCACCGGCGTAGCGGGTGGCGGTCTCCTGATCCTTGATGTGACGCGCGACGGCATGCCCGTAGTGGAGCATGAGTAGGACCGATGCCTGTTTGTCGGTCAGCCGCACCGCGATTCCCGGCCTCGTCGTCACCACGCTCTTGCTGGGATGAATGATCTGGGAGACCAGGCCGGCCACTGCGGGGTGTCCGAGATATCTGCTGGCGCGGTGTTCGAAGGGACCGATGTCGACGACGAAGTCCTGGGCTGCGGGGAACGTCGGAGCCAGGCCGCGGCCTCCGGGCACAACGTCGCCGGGATTGAAGATGTTCGACCAGTCGTCGGCCCGGGCATAGGGAAACCTCTTCAGCAGGCGTTCGCTGCCCTCGTGGAGCGAGGGTGCGGAGGCGGGGCTGCCGATCGTGAGGAACCGTCGGACGTGGACGTGTTCGGGGAGGTGGTCGAGCAGGTCGATGGCGACGACACTGCCGAGGCTGTGCCCGATCAGGACGATCTCGTCGCCGAAGTCCTCGATCAGGATGCGGCGCAGTACCGCCCCGCGCAGTGGCTCGTTGCGTACGTATCTGCGTACCTGGGTGAGGTCGTAGAAAGGGAGGTGGTCGACTGCGAAGCCCTGCAACTCATTCAGCGGTGCCGAGGGCACGCGGTGCATACCCATTCCCGACGGCGTGGAACCGAGTCCCAGTTCGCGTTGGATGTGGGCCTGACGGCGCGCGAACCCGAAGCGGTCCTTCGAGTCGTCCTTGACGCGATAGGTCACCGGGGGCATTTTCGCGCTGATCCCGTCGGTAGAGAGGATGTCGCTGTAGCGCGGAGCGAGGGTCTCGGCGACGTCGAGTGGTTCACAGCCGGCCTGTGCCAGTCCACGATTGAGGCCATTCAACCATCCGGCCTGCGGGTCACCGTCGCCGATGCCGTGCAGGAAGACAACCTTGACCGTCACTATCCACCCCATTCATCGTCGTCCGACGTTTCCGCCGGCCAGAAACTACCGCACACGCCAGACACCGGTGCAGCCCAACGGTATTCACCTACGCCGAACTCTCGTGTCCGCACCAAGATGGGCATGTGCCCCTGCAGCGATCCCGACCGCCAGCATCGTCGCGCTCGCGATCGAGCCGACGCGCTGACCGGGGAGGCGCGGCCGCCCGCTAAGCTGCTGCTTTCATGGCACTCAGCGCAACCGTCCACACCTTCACCGTCCAGCTGGCCGACGTCGATCGCGGTGTCTACCAGGACCTGGAGCTGCGGGTCGCCCGCCATCCGTCCGAGACTGCCGAGTTCATGTTGACTCGACTCCTGGCCTACTGCCTCGAATACGAGGACGGCATCGCCTTCAGCTCCGGCGGGGTGTCCAGCACCGACGAACCGGCCGTCCTCGTCCGTGACCTCACCGGCCGGATCACTGCCTGGATCGACATCGGCGCACCGGACGCCGACCGCATCCATCGCGCCGCCAAACTTGCCGACCGCGTCGCGATCTACACCCACCGCGATCCGGAGAAGGTTCTGACTCCGTTGACCGGCAAACGAATCCACCGGGCGGAGTCCATCCCCGTATTCAGCTTCGACCGCTCCTTCGTCGATGCCGCGTCCGCAGCCGTCGAGCGGCGGAACACGGCCACCGTCTCCGTCACCGAACGCGAGCTGTTCCTCGACCTGAACGGAACGGGGTTCGGCACGTCGATCGAGGAGCACAGGATTTCCTAGGCTGAGTATTGTTCTCCGACAACAGGTTCGATCTCAGCCTGGTCCAGGACCCCTAGAGGACTCCCGACTGTCCCTGCGGGTGTGCCCGGTCATGAAACGGATTCCAGGCACTGCCGGGACTTCTTCACCGAGTTGGCGTCTTCCGGAAAGGACATCTCGGTGTCTGGCCAGACGGTGCTCTGCCGCGCGGAACTGTCCACGCTGACAAGTGGTGCGCTGCCGGCAACCACCGTCAGCGCCGGGCCCACTGGGAGCGGTGAGTCTGAGCCCAATCCCCATACTCCGTGGTCGATCGAGCCGTCGCTCCTCCGGAACTGCATGGTGATTGCGTAGTAGTTGTCGAATGGCACGGAGCCCTTGCTGCGGGTCCATGGGTCGTGGACGGCTACTGCCTCGAGCGGCTCGACGGGGTCGGCGGCCGGCCTACTTGCGATCACATCCATCAGGCTGGAGTCGACCGCGATGCAGTTCGCATCGGGCGCCCGGCGAATATCAGCGGCCACGACGGCTCCCAACCAGGTGACCACAGCAGCTGCGGTCAGCGCAACGGCCGCCCCGCGCCAGGACCACCCCTTGCGACCCGTCATCTGCTGCCTCCCACGTTCACACTGCGACAGCCATCGTCACACGGGAACAGTGGAGACCAGGTCCACCACGCATGTCGGAACCCACCGACCGGCGTGGCAGTTCCCGCCGGTACCGCCCATTTCCTTGCCGGACCGACGCCGCGGGCCATAGTGTGCGGGTTCCCCCCTGGCTGGCACACGATTTCGAGGAGTCCGACGATGAAGTTCGGCATCACCCTGTTCACGAGCGACAGGGGCATCACTCCGGCCTCGGCGGCGCGTGCTGCGGAACGTAGCGGGTTCGACTCGTTCTACGTGCCCGAGCACACCCACATCCCGGCCCGACGCGACGCCGCGCACCCGCAGACCGGCGACGAGACGCTGCCCGACGACCGCTACATGCGCACCCTGGACCCGTGGGTGGCGCTGGCGACGGCCTGCTCGGTGACCCAGACGATCCGTCTCGGCACCGCGGTGGCGTTGCCCGTCGAGCACGACCCGATCACCCTGGCCAAGACCATCGCCTCCCTCGACCACCTCTCCGGCGGCCGCGTCACCCTCGGCGTCGGCTACGGCTGGAACCTCGACGAGCTCACCGACCACGGTGTCCCGACGGGCCGGCGCCGGACCATGCTGCGCGAGTACCTCGAGGCCATGGCGGCGCTGTGGTCGCAGCAGGAGGCCAGCTACGACGGCGAGTTCGTGAAGTTCGGCCCCAGCTGGGCGTGGCCGAAACCGGTTCAGCAGCCTCGGGTTCCGGTCATCGTCGGGGCCGCGGGCAACGAGAAGAACTTCAAGTGGATCGCGCGGTCCGCGGACGGCTGGATGACCACCCCGATCGAGCAGGACATCGACGACAACGTGCTGTTGCTGCGCAAGATCTGGCAGGAGGCCGGCCGCGAGGGCGCACCGGAGGTGGTGGTCCTGGCGGGCAAGCCCGACCAGGACAAGCTCGCCCGCTGGGCCGACATCGGCGTGACCGAGGTCGTCTTCGGGGTGCCCGACAAGTCCGAGGACGAGGTGGTGGCCTTCCTGGACCGGCTCGCGGTCAAGGTGGGCCGGACGCCGGTCGCGGGCTGACCCGCGGTGGGCGGGTTCAATCCAGGGCCTGAACCCGCCCCTCCCTGCGGGCCTTGGCCAGCCCGCGCCGCGCCATGAACCCGTTGGCCAGCAGCAGGATCGTCTTGTTCGCCGGTGCACGGAAGCCGAACTCGGTGTGCGGCGCGTAGCGCGCCTCGGTGCCGGTGACCTCGAGCCAGCCGGTGTTCTGGCGGGACTCGAGGCCGACGAGCTGGGCCCGGTAGGAGTGGGCGAGCAGCCCGGCGCGACGGCCGCCGGGCGGCACCCAGTCGGGCACCCGCATCCGGACGCCGGCGGCGTCGGCGCCGATCACCCCGGCCGGTGCGATCACCGGGTACCGGTCGGCGTCGCGGTAGGCGAGCAGTAGATGCGGCAGTCTCGCGGCCCGCTCGCCGGTTCTCGCCGCGTCCACCCGTGGGCCGGTGCCCTTCTTCGGTGGTGACTGTGGCGCGGCGGCGACCTCGGGCCGGGGTGCGCCGAACACCTCGGGCTCGTCGTCGGCGCCGGGCGAGCGCCAGGCCACCACGCGGGTCACGGTCACCGTCACCAGCACCCGGTCCTCGTAGTACGAGTGCAGCCACCGGTCCCAGAACCGTCCCGTCTTCGCCGCGCCCATGAACGGCTCCGCGCGGGTGCCGATCTCGTCGAGCGTCGCGCGGTCGGGGTGTGGGTCGAATCGGGCCTCGCCCTGGACGAGGACGAACCGCGGGTCGGGGCGGTCACCGACGCCGTGCTCGCGGGCGTGGAAGGCCAGCGCGACCCGCGGATCGTCCCTGATGTGCTCGAGTTTGCGGACGAAGCCGAGCGAGGTGGTGAAGCCGACCGTGCCCAGTTCGCGATCGCGCATCCCGAACGGCGACACCGACGTCACCACGGCTCCGCCCGCCGGGGTGAGGCAGGCGAGGCCGCAGGTGAGGTCGCCGCCGAGGATGTCGTCGACGTCGTCCGACCACGTGACCGGCATGATTCGAGGCTACTCGCGAACGGACACCGCGCCTGTGCGTTAGCCCTTGGCCGCGGAGATCCCGGCGCGGCGACCGTAGAAGCTGCCGTCGCCCAGCGAGGTCCCGCTCGCGTAGCCGCCGGCGCACACGCCGGAGGTGCAGCGGCCGGCCGCGTACAGGCCGGGGATCGGCTCGCCGTTCACGTGCAGCACCTCGGAGTTGATCGTGGTGCGCAGGCCGCCGAGGGTGAACCCGGCGGTGAAGTTGCGCAGGTCCAGCGCCGCGACGGGGGAGCCGATCGGCTTGCACCACTCGGCCTTCTTGCCGAGCACCGGGTCCTCGCCGTTCGCGGCGTGCCGGTTGTAGACCTCGACGGTGGCCTGCAGGGTGCCCGCCGGCAGTCCCATCTCGGACTCGAGCTCCTCGACCGTCTCGGCGACCCACTTCGGCTGGAACCGGAAGAAGGGGGTGGAGCTGTCCGCCGCGGAGCCCTCCTCGTAGGCCGCCTCGTCGATGATGAGGTACGCCTGGTTGCCGTTGCGCAGCAACGTCTCCTGGCCGATGCGGCCGGGGTAGGTGTCCTCGTTGACGTACCGCTGACCGCGGGCGTTGACGAGGATGCCGCGGACCATCAGCTGCGGGTCGCCGAAGAACGCGACCTCGGTGGCGTCCATGTGCGCCAGGTCCGCGCCGATCGCCTGCGCCATCTGGATCGACTTGCCGTCGTGCTCCTCGATCGAGGCGCCGGGCTTGCCGATCAGCTGCGGCGCGAACGACTGCACCATTTCCTTGTTGTAGGCGAAGCTGCCGGTGGCCAGCACCACGCCGGTGCGGGCGCGGATCGCGAGCTCCTTGCCGTAGTGCTTGGCGACGATGCCGACGACCTTGTCGCCGTCGACGATCAGTCGCTGCACCCGCATGTCGTACTCGTGACGCACGCCGAGGCTCTCGGCGGTCTCGACCAGCGGCTTCATCAGCATGTAGCCGCCGCCCTTCTCGCCGGTGCGCTTGCCGCTCATCTGCGGCACGTGCCCGCGCGGCGCCGGGGTGGCGACCGTGTTGAACGGTGCGGCGTTCTCGCCGCCGGAGTACATCAGCCCGTCGTCGTACGGGGTCTCCCAGCCGGGCTGGCCGTAGAAGCTCTCCTTGAACGGCACACCGTTGTCGACCAGCCAGTTGTAGTGCTCGACGCTGCCGTTGCAGTAGTCGGTGATCTTCTCCTCGTCGGCGCCGGGGCCGAGCGCCGCCATCATGAATGCCTTCATGTTCTCGGGGGAGTCCTCGAACCCGAGAGCCTGCTGCAGCGGGGTGCCGCCGCCGAGGTAGATGAAGCCGCCCGCGAGGGCGGCCGCGCCACCCCATCCGCTGGTTCGCTCGAGCACCAGCACGTCGGCCCCGGCTCGGGCCGCCTCGATCGCGGCGCTGACGCCGGCGATGCCGTAGCCGGCGATCACCACGTCGGCCTCGTGGTCCCAGGAAAGCACCTGGTCGACGGACAGTGGACGGATGGGGGTGGCCTCGGCCATGGATCGGGTCCTTCTCTCGAGGGTTGTTGCCTTGTGTGCAGTATTTCCGTTGCGGCCTCAGCCCGTGGTCGAAACGGCGGACTCCGCGGCCGCCGCCTGCTCCGCCTCGCGGGCCGCCCGGCGCCGGTCGGCCTTCACGGCGACCAGCGCGTTGTTCAGGCCGGTGCCCAGCGGCCAGCCGACGTAGTGGCACAGGAAGATCGCGGCCTCCTCGCACTGCTGCTCGGTGAGCTCCTCGTTGTGCAGCGCCGCATTGAGCTGGATCTTCGCGACGTCGCCCTGCCCCTGCGCGGTGATCGCGCCGAGCAGCAGCAGACGACGGTCGCGCACGCTCAGGCCCGGTCGGGTCCAGATGTCGGCGAACAGGTGGTCCGCGGTGACGGCGAAGAAGTCGCCGGGCACGTCGGACGGCATCTCCCAGCCGTACACCTGGTTCATCATGGCGACGCCGCGCTTGCGGGCCTCGGTGGGGTTCGAGCCGTTCTGGTCGGTCATGCGTGCTCCTTCACGGTGGATTCTTCGATGGTTCCGGTGCCGACGCCCAGCCCCGGACCCAGCCCGGTGAGTGCGCGCAGCGCCAGCGGCAGGTCGACGCCGAGTCGCGCGCCGAGGTCGAGTGCGAGGGCGAGGTCCTTCTCGCCGAGGTTGCGGACGTGGCTCAGGATCGAGAACCAGCCGTCGGACTCGGCGACCGGGGCGGTGGTTTCGCGCAGCATGATCGCCCCGGCGCCGCCGGTGATGGCGTCGGTGTGCCGGACGACCTTGCCGAGGGTGCGGATGTCGAGGCCGGCGGCCTCGGCGAGTCGCTGTGCCTCGGTGGCGGCGGTGAACGAGATGAAGTGCAGCAGGTTGCGGGCCAGCTTCATCCGCGTCCCCGCGCCGACGTCGCCCGCGTGCACCACCAGTTCGGCGAAGGCGCCGAACGGCTCGCGGACCGCGGCGAACGCCTCCTCCGGGCCGCCGACCATCACCGCGAGGCGGCCCTGCTGGGCGCCAGGCGCGCCGCCGCTGACCGGTGCGTCGATCAGGTGCACGCCCGCCTCGGCACAGGTGCGGGCGAGTTCGACCGCGGTGACGTCCGAGATCGTCGAGTGCACCGCGATCACCGTCCCCGCCCGGGCGGTGGACAGGATGCCGTCCGGCCCGGTAACCACCTCGCGGACCTGGGCGTCGTCGAGCACCGTCACGGAGATCACCGTCGCCTCGGCGGCGACCGCAGCGGGGGCGGCCGCGACCCGCGCGCCGGCCGCGGCGAACGGCTCGGTGGCCTCGGGCCGGGCGTCGCAGACCACCAGGCCGCCGGGCCAGTCGAGCAGCCGCTTGGCCATCGGCGCGCCCATGTTGCCGAGGCCGATGTAGCCGAGTGTCACGTCGGTCGCTGCCGCGGTCACGAGCGGTACACCTGTCCGCCGTCGACGTTGAATATCTGGCCGGTGACCCAGCCCGCCTCGTCGGAGAGCAGGAACAGGCACATGCCCACCAGGTCGTCGGTGGTTCCCATGCGCTGCAGCGGAATTCGCTTGACCATGTCCTTGACGATGTTGCCCGGGGTGACGGTGCGGGTGGCCTCGGTGTCGATCGGGCCGGGCGCGATCGCGTTGATGCGGATGTTCGACCAGCCGAGTTCGGTCGCGAGCTGCTGGGTCAGGCTGTTGACCCCGGCCTTCGCCAGGCCGTAGTAGTTCGAGTACAGCCAGGCGGCGGTGGAGGACTGGTTCACGATGGAGCCGCCATTGGCGCGCATGTGCGGTACCACGGCCCGGCAGACCTGCAGCGCGCCGTCCATGTTCACGCTCATGAACCTGCGGTAGTAGTCCCAGTCGACGGTCAGCAGCGAGTCGATCTTCATGTCGCCGTAGATCGCGGCGTTGTTGACCAGGTGCTCGATGCCGCCGAACTTCTCGACGGTGAAGTCGGCCAGCGCCTGGGTCGACGCGCCGTCCGCGACGTCGACCTCCTTGAACACCGCGCTGCCGCCGTCCGCGGCGATCTGCTTGGCCACGGTCTCGCCGAGCTCGCAGTTCAGGTCCGCGACCACCACGTTGGCGCCCTCGGCGGCCAGGGCCTTCGCGTACCCCTCGCCGATGCCCTGCGCCGCGCCGGTGACGATGGCGGTGCGTCCGTCGAAACGTCCCATCTGAAGTCCTGCCTTCTGCTGTCGTGGAATGAACTACGCGGTTGCGGGTGCGGCGACGAGCTTGGTCTCCAGGTACTCCTCGAAGCCGGCGACGCCCATCTCGCGTCCGATCCCGGACTGCTTGTAGCCGCCGAAGGGTGCGTCGGCGCTGTACCAGACGCCGCCGTTGACGCTCAGGGTTCCGGTGCGGACGCCCGCAACCACCCGACCGACCCGATCGGGGTCCGTGCCCCAGACCGCGCCCGAGAGTCCGTACGGGGACTCGTTGGCGATCCGGACGGCGTCGTCGTCGCCGTCGTGCGGGAGGACGACGAGCACGGGACCGAAGATCTCCTCCTGCGCGACACGGGCGGAGTTGTCCAGGCCGGTGATCAGCGTCGGCTCGACGAAGAACCCACGGCCGAAGTCGGCGGGGCGACCGCCGCCGGTGACGAGGGTGCCGCCCTCCTCGACCGCGAGCCGGAGGTATCCCTCCACGCGGTCTCGCTGGCGCGCCGAGATGAGTGGGCCGCACACGGTTCCGGGTTCGGTGGGATCGCCGGGCCGGATGCCGGCCATGGTCCTGGCGGCAGCCGCCACGGCCTCGTCGTAGCGCGCCCGCGGGACCAGCAGGCGGGTGGTCAGCGCGCACCCCTGACCGGCGTGCATGCACACCGAGAACGCCGCGTAGGAACTGGCGCCGGCAATGTCGGCGTCGTCGAGAACGATGAAGGCGGACTTGCCGCCGAGTTCGAGGAACACCCTCTTCAACGAGTCCGCCGCCGCCCGCATCACTGCCTTTCCGGTCGCGGTGGACCCGGTGAACGAGACCAGGTCGACGCGCGGGTCCTCGGCGAGCTGGGCGCCGAGCCGGTGGTCGGTGGAGGTGACGACGTTGACCACGCCGGGCGGGATGTCGGTCTCCTCGGCAATCACCTTGCCGACCAGGGCGGCACACCACGGGGTGTCGGGGGCCGGCTTGAGCACGACGGTGTTGCCGGCGGCCAGGGCCGGGCCGAGCTTGGCGAAGTTGATCTGGTGCGGGAAGTTCCACGGGGTGATGGCGCCGACCACGCCGACCGCCTCCTTGAACACCCGCCGCCGGGTGGCGATGCCCATCGGGGTCGCGGTGCCGAGATCCGTTTCCCAGGAGTAGCCCTCGGCGAGGTCCGCCCAGTACCGCAGGTCGGCGACGGGTCCCTCGAGCTGCGGTCCGCTGGTGAGCAGGGCGGGGGCGCCGACCTCGGCGATGGTGATCTCGCGCAGCTCCTCGAGGTGGGACTGCAGCGCGTCGCAGAGCTGTCGCAGGCACCGGGCCCGGAAGGCGTGGTCGCGGCTCCAGTCGGTGGTGTCGAAGGCGCGTCGCGCGGCCCCGATCGCGGCGTCCATGTCCGATGCGGTGCCCTGGGCGGCGAGGCCGACGACCTCCTCGGTGGCGGGGTTGAGGACCTCGAAGGTGCCCCCGGACCCCGGAATCAGCTTTCCGTCGACGAGCAGTGCCGAGCTGTCGGCTGGTCGGAGCGTCATGCGCAAACCCTTCCTCTTCTGGACAGGCGTCTGGACTATAGTTCGCACAGTTGTCACGCGCAATGAGATTCGGGCAGAAGAGATTTCGAAGTCGGTATCGACAAACGACGGACTTCGTGTCTACTGTTCGTCACACCGCCGCGGCGCCGGAAAGTCGGCGCCGGGACGGTCGCCATCGCTCGCGGGACTCGTGCTCCTTTGGTGTCCTCGGGTGGGTGCGGCGTGTGCCCGATCACCGTTCCCCTGTTCGTTCGTTCGAAGGGAGATGCAATGAGTCGAGTTGCAGGCAAGGTCGCGTTCGTCACCGGTGCAGCCAGGGGGCAGGGCCGCAGTCACGCGGTCCGGCTGGCCGGGGAGGGGGCGGACGTCATCGCCTTCGACATCTGCGAGGACATCGCCACCAACGAGTACCCGCTCGCCGGCGAGTCGGATCTCGCCGAAACCGCGAGACTGGTCGAGAAGGCCGGCCGCCGGGTGGTCGCCGCCAAGGTCGACGTCCGTGACCGGGCGGCGATGGAGGCGAGGTTGGCCGAGGCGGTGGCCGACCTCGGCGGTCTCGACATCGTGGTGGCCAATGCCGGAATCTGCCCGCTGGGCAACCACATTCCGATCATGGGCTTTGTCGACGCGTTCGACGTCGACTTCGTCGGCGTGGTCAACACCGTGCATGCGGCGATGCCGCACCTGGGTGCGGGCGCGTCGATCATCGCGATCGGGTCCGTCGCCGGCCTGGTGCCGCAGACCGGGTTGAACGGCCAGCAGGCGCTGCAGGGGCCGGGCGGGGACGGGTACGGACTGGCCAAGAAGATGATCGCGACGTACACGAGTTCGCTCGCCCTGACCCTCGGGCCCAGTTCGATCCGGGTCAACGCGATCCATCCGACCAACTGCAACACCGACATGCTGCAGAGTCCGCCGATGTACAAGACGTTCCGTCCGGACCTCGAGAACCCCACCGGCGAGGACGCGGCGGTGACCTTCCCGTTCATGCAGGCCATGCCGATTCCGTGGGTCGAGCCGGAGGACATCTCGCACGCGGTGCTGTTCCTCGCCTCGGACGAGTCCCGGTACGTGACCGGACAGCAGTTGCGCGTCGACGGCGGCGCAGGCATGAAGATCGGGCTGTAGGGCGCGCCGCCCTGCTGACCAGCCGTGACGACGAGTGAGACGGGCCGGGGTGCCGTCCGGCTGGACGGTTTCGGACCTCGAACTGTAGTAGTGTCTGGACATGTGTCTAGTCAAAGTTTCGAGTCCACCCGCCGGCGCCTGACCCCCAAGCAGGCCGACACCGTCGACAGGCTGTGCGCGGCCGCCGTGGACGTGCTCCGCGAGGAGGACTTCGCGGGCCTGACGGTGCGCACCGTCGCGTCACGGGCCGGTGTCGGCCCGGCCACCGCCTACACCTACTTCTCCTCCAAGGAACACCTGGTGGCCGAGGTGTTCTGGCGCCGGCTCTCGGGCTCGCCCCGGCCCGAACCCTCGGAGTCCGGCCGGACCGGTCGGGTGGTCGCGGTGCTGCGTGACATCGCGCTCCTGCTGGCCGACGAGCCGGGCCTGTCTGCCGCCGTCACCAACGCCCTGCTCGGCGGCGATCCGGACGTCGAGCACCTGCGCGGCCGGATCGGGCTCGAGATCCGGGGGCGCCTGGAGGGCGCACTGGGTGCCGGAGCCGACCCCGACGTGCTGGAGACACTCGAACTCCTCTATGCCGGCGCGCTGCTCCGCGCCGGCATGGGATACGGCTCCTACGAGCAGCTCGCCGATCGGCTCGAGCGTTCCGCCACAATGATTCTGGAGTGATTCCATGCCCGAGGCCCTGATCGACCCGGTGGTGTTCAATCCGTACGACTACGGCTTCCACGACGACCCCTACCCCGTCTACGGACGGCTTCGGGAGCAGTCACCGATCTACCACAACCCGGACCTCGGGTTCTGGGCGCTCTCGCGGCATCGCGACGTCGCGGAGGCGTTCAAGGACGGTCGGCGCCTGTCGAGCGCCAATGGCGTCTCGCTCGACCCGGCGGCCTACGGTCCGCACGCGCACTACGTGATGTCGTTCCTCGCGATGGACGATCCGAGGCACATGCGGCTGCGGCAGTTGGTCTCTCGTGGATTCACCCCGCGCAGGGTGGCGGAGCTGGAGGGGCGCATCCGGGAACTGACGAGACTGCACCTGGATCCGGCGCTCGCGGCGGGGGAGTTCGACGCGATCTCGGACTTCGCGGGCAAGCTGCCGATGGACGTCATCTCGGAGCTGATGGGCGTGCCCGAACCCGACCGCGCCGAGCTGCGCAGGATGGCGGACCTGGTGGTGCACCGGGAGGACGGTGTCCAGGACGTCCCGCCGGCCGCGGTGGAGTCCTCGATCACCCTGATGACCTACTACAAGGACATGATCGCGCAGCGTCGACGCTCGCGCACCGAGGACCTCACCTCGGCGCTGCTGGACGCGGAGGTTGACGGGGACAAGCTGTCCGACGCGGAGATCCTCGGGTTCCTGTTCCTGATGGTGGTGGCGGGCAACGAGACCACCACCAAGCTGCTGGGCAACGCGCTCTACTGGGGCGCCCGCAATCCCGACCAGGTCGCGCCGCTCCTCGGCGACGCGGGTCGGGGGTCCGTCGACGTGTCGCCGTGGACGGAGGAGACCCTGCGCTACGACACGTCGAGCCAGATCATCGCGAGGACCACCACGGAGGATCTCGAGTACTACGGCGAGACGGTGCCCGCCGGGGAGAAGATGCTGCTCCTGGTCGGCTCGGCCAACCGTGACTCCGAGGTCTTCGAGGACGCCGACGAGTTCCAGATCGGCCGGAGCTCGACCGCCAAGCTGGTCAGCTTCGGGGGCGGGGTGCACTTCTGTCTCGGTGCTCACCTGGCCCGGCTGGAGACGAACATCGCGCTCGCCGAGTTCGCCCGACAGGTGTCCGGCTTCGAGGTCGACGAGTCCGGGATCGAACGCGTCCACTCGACCAGCGTGCGGGGCTTCGCCGCCCTGCCGGTGACGGTGCGGGTGCGCTGATGCCCAGATTCGAACCCCATCCCGCCCGGCGTCCCGCGCTGATCAGCGGCGCGTCCTCGGGGATCGGCGAGGCAACCGCCCGTGCGCTGGCCGAGCTCGGTCACCCGGTCGCGCTCGGCGCCCGGCGGGTGGAGCAGAGCGAGGCGATCGCCGAAACGATCCGCGCCGGCGGGGGAGAGGCGTTCGCGCACTTCCTCGACGTCACCGACATCGACTCGGTGGACGAGTTCGTCACGGCCGCCGAGCGGGCGCTCGGTCCCGCCGAGATCGTGGTCTCGGGGGCCGGCGACCTCGAGTTCGGCGCCGCGGACCGGATGGACCCGGCCTGTTTCGCCAGGCAGATCGACGTGCACCTGGTGGGGGCGCAGCGTCTGGCCCACCGGGTCCTGCCCGGGATGCGTGAACGCAGGCGCGGCGACTTCGTACTGATCGGATCCGACTGCGCGGACCGTCAGCGGCCGCTGATGGGCGCCTACGACGCAGCCAAGGCCGGCCTCGAGGCGATGGGCAGGCAGATGCGAATGGAGCTCGAGGGCACCGGGATTCGCGCCTCCGTCGTTCGGCCCGGCCAGACCCTGACGGGCATGGGAATGGATGCCACGCCGGAGGTCATCGGTCCGTTGGCAGAGTCGTGGAAGACCTGGGGCTTCGCGCGGCACGGCTACTTCCTGCGCGCCTCGGACATCGCGAACGCCATCGTCGCGGTGGTGACCGCGCCACGCGGCGCGCACCTGGTGCTCGTCGAGGTGCAACCCGAGGCGCCGCTGACCGATCCGGCGCCCGCGGCGGCCTCCAGGGCGGTGTAGCGCCCCCCACCGGGGGTGAGGGTGTCGCCACCTTGGGTGCCTGTCGGCGGGGGCCGTGAGGTCGGAAGCTTGTGTGACCAAGCAAGACCAACCCCCACCGAACGAGGAGCACACCATGTCGAACACCATCAAGCGCGCTTTCGCTTCCGCCGCCATCGCCGCCTTCGCCCTGGCCGCCGGAGCGGGCATCGCCTCCGCTGACGCGAACGGCGGTACGGGCGCACCCGGTGGCGCCGGCGGCGGCGCCCAGTCCGGTAACGCGACGACCGGCAACGGTGGCAACGCCACCGGCGGTCAGGGTGGCAGCGGCAACGTCGGCATCGGCGGCGTGAACATCGGCAACGGCAACCAGGGCGGGGTCTCCTCCGGTAACGGTGGCGGCGCGCAGGGTGGAAACAGCGGCAACGCGACCACCGGTAACGCGACCGGCGGCCCCGGCGGGGCCGGTGGAGCAGGCGGCGCGGGCGGGACCAACAACCCGACCACGAACACCACCACGACCACGACCACCGAGCAGGACTGCAGCTTCCCGTACATCTTCTGCTGACGGTCGGCGGCCGACGCGCCCGCTGCAATCGCAGCGAGCGGTGGAGCCCCACTCGATCTCGGGCCGGTACCCCGCCACACGGCGGGTGCCGGCCCGAGATCGTGCGACGGGTTGCTCCCTCATGGGGGTGATTCCGGTAGTCGCGGGGGTGGTCGGGTTGCCACCTCGGGTGCCTGTCGGCGACGCCGGTGACGGCGGAAGCTTGTGTGACAGAACGAAATCAACCCCATCGAACATCAACCCCACCGTACGAGGAGCTCCGAAATGTCGAACACCATCAAGCGCGCTTTCGCTTCCGCCGCCATCGCCGCCTTCGCCCTGGCCGCCGGAGCGGGCATCGCCGCCGCCGACGCGAACGGCGGTGCGGGCGCACCCGGTGGTGCCGGCGGAACCGCCCAGTCGGGCGACGCGACGACCGGCAACGGCGGCAACGCGACCGGCGGTCAGGGTGGCAGCGGCAACGTGGCCATCGGTGGCGTGAACATCGGCAACGGCAACCAGGGCGGCGTGTCGTCCGGCAACGGCGGCGGCGCGGTCGGTGGCAACAGCGGCAACGCGACCACCGGTGGCGCGAACGGTGGCGCAGGCGGGGCCGGTGGGGCTGGCGGCGCGGGCGGGACGAACAACCCGACCACGAACACCACCACGACCACGACCGAGCAGGACTGCAGCTTCCCGTACTTCTTCTGCTGACGCGTCGCTCGATCTCGGGCCGGTATCCCGCCGAACGGCGGGGTACCGGCCCGTTTCCGTGCGCAGGGTCCTCCCGCGGGGTGGGTTCGGCAGCCGCAGGGGTGGTCGGGTTGCCACCTTGGGTGCCTGTCGGTGACGGCGCCCAGGCCGGAAGCTTGTGTGACAGAACGAAACCAACCCCACCGAACAAGGAGCTTCGAAATGTCGAACACCATCAAGCGCGCTTTCGCTTCTGCCGCCATCGCCGCCTTCGCCCTGGCCGCCGGAGCGGGCATCGCCTCCGCCGACGCGAACGGCGGTGCGGGCGCACCCGGTGGCGCAGGCGGAACCGCCGAGACCGGCGACGCGACGACCGGCAACGGCGGCAACGCCACCGGCGGTCAGGGCGGCAGCGGCAACGTCGGCATCGGCGGCGTGAACATCGGCAACGGCAACCAGGGCGGCGTGTCGTCCGGCAACGGCGGCGGCGCGGTCGGCGGCAACAGCGGCAACGCGACCACCGGTGACGCGAACGGTGGCGCCGGCGGGGCCGGTGGGGCAGGCGGCGCGGGCGGGACCAACAACCCGACCGACACGACCACGACCACGACGACCACCGAGCAGGACTGCAGCTTCCCGTTCATCTTCTGCTGACCACAGGCACACCCCGACCACCAAGGGGCCGGCACCACATCACCACGCCGGTGCCGGCCCCCTCCACACTCCGAAGGGATCATCAAATGTTCGACACCACAATCGCCCGGCGCACCACCATGGCAGCGGCCGCGGCCTTCCTCATGCTCTCCGCCGGTGCGGGCATCGCCGCCGCCCAGGCACCGGACCTCGGCTTCGGGGCACCGCAGAACGGGGCACCGGCGAACGGTGCGCTCCCGACCGGCGGCGCCGGCACGACCGGCGCCCCCGGATCGAACGGCAACGTCGCCATCGGCGGGGCCAACGTCGGACCGCTCGGCGTCGGCGGGATCGGTGCGGGTCCCGGCGGGGTGAACCTCGGCAGCGGCCCGAGCATCCCGGGACTGCCGCCGATGAAGTAGCGATCCGGGTGTAAGGAACCGCGGCGCCGAACCGATACATCAGGTACGTGAGGAGGACACCATGTCGAACGAGGACAGCAGGTCGAAGACTCTCCCCTCCGGCGGGCGCCGGGTCACTGTCCCTGCCGGCGGGCGCCGGGTCACGGTCACTGCCGACGACGGCGTCCCCCTCGCCGTCCGCGAGTACGGCAGCCCCGACGCCGCGGTCACCGCCGTCTTCGTACACGGGCACTGCCTGCACTCGGAGTCGTGGTCGGTCCTGCGGGAGCAGTTGGCCGGTTCCTGGGGCGACGACGTGCGGATGGTCTTCTACGACCACCGCGGGCACGGCGAGTCCGGTCACGCCCCCGCGGCGGCGTACACGATCGAGCAACTCGGCCGCGACCTCGGCGCGGTGCTCGCCACGGTTGCCCCACACGGGCCGGTGGTGCTCGTCGGACACTCGATGGGCGGGATGGCCGCGCTGACCTACGCGCGGCAGAATCCGCGGCTGGTCGGCGACCGACTGGTGGGCCTCGCCCTGATCTCGACGGCGGCGGGCGGGCTGGCCGACACCGGCCCCGGACGGCTGTTGCGCGGCCCCGCGCTGTCGGTGCTGCAGGCGGCGGTCCGGTGGGCGCCGCGGATCGCCCAGGGGTCGCGGCGGCTGGGCCACAACCTGTGCGGCGCGCTCGTCCGCGTCGCGGCCGTCGGAAACCTCAGCGTGGACCCACGCATCGTGGCGGTGGCCGCGGCGATGGTGAACGACACCTCGGTGGCGACGATGTGTGGCTTCCTGGCGTCGTTCGCCGACTACGACGAGACCGGGACGTTGACGACGTTGGCATCCATCCCGTCCGTCGTGGTGTGCGGTAGTGCGGACCTGCTGACGCCGTTCTCGCACTCGACCGAGATGGCGAGCCGGATGCCTGCCGCCGAGCTGGTACGGATCGAGGGCGCCGGGCACTCGGTGATCCTCGAACGCCCCGCGGAGGTCGCGGGCGCGATCGCGGCGCTGCTGGCGCGGGTCGGTGCGGCGGCCCGCGGACCGCGCACCGCCGACCGGGAGCTGGCCGCGGCGGCCGGTTGATCAGAGGTCGCGGGCGTTGATGATGCCGCTGTGCATCGCCAGCTCGGCGAGCCGCACCCGCTTCTGGTTCTGCGGCAGGTCCTCGACCCCGAACTTGCCGAACAGCGTGCGCAGGTGCGTCTTGATGGTGTCGACGCTGAGGAACAGTTCCGCGGCGATCTGCTGGTTCGACGCGGGATTCGCGAACATCGCGCCGTGCTTGTACGGCCGGCACAGCGCCATGAGGATCGAGCGCTGCGTCGGCGTGAGTGAGCGGGCGGTGGGGGTGTTCGAGGCCACCATCGTCGCCTCGACCGGTTGGCCGCCGAATTCCTGGTAGGTCAGCACGGTGCCGCCGATCCGGATGCTGTCCCCGGCGGTGAGCCGTCGCCTGCCGACGATGCGGTCACCGTTGACGAAGGTGCCGTTGCGGGAGAGCCCGTCGTCGACGATCGTCCAGTGCGCCCCGACGCATTCGATCACCGCGTGCAGCCGGGACACCTCGTCGTCGTCGCCGAGCCGCAGGCCCGACGTCGGGTCGCGTCCGACGGTGACGCGGGGCAGGTCGGGCGACAGGTCCACCAGGTGCCGACTGCCGTCGGGACCGGCGAAGACCAGTCGAGACTCAGCGGGTCTGTCCATGGGCACCTCCGAGGGCACGGGTCAATCGTGCCCCCCGGCCCCGCCGTCGGGCAAGGGCGGGGCCGGGGAGAGCCCGGGTGTGAGCCGCGCGGTCAGTACAGCGCGCCGCCGCCGAACGCCGCTCGGTGCGAGGCCGGCTGGGCGCCGTCGACGTCGGTGATGCCGTACTCCAGCGCGGTCTCGGCCACGATCTGGGTGTGTCCGCTGCGCTCGCCGACCTTCGGGTCGTTGGCCAGCGCGACGATCACCCGCCCGATGAACTCGGGGGTCTCGGCGTCCGAGAGGGAGAACCCCTCGAAGCTCTTCATGCCGCTGGCGATCATCCGCTCGTTGCGGACCAGTCCCGGCCAGAAGGACAGCGCGCTGACCCCGGTGCCCTTGAGCTCGACTGCCATGTCCGCCGCCATCTTGTCCAGGCCGGCCTTCGACATCCCGTAGAGCACCGAGTGCAGGTAGCCGCGGGTGCCGAAGGACGAGATGTTGCCGATCAGTCCGCTGCCGCGCGGCACCATCAGCTTCGCGGCCTCGACGCTGGCGACGTAGTGCGCGCGCAGGCCGATCCCGATCAGCGAGTCCCAGTCGTCGACCGGTCGCTTCCAGAACGGCTGCGAGAACCCGGCGTACCCGTCGGACGGGCCCGCCCAGGCGTTGTTGACCAGCAGGTCCAGCCGGCCGTCCTGCTCCTCGGCGATCCGGGCGAACAGTTGCTCGATCTGGGCGTCGTCGGTGTGGTCGCACTGGACCGCGATGCCCCGGCCGCCGCGCGCGTCGATCTCCTCGACGGTGGCGTCGAGCGGGCCGCCGGTGCCCACCTCGCCGCGGGCGGTGACGTAGACGGTCCAGCCGTCCGAGCCGAGGGCCAGGGCGACGCCCTTGCCGACACTGCGGCTGGCACCGGTGACGAGGGCGACCTTGCGTTCGCTCATCGCGTCGCCGCCTTCTCGTGGGTCGCCGGGAAGTCGCCGGTGATGACGGCGTCGGGCGACAGCGGGCGGGTGATCGACCAGGTCGTCACGCAGTGGCACTTGGACATCTTCCAGGCGCCGTCCTCGATCACGTACTCGTCGTCGTACTCGCCGGTGGAGAGGGTCTCGGTGTTGTCGATCAGGTTCACCTGCCGGAAGCGCAGCGTCCAGCGGCCGGTGGCGGTGTGCTCCCCGGTCACGGTGATGTCCGGGTGCATGCCGTGGTGCATGTCGTAGATGACGTGCTTGCCGTCGACCTTGTGGAGGGCGATCCGGGTGAAGATCTCCGTCATCGGGTCGGCGTCCTGGAACGCCCCGAGCGGGCCGTAGTCGATGTCGGCGCCGGTGCGCACGAAGCTGGCCCGGAAGCCGACCGGGTCCTTGGCGTCGCAGGCCCGCCAGTACCCGTACTTGAGTTTCTTGATCGCCTCGATCTGTTCGAGGTTGTCGATCCGCTGCGCGAGGTCCAAGATGCCCGTCCCGTCTGTGGCTGTTGTTGCTTATGGACAGACCCTAGGGTGTGCCCCGTCACACTCGCACCGGGTCCTCCCGATCAGCGGGCGGTGACCGCCGGCCGCGGTCGGGTCGGAGCGCCGCGACCGAATCGCGATCGCCGGGCTGGGGCACTGAATACGCTGGGCGGTCCGTCAGGAGTTGTCCGCACACGACTCCGTCGTCCGAGGAGGGGCATGGACACGCCGAGTACCACCGCGGCCGGACAGTGGATGCGCAACTACGTCGCCGAAACCCTGTCCCGCGCCGATCTCGAAAGGTTCATCGACAAGGTCGGGCGGTCCATGGGGGCGGACGTCCCGGAGCTGTCCACGGACGCCGAGATCCAGCGTGACCTCCAACTCGCCGTGCGCAGCCAGTTCCGGCTCATCCTGGTGGTGCGGCGCGCGGACGCCGACCCCGACTGGTCCGTCCCCGTCGCCGACGAGGCCCGTTCGCTGGCACGCACCATCGCGCGCCGCGGCCTGGAGTTGCGGTTCCTGTCGCAGCTCTATCACGCCGGTCACCGGGCGGTCTGGCGGTTCGTCACGGACTTCGTCAACGACGCCGAGGTGCCCGCGGACTTCAAGGTTCAGCTCGTCGTCATGATGTGGGAGCAGACGAGTGAGGTCATGAACTCCATGCTCACCGAACTCGCCGCCACCTATACGCAGGAACGCGAAAGACTGCTCAGCGGAGCATTCTCGATGAGGGTCAACACGGTGCGCGAGATCCTGGACGGCACCGAGAACAGCCTCGACGACGCATCCGTGCGGCTCGGCTACCCGGTCCACCGGGTCCACACCGCACTGGTGTTGTGGACAACCGATCACGCCATCTCCATCGACTCGCGGATCTTCGAGCCGCTCGCGCTGAGGCTCGCGCGGTCCGCATCCTCGGCCGAGATCCTCTGCGTCCCATCGGGTGCACGGGGGCTGTGGGCCTGGATGGTGACCGGCGTCGACGAGGAACCCGCGATCAATCCGGACCTCGTGCCCCCGGGCATACGGGTCGCGGTGGGCCGGCCGGGACAGGGCATCGACGGGTTCCGGCGCACCCACCGCGAAGCCCAGGCGGCGCAACAGATCGCCACGCGCGCCCAACGGAGCCAGCCCGTCACCAGCTACCGCGACGTCGAGCTCGTCTCGATGCTGGCGTCCCGCCCGGACGCCATGGACACCCTCGTCGAACGGGAGCTCCACGGGCTGCTGGGGGAGGACGAGCCCGCCGCCAGGCTCCGGGAGACGCTCGGGGCGGTCCTGTCGCACCACGGGAACTTCGAGGCCGCAGCTCGCCATCTCGGCGTGCACAAGAACACCGTCCGGTACCGCGTGCAACAGATCGAGGAGCGACTCGGTCGGCGAATCAACCACCGCACGCTGCATCTGGAGTTGGCACTGGACTACTTCGACACCTTCGGCGGCCGAACCGACGCGGATGTGTCGACCGGACAAAGCGGCCGGGGGTCCTTGGACAACTAGGCCAAGCCGCAAAGCTGTTCTCCGGCAAGGCTGGATGTCGACGGTCCGACACGAGGAGATCACAGTGACCATTCCGAACCTGCCCGACGGATTCGACCCCACCGACCCGGACATCTACTCGACGCGCGTGCCGCACGCGGAGTTCGCCGAGCTGCGCAGAGCCGCGCCGGTCTGGTGGTGCCCGCAACCACCGAGCACCGGCGGGTTCCAGGACGACGGCTACTGGGTTGTCACCCGGCACGAGGACGTCAAGGAGGTCTCCCGCGACGGTGACGTGTACTCCACGTGGGAGAACACCGCGATCGTCCGGTTCAACGACGACATCCCCCGTGAGGCCGTCGAGTCGCTGCGTCACATCCTGCTCTTCAAGGACGCGCCGGAACACACCAAGCTGCGCAAGATCATCGCGCGTGGCTTCACGCCCCGTGCGGTGGGCATGCTCGAGGGCGCGCTGTCCGAGCGTGCGGAGAAGATCGTCACCGAGGCCGCGGCGGCCGGCGCAGGTGACTTCGTCACCCGCGTTGCCAGTGAGCTGCCGCTGCAGGCGATCGCGGAGCTCATCGGCATCCCCCAGGAGGACCGGGGCAAGGTCTTCGACTGGTCCAACCGGATGACCGGCTACGAGGACGCCACGTCCGAGAGCGACCACGAGACCGCGACGATGGAGCTGCTCGGGTACGCGTACGGGATGGCGGCGGAACGGAAGCGGTGCCCGGCCGACGACATCGTCACCCGGTTGCTGCAGGCCGACGTCGACGGCGACGAACTCAGTCCCGAGGAGTTCGGGTTCTTCGTCCTCGTGCTCGCGGTCGCGGGCAACGAGACCACCAGGAACGCCATCACCCACGGGATGATCGCGTTCCTCGAGAATCCGGAGCAGTGGGAGCTCTACAAGCGGGAGCGCCCCCGCACCGCCGCCGACGAGATCGTCCGTTGGGCCACCCCCGTCACGGCCTTCCAGCGGACCGCGCTGACCGACACCACGCTCGGTGGCCGGCAGATCAGGAAGGGGGACAGGGTTGCGATGTTCTACGCCTCGGCCAACTTCGACGAGGACGTCTTCGACGACCCGACGACGTTCGACATCACCCGAGACCCCAACCCGCACCTGGGCTTCGGTGGCACCGGCGCGCACTTCTGCATCGGCGCGACCCTGGCGCGACTCGAGATCGACCTGATCTTCAACGCGATCGCCGACCACCTGCCCGACATCGCCAAGCTGGGTGACCCGAAGCGACTGCGCTCGGGTTGGCTCAACGGAATCAAGGAGTTCGAAGTGGACTTCACCGGACGGTGCCCCGTCACGCATTGACGGCCGGTGCCGGGAGCGGCCGGTGTGGCGCGCGCCGCACCGACCGCTCGGGCCGGCTACGCGGGCTGGCCGGGGAACGCCGTGGTCGGCGGCGTCACGCCGAGGACCACCTGCCAGTTCGCAAGCCGCAGTGCGCTTTCGGTGAGCGCATCGACGCCGACCCCGCGAGTGTGCTCGGACCGGGCGCGCTCGATCACCGACCGCCACGCCACCGCGGTGTCCGCCTCGACCCGGGCGGCCAGCTGGGCCGCGGAGATCGGATCGGTCACCGGGAACGGGACGGTGTAGCCGGGCTCGGCGCCCGGCGGGGTCACGCTCGCCGAGACGAGCGCATCGGCGGTGGCGTCCCGTCGGGCCCGGTGTGCCGCGGCGTCGGCCGAGACCTGACCGATCCGCGTCGGGTTGGCGAAGGCGGCGATGAGGCCGTACGCGTAGACGGCGGCGTGCTCGGCGCGCAGGGCGTCGACCAGGGCCTGCTGCTCCGCGCCGAGGGTCGGCGTGGGGGTGGGGGAGGTCACGGCAGCAACACCGCCTGCTGCGCGGCGACGGCGGCGCTGATCGAACCGAGGAGTCCGGCCCGGTAGCCGTCCAGGCGGCGGGCCAGGTCCGCCGCACCGCGCTGCGAGTCGGCCAGGCCGGCGCGGACCACGTCGACGGTCGGCGGCGCGGCCGGGGACGCGGCCGAGGTGCTCGGGGCCGCGGTAGCGGTCGTGGTGGCGCCGGCGGCCCGGTCGATCTCGGCGCTCAGCGCGTCCGCGTGCGCGGTGCGTTCCTGTGCGACGACGGCCAGGGCCCCGGCGCGATCCGGTGCCAGCGCGACGGCGGCCGCGGCGTCGGTCGCGTCCCGGCGGGCCGCGGCCAGCGGGACGAGCAGTGGATCCGGCTCCCGGGCGGCATCGTCCGAATCGGATCCGGCACATCCGGCGCTCGCGCCGAGTGCGGTGAGGCCGAGGGCGGCGGCACCGAACATCCGGAAGGCGCCGCGCCGTGAGAGCGCGGGACGGGTGAGGGCAGCAGGCACGGGACACATCCTGTCAGGTGAACCGCAGGCGGCTCGAACCCAGCCTGGTCACCGGTGCGTCGAATGCACGATATCCTTGAGGCGTCGCGCCGAATGCTCGTGATCCGAACACCGCTGATCCGAACACAACTGAACGAGGAGTTCCACTGATGCCGGTTCCGTCGAAGGAGAAGGTTGTCGAACTTCTCTCCGGGCTCGTCGAACGCCAGGGCTACGACCTGGAAGACGTCACCGTCACCCAGGCCGGCAAGCACAGTGTCGTCCGCGTGATGGTGGACGGCGACGCGGGACTCGGTCTGGACGCGGTCGCGGAACTGAGCCGGGTGATCTCCGAGGTGTTCGACGGCGTCGCCGAGTTCGGTGAGACGCCGTACACCCTCGAGGTCACCTCGCCGGGCGTCGACCGTCCGCTCACCGAGCTCCGGCACTGGCGGCGCGCGCGTGGACGCAAGGTCGCGGTGGAGCTGGCGGACGAGGAGCTGACCGCCCGGGTGGGTGCGCTCGGCGACGGCGTCGTGGCGCTGGTCCTGCCCGGCAAGGGCGGCCCGACGGTGCGCGAGGTCGCGCTGAGCGACGTGCTGAAAGCGGTAGTGCTGGTGGAGTTCTCGAAGCCCAGCCCGGCGGAGCTCGAACTTGCCGGCGGGGTCGCCGAGGGCCGGGTGCTGCCCGCCGAGATCGCCGACGAGGTAGTCGGTGCGGGTGACGAGACAGACGACGACGATGACGAAATAGACGACGAGACAGACGAAGAGATTCAGGCAGAAGGGTCGGACAAGTGAATATCGACATCGCAGCGCTGCGCGCCATCGAGGAAGACAAGGGCATCTCGGTGGCCACCATCATCGAGACCATTCAGGCTGCGTTGCTTACCGCATACCGCCACACCGACGGGCATCAGTCGCATGCCCGCATCGACGTCAACACCAAGAGCGGCGTCGTCCGGGTGATGGCCCGTGAGGTCGACGCCGACGGCAACCTCGTCGGCGAGGAGTGGGACGACACCCCCGAGGGCTTCGGCCGGATCGCCGCCACCACCGCCCGCCAGGTGATCCTGCAGCGGCTGCGCGACGCCGAGCACGAGAAGTCCTTCGGCGAGTACTCCACCCACGAGGGCGAGATCGTCGGCGGCATCATCCAGCGCGACACCCGCGCCAACGCCCGCGGCATGGTCGTGGTGCGGATCGGCAGCGAGGCCAACGGCGCCGAGGGCGTGCTGCCGGCGGCCGAGCAGGTGCCGGGGGAGAACTACGAGCACGGCGAGCGGATCAAGTGCTACGTCGTGGGCGTCACCCGTGGACAGCGCGGGCCGCAGATCACACTCTCGCGGACCCACCCGAACCTGGTGCGCAAGCTGTTCGCGCTCGAGGTTCCCGAGATTGCGGACGGCTCGGTCGAGATCGTCGCGGTGGCACGCGAGTCGGGCCACCGCACCAAGATCGCGGTTGCCTCCCGGGTGCAGGGCCTCAACGCCAAGGGTGCCTGCATCGGCCCGATGGGCCAGCGGGTGCGCAACGTGATGAGCGAACTGGCCGGCGAGAAGATCGACATCATCGACTTCGACGACAATCCGGCACGCTTCGTGGGCAATGCGCTCTCGCCCTCGAAGGTTGTGTCCGTCACAGTCGTCGATGCCGACGCGCGCGCGGCGCGGGTGGTCGTCCCCGACTTCCAGCTGTCGCTGGCCATCGGCAAGGAGGGGCAAAACGCCCGCCTGGCTGCACGCTTGACGGGCTGGCGGATCGACATCCGATCCGACGCCGCGCCGGTTGAGGACGCGCCGTCCGGACCTGCGTCAACCCGCGTCTAGACCCGTCATGCAAGGAAATGTTGGTATCAGCGGTAGAGTGGTCGATGGCTCAGCATGAGTTTTCGGCACAGGCGCGCGAAAACACCGGTCAACCGGTGCGTACGTGTGTCGGTTGCCGTAAGCGCGCGCTGGCCGCGGATCTGCTACGGATCGTCGCACGTGAGGTTCGGCCGGAGGGCTGGGTCGCGGTGCCCGATCCTCGGCGCAGACTCCCCGGGCGCGGTGCGTGGTTGCACCCCGATCCGAGTTGTCTGAGCCTGGCGGAGAAGCGCCGAGCATTCGGCAGGGCGCTGCGAGTGTCCGGAAACCTGGACACGGCGGCCCTCGACCTCGGGATCGACCAAGATCCCGGGTGCGAGCCGCATCCACCACAGAGCAGTACCTCTCGAGAAGAGTTAGGCAAACGCACTCATGAGCACACCGTGAAGCACCAACGATGATCGTCCATCGGAGTTAACCCGAGGTCGTGCGGGCGCCAGCCGCGCTCGACCTCACCAGTGAGGAGAGCAGTGGCAGGCAAGGCCCGTGTACACGAGTTGGCTAAGGAACTCGGTGTCACCAGTAAGGAACTACTCGCACGGCTCAAGGAGCAGGGCGAATTCGTGAAGTCGGCGTCCTCCACCGTTGAGGCGCCGGTTGCGCGGCGGGTCCGGGAGTCGTTCCCGTCCGCACAGTCGTCCGATTCGTCGGCGGCCCCCGCGAAGCCCCAGGCGTCCAGTGGCGCCAAGCCGGGCGGCCCGCGGCCCGGCCCCAAGCCGGCGGCACCCGCCCCGGCGGCACCCGCTCCGGCAGCTCCGGCTGCGGCGGCACCCGCCCCGGCGGCACCCGCTCCGGCAGCTCCGGCTGCGGCAGCGCCCGCCCCGGCGGCGCCCGCACCGGCTCCGAAGCCGGCCACGTCGGCGCAGCCCGGACCGCGTCCCGCGGCTCCGAAGCCGGCACCCGCCGCCCCGGCGGCACCCGCAGCTCCGGCCGCACCCGCGGCCCCCGCAGCGAGCGCCGCACCGGCACCGTCCGCCCCCGGCCCGAAGCCGGGTCCGAAGGCGCCGCGCGTTGCCAACAACCCGTACTCCTCGGCCCCGGCCGAGCGTCCCGCCCCGCGTCCGGCACCCGGTGCCCCGCGTCCCGGCGGCCCGCGTCCGGCCCCCGGCCAGGGCGGTCCCCGTCCGGCTCCGGGTTCCGCGCGTCCCGCCGCAGGTGCGGGCGGTCCGCGTCCGGCTCCGGGTCAGGGCGGTCCCCGTCCCAGCCCCGGCTCCATGCCGCCTCGGCCCAACCCGGGCGCGATGCCCGCACGGTCCGCACGGCCCGCACCGGGCGCAGGTCGTCCCGGTGGTGGACGTCCGGGCGGTCCCGGTGGCGGCGGCGGTCGTCCCGGTGGCGGTGGCGGCGGTTACCGCGGCGGCGGCGCTCCCGGTGCTCCCGGTGCAGGTGGCGCTCCCGGAACTGCCGGCGCTCCCGCCGGTGGATTCCGTGGTCGTCCCGGCGGCGGTGGCCGTCCCGGTCAGCGTGGTGCCGCGGCAGGTGCCTTCGGTCGTCCCGGCGGCGCAGTCCGTCGTGGCCGCAAGTCGAAGCGGGCGAAGCGCGCCGAGTACGAGAGCATGCAGGCTCCCGCAGTCGGCGGCGTCCGGCTGCCCCGTGGCAACGGCGAGACCATTCGCCTTGCCCGTGGTGCCTCGCTGTCCGATTTCGCGGACAAGATCGACGCGAACCCGGCAGCACTCGTGCAGGCGCTGTTCAACCTCGGCGAGATGGTCACGGCCACCCAGTCGGTGAACGACGAGACCCTCGAGCTGCTCGGCGGCGAGATGAACTACGTCGTGCAGGTCGTCAGCCCGGAGGACGAGGACCGCGAGCTGCTCAGCAGCTTCGACCTCACCTACGGCGAGGACGCCGGCACCGAGGAAGACCTCGAGCAGCGTCCGCCGGTGGTCACGGTCATGGGTCACGTCGACCACGGCAAGACCCGCCTGCTCGACACGATCCGTAAGGAGAACGTCGGCGAGGGCGAGGCCGGTGGCATCACCCAGCACATCGGTGCCTACCAGGTGCTCACCTCGCTCGAGGGCAACGAGCGTCTCGTGACGTTCATCGACACCCCGGGTCACGAGGCCTTCACGGCCATGCGTGCGCGTGGTGCGAAGGCCACCGACCTCGCGATCCTCGTGGTCGCGGCCGACGACGGCGTCATGCCGCAGACGGTCGAGGCGATCAACCACGCCCAGGCGGCCGACGTGCCGATCGTGGTCGCGGTGAACAAGATCGACAAGGAAGGCGCGAACCCGGACAAGATCCGGCAGCAGCTGACCGAGTACGGACTGGTGGCCGAGGAGTACGGCGGAGACACCATGTTCGTCGACATCTCGGCGAAGCAGGGTCTGAACATCGACCAGCTGCTCGAGGCCGTGCTGTTGACCGCGGATGCCTCGCTGGATCTGCGCGCCAACCCGGACATGGAAGCGCAGGGTGTCGCCATCGAGGCGCACCTGGACCGCGGCCGTGGACCGGTGGCGACCGTGCTCATCTCGCGCGGAACGCTGCGGGTCGGCGACTCGATCGTGGCCGGCGACGCCTACGGACGTGTCCGTCGGATGGTCGACGAGCACGGCGAGGACGTCATCGAGGCACTGCCCTCGCGTCCCGTCCAGGTCATCGGTTTCACCTCGGTGCCCGGCGCAGGCGACAACCTGCTCGTGGTCGACGAGGACCGGATCGCCCGGCAGATCGCGGACCGTCGCAATGCGCGCAAGCGCAACGCGCTGGCCGCACGCAGCCGCAAGCGGATCAGCCTCGACGATCTCGATGCAGCGCTCAAGGAGACCAGCCAGCTCAACCTCATCCTCAAGGGTGACAACTCGGGCACCGTGGAGGCGCTCGAGGAGGCCCTGCTCGGCATCCAGATCGACGACGAGGTGCAGTTGCGCGTCATCGACCGCGGTGTCGGTGGCGTGACCGAGACGAACGTGAACCTGGCCTCGGCCTCGAACGCGATCATCATCGGCTTCAACGTCCGGGCCGAGGGCAAGGCGACCGAGCTGGCGAACCGCGAGGGCGTCGACATCCGGTACTACTCGGTGATCTACCAGGCCATCGACGAGATCGAGAAGGCCCTCAAGGGCATGCTCAAGCCGATCTACGAAGAGGTCGAGCTGGGTCGGGCCGAGATCCGCGCCATGTTCCGGTCCTCCAAGATCGGCAACATCGCGGGCTGCCTGGTCACGTCGGGCGTCATGAAGCGCAACGCCAAGGCGCGCCTCATCCGCGACAACGTGGTCGTCGCGGAGACCATCACCATCTCCTCGCTCAAGCGGGAGAAGGACGATGCGACCGAGGTCCGCGAGGGCTACGAGTGCGGTCTGACGGTGACGTACAGCGACATCAAGGTCGGTGACGTGATCGAGGCGTACGAGCTGCGCGAGAAGGCACGCGACTAACGAGGTCGTCTGTCGTACGGTGTGCGTCCCGCGGGTCACTCGACCCGCGGGACGCACACCCCGCTCGGGTCCGGTCCCGATACGACCGGCTGTCAGTCGGAAGTGAGGACTCGTGTACCTGGGTGCACTGGAACTGGACATCCTGCTCGGTGACGTGCGCTCCCTCAAGGAGAAGCGCTCGGTCATCCGGCCCGTCATCGCGGCGCTCGTGAAGTTCGGGGTGTCCGTCGCGGAGGCCGGTGAGCACGACCGCTACCGGCGCTCGTTGATCGGGGTGGCCGTGGCCAGCCCCGACGTCGATCACCTCAACGAGGTGCTCGACACCTGCGAACGTCACGTCGCCCAACGACCGGAGTTGCAGTTGTTGGCCGTGCGGCGCAGGATCTTCGGTCCCGAGGACTGAACAAGACACACATTCGACGGCCGCTGCCGTTCGGCGAGAGCTCCGACGGCGGGTCGCCGTCTCGAAATCACTGACGGCACTGGCCGTCGCAGAGAAGGGACATCCGGTCATGGCAGATCCGGCGAGGGCACGGAAGCTGGCCAAGCGAATCTCGACGATCGTCGCGACGGCCATCGGCGGCGAGATCAAGGATCCCCGCCTGGACTACGTCACCGTCACCGATGTGAAGGTGACGGCGGACCTGCACGACGCAACCGTCTACTACACGGTGCGGGGCGTGGACCTCAACACCGAACCCGACATGGAGGCCGCCGCGGCCGGCCTGGCAAAGGCCAGCGGTTCGCTGCGGTCCAAGGTCGGCGCCGGCACCGGCGTGCGGTTCACCCCGACGCTGACCTTCGTCGCCGACAAGGTGCCCGAGGTTGCCCGGCACATGGAGGAGCTGCTGGCCCGCGCGCGCGCCAGCGACGACGAGCTGGCAAAGGCCCGGGAGAACGCGACGCCCGCCGGTGACGCCGATCCGTACAAGGAGCCGCGCGTCGTCGACGCCGGCGACGACGCGGACGACGAGGACGACCGGGTCGGCACCGGCGAAGCCGACTAGGACCCTCGGTGACGACAGGACTTCGCGGATGAGCGAGACCGGAACGCGGACGGCCGGTACCGAGATCGACCTCGGCGCGGCGCTCACGCTGCTGACCGAGGCGACCTCGGTGACGGTGCTGTGCCACGTCCACCCGGACGCGGACACCATCGGCAGCGGGCTAGCCCTCGCCCTGGTGCTGCGCCGCCGGGGAATCCCCGTTCAGGTCTCCTTCGCGGAGCCCGAGTCGCTGCCCGGCTCGATGCGCGACCTGCCCGGCGTCGACCTGTTGGTGCCGCCGGAGCAGGTGGCCGCCGAGGTGGACCTGGTGGTCACCGTCGACTGCGGCAGCCGCGGTCGGCTCGGCGTGCTCGGAGACCGTCTGGACGGTGCCCGGACCAGCCTGGTCCTCGACCACCACCGGTCGAACACCCGGTACGCGCAGTTCAACCTCGTCGACGAGTCCGCCGAGGCCACCACCGCGATCCTGGCTCGGCTCTTCGACGCCTGGGGCGTCGAGATCGACGCCGACCTGGCGCACTGCCTGTACGCCGGCCTGGTCACCGACACCGGCTCGTTCCGTTGGGTTCAGCCCGGGACCCACCGGTTGGCCGAGCGGCTGATCGCCACCGGTATCGACTCGACGTCGATCGCGCGGCGCCTGCTCGACACCCATCCGTTCGGCTGGCTGCCGATGCTCTCGACGGTGCTCGGCACCGCCCGACTGGTGCCCGACGCCGTCGGCGGGCTCGGCGTCGTCTACGCGCTGGTGCGGCATGCCGACACCGAGGGCATGGGCGCCGAGGAGGTCGAGTCGATCATCGACATCGTCCGGACCACCGCGCAGGCCGAGGTCGCGTCGGTGCTCAAGGAGACCCGCCCCGGACTCTGGTCGGTGTCGCTGCGCTCCAAGTCCGCGGTCGACGTGTCCGCGGTGGCCGGCTCGCTCGGCGGCGGCGGGCACCGATTCGCCTCCGGCTACACCGCGGACGGCGACGCCGAGACCGTCGTCGCGGGGCTGCTCGCCGCGCTCGGCTGAGCAGACCCGTTGACCGAGCCGTCCTCGCGCCGGATTCTCGGGCTGGCGCTGCCCGCCCTCGGGGTGCTGGCGGCCGAGCCGCTCTACCTGCTCTTCGACATCGCGGTGGTCGGCCACCTCGGTGCGTTGCCGCTCGCCGGGCTCGCGGTCGGCGGACTGATCCTCGCGATGCTCAGCACCCAGCTGACCTTCCTGTCCTACGGCACCACCGCGCGCGCGGCCCGGCTGCACGGCTCCGGCGACGAGCGCGGCGCGGTGGCCGAGGGCGTCCAGGCCACCTACCTCGCGGTGGGTATCGGCCTGGCGGTGGTGGCCGCCGTGTACGCCGTCGGGGGCCCGGTCACCTCGGCGATCGCCGGTGACGCCGAGATCGCCGCCGCGGCGCTGTCCTGGCTGCGTATCGCGGTGTTCGGCGCGCCGCTGATCCTGGTCGCGATGGCAGGCAACGGCTGGATGCGCGGGGTGCAGAACACCTTGCGGCCACTGCGGTTCGTGCTCGTCGGGTTGGCCGTCTCCGCGGCGGCGTGCCCGGTGCTGGTACACGGGCTGCTCGGCGCGCCGCGGTGGGAGCTCGAGGGGTCCGCGGTCGCGAACGTGGCGGGCCAGAGCGTGACCGCCGCGTGCTTCGTGGTGGCGCTGCTGCGCGAGCGGGTGCCGCTGCGTCCGCACGCGACGGTGATGCGGGCCCAGGTGGTCCTCGGCCGGGACCTGATCCTGCGCAGCCTCGCGTTCCAGGCCTGCTTCCTCTCCGCCGCCGCGGTCGCGGCCCGGTTCGGCGCCGCCGCCGTCGCGGCACACCAGGTGGTGCTGCAGCTGTGGAACCTGCTGGCGCTGACGCTGGACTCGCTCGCGATCGCGGCTCAGACCCTGGTCGGGGCGGCGCTCGGGGCGGGCAACGCGGCGCAGGCCCGGCAACTGGCGGGCCGGCTGGCCCGCTGGTCGACGGTGTTCGCGGTGCTGCTCGCCGGGGCCTTCGCGCTGGGCGTCTCCGTGCTGCCGGGCCTGTTCACGGCCGACCCGGAGGTGCTCGACCAGATCGGGGTGATCTGGTGGTTCTTCGTGGCGATCATCCCGGTGGCCGGGGTGGTGTTCGCGCTGGACGGGGTGCTGCTCGGGGCCGGTGACGTGGCCTTCCTGCGCACCGCGACGCTCGGCTGCGCGCTGGTCGGGTTCCTGCCGCCGATCTGGTTGTCGCTGGAGTTCGACTGGGGTCTCGCCGGAATCTGGGCGGGGCTTACGGTGTTCATGATGCTGAGGATGCTGGCCGTCGTGTGGCGGACCGGTTCGGGGCGCTGGGCAGTGACCGGCGCAGACACACAGGCGGGAAGGCGGAGCGAGTGACGCGCAAGTTGTGGGCGGTGAGCGACACCCACGTCGGGCATCGCGGGAACCGGCCGATCACCGAGGAGCTGTACCCGGATTCTCCGGAGGACTGGCTGATCCTCGCCGGTGACGTCTCCGAGAAGACGGACGACATCGCGTGGGCGCTCAAGACCCTGCGGAGCCGGTTCGAGAAGGTCATCTGGGTGCCGGGCAACCACGAGCTGTGGACCACGGCGAAGGACCCGGTGCAGATCCACGGCGCCGCCCGCTACGACTACCTGGTCAACATGTGCCGGGAGCTCGACGTGGTGACCCCCGAGGACCCGTACCTGGTGTGGGAGGGCGAGGGCGGCCCGGCGACGCTGGTGCCGATGTTCCTGCTCTACGACTACACCTTCCGGCCGGAGGGCACCACGAACAAGACCGACGCCCTCGCCTTCGCGCGGGACAAGAACGTGGTGGCCACCGACGAGTTCCTGCTCTCGAGCGAGCCGTACGCCTCCCGCGAGGCCTGGTGCCAGGCCCGCGTGGAGTCGACCAGGGCCCGGCTGGACGCGCTCGACCTCAGCATCCCGACGGTGCTGATCAACCACTTCCCGCTGGTCCGCGAGCCCACCCGGGTGCTGTACTACCCGGAGTTCTCGCTGTGGTGCGGCACCGAGCTGACCGCGGACTGGCACACCCGCTACAACGCGATCTGCAGCGTCTACGGGCACCTGCACATCCCGCGCACCACCTACTACGACGGCGTCCGGTTCGAGGAGGTCTCGCTCGGCTACCCACGCGAGTGGCAGAAGCGGGGGCTCCCGGAGAAGCTGCTGCGGCAGATCCTGCCGGTACCGGAGTACCCGCCGGGAACCCTCAACAAGTGGGGTGGGCACTTCCACATCACCCCCGAGCAGGAGGCCGAGTTCGAGGCGATGAAGGCGGCCCGGAAGTGATCGAGCAGATTCTGCCCCCCGGCGTCGTTGCCTCGGAACTGTTCGAGGACCCGCCCGGACTGACGGTGCACCCGCAGGAGGAGGCGTTGATCGCGCGCGCGGTGGACAAGCGCCGCCGCGAGTTCACCACCGCCCGGCACTGCGCGCGGGTCGCGCTCGGCAAGCTCGGCGTGGAGCCGGCACCGATCCTGCGCGGCGAGCGGGGCGTGCCCCGGTTCCCGCGCGGGGTGGTCGGCAGCCTCACCCACTGCGACGGCTACCGCGCCGCCGTGCTGGGGTTCTCGATGCAGGTCCGGTCGGTGGGCATCGACGCCGAGCCGCACGGGCCGCTGCCCGACGGCGTGCTCGACGCGGTGAGCCTGCCCGAGGAGCGGGCCGTTCTCGCCCAGCGAGCGGCCGCCGCCGACGGCGCGGTGCACTGGGACCGGCTGCTGTTCTGCGCCAAGGAGGCCACCTACAAGGCCTGGTTCCCGCTGACCGAGCGGTGGCTGGGCTTCGAGGACGCCCTGATCACGTTCGCGACCACCGAGTCGGCGGTCGCCGGACGGGTCGAGGGGACCTTCCACTCCGAGCTGCTGGTGCCCGGGCAGACCCTGGACGGGGCGCCGCTGGTGTCCCTCGACGGTCGCTGGCTGGTTGCCGACGGCCTGGTGATCACCGCGATCACGGTCCAGTAGGCTCGAAAATCGTGTGTGCCCACCGTAAACCGTCCTCCGGCCTCGTAGGTGCCGGGTTGCTCGTCATCGACAAGGATGCCGGGGTCACCAGCCACGATGTCGTCGCGCGCTGCCGGAAGATCCTCAACACGCGCAAGGTCGGTCACGCCGGCACCCTCGATCCGATGGCCACCGGGGTCCTGGTGCTCGGCGTCGAACGGGCCACCAAGATGCTCGGGTTGCTGGCGCTGACGACCAAGGCGTACTCCGCGACCATCCGGCTCGGTCAGGTGACGACCACCGACGACGCGGAGGGCGAGCTCGTCTCGCAGGCCGACGCCTCCGGGGTGTCCGACGCGGAGATCGCCACGGTGATGGCGACGCTGACCGGCCCGATCGAGCAGGTCCCGTCCAGCGTCAGCGCCATCAAGGTGGACGGTCAGCGCGCGCACAAGCTGATCCGGGCGGGGGAGGAGTTCGAGCTCAAGGCGCGTCCGGTGACCGTGGACCGCTTCGAGCTGACCGACACCCGCCGCGTCGACACCTTCGTCGACCTGGACGTGGAGGTCGAGTGCTCGTCGGGCACCTACGTCCGCGCGCTGGCCCGGGACCTGGGCGCGACCCTCGGCGTGGGCGGTCACCTGACCGCGCTGCGACGCACCCGGGTGGGGCCCTTCACCCTCGAGCACGCCCGGACCCTCGAGCAGCTCGCCGAGGACCCGACCGTCAGCCTCGACATCGACCACGCGGCGCAGACCGCGTTCCCGCACCGGCAGATCACCGCCGAGCAGGCCGAGGCGATCAGCCAGGGCCGCTGGCTCGACACCGTCGGGATCTCCGGGGTGTACGCGGCCATCGACCCGACCGGGCACACGATCGCGCTGCTGCAGGAACGCGGCAAGCGGGCCAGCTCGGTGATGGTGGTGCGGCCCGCGACGCTGCGCGGTCTCTGAGCCGTCGCCCCCGCGCGGGCACACACCCCTTCGCCGCGTCACACCCGCGTTGTACGTGGAACCGGGGTGTGATCGCGACAACGGGTGTGTGCCGAGATTGCTCGGGGATCGTGGGGCCGGTCGCTAGGCTGCCCGCCATGACCTCTCCCCGCGTCCTGGTCGAGATCGACGGCGCCGTCGCCCACGTGATCCTGAACCGTCCCGACAAGCTCAACGGCGTCGACCTCGAGATGCTCCGCGGACTGGTCGCGGCGGCGACGTCGTTGCGTCGGAACCGGGAGATCCGGGCGGTGATCCTGCGGGGCAACGGCGACGCCTTCTGCGCCGGCCTGGACTTCGCGTCGGTGATGGAACGCCCGGCCGGGGTCGTGCGGTCCTTCCTGCCGTCCCCGCTGCGCGGCACCAACCTGTTCCAGCGGGCGCACTGGGTGTGGCGGGAGCTGCCGGTACCGGTGCTCGCCGTCGTGCACGGTCGTTGCTACGGCGCGGGCCTGCAGCTGGCGGCGGCTGCGGACTTCCGTTACTCGACGCCGGACTGCGAATGGTCCGTCCTGGAAGCGAAGTGGGGTCTGGTGCCGGACATGGCCGGCACGGTGCCGCTGGGCGAGCTCGTCGCGCCCGACGTCGCCAAACGGCTGACCATGACCGGGGAGATCGTCAGCGGGACCCGCGCACGGGAACTGGGGCTGGTCTCCGAGGTCGACGAGAATCCGCTCGCGGCCGCGCTGTCGTTCGTCGACGTCCTGGCCACCAGGTCACCGGACTCGGTCGCCGCGTCGAAGAAGCTGCTGAACGAGACGCGAGGCGGCCGACCGCGCCGGGCGTTCCGGATCGAGCGTCGGCTGCAGTTCGCGATGCTCCGGTCGGCGAACGCGAAGATCGCCCGGACGGCCAACTTCGCCAAGCGGGATCCGGAGTTCGGCCCGCGGAAGTGGAGGCGCTAGCTGCCCGGCACGTCGGCCGGTGCAGGCGCGGCCGCCAGCCGTCGACGGTCGGCCCGCCAGTCGAGCAGGAACCAGACCAGCACCAGCGCGTAGACGGCCGTCCACCAGCTGCCCTCGACGATCCCGGAGATCAGCAGGAACGCCAGCGCCGCCAGGAACACGCCACGAAAGAGCGACGATCCCAGGGTCGGGCGGGCCGTCACGGCTCCACCAGCCAGATCGCCTCGGCGGCCGGCGTGCCGAGGTCCACGGTCGCGATCGTCTCGCCCGCCGCGTCGCCGAGCCGCACCGACACGGTGCCGGCGTAGTCCCGCCGCTCGACCACGGTGACCGTCACGTCCAGCGCGATGCCGACGGAGTCGAAGTAGCGCAGCATCGCCGGGTCGGAGTCGGAGATCCGCGCGACCCGCCCGAACTCGCCGTCGCCGAAGTCGCTGAGCTGACGCGCAGGCGGGGTCGGAATGGTGCCGTCGCGGTTCGGGATCGGGTCGCCGTGCGGATCCCGTTCGGGATGGCCGAGTTTCGCGTCCATCCGGTCGATCATCAGCTCGGAGACGGCGTGCTCGAGTACCTCGGCCTCGTCGTGCACCTCGTCCCAGCCGTAGCCGAGTTCGTCGACGAGGTAGGTCTCGATCAGCCGGTGCCTGCGCACCATCGCCACGGCCGCGGCGCGCCCCGAATCGGTCAGCGAGATCGACCCGTAGCGCGCGTGGTCCACCAGTCCCTGGTCGGCGAGCTTGCGAACCGCCTCGGAGACCGTGGAGGCCGACACGCCGATCCGTTCGGCCAGCATCTTGGTCGTGACCTGCTCTCCTGACCACTCGCCGGCCGTCCAGATCACCTTGAGGTAGTCCTGAGCGACCGTCGTCAGCGTCTGTGCCCGATCGTTGTTTCCGGTAGTCGGGTCCGGTCCACCACTGCTCTCGCCCACGAGGACGAGCTTAGGCAATCGGTGCGGGAGCGCCCACCCCGACACTCGTGTAACGGAATCCGGGCGTGACGCCGCTGGGGACGGGCCGTAGGCTGCCACTCGTGCAGAGATGGCGAGGTCTCGACGAGGTACCTGCCGATTGGGGCCGTTGCGTTCTCACTATCGGTGTATTCGACGGTGTCCACAGGGGGCACGCGCAGCTGATCAGTCGTGCCGTCAAGGCCGCCAGCGAGCGCGGGATCCCCAGTGTGGTCATGACTTTCGACCCCCACCCGATGGAGGTGGTGCGGCCGGGCAGTCATCCGGCGCAGCTGACCACCCTGGCCCGCCGGGCGGAGCTGGCGGAGGAGCTGGGCGTCGACGTGTTCTGCGTGATCCCGTTCACGCCGGAGTTCATGAAGCTCAGCCCCGAGCGGTACGCGCACGAGATCCTGGTCGAACGCCTGCACGTGGCGGAGGTCGTGGTCGGCGAGAACTTCACCTTCGGGAAGAAGGCGGCCGGCAACGTCGAGATGCTGCGGCAGATCGGAGCCCGGTTCGGATTCGCGGTCGACGGCGTCAACCTGCTGGCCGAGCACGCGGTGACCTTCTCCTCGACCTACATCCGGTCCTGCGTCGACGCCGGCGACGTCGCGGCCGCGGCCGAGGCGTTGGGCCGACCGCACCGGGTCGAGGGAGTGGTGGTGCGCGGCGACGCACGCGGCCGCGCCCTCGGCTTCCCGACCGCGAACCTCGCGCCGCCGACGCACGCGGCGATCCCCGCGGACGGGGTGTACGCGGCGTGGTTCACGGTGCTCGGACCCGGGCCGGTGGCAGGCAACGTGACGATCGGGGAGCGGTACCCGGCGGCGGTCTCGGTGGGCACCAACCCGACCTTCTCGGGGCGCACCCGCACCGTGGAGGCCTTCGTCCTCGACGCCGAGGCCGACCTGTACGGCCAGCACGTTGCGGTCGACTTCGTCGAGCGGGTGCGGGGCATGGAGAAGTTCGACTCCGTCGAGGCGCTGGTCGAGGAGATGCACCGGGACACGCAGAAGGTGCGCGAGATCCTGGCACGGACGGCCCTGCCGCCCCGAGACTGACGCCGCCGGGTGGCGGAGACGCCCTGCTGGCCCTGGTAGGATGCCTTCTGGTGTGTGCTGCGGTCCGCGGTGGCGACACCTGTTCCACCCAGTGCGCGGACGTCAGTTGAGGAGATTTACAGTGGCGTTGACCACCGAAGAGAAGAAGGCCGTCCTCGCAGAGTACGGCGTGCACGAGACCGACACCGGTTCGCCGGAGGCGCAGGTGGCAATGCTCACCAAGCGCATCGTCGACCTCACCGAGCACCTGAAGATGCACAAGCACGATCACCACTCCCGCCGCGGCCTGCTGCTGCTGGTCGGACGTCGTCGTCGTCTGCTCAAGTACATCCAGAAGGTGGACATCGCGCGTTACCGTTCGCTGATCGAGCGCCTGGGTCTGCGTCGATAGTCATCCGACGCGCCCTGCCGACCAGTGCGGCTTGACCGGTAGCCAGCGAAGCTCACCCGTAGGATGAGCCTCGCTGGCTACCGGCGTATGTCGGGTCGGCACACCTGCTCCACGATCCACCCGCACGAGAGATTCACCGCAGTACCTAGAGATACGAAGTAGCACCAGGATCCATGGGGATCCAGCCGTACGCACCCGCCAGGCGTGGCGTCGGTCCTCGGTAGTGGCCACTCGGCCGGCCGTCAACACGTGACGGCCACCGGAGGGCTTCGATCGATGACCGCCTCCGCGCAGAGGGAACGCCCTCACCACGGTGCGTCGTCGCAGCCGTCGATGGCAGCGACGATCACGCGGATACGGCAAAGACGAGAGGGAAGAGAAGAGAAAAGATGTCAGACAATTCCGCAGTAGAGATCGACGAGGGTGTGTTCGAGTCCACCGCCGTGATCGACAACGGGAGCTACGGCACCCGCACCATTCGTTTCGAGACCGGTCGCCTCGCCCAGCAGGCCGCCGGCGCCGTCGTCGCCTACCTGGACGACGAGACCATGATGCTGTCGGCCACCACGGCCAGCAAGCACCCCAAGGAGCACTTCGACTTCTTCCCCCTCACGGTGGACGTCGAGGAGCGCATGTACGCCGCGGGCCGCATCCCCGGCTCGTTCTTCCGTCGGGAGGGCCGCCCCTCCACCGACGCGATCCTGACCTGCCGCCTGATCGACCGGCCGCTGCGCCCGTCCTTCGTCGACGGCCTGCGCAACGAGATCCAGGTCGTTGTCACGATCCTGAGCCTCGATCCCAAGGACCTCTACGACGTGGTCGCGATCAACGCCGCCTCGGCGTCGACGCAGATCGCGGGCCTGCCGTTCTCCGGCCCCGTCGGCGGCGTGCGCGTCGCGCTGCTCACCTCGGACGAGAACAAGGCCGGCCAGTGGGTCGCCTTCCCGACCGTCGAGCAGCTCGAGAACGCCGTCTTCGACATGGTCGTCGCCGGCCGCGTCGTCTCCGGCTCCGGTGACAACGCCGACGTCGCGATCATGATGGTCGAGGCCGAGGCTCCCGCACACGTGATCAGCCTGATCGAGGGCGGCGCGCAGGCGCCGACCGAGGCGATCGTCGCGCAGGGCCTCGAGGCCGCCAAGCCGTTCATCGCCCGCCTGTGCGCGGCGCAGACGGCGCTGGCCGCCAAGGCCGCCAAGCCGACCGGCGACTACAAGGTCTTCCCGGCGTACCAGGACGACGTCTTCGCCGCCGTCGAGGCCGCCGCGACCGCTCCGCTGAGCGCCGCGCTGTCCATCGCCGGCAAGCAGGAGCGCGACGACAAGACCGACGAGGTCAAGGTCGAGGTCCTCGAGAAGGTCGCCCCGAACTTCGAGGGTCGCGAGAAGGAGATCGGCGCGGCGTTCCGCTCGCTGACCAAGAAGCTCGTCCGCCAGCGGATCCTCAAGGACCACTTCCGCATCGACGGCCGTGGCATCACCGACATCCGGTCGCTCTCGGCCGAGGTCGCCGTGATCCCGCGGGCGCACGGCTCCGCGCTGTTCGAGCGTGGCGAGACCCAGATCATGGGCGTCACCACCCTCGACATGGTCAAGATGGCGCAGCAGATCGACTCGCTGGGCCCCGAGACCAGCAAGCGCTACATGCACCACTACAACTTCCCGCCGTACTCCACCGGTGAGACGGGCCGCGTCGGTTCGCCGAAGCGTCGCGAGATCGGCCACGGCGCCCTCGCCGAGCGCGCCCTGCTGCCGGTGCTGCCGAGCCAGGACGAGTTCCCGTACGCGATCCGTCAGGTCTCCGAGGCGCTCAGCTCCAACGGCTCCACCTCGATGGGCTCCGTCTGCGCCTCGACGCTGTCGCTGCTCAACGCCGGTGTGCCGCTGAAGGCCCCGGTCGCCGGCATCGCGATGGGCCTGGTCTCCGACCAGGTCGACGGCGAGACCCGGTATGTGGCGCTGACCGACATCCTCGGCGCCGAGGATGCATTCGGCGACATGGACTTCAAGGTCGCGGGCACCAAGGACTTCGTGACGGCCCTGCAGCTGGACACCAAGCTCGACGGCATCCCGTCCAAGGTCCTCGCCGGCGCGCTGGCGCAGGCGCACGACGCCCGGACCACCATCCTGGAGGTCATGGCCGAGGCCATCGACACCCCGGACGAGATGAGCCCGTTCGCCCCGCGCGTGACGGCCATCAAGGTCCCCGTCGACAAGATCGGCGAGGTCATCGGGCCCAAGGGCAAGATGATCAACTCGATCACCGAGCAGACCGGTGCCAACATCTCCATCGAGGACGACGGCACCGTGTTCGTCGGCGCCACCGATGGACCGTCTGCGCAGGCCGCGATCGACATGATCAACGCCATCGCCAACCCCCAGCTGCCCAAGGTGGGCGAGCGGTTCCTCGGCACGGTCGTCAAGACCACCGCCTTCGGCGCCTTCGTCTCGCTGCTCCCGGGCCGTGACGGGCTGGTGCACATCTCGAAGCTGGGCAACGGCAAGCGGATCAACAAGGTCGAGGACGTCGTCAGCATCGGCTCCAAGCTGCGCGTCGAGATCGCGGACATCGACAACCGCGGCAAGATCTCGCTGGTCCCGGTCGAGGACGACGCCGCCGCGGCGGACGCCCCGGCCGCCGACGCGGGTGCCGACTCCTAAGTCGTTCCCCCGGCAGCAACCGGCAGAACCCGGCGCCCCCGCACGAACATTCGTGCGGGGGCGCCGTCGGTTTCTGCGCGTGCCACCGAAGTCCGGTCTCGGCTGGATCCGCCGCACTAGGCGCAGGCAGGCTCGTTTCCGGATGGCAACAGGTGGGCCGGCGGCGGCGGAAGGGCTGGTGACGGGCGCCACAGCACGATCTCGTGTGTAGTCTGTGATGCCCGAGCTTGCACAGCTCAGCCGCCCTGCCCGCACAGCTCAGAGGAACCGCTGACCACATACATGGCCGACATCGAACACCTTCGCACCCCCTCGTCGACCCCGAAGGTGGGTGCGCGCGCCTCGGACGACGCGGGCGTCCGCCGCACCGTGCTGCCGGGGGGACTGCGCGTCGTCACCGAGCACATGCCCGGGGTGCGTTCCGCCTCCGTCGGAGTCTGGGTGGGCGTCGGGTCCCGCGACGAGAAGCCGTCCGTGGCCGGCGCCGCGCACTTCCTCGAGCACCTGCTGTTCAAGTCGACGCCGACGCGCAGCGCGTTGGAGATTGCGCAGGTAGTCGACGGCATCGGCGGCGAACTCAACGCCTTCACCTCCCGCGAGCACACCTGCTTCTACGCCCACGTCCTCGACGAGGACCTGGCGCTGGCCGTGGACATGGTCAGCGACGTGGTGCTGCGGGGGCGGTGCCTGTCCGAGGACGTCGACGTCGAACGCCAGGTGGTGCTCGAGGAGATCTCGATGCGCGACGACGACCCCGAGGACCTGCTCGGCGACGAGTTCCTCACCGCGCTGTTCGGCGACCACCCCGTCGGCCGGCCGGTGATCGGCTCGACCGAGTCCATCGAGTCGATGACCCGGGCCCAGGTGCACTCGTTCCACGTCCGCCGGTACACCCCGGAGCGGATGGTCGTCGCGGTGGCCGGCAACGTCGACCACGACGAGACCGTGGAACTGGTGCGGCGCAGCTTTGCCGGGCACCTGCGCGACGGCGCGGAGCCGGCTGCGCGGCGCGAGGGCACCCTGCGACTGCGGACGTCGCCGGAGCTGACCCTGCTGTACCGGGACAGCGAACAGGCCCACCTGTGCATGGGCGTGCGGGGCTACGGCCGGCACCAGGGTCACCGGTGGGCGCTGTCGGTACTCAACACCGCGGTCGGCGGCGGCCTGAGTTCGCGTCTCTTCCAGGAGATTCGGGAGTCCCGCGGGCTGGCGTACTCGGTGTACTCGAGCGTCGACACGTTCGCCGACACCGGCGCGTTCTCGGTGTACGCGGGCTGCCAGCCGGAGAATCTGGCCGAGGTGACCACCCTGATCCGCGAGGTGCTGGCCGACGTCGCCGCGAACGGGCTGACCGACGCCGAGGTGGCCCGGGCCAAGGGCTCGATCCGCGGCGGGATGGTGCTCGGGCTCGAGGACTCCGGCTCCCGGATGCACCGGATCGGGCGCGCCGAGCTGAACTACGGCAGTCACCGCAGCATCACCGAGACGCTGGCGCGGATCAACGAGGTGACCGCGGACGAGGTGCGCGCGGTGGCGGCGGAACTGCTCTCCCGGCCGTTCGCGGCGTCGGTGGTCGGGCCGTACCGGCGCAAGCGGGACCTGCCTGCGGTCGTGCGCGGGATCGTCTAGTGCCCACCGCGGCCCCGTCGGGCCTGACGCGTCGGCTCCGCGAGCGGCGGTCCTGGCCGCTGCTGGTGGCAGTCGCGGTCAGCCTGGTGATGCTGTTCTCGCCGGGCTCGACGGTGCCCGGAGGTCCGCCGAACTCCGACAAGGTCACGCACTTCCTGATGTTCGCGGTGCTGGTCTACGCGGCCCGGCACGCGGGCCACCGGGTGGTCGCGGTCGCGTTGTGGGCGGCCGCGTACGCGGCGGCCAGTGAGGTGCTGCAGGGCCTGCTGCCGATCCACCGCAGCGGCTCGGTCTGGGACGCGGCCGCGGACCTGCTCGGGGTGGCAGTCGGGCTGCTGTTGTTCCGGGCCTGGCAGGTCCGGACCCGACGCGCATGACCGTCCGCCGGTCCGGCCGCAACTGGGTCCGGTGGGAGATGACCATCGCCGCGGCGCTCGGCGCCGCGACCGCCGCGGTGATGATGGCCGCCGCACCGTCCGCTGTCCCGGTCGCGACGGTGCTCGGAGGTCTGATCGGTGCGATGGTCGGCGGCGCGGCCGTGGCCGGCGGGTGCTACGCGCTGGCCTCCGTCGCGCACTGGCCGCCGTCGTCCCGCGGCCGGTGGCGCCAGCGTTTCGCGGTGTGCTCGGCGGCCGGGGTGTTGCTGCTGGTCGGTGGGTTCGTGGTGCTGATCCTGATGAGTGGCGGCGCGTCCACGCCGTCACGGGCCGACGTGTCGGTCCTCGCCGGCGTCCCGGTCGGATTCTCGCTGCTGGCCTACCTGTTCGCCCTCGTGCTCTGCCCGCCGCCCGCGGCGCCCGCTGCCGCGCGGAACGGCGACGCCCCCGTTGCGTAGGCTTTCCCACGAGAAGCTTCTGGTGATCGGACTTAAGTGAGGGACGCGTGAGCGCAGCAGCACCCATCAGGGTCGGAGTACTCGGCTCGAACGGCAAGGTTGGCCGCGCCATCTGCGAGGCCGTCGAGGCGTCCGCCGACCTCGAACTCGTCGCGACCGTCGACCAGGGTGACCGGATCGAGAAGTTCGTCGACGCCCGCACCCAGGTCGTCGTCGACTTCACCCACCCCGACGTGGTGATGGACAACCTGAAGTTCCTGGTCGCCAACCGGATTCACGCCGTCGTCGGCACCACCGGCTTCGACGACGCGCGCCTGGCGCAGGTGCGCGTCTGGCTCGACGAGAACCCGACGGTGGGCGTGCTGATCGCGCCGAACTTCGCGATCGGTGCGGTGCTGTCGATGCGGTTCGCCGAACAGGCCGCCCGCTTCTTCGACTCCGTCGAGGTCATCGAGCTGCACCACCCGCACAAGGCGGACGCGCCGTCGGGCACCGCCTACCGCACGGCCGCGCTGATCGCAGCGGCCCGTGCGAAGGCCGGCGTCGGGATCAGCCCGGACGCCACCAGCACCGAGCTCGAGGGTGCCCGCGGCGCCGACGTGGACGGGGTGCGCGTGCACTCGGTTCGCCTGGCCGGACTGGTCGCGCACCAGGAGATCCTGCTGGGCACGCAGGGCGAGACCCTCACCATCCGGCACGACTCGATCGACCGGAACTCGTTCGCGCCCGGCGTGCTGCTGGGCGTGCGGGAGATCGGCTCCCGGCCGGGCCTGACCGTCGGCCTCGACCCGCTGCTCGACCTGTGAACTCCGGTTCCACCAAGGTGGTCGCCACGATCGCGGGGATCATCGTGGCGCTCTCGTTCTACTTCGTCCTGCTCGGACAGCGCGGTGTCGCGCTGATCCAGGACGGGCGAGCGGTCCCGGTGGGGCTGGGCATCGCCGTGCTGGTGCTGCCGCTGCTCGGCGTCTGGATGGTCTTCGCCACCGTGCGGTCCGGGCTGCAGCACCAGCGGCTGGCCGCCCGGATCCGCGAGGAGGGCCTCGAGCTCGACGTCTCGGAGCTGCCGAAGCGGCCGTCGGGCAAGGTCGAGCGCGACGCCGCCGACGAGCTGTTCGCGCAGGTCAAGTCCGAGTGGGAGGCCGATCCTGACAACTGGCGCAACTCCTACCGGCTGGCCCGGGCGTACGACTACGCGGGTGACCGCGGCCGGGCCCGGGAGACCATGAAGCGGGCCGTCGCGCTCGAAGAGGCCGAACGCGAGGCCTGACGAACGGGAAGCCGTAGTCTGCTGCTGTGACCGAAGTACCCGCCGGTGGGCGCACCCTGCTCGTGGTGCACCACACCCCCTCGCCGCCCACCAGGGAGCTGCTCGAGGCGGTGCTCGCGGGCGCCAACGACCCCGAGATCGACGGGGTGACGGTGCGCGCGGTGCCGGCGCTCGGAGCCACCGTGCCCGACGTGCTCGCCGCGGACGGCTACCTGTTCGGCACCAGCGCCAACTTCGGCTACATGTCCGGTGCGCTCAAGCATTATTTCGCCAGTTGCCCCTCTATTAACTGTTCCTTGAGGTCAGCGGCATGAGCGCCCAACTGTGGGCGATCGTGGGTGTCGCTGTCGGAGCTCTCCTGTCGTTCTCTGGGCAGTGGCTCCTCGCGCGTCAACAGCGATCCGGTGACCGCGATCGTGAGTTGCGAGGACTGCAGCGCGAGGTCTACACGCGACTTCTCGCCGCAGTGCACCGGACCGACCAAGCCGTAACCAAGTTTGTGAGTAACGACCCCAATGAGGTCGCAGCATTCGAGGAGCTGCGTCAGGCGAACATCGAGGCCCAGGACTGCATCGCCGCAATCGGCCTCATATCGCCGCGTGATTCCTACGATGCTGCGTGTCAGCTCGTGGATGCGTCCCTCCAGTCGTGGGAAGGCGGAACGAATTCGACGGCCAATGCCAAGCGTCGGGATGGCGCATCCACGGCCTTTATCACCCTTGCGCGCAGGGATATTGGTGTGAAGCTGCCGTGACAGCACTTCTGCGGGTGAGTCCCGTCGCGACGAGGAAGGCAGGCTAGATGCCACGGATTCTGATCATCCACCACACACCGTCGCCCTACTGCCAAGCGATGTTCGAGGCCGTGATCTCAGGTGCCACTGACCCTGAGATCCAGGGCGTGGAGGTTGTGCGCCGTGCAGCTCTCTCAGTGTCATCCTCGGACTTCCTGGAGGCTGATGGTTACCTCCTGGGGAGCCCTGCGAACCTGGGATATGTGAGCGGCGCTTTGAAGCACGCATTCGACTGCTCGTACTACCAGATCCTGGACTCGACACGCGGGAGACCCTTCGGGCTGTACCTCCATGGCAATGAAGGCACTGAGGGAGCTGAGAAGGCAGTGGACTCCATCACCACAGGGCTGGGCTGGGTGAAAGCTGCTGACTACGTGGTGGTCTCAGGCAAGCCGAGCAAGGATGCCCTCGCAGCGTGCTGGGAGCTCGGCGCTACGGTTGCTGCTCAGCTGATGGAGAGCTGAGCGGGTGCTGCTTCGCGGTAGTCGCCCATGCGATCAGGCGCACCGTGTGGGGGCAACGGGATGGAACTTGACCAAGGTGGGGTTTGTGATTCAGGGAGGTTTGGTCAATTGAGTAGCCTATTCGGATACTACGATTCGTTTTTTCCCCGGGGGTATCGGTCGAGAGGCTGTATCTACGCGCACCCGGTCGAAGAATGCTTGATCCCCGGTGTTGAAGACCGATTTAAAGAGTCGGTGTACTTTGTGAGTGAGATGGAGTCCGGGTACCACGACCCGCAAAAGTTTCGTTACTCATTAGGTGGATTTCTTGCCGCGTTCGGATCGATTCCGGAGCTCTTGACCAAGGAGCTTGAACGGAAGGGGCGCTGGAGTGAATGGAAGCGTTATCGGGACGATTCCCGCCTGCAGATTGCGGTCAATGAGTACGAGCCTGCCTTAAAGGTTGCTCGCAACATCAATATTCATCAAAAGTCAGTTTTCGACGGCAGTATCTGTGAAATTGGACTCTACCGGGGTCGGCGGCACAAGATGAGTCTCGGGCCGAAGATCGACTGGGATATATCCAGCCCGGAGCTGATCGATCGTTTGTGGAATTCTGAATTTGGCAAGATGATGTTGGACAAAGAGCATTCCGCAATCGGCGAGCAATACGGGGTCCGGCGAATCTATAGGCTGACGGCAATTGCGAAAGATCTTCCAGACTCTGATAAAGAGCTTGATATCTTGCAGATTTCTCGCCGAGCATTGCTAAGAACCCATGACATCCTGGGTTTCACTCACACAATGGATGGGTCGAAAGTCGACCTCCTGGATGGTAAGCAGATAGTCAGCGACTTTACCTATTCGCAGGTTACTGTACTGCTTGAAAGTGATGTACATCCTCACTTGCTCACCGAATGGGATTGGCCGGACCTGGGTGAAGAATTGTGGCCCGTGGCAAACTATTAGTGGTGATGCATAGCGTTTGGGGGGTCGCCGGGAACAATCTCCGGCGTCGGCCAGCCCTACGTGAAGTCACGCCTTCCGTATCTGTCGGTCCTCGCCTCTACGCTCTCCCGTCAGCGGGGCTGAAGCCCGGCGCGGGACACAATCGCCGCTCAGCTAGCGAGAGGCGAGCACCATGGAATCTATTGCGACCGCTGGACAGTTCTGGACGCCTGAGGGCGCGGTCTGAACTACTCAACCCCACGAGTCAACCGAAGTGGGGGCAGTTCCAAGATCTACCTGCGTGGGTTCGCGGACGATCGCGAGTGGATAACCACACTGCGGTTGCCGGGCGACAAGAGTTACACCCAGTACATCGAGAAGTCCGCCGCCATCAAGCACTTCTTCGACACCGTCTACTACCCGTGCCTCGACGCCGTCGCCGGCCGACCGTTCGGGCTGTGGGTGCACGGCAACAACGACACCGCCGGGGCGGCGCGCTCGGTGGACAAGATCGTCTCCGGCCTGGCGCTGACCAGGGTGGCGCATACGGTGGAGATCACCGGAGGGGTCGACGCCGCGGCCCGGGAACGGTGCTACGAGCTGGGTGCGACGGTCGCGGTGACGCTCGCGGAGGGCTGACGCTCGCGAAGACCCGTGCGGCCGAGGTGTCACTCGGCCGTCGGGGTCCTGAATCGAGGTGGGGACTGTCGTACCCCGATGGCATGGTGAACACATGCGGGAACTGAGTGCCGACACTGCCCGGCGGATCGCCCTCGGGGCGCAGGGCTTCGCCGAGCCGCGTCCCGCCGCGCCCACCCGTCGGCACCTGCTCGCGACCGTGCGTCGCACCGGACTACTTCAGCTCGACTCGGTGTCCGTCGCCGTCCGGGCCCACTACATGCCGGTGTTCAGCCGGGTCGGGAACTACGACCGCGCCGTGCTCGAGTCCGCGTCCTGGCGGCATACCGCGGCGAAACCGCGTGCGCTGGTGGAGTACTGGGCACACGAGGCGGCGCTGATCCCGGTCGAGGACTGGCCGCTGCTGCGCTGGCGGATGCGTGAGTACGAGGCTGGTCGCTGGGCAGGCGCGCAGCGGGTGCTCGAACGCAACCCCACCCTGGGCCGGGACGTGCTCGACGTCATCGCCGAGGTGGGCGCCGCGAGCGCGGGCGAGGTCGAGCGACAGCTCGAACTGGAGGTGCGGGGGCGGGGCGGGCCCTGGTGGGACCGCAGCGACACCAAGGTGGTCTGCGAGCAGCTGTTCTCCGCGGGCGCCCTGTCGGTGGGCAAGCGGGTCGGATTCGTCCGGCACTACGACCTCGCCGAGCGGGTGATCCCGGACGGCGTCGTCTCCCTCCACCTCGACGAGGCCGACGCGGTACGAGAACTCGTCCGGCGTTCCGCCCGCGCGCTCGGGGTGAGCACCGAGGCCGACCTGCGCGACTACTACCGGCTGTCGGCAGGGCAGGCCAGGCGGGCGATCGCCGAACTGGTGGACGACGGTGCGCTGACACCCGTCGCGGTCCGCGGATGGGACGCGCAGGCGTACCTGTTCGCCGGCGCCCGCGCGCCGCGGGCGATCAGCGGGTCCGCGCTGCTCTGCCCGTTCGACCCGCTCGTCTTCTTCCGTCCCCGGACGCAACGGATCTTCGGCTTCCGGTACCGGCTCGAGATCTACACCCCGCAGCACAAGCGGGTGCACGGGTACTACGTCTTCCCGTTCCTGCTCGACGGTGAACTGGTCGCGCGGGTGGATCTCAAGGCCGACCGCGGGACGGGCCTGCTGCAGGTGCCCGGAGCGTTCGTCGAGTCCGGCCACGACGCGGGCCGGGTTGCGGAGGCGCTCGCGGCGAGCCTGCGCGAGATGGCGCAGTGGCTCGGGCTCGACGATGTCAGGGTGGGGGAGCGCGGCGACCTGGCCGCGGCGCTTGCCCGGTGCGTCGCCTGAGTGGTGCGTCGGGGCGGCGCCGGGCCTGTGCAGGTGCCCGTCTCGGCGATGCCCGGCACGGGTTGCGTGCCGCGGGTCAGGTCCGGTCGTGGCCGTCCACGGTGATGTCGACGAGTTCGTTGTAGAACGCGATGCGGCCGGCGATTGCGGCGACCGCGGGGTACGGGCGCGAGTAGGACCAGGCGACGCCCTCCACACCCGGTGCGTCCCAGTACTCCTCGGCGTCGCCCTTGTACGGGCAGTGGGTGCGGTGTGCTCTGGCGGTGAGCGTGCCGAGGTCCACATCCTCCCGGGGCAGGTAGTACCGAGTCGGTAGCCCGGTCTCGAAGAGCAGCACAGGTCCAGATGACTCGGCCAGCACGACGCCGCCGAGCCTGACGGTGACGTGACGGGAACTCGGCAGTGCGTCGACCCGTGCATGAGGATCGCGAGGGTGGCCGGAGACTTCCTCGTCCTCCTCCAGCCAGCGGTCGAGCAGGCCCGGCTCCCAGGAGAAGACGATGTGGTCGGTCAGCGCCGGGTCGTCGTGGATCCACGCGGCGTTCCGGAGGGTCCGGCCGCCCTCTGTCTGCAAGTCGAACCACTCGCTGACCGGGCCGTGCGGACCGTAGAAGGGGTGCCTGGACTCCGGTTCCGAACCGGGCCGCAGCAGATCGGTCCGCACGTCCTCGCGCGGATAGGCATACGCGGGAACCGGGAACGGGTCTTCCCAGAAGAGCAGCGGCGCATAGCTGTCGACGACAACGGTGTCGCCCGCAAGTCCTCGCACCCATCGATCGCTGGGTTCAGTCCGCACACGATCAGGCTAGTCCCGGATGCCGCCTGCCGCGCCGGTCGACGCGGCGGCGGTGTCGTGCCGCCGCGTCGACCGGGATGCTCAGAAGCTCTCGGCGAACTTCGTCAGACCCTTCGAGGCGGTCTCGAGCGCCGTCTTCTGCGCCTTCTTGACGATGAATCCGGGCAGCGGGATCTTCGGGTCGACGGTCAGGTCGAACTTCACCCGGGTACCGCCGTCGATCGGCGTCAGCGTGTAGGAGCCGTCCTGCTTGTTCTGCTGGCCGCTCTCTACGAGGGTCCAGGACATGCCGTTGTCGCCGTCCCAGTCGTAGTCCACGACCTGCTCGTCGCTGATCCCGACGACGGAGACGACCATCCGGACGCGGTGCGGGCGGCCGTCGGGGTGGGTGGACTCGATGGTGACCGACTTGTGGGCCGAGGACCACTCGCCGAGTCGGTCGACCGCGACGATCGCGGCCATCACGGTGGCCGGGTCGGCCTTGATGTCGAATTCCTTGCTGCCGGACACGGCCATCTGGCTACCCCATATCTGTGATTGCGCACTCTGCGGCGCCGGACGCGTCGCGTCGTGCACCGGTGACGCGCAATTAGACCACCCGGGGGCGCGGGGCGCCGGTATGCCGGGCCGGGGTCAGTTCTCGTCGCGGCGGTCCCTGCGGTTCTGCCCGCGCAGGGCGTCCTGGACGGCTTGTCCGACCCACGAGTTCAACGACATCCCGTTCTGCGAGGCGGCGTCCTCGGCGCGGGCCTTCATCTGCTCGACCAGGCGCAGCGTCACCCGCGAGATGTCCCCGGTGACGTCGTCGAAGGTGGTGCCGGGGCCCGCGTCGGCGGGGGTGTCGCCGTCGGCGGATTCCTTGCGGGTGACCTCGAAGCCGGCCTGGTTGCCGTCGAACCGCACGTGCACGGTGCGGTCGCCGAGCTCGGCCGACACCTCGCTGGCGAGGTCGGACAGAGCGGCCAGCAGCATCAGTCGGGCCGAGTTCTCGGCGGCGCCGGCGAGGGCCTCGGCGATCCGGCGGGTGTTCTCGTCACCGAGTGCCGCGGCGGCGATCAGGTCGGTGCGCAGCGTCTGGGTGTAGTCCGAGAGGTTCATGAAGTCAGTGTGACGTCACTAGTGGCGTCAGTCAACCTTTCAGTGACGTCACACCGACCTGCGGGTGATGTCAGACGAGCAGCTTGGCCTTCAGTGCCGCGATGTCGGCATCGGTCAACCCGAGGCCCTCGCGCACGTAGTTGTCGAAGCTGCCGTACTTCGCGTCGGCGGTGGCGAACGAGGAGTCCAGCCACTCCTGCTTGACGCCGGCGCCGCCGAGCGATCCCGTGAGGGACGAACCGCCCTCCTCGACGTACTCGTTGGTCAGCATGTAGTCCGCGTTCACGGTGGCCCGGTCCACGCCGAGGATCGTCAGCAGTACCGCGGTGGTCCAGCCGGTCCGGTCCTTGCCCTGGCTGCAGTGGTAGAGCACGCTGCCGTCGGTCTCGCGGATGTCGCGCAGCACGGAGGCGAACGCCTCGCTGGCGCCGGGGGCCTCGATGAACGCGACGTACGCCAGGCTGAGGTCCGCGGCAGTGGCGGGCGATGCCTTGCCGAGTACGTCGTACCAGTTCGAGGTCGCGCCGGCGGGCAACTTGTCCGGCTGCAGGACTCGTTCGTACACGGTGCGCAGGTCGTCGACGACCTTGACGTTCAGGCCCTCCAGCTTGGTGAGGTCCGCGGGGGTCAGCTTGTTGAGTGCGTCCGTGCGGAAGACCGCGCCGGTCTTGACGGTCTTGCCGTCGACGGTGGAGTATCCGCCCACGTCGCGGGCGTTCGGGGCGCCCTCGAGGTGCAGTGAGTGGTCGACGGCCGCGGCGACCGCCGCGGGCGGGGCGGCCAGGGCGGCGCCGACGGGTCCGCCGACGAACAGTGTGGCACCGGCGGTGAGTGCGGCGGCCGCGCGAATCACGCGCAGGCGGGTGGGGCTGAGGGTCATTGAGGCGCTCCATCTCGAGAACGGATACCGATCCGCGGGCTGCGGCTTCGGTTTGACGCTGACGCTGTGTACACCCAGTTGATACACCGTCAACGCGAACGGCGGATGTCGATTGGGCAGACAACCTCGCCCGTCGGGGCTGGTGGGGTCTATGGTGCGGATGGGTTGTCGAAACCCGGTCGGCATCGACCGAGGAGGGGTGTGCGGTGCAGCAAGCGGTGTCCCTGAAGGTGCAGCTCATTGCGAAGACGGAGTTCGTCCCGCCGCCGGACGTGCCCTGGGACACCGATGCGGACGGCGGCGAGGCGCTCGTCGAGTTCGCCGGCCGGGCCTGCTACCAGAGCTGGTCCAAGCCGAACCCGCGCACGGCGACCAACGAGGGCTACCTGCGGCACCTGCTCGAGGTGGGGAACTTCTCGGTCCTCGAGCACGGCAGCGTCAGCTTCTACATCACCGGCATCTCCCGTTCCTGCACGCACGAGCTGATCCGGCACCGGCACCTGTCCTTCTCGCAGCTGTCCCAGCGCTCGGTCCCGGAACGGGACGCGAAGGTGGTGCCGCCGCCCGCGGTCGTCGGCGACCCCGAACTCGAGGCGTTGTTCGAGGCCGCCACCGACGCCAGCCGGGCCGCCTACGCGGACCTGCTCGACGCCCTCGATGCCAAGCTCGCGCACGTGCCGAACGGGTCGGTGCGCGCCCGGCAGGCCCGGCAGGCCGCGCGCTCGGTGCTCCCCAACGCCACCGAGACCCGGATCGTGGTCACCGGCAACTACCGCGCGTGGCGGCACTTCATCGGGATGCGGGCCACCGAGCACGCCGACGTGGAGATCCGCGGGGTGGCCGTCGAGTGCCTGCGGCAGCTGTCGGCGGCGGCGCCAAACGTGTTCGGGGACTTTGTGATTGCCGAGCTGGCGGACGGTACCGAGGTGGCGGTCAGCGAGTTCGACCAGCAGCCGTGACGGTGTCGTGCGCGCCGGGCCGCCGCGGTGTGCAATCCTGGTCGCGCCAACGGGTAACCTTCTGACCATGATCAATGGTGATTCCGACCCAGCCGGGCGACCGTTCGGCACGATCCTGACCGCTATGGCCACCCCCTTTGCCGCGGACGGCAAGCTGGACGTGGATGCCGGTGTCCGGTTGGCGACGCACCTCGTCGACGGTGGTTGCGACGGCCTCGTGCTCGCCGGGACCACGGGCGAATCGCCCACCACCACCGAGGACGAGAAGCTCGAGCTGATGCGCGCGGTGATCGCGGCCGTCGGCGACCGGGCCAGGATCATCGCCGGTGCAGGCAGCAACGACACCGCCCACAGCGTCGACCTGGCGCGCGACGCCGCGCGGGCCGGCGCACACGGCCTGCTCGTGGTGACCCCGTACTACTCGCGGCCGCCGCAGTCGGGACTGCTCGCACACTTCACGGCCGTCGCCGACGCGACCGACCTGCCGGTGATGCTCTACGACATTCCCGCGCGTTCCGTGGTGCCGATCGAGACCGAGACCATCTACCGGCTCGCCGAGCACCCCCGGATCCTCGCCGTCAAGGACGCCAAGGGCGACCTCAACGCGGGCGCCGAACTGATCGCCCAGACGGATCTGGCGTTCTACTCCGGCGACGACCAGCTCAACCTGCCCTGGCTCGCGGTCGGCGCGGTCGGCTTCGTCAGCGTGATCGGGCACCTCGCGCCCGGACGCCTGCGTGAGCTGCTCGACGCCTTCGAATCCGGTGACCTCGCCCGGGCCAGGGAGATCAACGTCGGCCTGATGCCGCTCTACCGCGCCGCGAACCGCCTCGGCGGCGTGACCGCGAGCAAGGCCGGTCTGCGCCTGCAGGGCGTCGACGTCGGTGATCCGCGACTTCCGCAGGTCCCACCCACACCTGAACAACTCGAAGGCCTCACGGCCGATCTGCGTGCAGCGGAGGTTCTTTCATGACCCGTCCTATTCGTCGTCGTAGCGCCAGCCGTCAGGCCGGCCCGCCGACCCAAACCCCGGCCGCGGCGCCCCAGGCTCAGGCCCCGCAGGTCCAGGCTCCGAAGGTCGAGGCTCCCAAGGCTCAGGCCCCGAAGGCCGAGGCCCCCAAGGCTCAGGCGCCGAAGTCCGACGCGCCGAAGTCCGACGCGCCGAAGTCGCAGGGCTCGCGTCGCAAGTCCGACTCCTCGCGTTCGCGCGGCGGCAACCGGCCGCAGCGGCAGCGGGGTTCCGGCGGACAGCGCCCCGACGGCCGCCCGGGCGTCGACCCGAGCGAGCGGCTCGGCCTGCCGCCGAAGGCGCCGCACAACGGCCTTCGCGTGGTCGCCCTCGGCGGCATCGGCGAGATCGGCCGCAACATGACGGTCTTCGAGCACAAGGGCAAGATCCTCATCGTCGACTGCGGCGTCCTCTTCCCCGAGGACCAGCAGCCCGGCGTCGACCTGATCCTGCCGGACTTCGCGCACATCGAGGACCGGATGGCCGACGTCGAGGCCGTGGTGCTCACGCACGGTCACGAGGACCACATCGGTGCCATCCCGTTCCTGTTGCGTCTGCGTCCGGACCTGCCGGTGATCGGCTCCCGGTTCACCCTCGCCCTGGTCGCGGCCAAGTGCCGGGAACACCGGCAGCGGCCGAACCTGATCGAGGTCACCGAGGGTCAGCGCACCACGCACGGACCGTTCGAGTGTGAGTACTTCGCCGTCAACCACTCGATTCCGGACGCCATCGCCATCGCGATCCGCACCGACGCGGGCATCGTGCTGCACACCGGCGACATCAAGCTCGACCAGCTGCCGCTCGACGGCCGCCTGACCGACCTCGCGGGCTTCTCGCGACTCGGTGACGAGGGTGTCGACCTGTTCCTGGTGGACTCCACCAACGCCGAGGTGCCGGGCTTCGTCACTCCCGAACGCGAGATCGGCGGCGTGCTCGACAACGTCATCGGCAAGGCCAAGCAGCGCGTCATCGTCGCGTCCTTCGCCAGCCACGTGCACCGCATCCAGCAGGTCGTCGAGGTCGCGGTTCGCTACAACCGCAAGATCGCGTTCGTCGGCCGGTCGATGGTCCGCAACATGGAGATCGCGCAGGATCTCGGGTACCTGTCGGTGCCGGACGGGGTGGTCGTCGACGTCGACACCGCCGCGAAGCTGCCGGACGACAAGCTGGTGCTCATCTCGACGGGCTCGCAGGGCGAACCGCTCTCGGCGCTGTCCCGGATGGCCCGCGGCGAGCACCGGCAGATCAACATTCGCGCCAACGACCTGGTGGTGCTGGCGTCCTCGCTGATCCCGGGCAACGAGAACTCGGTGTTCGCGGTGGTCAACGGTCTCGCCAAGCGCGGCGCGACCGTCGTGACGTCGCAGAGCGCAAAGGTGCACGTCTCCGGGCACGCGTCCGCCGGCGAGCTGCTGTACCTGTACAACGCGGTGCGCCCGACCAACGCCATGCCCGTGCACGGCGAGTGGCGGCACCTGCGGGCGAACGCTGCGCTGGCCAAGGCCACCGGTGTCCCCGAGGAGCGCGTCGTGCTCGCCGAGGACGGCGTCGTGGTGGACATGGTCGACGGGCTCGCCGAGATCGTCGGACGGGTGCCGGTCGGCATGGTCTACGTGGACGGCAACTCCGTCGGTGACGTCGGCGACTCGACGCTGTCGGACCGCCTGGTGCTCGGCGAGGGCGGGTTCATCTCGATCTCGCTGGCCGTCGACACGCACACCGGCAAGGCCGTGAGCACCCCCGAGGTGCACGGGCGCGGGTTCTCCGACGACAAGAACGCCCTCAAGGAGGCCGTGGTGCTCGTCGAGAAGGAGCTCGATCGGCTCGCCGGTGAGGGCATCATCGACACCCACCAGATCGCGCAGGCCGTGCGTCGCGTGGTCGGCCGCTGGGTGGCGGACAAGTACCGCCGCCGCCCGATGATCATCCCGACGATCATCGGCGTCTGACACAGGCGTTCGAACCGCCGGTACGCGACACCGCTTCTGGTGCGCGTGTTGCGGAATGGTCCAGGTGGGACCAGAGCGACTAACCTGACAGGCATGGCAGGTAAGACCGGCACCCGATCCTCACAGACCCCGACGTCCTCCGGGCGCTCCACAGCGCCCCGAGGATCGTCGGGGTCTGCGTCGTCGAGGGGCGGTTCGCCGACGAGCGGGGGAGCCAAGCCCCGGTCCGGCGGTCGCACCACCAAGACGGTCAGCACGCCGCGCAAGTCCACCGCGCCGCGCACCACCACCCGCAGCAACGCCGCCGGCCGCAAGCCGGCCTCGAAGTCCGGACCCGGACCGCTGCAGGTCGTCGGCAGGGGCCTGAGCAGCGGCTGGACCGTGGTCGCGCGTGGGGTCGGCGCCACCACCCGAACCGTAGGCAAGGCCGCGGACATCGAGCACGGCCATCGCCGCGACGGCATCGCGCTCGGCCTGATCGCGGGCAGCGTGGTGGTCGCCGCCGCCATGTGGTTCGGGGCCGGGGGACCGGTCGGCGACTGGATCGAGACCGGGGTGCGGGCGCTGTGCGGCAACGCGGGCGCGCTGCTGCCGATCCTCGGCGTCGTGATCGCCGTCGCGCTGATGCGCACCGAGCCCAAGCCCGAGATCCGGCCGCGTCTGGTCCTCGGATCCCTGCTCATCGGCCTGCCCATGCTCGGGATCTTCCACGTGATCAGTGGCGCCCCGACCGACGCGCCGGGTCGCGCCGACGGCGCGGGATTCGTCGGGTACGTCGTCGGCGGTCCGATCACGGACGGCCTGACCATGTGGCTCTCGCTCCCGCTGCTGCTGCTGGCGCTGGGTTTCGGGGTGCTGCTGATCACCGGCACCACCGTCCGGGAGGTCCCGGAGCGGGTGCGCACCCTGCTCAGCACCGGGCGCCACGACGACGCCTACGGGGCGTACGACGACGAGGACGCCGACGCGGAGCCCGACGAGCCCCTCGACTACGGCCAGGACGACCTCGACGACCTGCGCACCCTCCGTCCCGCCCGGCGCCGTCCGCGCTCGCGGCAGGATCCCACCGACTTCGACCCGGCGCTCTTCGACGCCGACGGCTACCCGGTCGACGAGTCCGCCGGCGCCACCAACTACCCGGTCGAGGAGACCTCGGACGAGGCGTTCACCGAGGTCATCTCGCCGGTCGCGGCCCCGGTCGCGCCGCCGGTGCGACCGCGGGCGACGCCGACTCCGCCGGCGACGCCCCGCGTGCACCCGACCCCGCCGCCGGCGCCGGAACCCGATGACGAGCCGGCGATGACGGCCCTGGACCGGGTCGTCGAGGGCGACTACACACTGCCGCCGGCCGGTCTGCTGATCGAGGGGGACCCGCCGAAGACCGGCAGCGCCGCGAACGACGCGATGATCGAGGCCATCACGGAGGTGCTCGACCAGTTCAAGATCGACGCCGCGGTCACCGGGTTCACCCGCGGCCCGACCGTCACCCGCTACGAGGTCGAGCTCGGACCCGGCGTCAAGGTCGAGAAGATCACCGCGCTGGCCCGCAACATCGCGTACGCGGTCGCCACCGACAACGTCCGGCTGCTGGCCCCGATCCCCGGCAAGTCCGCGGTCGGCATCGAGGTGCCGAACACCGACCGGGAGATGGTCCGTCTCGCCGACGTGCTGGCCGCGCCGTCCACCCGCAAGGACCACCACCCGTTGGTGATCGGCCTGGGCAAGGACATCGAGGGCAACTTCGTCGGCGCCAACCTGGCCAAGATGCCCCACCTGCTGGTGGCCGGTTCCACCGGGTCCGGCAAGTCCAGCTTCGTGAACTCGATGCTGGTCTCGCTGCTGGCCCGGGCCACCCCGGACGAGGTCCGGATGATCCTGATCGACCCGAAGATGGTCGAGCTGACCCCGTACGAGGGGATCCCGCACCTGATCACGCCGATCATCACCCAGCCGAAGAAGGCGGCGGCCGCGCTGGCGTGGCTGGTCGAGGAGATGGAACAGCGCTACCAGGACATGCAGGCCAACAAGGTCCGGCACGTCGACGACTTCAACGCCAAGGTCCGGTCCGGCGAGATCACCGCGCCGCTCGGCAGCGAGCGGGTGTACCGGCCGTACCCGTACATCCTCGCGATCGTCGACGAGCTCGCGGACCTGATGATGACCGCCCCGCGCGACGTCGAGGAGGCGATCGTGCGGATCACCCAGAAGGCGCGTGCCGCCGGCATCCACCTGGTGCTGGCGACCCAGCGTCCGTCGGTGGACGTGGTGACCGGCCTGATCAAGACGAACGTGCCGTCCCGGCTGGCCTTCGCGACGTCGTCGCTGACCGACTCCCGGGTGATCCTGGACCAGCCGGGCGCGGAGAAGCTGATCGGCATGGGCGACGCGCTGTTCCTGCCGATGGGCGCCGGCAAGCCGACCCGTCTGCAGGGCGCGTTCATCACCGACGAAGAGATCGCCGCGATCGTCGACTTCGCCAAGACGCAGGCCGAGCCCGAGTACACCGACGGTGTCACCGCGTCGAAGGCGGCGGACAAGAAGGACGTCGACCCGGACATCGGCGGCGACATGGACGTGCTGCTGCAGGCGGTCGAGTTGGTGGTCACCAGCCAGTTCGGTTCCACCTCGATGCTCCAGCGCAAGCTGCGGGTCGGGTTTGCCAAGGCCGGCAGGCTGATGGACCTGATGGAGACCCGCGGCGTCGTCGGGCCGTCCGAGGGTTCGAAGGCCCGCGACGTGCTGATCAAGCCCGACGAGCTGGACGGGCTGCTGTGGTCCATCCGCGGCGGCGACCCCGAGGCCGCGTCCGAGGAGGACTGACGGCCCCCTCGTAGAGAGGCCGGCCCCGAACGAGACGCTCGCGTCCCGTCGCGGCGCCGTGTGCTGCCGCGGGCAGGGACCGTCGCGTCGTCGTGTGCCGCCGCGTCGCCGAGTGAACGGTACGTTCATTCGATCTGATCGAATGAACGCTTCCGTTCATTCGATGGCGGCCGGGAGCCGGTGGGGCGGGCCGGGGCGGGAGGGGCTGGAGTGACGGGGTGCGGGACTGTGGTTGAATGGGGGAGCTTGGAGGGGAGTATCCCCGTTCCTGTGGCACGCCCGTCAACACGATCGACACCATTGTCGGTCCGGGTCTGCCGGTCGACCTAGGTCGGCGGGAGAGACCTCCGGTTCCCTTATGCACGGCAACCGGAGGATGCACTCAATGCACATCACCCCCGCTGTCTGGATCATCACCTGTCTGGTGATCCTCGGCTTGTTCGTCTTCGACTTCTTCGCGCACGTGCGAACCCCGCACGCACCGACCTTCCGCGAGTCCGCGTTCTGGTCCGCCGTCTACATCACCATTGCGCTGGTGTTCGGCGTGATCGTCACCTGGATCTGGGGCGGGACCTACGGCGGTGAGTACTTCGCCGGCTACGTGACCGAGAAGGCCCTGTCGGTCGACAACCTGTTTGTCTTCGTCATCATCATGTCGACCTTCGCCGTCCCACGGCAGTACCAGCAGAAGGTGCTGCTGATCGGCATCGTGATGGCACTGGTGATGCGCGGTGCCTTCATCGCCGTCGGCGCCGCCGCGATCAACGCGTACAGCTGGGTGTTCTACCTGTTCGGCTTCTTCCTGGTCTACACCGCGATCAAGCTGGTCAAGGAGCACGGCAACGAGGTCGAGGTGGAGCAGGAACGGGACAGCCGGATCATCCGGCTCGTCAAGAAGGTCCTGCCGACCACCGACGAGTACGACGGCGACAAGCTGGTCACCAAGATCAACGGCAAGCGCGTCGTGACGCCGCTGCTGCTGGCGCTGGTTGCAATCGGCTTCACCGACGTGCTCTTCGCGCTGGACTCGATCCCCGCGATCTACGGTCTCACCAGCGAGGCGTACATCGTCTTCACCGCCAACGCCTTCGCCCTGATGGGCCTGCGTCAGCTGTACTTCCTGATCGGCGGCCTGCTCGAGCGCCTGGTGTACCTGTCCTACGGCCTCTCGATCATCCTTGCGTTCATCGGCGTCAAGCTGGTGCTGCACGCCCTGCACGAGAACACCCTGCCGTTCATCAACGGCGGCGAGCACGTCTCGGTGCCGGAGATCAGCACGGGGATGTCGCTGCTGGTGATCCTCGGCGTGCTGGTGATCACCACCGTCGCGAGCCTGATCAAGACCCGCAACGACTCCGGCGACACCGCCGAGGTCGACGCCAAGTCCTGACCGGCCCGCGTGGGGCTGCTCAGCGGTCGCTGAGCAGTCCCATGATCGGGTTCCACTCCACGCAGCGGACCGCGTCGATCAGGCCGTCCCGCGCGAACGGATCCTGCGCGAGCAGGGCGAGCATCGCGGTCTCGTCGGCGGCGTCACCGACGATCAGCGCGCCGCTGCCGTCCGGGTACGGACCGACGCTGACGAGCACGCCGGACTCCACGCCGTCGGCCAGCCAGCCGCGATGCTCGGGTCGAACCACGTCGCGACGATCGGACGTGGACGCGCTGTAGGTGTACTGGACGGCGAACAGGGGCATGGAGGTTTCTCGCTCTCGGCAGTGACGGGGAATGTGGCGGTCAGAGGGTAAGCAGCAGTCGGGTGTTGCCGAGGGTGTTCGGCTTCACATAGCTCAGGTCGAGGAACTCGGCGACGCCCGTGTCGTAGGACCGGCACATCTCGGCGTACACCTCGGCGGTGACGGGCGTGCCCTCGATCTCGACGAATCCGTGCCGGCCGAAGAAGTCCACCTCGAAGGTGAGCACGAACACCCGCTGCAGGTCGAGTTGGCGCGCCACCTCGATCAGCTGCGCGACCACCAGGTGGCCCGTGCCGCGGCCCTTGACCGCCGGATCGACTGCGACGGTGCGGATCTCGCCGAGATCGGACCACAGCACGTGCAGCGCGCCACACCCGACCACCGCGCCGTCGATCTCCACCACCCAGAATTCCTGGACAGCCTCGTAGAGGGTCACCAGGTTCTTCTCGAGAAGGATCCGACCGGCGTAGATGTCGATCAGACGCTTGATCTCCGGCACGTCGGAGGTGCGGGCGCGCCGGACCGTGGGTGTGGCAGGATCCGAAACGCGGGGGCCTGAAGTCATGCGCTGCACATTAGCGGTCGCTGCAAACGATATTCTGGTCCCTGTGCCGGTCCCAACTGATTTGCTTCGACTCGACGCCCGGATGGGCGTGCGGGAGTTCTACGTCGATCGGTGGGTGTCCGGATGACCGCACAGTCCCACGACGCGACCGAACGGGGCGACGCCGCCGAGGTGCCGACCACTGACGAGTCGGCACACGAGCACCAGGTGCCGCTGGTCAACATCGCCAACATCCTGACCGTGCTCCGGATCCTGCTGGTCCCGGTGTTCCTGGCCGCGCTCTTCGTCGACGACGGGGAGTCGACCACCTGGCGGATCATCGCGACGGTGATCTTCGCCGTCGCCGCCATCACCGACCGGATCGACGGCCAGTTGGCCCGGAAGTACGGGCTGGTCACCGATTTCGGCAAGCTCGCGGACCCGATCGCGGACAAGGCTCTGATCGGTGCCGCGCTGGTGGGCCTGTCGATGCTCGGTGAGCTGACGTGGTGGGTGACCGCGATCATCGCGATCCGTGAGCTGGGTGTGACGGTGCTTCGGTTCGCGGTGCTCCGGCACGGAGTCATCCCCGCGAGTCGCGGCGGCAAGGCCAAGACACTCGTGCAGTCGTTCGCGATCGGCATGTACCTGCTGCCCCTTCCCGACGCGTGGGCGCCCGTCAGCGTGACGCTGATGGCGCTTGCCGTGCTGCTCACCGTGGTCACCGGGCTCGACTACGTGGTCCAGTCGATCCGGTTGCGGGCCGGCGTCCACCACCCGCCGAAGTGACGCCCCCGCCGGCCTGCCCGCTGGACCCCCTTGTCCCCGGCACCCGTGCGGTGGAGCTGGTGGCGGCGCTGACGAGCCGGGGACAGACGATGGCCACCGCCGAGTCCCTGACCGGCGGCCTGCTGGCCGCGACCGTCGCGGGGGTGCCCGGCGCGAGCGTGGTGCTGCGCGGCGGCCTGATCGTCTACGCCACCGACCTGAAGGCGACGCTCGCCGGCGTCGATCCCGACCTCCTCGCGGCGGACGGCCCGGTGGCCGGGCGCACCGCGGCGGGGCTCGCCCGGGGTGCACAGACCCGCTGCGGGGCCGACTGGGGGGTCGGGCTGACCGGTGTCGCCGGACCCGACGAACAGGACGGACACGCGGTGGGTACGGTTTACCTGGGCATTGCCGGACCGGATGGCATAGGCGTGATCGACCTGGCACTGCCCGGAGACAGGTGGGCAGTTCGTGCCGCGGCGGTCGACGCAGCGGTGTCGGGGCTCCTCGCTCGCCTCGATGTCGGGGTCCCGCGATAGGGTCGGGAACCAATTCGGGTCGGTGTGGCGTTAACTGAGCAGTCGGCTGGGTAGTTCGACAGCCGGATCGAAGAAGGAGGAGCCGGATGACGGTCTTGTTGCGTGAAGCAATCGGCGGCAGTCTGCGGCGCACGCGGGTGTCGCAGAGCCGAACCCTGCGTGAGGTCTCGAGCTCCGCGAGGGTGAGCCTCGGATACCTCTCCGAGGTGGAACGCGGCCGCAAGGAGGCCTCCAGCGAGCTCCTGGCCGCGATCTGCTCGGCTCTCGAGGTGCCGCTCTCGGACGTGCTCTACGACGTCAGCGAGTCGCTCGCCGACGGCGGCGGGCGTGCACACGCCGCTGCCGAGTCCCGTGCCGCGCGTGAGGAGTCCCTGGCGCCGAGCCAGCTGCCGGGCACGGCGAAGCACCCGGTGCTCGACGCGGCCGCCCGGATCGGGGAGGACCCCCGCATGGTGATCGCGGCGCCGCCGGCCCCGGCCTACGCGGCGGCGTAGTCGGCGGCGACGTCCGGTGCGGGCGACATGCGGGCCGGTTTGCCCGCGGCAACGGACGGCGAGCGCGCCGACATTGTAGATTTGTGAGCGAGACATCAGCGTGCCGAACGCGAAGTGCGGCACGCAGGTAGGACAGACGAGCAGGTGGGGCGCAGCCCTTGTACCGGTGCGTGACGGTCGCGTGTCGGGTCGCGTTACGCGCGGCGCATCAGATGGAGGCGGGATCAAATCCATGGCTAATCCGTTCGTCAAGGGGTGGAAGTACCTGATGGCGCTCTTCAACTCGAAGATCGAGGAGAAGGCCGACCCCAAGGTGCAGATCCAACAGGCCATCGAGGACGCACAGCGCCAGCACCAGGCGCTTTCGCAGCAGGCCGCGTCGGTGATCGGAAATCAGCGCCAGCTCGAGATGAAGCTCAACCGGCAGCTCGACGAGATCGAGAAGCTCAACGCCAACACGCGTCAGGCGGTCACACTCGCCGATCAGGCCGCCACCGCGGGTGACGTCGAGAAGGCGACCCAGTACACCAACGCCGCCGAGGCGTTCGCCGCTCAGCTCGTCACCGCGGAGCAGAACGTCGAGGACCTGAAGGTGCTGCACGACCAGTCGCTGCAGGCTGCCGCCCAGGCGAAGAAGGCCGTCGAGCAGAACGCGATGGCACTGCAGGCCAAGGTGGCCGAGCGCACCAAGCTGCTCAGCCAGCTCGAGCAGGCCAAGATGCAGGAGAAGGTCAGCGAGTCGCTGCGCTCGATGGACAGCACGCTGTCCGCGCCGGGCAACACCCCCAGCCTGGACTCGGTGCGCGACAAGATCGAGCGCCGCTACGCCGACGCGCTCGGCTCCGCGGAGCTGGCCGGCAACTCGGTTCAGGGCCGGATGATGGAGGTCGAGCAGGCGAGCGTCCAGATGGCCGGTCACAGCCGTCTCGAGCAGATCCGCGCCTCCATGAAGGGCGACACGCTGCCCGCCGGCGGCGCCGCGACCCCGGCCGCCGCACCGGCCACCCCGGCCGCAAAGCCGGAGGCCGCGGGCCCGACCGCGCAGTAGTACCCAGACCCACCGCGACAACGGGGGCCGACCGGACACTGTCCGGTCGGCCCCCGTCGTCGTGTCCGACCGAGCGGCGGGTTGCGGGGTCCGCCGTGGGTGAACAGCGGCATGGCGTTCGCCGCCTGGTGGAAGACTCGGGCCATGGCTGCAGCGGACCGCACCGTCGTAGATCTCGCCGCCCGGCGCCGCGCCCGGCGGGGTCCCGGCAGCGCGGACGCCCCGGCGCCGCTGTTGCGCACGGTCTACGGCGAGATCCTGCGTGACGAGCGCCGCGACCAGGACCGCACCCTCGCCGAGGTCGCGCGCGCGGTCGGCATGTCCAAGCAGTACCTGTCCGAGGTCGAGCGCGGGCGCAAGGAGCCGTCGTCGGAGATGCTGCACTCGGTGTGCGGCGCGCTCGGCCTGCCGCTCGAGCACCTGCTGGCCCGTGGTGTGCGGCGACTGGCCGTCCTGCGGCGGGCCGGAACGGGCGTTCCGTCCGGCCTGCCGCGGGAGCGGAGCCTGCGGAGCGATCGAGGTTCAGTGGAACTGCTGGCCGCGTAGGCGCACTCAGCCGGCGTCGCGGGCGACGATAACCTGGTCGGCGAGGCCGTAGTCGACAGCCTCCTGCGCGGTGAAGATCCGGTCCCGGTCGGTGTCCTTGCGCAGCTGCGCCACGTCCCGGCCGGTGTGCGCGCTGAGGATCTCCTCGGTCTGCGACCGGATCCGCAGCACCTCCGCGGCCTGCAGCGCGAGGTCGGAGATCGAGCCCTGCCCCTGGGTCGATGGCTGGTGCAGCAACACCCGGGAGTGTGCGAGCATGTGCCGCCTGCCGGGCGCCCCCGCGGCGAGCAGGACCGCCGCCGCCGACGCGGCCTGACCCATGCAGTAGGTCGCGACCTGTGGGCGCAGGAACTGCATGGTGTCGTAGACCGCGAGCATCGCGGTGGTCGATCCGCCGGGGGAGTTGATGTACAGCCCGATCTCCCGGTCCGGTGCCTCCGCCTCGAGGTGCAGCAGTTGCGCCATCACGACGTTCGCGACGCCGTCGTCGACCTCGGTGCCCAGGAAGACGATTCGCTCGTTGAGCAGTCGGCTGAACACGTCGAAGGACCGTTCGCCTGCCGGTGTCCGCTCGATGACGTTCGGAATCGTGTACTGGGACATCACTGCAGCCCGATCCGTCCGGCGGTCGCGAAGGGCGCGATCTGGGCGAAGGAGTCGACGACCTCGTCGACGATCCCGTAGGCGCGGGCCTGCTCCGGGGTGAACCAGCGGTCACGGTCGCTGTCGGCCGCGATCTCCTCGACGGGGCGTCCGGTCTCCGCCGCGAGGATCTCCTCCGACTGCCGCTTCATGTACTCCCAGTTGTCCGCCTGGATGGCGATGTCCATTGCGGTGCCGCCGATCCCGGCCGACGGCTGGTGCATCATGATCCGGCTGTGCGCCAGGCTGATCCGCTTGCCGTGGGTACCCGAGGCGAGCAGCACCTGGCCCATGCTGGCGGCGAAGCCGAGGGCCACGGTCACCACGTCGTTGGGGATCAGTTTCATGGTGTCGTAGATGGCCAGCCCGGCCAGCACGGAACCGCCGGGCGAGTTGATGTACAGGACGACGTCACGGTCGGCGTCGGCGGTGGCCAACAGCACCAGTTCGGCGCACACCCGCTCGGCCATCTCGTCGTTCACCTCCCCGGTGAGCAGCAGGGTGCGCTGGCGGAACAGGCGGTCGGTGAGTTGGTCGCGGTAGTCCATGGGCGATTTCTCGTTCATGCATTCCGTTGTATCGGGCCGGCGTTGGCGCGAATCGATTTGTCTGCCAAGGGCAGACGCGGCCGCGCCGAACAGGTCGGAGTCGACACCCGCCGATGACGACTGGCGTCGTTCGATCCCTCCGTGGTTGTGTCAGGGCATGGAGAATTCTGTTCGACCGATGCGGGCGGGCGATCTCGACCGCGCGGCGGCCGTCCTGGCGGACGCCTTCACCGGCTACCCGTGGACCGACTGGTGCGTGGCCGCCGATGCCCACACCGAACGTCTCGCCGGGTTGCAGCGCATCTACCTCGAACACCTGGCGCTGCCGTACGGCGCGGCCGACATCGACGCGACGGGTAGCGGGGTGGCGGCGTTCGTCCCACCGGACGTGCCGGAGCCGGACGAGAGCGTCGTCTCGAGGATCGTCGAGCTGCACGGCGACCGGGTCGGGCGACTGGCCGAGGCCGAGGACCAGCTGTCGAGGCTCCCGGCCGATCCCGACGCCTGGACCCTCGCGACCGTCGGGGTCGCCCGCGCAGGTCAGGGCGCCGGGCTGGGTGGAGCGCTGCTGGCGACCGGCCTGGAGGAACTGGACCGACACAGCCGCGCCTGCAGCCTGGACACCTCGACCGACCGGAACCTGGCCCTCTACGAACGCCACGGGTTCGTGGTCACCGGCCACGTCGCGCTCGACGGCGGGCCGCAGGTGTGGCGGATGCACCGTCGGGCCGCGCATCGGGCCTAGTCGTCGACGCCGCGGGCCGCCAGGGCCTCGCCCATCGCGTCGGCGGTTCGAAGGGCGCCGATCATCACCGGCACTGCCAACGCACGCAGCGAGAAGCCGAGGCCACGGGCCTTGCGGGCCTCCGTCACGTCGGAGACGAGCCCGGCCAGCAGCGGTACGCAGCGCAGCGTCATCGCCAGCACCAGCGCCACCCGGTCCGGGTTGACGCCGAACCGGCGCAGCGGCGCCAGGAGGGACTGGACGGCGTCGAGCATGTCGAGCACGCGGGTGGTCAGCGTGACGAGTGCCGCGGCAGCCACGGACAGCAGCAGCACCCCGCACACCACCAGTGCCCGGCGCCACCCGGTGAAGATCACCTGGAACGCCCCGACGAACAGCAGCATCCACAGCACCGGGCGGAGCTGGCTCAGCGCCACCCGGACCGGCACCCGGGCCACCGCGTACCCGCAGACCACGACCGCGGCCGCGGGCACCAGCTGCCACGGTGCGCGAACCGCGACGGTCATCGCGATCAGCACCACGACCAGGCCCGCAAGCTTGGTGGCCGCGGACATCCGGTGCAGCACCGAGTCGCCGGAACGGTAGAGGCCCAGCGTGGTCATTCGACGAGCCGGCGGTAGAACTCGATCGACTCGCCCGGCTGCCCGTCCGCCACGACCCGGCCGGCGTCGACCACCAGCACCCGGTCGAAGTCGGCGAGCAGGCCGAGCTGGTGGGTCACCACGATCACCTGCTGCGGCAGCGCCGCGAGGGTCTGCGCCACGCGCCGGGTGTTGCGCAGGTCCAGCAGCGTGGTCGGCTCGTCGGCGACGATCACCTCCGGCTCGGTGACCATGATCGCGGCGAGCGCGAGCAGCTGCTTCTGGCCGCCGGAGAGCAGGTGCGTCGGGTGCTCGGCGTGCCCGGCCAAGCCGAACTCCGCGAGCACCGCGGCGACCCGGGCCGCGCGTTCGGTGGCGGGCAGGGTTGTCCGGCGCAGCGAGAACGCGATGTCCTCGGCGACCGTCGGCATGATGATCTGGTGGTCGGGGTCGGTGAAGACGAAGCCCACCTTGCGCCGGACCTTGCGACCGTCGCGCGCGGTGTGGAGCCCGTCGACGGTGACCCGGCCGCCGGTGGGCAGGACCAGGCCGTTGATCATCCGGGCGAGGGTGGACTTGCCGCTGCCGTTGGCGCCGACGATCCCGATCCGTCGTTCGGTGAGGTCGAGGGTGACGTCCGCGAGCACCGGGCGGTCGCCGTAACGGTGGGTGACGGACTCGAACCGGATCTCGGTCATCGGGGTCGGCGTCAGGCCGGGTCGACGGCCGGCCGCCGTGCCGCCACGCTCGACGCCAGCAGCACCGGGTACGCGCGGTGGACCTGCACGGCCACGACCGCCGCGACCACGGCCTTGACGGCGTCACCGGGCAGGAACGTGAAGTTGGTGGTCAGTGCCGCCCACAGCGTCAGGTCGGTGCGCAACATCAGGCCGGCGATGCCGCAGGCGTAGAGCACCACGATTCCGCCCAGCGCGTTGATCGCGGTGCCGACCAGCACGTTGTACCGGGGCACGGCCTTGACGGTGAGCCAGCCGATCAGCGCGACTGCGGGGAGCCACCCGATCAGGAACCCGGCCGTCGGCCCGGCCAGCGAGGTCAGGGTGGTGCGGCCGCCTGCCAGCACCGGCAGCGCCAGTCCCAGCGCCATGACGGTCAGCACCGACAGCACGCCCTTGCGGGCGCCGAGCAGCGCGCCTGCCAGCATCACGCCGAGGGTCTGCAGGGTGATCGGGACACCACCGCCGCCGATCGTGATGGTGCCGGGCAGTCCCAGGGCGATGATCAGCGCGGCGAACACCGCGACCTGGGCGAGGTCGCGCGCGGTGAACCGCGACGCGTCGGTGGGGCTGGTGGACACGGCGTCAGACTCCTGGGGAAACGGGGCGGGTAACCCGGCGAGTTTAGTTCACCCGCCCGCACCCCTCGGGGGCGCGCTGCCGGGGACCTGGGGGATCACCCCGATCTTTCCCCCATCTTCTCGCTCGGCTGGTGATCTCGGGCCGGATGCGTGCAACGCTGGACGGACCGGACAGCCAAGTCGTGGTGGTTCGGCAAATCGAAGGAGGCCGGAAGTGTTCTGGAAGGTCGTGGGGATCGTGGCCGTGGTCTGGATCGCGCTGGCCGTGGTCGGCGTACTGGTCAAGAGCCTGTTCTCGGTGCTGGTGATCGGTGCCGTGATCTTCGGGCTGTACCTGCTGTTCAAGGCGATGTCGGGCTCCGACACGCACGACGTCACCCGGCTCTGACGCCGGGAGCGGCGCCGGTCGCGGCACACTGAGGACCATGGACCAGATTCCCGAGGACTGGCAGCGCGGTGTGGTGATCGTGGCCCACCCCGACGACATCGAGTACGGGTGCGCCGCGGCGGTCGCCCGGTGGACCGCGCAGGGCAAGGACGTCCGGTACGTCCTGGCGACCAGCGGCGAGGCCGGAATCGACGGGATCGCGCCGGACGAGTGCCGCCTGCTGCGCGAGGATGAGGAGCGGCGCTCGGCCGCGGTCGTCGGGGTCAGCGAGGTCGAGTTCCTGGGCCACCCGGACGGGCGACTGCAGGCGGACCTGGCGCTGCGGGCCTCGCTCGCCGCGGCGATCCGGCGGCACCGCCCGGAGTTCGTGGCCACCATGAACTTTCGTGAGACGTGGGCGCCCGGCCACCTCAACAGCGCCGATCACCGCGCGCTCGGGATCTCGGTGCTCGACGCGGTGTCCGACGCCGCCAACGCGTGGATCTTCCCCGAGCTGACCGAGCCGCCGTGGGCGGGGGTGCGCTGGGTCGCGGTCAACGTCATGGTCGGGGCCACCCACGCCGTCGACGTCACCGAGACGGTGGCGCTCGCCGTCGCCTCGCTGACCGAACACCGGCGGTACCTCGAGGCGCTCAGTGCGACCGACGTGGCGGAGCAGGCCGCGAACCAGATCGAGATGGCCACCGCACCGAAGGACGGTTTCCCGGCGCAACGGGCGGTGGCCTTCGAGCTGTACTCCTACTGACCGCCCGGTCCGCCGTGCAGCGGCGCCCCGACGATCGCCCGGCCCGCGTTCGGCACCGCCACGATGTCGAGCGGCAGCGGGTCCAGCCGCTCGCCGTCGGCGTACGGCGTGATGACGGTCCCGCCGATGCCGTCCCGCGGCGCCTCCAGCCGGATCTTGCGGGAGCGGAACGTCTGCACCTCGTCGAGGTCGACGTGGGTGCCCTTGTAGACGGTCGGGAACAGCCGGATCAGCTTGAGCCGGCTGCCGGCGGTCACCACGGTCACGTCGAGCAGTCCGTCGTCGAAACGGGCGTTCGGGGTGATCAGCATGCCGCCCCCGTAGGAGGTGCCGTTGCCGACCGTCACCATCGCCGCGTCCAGTTCGATCGTCTGGTCGTCGAGCACGATCCGGTAGGGGATCGGCTTGAGCTGCGCCAACTCGACGAGCATCGCGGCGTTGTAGCGCATCGGGCCGCGCGGCCATCGCATCCGGTTCGCTCGGTCGGTGACCAGCGAGTCGAAGCCGCTCGAGAGCACGGTGCCGAACCAGCGGTCGCCTGCGCGGCCGAGGTCGAGGGTGGCGATCTCGCCGTGCGCGATCACGTCGGCGGCCGCGGCCGGGTCGTCGACCGGGATGTGCAGCTGACGCGCGTGGTCGTTGCCGGTGCCGCCGGGGATGATGCCCAGTGGCACACCGGTTTCGGCCAGTGCCTGCCATGCGATGCTGATCAGCCCGTCGCCGCCGGCGGCGACCAGGGCGTCGGTGCCGGCGGCGACCGCCTGACGGGCCAGGGTGAGCGCCTCGGCGGCGTCGCGGCCCTCGATCTCGGTCACGGTGACGCCGAGTTCGCGCAGCCGGGCCACGGCCGTGGCCGCGGCCTCCGGGGCGTGGCCGTTGCCCGCGGCAGGGTTGGTGAGGACGGTGACCGATCGTGTCATGGCAGCAGCTTGCCAGGGTTGAGGATGCCGGTGGGGTCGAGTGCGTCCTTGACCGCCCGCAGCACGGTGCCGCCCAGCTCGCCGATTTCGTCGAGCATCCACGGCTGGTGGTCGCGGCCGACGGCGTGGTGGTGGGTGATGGTGCCGCCCGCGGCCACGATGGCGTCGCCCGCGGCCCTCTTGGCGACGGCCCACTGCGCGAGGGGATCGGCGGCCTGGGCGCAGACGACCGTGAAGTACAGCGACGCGCCGGTGGGGTAGGTGTGCGAGATGTGGCACATCACCAGCGGCGGGGTGCCCTGCCCGGCAAGCGATTCGGTGAGCGCGGTGGTGACCGCGCCGCGCAGGTTCGAGAGGTTGGACCAGGTGGTCGCGGTCTCGAGTGTCTCGACGACGGCGCCGGCGTTGAGCAGCGCGTCGCGCAGGTACGGCGCGTCGAACCGGCCGTGCTCCCAGTCCCGGGCCGGCTGCTCGCCGAGGGCGGTGCCGCCCGCGGCGGTGAGCACCGCGGTGGCCTCGGCGTAGCGCGACTGCACGTGCGCGGCGGTGCCCTCGAAGGTGGTGACGGACAGGCAGCCCGCGGTGGGGCTCTCGCCGCCGACCTTGGAAGCAAGGGCCAGGTTGAGTCCGGTCTCGGCCTCGTCGGACAGCCGCATGACGGTCGGCGCGGCGCCGGTCTGGATCACCGTGCGCAGCGCGGCGGCGCCGGTCTCGAAGTCGGGGAACGACCACGCCTGGTAGGCGGTGGTCTCGGGGACCGGGTGCACCCGGACCGCGACGGAGGTGATGATCCCGAAGGTGCCCTCGGAACCGACGAACAGCTGACGCAGGTCGGGGCCGGCGGCGGAGCCCGGGCCGCGTCCGAGGTCGAGGGTGCCGGACGGGGTGGCGACGGTGATCCGCTCGACCATGTCGTCGAACCGTCCGTAGCCGGCGGAGGCCTGTCCGGACGACCGCGTCGCGGCGAACCCGCCGATGGTGGCGAACTGGAAGCTCTGCGGGAAGTGCCCGAGCGAGAATCCGTGTGCCCCGAGCAGTGCCTCGGCCTGCGGGCCGGTGACGCCGGCCTCGAGGACGGCGATGCCGGAGACCGCGTCGAGGCTCACCAGCGCGTCGAGCCGGCGCAGGTCGAGCGCGAGCACCTCGGCGAAGTCGCCGCGGACCGGGTCGACGCCGCCGACCACGCTGGTGCCGCCGCCGAACGGGACGGACGCGACGGACTGGTCCGCACACCACTGCAGCAGGGCCAGTACCTCGTCGTGCGAACCGGGCAGGACCACCGCATCGGGGGCGTCCTGCGGTCCGGTGTCCTTGCGGCGCAACAGGTCAGGGGTGCTCTTGCCGCCGGCGTGACGCAGTCGGGTGGCGTCGTCGGTGCGCACGTGATCGGCGCCGAGCAGCGCCTCGAGCGCGTCCCGGTGCGCGGGCGTCAGCGCGGTCGGGCGGAGCACGGCGTCGGACTCGGCGGGCGGCGGCGCCTGCTCGGCGGACACCCCGAGCGCGGCCTGCAGCAGCGAGACGACCTGCGGGGAGAGTTGCTTACGGAACTCGCCGACACCCCACGCGTCCCACTCCATGGTGGGAGCCTCGGTGTCGGGGCGGGCGAGTGGCGACTGCGAACGAGGCGCTGTGGTGTCGGTCATGCGTTACAGTGTTACACACGATGTCTATCCGTAACGAAGATTCCGGCGTCCGTGATGCCGCGCCCAGCGTCGACGACCTGATCCTCGACGCGGCCCGGACCTGCGTGCTGGAGTTCGGCCTGCGCCGGACCACCCTCGCCGAGATCGCCCGCCGCGCCGGCGTCAGCCGCCCGACCGTCTACCGGCGCTGGCCGGACACCCGCGCCGTGGTCGGGGACCTGCTCACCCGGGAGATTCGCCAGGCGCTGCCCGAGATGTCCGGCCCGAACGGCGCCCGCGAGCAGCTGGTGAACGGCGTCGTCGAGGTGGCCGAGAAGGTGCGCACCCACCCGCTGTTCGTCAAGATCGTCCGTTCGGACCCGGAACTGCTGGTCCCGTACATCGTGGACCGGCTCGGTGCCAGCCAGCGCGCCATCGTCGACGTGCTCGCCCCCGTCGTCGCGGCCGGTCAGCGCGACGGCTCGATCCGCGCAGGCGATCCCGCGGCGCTCGCGACCATGGTGCTGCTGATCGCGCAGTCCGCCGTCCAGTCCGCAGGCATCGTCGCCGACGTGCTCGCGCCCGACGCCCTGGTCGCGGAGCTGCGCCTGGCCGTCGACGCCTACCTCACCCCCCGCTAGCCGCCCGCCCCAGGAGGAGCTCACCGTGCATCCCTACTCCCTGTCCGCGCTCAACGCGGACCGACGCTCCCGCGACCTCGCCGCACTCGGCGACCGCCCGGAGGTCGACGTGCTGGTGATCGGCGGCGGCGTCACCGGCGTCGGCGCCGCGCTCGACGCCGCCGCCCGCGGGCTGCGGGTGCTGCTGGTCGAGCGTCACGACTTGGCCTTCGGCACCAGCCGGTGGAGCTCGAAGCTGGTGCACGGCGGGCTGCGCTACCTGGCCACCGGCAACGTCGGGATTGCGCGCGAGAGCGCCGTCGAGCGGGGCATCCTGATGACCCGCACGGCCCCGCACCTGGTCCGGGCGATGCCGCAGCTGGTGCCGCTGCTGCCCTCGGTCGGCGCGTTCGAGAAGTCGCTGGTGCGAACGGGTTTCCTCGCCGGTGACCTGTTGCGGGCGACCGCTCGGACGCCCTCGTCGGTGCTGCCGCGGTCGCGGCGGGTCTCCGCGGACCGGGCCGCGGCGCTGGCGCCCGCGGTCCGGCGCGAGGGGCTGCGCGGCGGGTTGCTGGCCTACGACGGCCAGCTCGTCGACGACTCCCGGCTGGTGGTCGCGCTGGCCCGGACCGCGGCCCTGCGCGGCGCGACCGTGCTGACCCGGGTCGGTGCCTACGACGTGACCGGCGACTCCGCCCTGCTGCGCGACGAGCTGACCGGCGAGGAGCTGACCGTCCGGGCCAGGGCCGTGGTCAACGCCGGCGGCGTGTGGGCCGGCCAGATCGACCCCGAGATCAAGCTCAAGCCCAGCCGCGGCACCCACCTGGTGCTCTCGGCCGAGGCGCTCGGCAACCCGACCGCGGCCCTGACCGTGCCGATCCCGGGGGAAACCAACCGATTCGTGTTCGCGCTGCCTGCGCAGCTCGGACGGGTGTACCTGGGCCTGACCGACGAGGCCGTCGAGGGCGATATCCCCGACGTGCCGACCGCCGCCGACTTCGAGGTCGACTTCCTGCTGGACACGGTGAACACCGCGCTGGGCACCCCGCTGACCCGTGACGACGTGCTGGCCACCTACTCGGGGCTGCGGCCGCTGCTGGACACCGGCGAGGGCTCGACCGCGGACCTCTCGCGCAACCACGCCGTGCTGCGTTCGGCGACCGGGGTGATCAGCGTGGTCGGCGGCAAGCTCACCACCTACCGGAAGATGGCGCAGGACGCGATCGACCTGGCGGTGCGCGAGAGCGGGCTCGAGGCCGGGCCGTGCCTGACCGCGGACCTGCCGCTGGTGGGTGCCGGTGCCGAGCCCGGCGACGGTCCGTCCCCGCGGGACCTGCCCGAGTCGCTGACGGCCCGGTACGGGGCCGAGTCCGCGGCGGTGGCCCGCGCCGGGGAGTTGACGCCGGTTGCCGAGGGCATCGACGTCACCCACGCCGAGCTGGCCTTTGCGGTGAGCCACGAGGGTGCGCTCGACGCCGACGACCTGCTGGACCGGCGGACCCGGATCGGGCTGGTCCCCGCCGACCGGGAGCGGGCGCTGGCCGCGGCGACGGAGGCGTTGGCGCGCAGCTGAATTCCGGGTCGCGGGCCCGGCGGTCGGTCGTCGCCGACAAATTTTGCCGGGCCGGGACGATTTAGGACCGATCCTGTCCGCATTCGTTCGTAGCGTGGTCCCTACCCACTTCAAGGAAGGGACCACACCGTGACCATCTCCCCGCAGCCCGAACTGACCGGCGAGCGCGCCGACATCCTCTCGATCCTCGCCGACCAGCGTCGGACGTTCCTGATCGCCTATCGCGGGCTCGACGACGACGGCGCGCGCACCCGGTCGACGGCGAGCGAGCTGACCCTGGCCGCGTTGCTCAAGCACGTGGCGGGCACCGAACGGAACTGGCTCGTGACGCTGCTCGAACGCGACGAGACCGCCGAGTTCGACATGGCGACCGCTACCGCGTCCTGGACGGTGGGCGACGGCGACACCGTCGAGGCGCTGCTCGCGGAGTACGACGCCGTCGCCGCCGCGACCGAGGCGGCGGTGGCGTCGCTGCCCGACCTGGACCTGCTCGTCCCGCTGCCGACCGCGCCGTGGTCGCCGGAACGCGAATGGTGGACGGCGAGAAAGGTTCTGCTGCACGTCATCCGGGAGACCGCGCACCACTCGGGGCACGCGGACATCATCCGCGAGTCGCTGGACGGGGCGAACACGACCATGCAGATGGGTGCGGACGCCGGCATGGAGTTCTGACCCGCCGCGGGGGCGAAGTTCACCCGGCGGAGCCGGGTCCCGCGGGAGTAGCGTCGGGCTCTGTGAGCATTCGACTCGGATACCAGATGCCCAACTTCAGCTACGCGAAGCCGGTCCGGGAGCTCTTCCCCACCGTCGTCGCCCAGGCGAAGGAGGCGGAGGCCGCGGGCTTCGACACCGCCTTCGTGATGGACCACTTCTACCAGTTGCCCGGCATCGGGGAACCGGACGAGCCGATGCTCGAGGCCTACACCGCGCTGGCCGGCCTGGCGGCGTCGACCTCGAGCATCCAGCTCTCCGCGCTGGTCACCGGCAACACCTACCGCAACCCGCCGATGCTGGCCAAGACCGTCACCACCCTGGACGTGGTCAGCGGCGGGCGTGCGGTGCTCGGCATCGGGGCCGGCTGGTTCGAGCTCGAACACCGCCAGTTCGGCTACGAGTTCGGCACCTTCACCGAGCGGTTCGAACGGCTCGGGGAGGCGCTGGAGATCATCGTGCCGATGCTGCGCGGGCAGCGGCCGACGTTCGAGGGCAAGTGGTACCGGACGGAGGGCGCGATCAACGAGCCCCGCATCCGTGACGACCTGCCGGTGCTGCTCGGTGGCGGCGGCGAGAAGAAGACCTTCGGCTTCGCGGCCCGCTACGCCGACCACCTGAACATCATCTGCAACGCCTCGGAGCTGCCGCGCAAGCTCGACGCGCTGGCCCAGCGCTGCGAGGAGGCGGGCCGCGACCGCGGCACCCTCGAGACGAGCTTCCTCGCGTTCGTGATGATCGACGAGGACGGCGACCGCGCGCGGCAGCTACAGCGCGAGTTCCTGCTCTCGCGCGGCGTCGACCTGTCGACGCTCTCGCCGGGGGACCGGGCCGCCGCCACCGACCGGCAGTTCGTCGGCAACCCGGACGAGGTGGCCGAACAGATCCAGACCCGGGTCCTCGACCACGGCGTCGACGGGATCGTGATCAACCTCGTCGCCAACGGAGAGGAGCCGGGGATCGTGGAGTTGGCGGGCGCGGCCCTGCGCCCGCTGGTGACCGACTGACCACCGGGGCACGGCGACGTGACGGTCGGACCCGGCTCCGAGCGGCCTGAGGAGAGGTTCCGGCGGCTGACGACGCCTCGGTCGGCGGCGGTCGCCGGCATCGCCTTCGGGATCCTCTTCGGGGTCAGCCTGGTGCTGATGCGCACCGCGCTGCCTGCCGATCCGTTGGCCCGGAGCGCCTGGACGGGGAGCGCCGCGACGCGGATGTCCGCCGCGCTGGTGCTGGCGCCGTTCGCGGGCATCGCGTTCCTGTGGTTCATCGGCGTCGTCCGCGACCGCCTGGGCGACCTCGAGGACCGGTTCTTCGCGACGGTGTTCCTCGGCAGCGGACTGCTGTTCCTGGCCATGACCTTCGTCTCGACGGCCGTCGCCGGCGGGATCCTCGCGTTGTCCCGGCACTCGGGCGGCTCCGAGGCCGAGATCGTCTACTTCGGCCGCGAGCTGATGTTGCAGGTCAGCAACGTCTACGCGGTGCGGATGGCCGGGGTGTTCATGATCTCGCTCGGCACGATCTGGCTGCGCACCGGGCTGATGCCGCGCTGGCTGGTGGTGACGACGTACCTGCTGTCGCTGACCCTGCTGCTCGTGGTCAGCCTCAGTCTCTGGGTGACGCTGGTGTTCCCCGCGTGGGTGCTGGTGATCAGTGTCTTCATCCTCGCGCGCCGGCCGGGGGCGAGGACGGACGGCAAATCCAGGTAGTTCTCACCTGGTCGGGGGGTACCTGCGACACGGACGCTGGTGCCACCCCAGAAACCCCGCGACACCGAGGTGACCAATGTTCGAATCCGTGACCGAGCCCCACCGCGCTCACCGCAGTACGGTGGCGGATCCCGCCGGACAACTCGGCTCGCACGCGTCGGAGTGGGAGGAGCGGTTGCTGAGCGAGCAGCCGACCGTTCGCGAGACGTGGGAGTGGTGCCCGACGGAGCCGGGGGAGGTGGAGGCATCCCTGTGGATGACGGGCGCGGTGTTCCTGTCGAGGATCGTGCGTGAACTCGGCCATGCCCGCGACGACCAGGGCCGGTCGGAGATCGCGGATCGGGTGACGGCGCTGTGCGTCGACAGCGTGCTGGCCGGGTACGACGGCGACCTCGAGGCGGCCGAGGCGCTGGTGGACCGGGCCGGCCACGCCGCGGCGCGGCACGGCGACCTCAGGTTGGCCGCGCTCGTGGCCGAGGCCACCGCGTACCTGGCCGTCTTCGGAGACGACCTGCGCGGCGCGGTGTACTGCTTCGAGGACGCGCTCGCCTCGCGCCGGGCGGGCGGCGAGGAGGATCAGATCTCGACCCTGCTGGGCCTGTCGGCGGCATATGCCCTGATCGGTGACGAGCCTCGGTGCAGCGACCGCCGCGGTGCGGCGCTCGCAATCGCCGGGACAGTCGGCGACACCGATCGCCGCGGTGCGGCGCTCGCAATCGCCGGGACAGTCGGCGACACCGATCGCCGGGCGGGATAGGCGCGGACGTCGGATGATCCGCGACGAGTGCCGGATGTCCCACCACGCCCGGGCGGAGACCAGCCCCGCCGACGACCCGCCTGCCGCGTTGATGATCCGCTGCTGCACACACTGCGAGACGCGGCTCGCGCCGGATGCCTGGAGTTGCACCGGCTGTGACCGCTGTGACCTGTCGTGGCTGCGGTCCTCCGGGACGGGTTGGATCGTCTCGCGCACGGTGGTCGAGCTTCCGCCCCACCGCGGGCGACACCCCGTCCCCTGCACGATCGCGGTCGTGGCCCTCGACGACGGACCCTGGGTCTGTGCCTGGATCGAGGGCGCGGCGGCGAACAGCCACCTCGATCCGATCAGGGTGCGATTCGATCATTCGGACCCGGGGGAGCGATACCCTTGTTTCGTCAGGTGCGCCGCGTAGCAGCAGCGTAGCGGCGCCGTGACCACGAAGGGACGCCGCCCGATGCCGTCTGTGGCGCGCGAGCGGGTGGGTAACCTCCCGCACGAGCTCACCAATTTTGTCGGCCGTCGCCGCGAACTGGCGGAGGTTCGTCGGCTGCTGTCCGAGTCGCGCCTGGTGACCCTGACCGGCATGGGTGGTGTCGGTAAGACCCGGCTCGCGCTGCGGGTCGCCGCAACCCTGCAGCCCACGTTCGAGGACGGGGTCTGGCTGGTGGAACTCGGCGGACTGCGCGACCCGGCGTTCGTCGCCGACACGGTCGCGGCCGCGCTCGGCCTGCGGGAGCAGATCGGCCGCCCGGCGCAGGTGCTCCTCGCCGACTTCCTGGCCGACCGGCAGCTGCTGCTGGTGATCGACAACTGCGAACACCTGGTGCACGAGGTCGGGGCACTGGCCGAGTCGCTGCTCCCCGCCGCAGCCGGACTGCGGATCCTGGCGACCAGCCGGGAGGCACTGGCCACGGGTGAGGAGGCGGTGCTGCGGGTGCCTCCGCTCACGGTGCCCGATTCCGACCGGGCCTCGACGGTTCGCGGGCTGCCGCGCTACGACGCGGTCAAGCTGTTCACCCAGTGTGCCGCCGCGGCGGTCCCCGGCTTCGACCTCAGCGAGGACAACAGGGTGGCGGTGACCCGGATCTGCCAGCGGCTCGAAGGGCTGCCGTTGCCGATCGAGCTGGCCGCGGCCCGGCTGCGGGCGCTCTCGGTCGAGCAGGTGCTGCAGCGGCTCACCGACAGGTACCGGCTGCTGACGGCAGGCAGCCGAGTCGCCCCGTCCCGTCAGCAGACGCTGCGGCTGTGCATCGACTGGAGCCACGACCTGCTGGGCGAGGCGGAGCGGACACTGTGGCGGCGGTTGGCGGTGTTCGCAGGCGGCTTCGAACTCGACGCTGCCGCGGCGGTCTGCGGCGACGGTTTTGCCGACGGGTTGGCCAACGTGCTGGCCTCGCTGGTCGACAAGTCGATCCTGATCAGGGAGCAGGCGGGCGAGGTCGTCCGGTACCGGTTGCTCGAGACCATGCGCGAGTACGGGCGCGAGAAGCTGCAGGACGCCGGGGAGTACCCCGACACGCGTCGTCGGCACCGGGACTGGTTCGAGGACCTGGCACGGCTGGCGCGGGCCGAATGGATCGGCCCGCGCCAACTGGAGTGGGCCGACCGGCTCACCCGGGAGCAGCCGAACCTGCGCGACGCACTCGAGTTCTGCGTGGGCGAGCCCGGGGAGTCGGGGTCCGGGCTGACGATGGCCGTCGCGCTGTACCAGTACTGGATCTCGCGTGGTCTGTACGGCGAGGCCAAGAGCTGGCTGGACCGGGCCCTCGCCTGCCCCGACGGGCACGGGCCCGCCGAGCGGATCCCCGGCCTGTGCGCCAACAGCGTGCTCGCCGAGATGCACGGCGACATCGACACCGCGCGGTCGCAGATCGAGGAGATGCGCGGGCTGGTCGACCGGGTGGACGACGCGGCGACGAGGACGCTGCTCGACCTCGGCACCGGCTTCCTGTCCATGTTCTCCGGCGACCTGCCGCGCGCGGTGGACTGCTTCGAGTCGGCCGTCGAGGGATTCCGGGCCGAGGGCGACCTGCTCCAGCAGGTCGAGGCGCTGTTCGGGCTCGCCCTGGCGCGGGGGGTGTGGGGCGACCCCGACCGTGCGATCGCCTGCCAGGAGGAGGCCCTGGCCATCACCACGTCCCACGGGGAGACGATGTACCGGTCGTACGTGATGTGGACCCTCGGGATCGCGCTCTTCCAGCGTCGTGAGCTGGCCCGCAGCAGGGACCTGATCGAAGCGGGACTGAGGCTGACCCGCGAGGTCGGCGATCCGCTCGCGACGTCCAGCTGTCTCGAGACCCTCGCCTGGATCGCGTCGGACGAGGGCGAGGCCGAGCGGGCCGCGGTGCTGATGGGTGCCGCGGTCTCGGTCGGCGAGGCCGCGGGCAACCCGACGATCGTCATCCGGGACCTGCACGGGCATCACGACCGGGTGTGGGAGGACGCCGGCCGGGTCCTCGGTCAACGCGCCTTCGAGGCCGCCTACCGCCGCGGTCGGGATCTCGACATCGACGCGGCGGTCGCCTACGCCCTCCACTCCACGGCGCGGGCCACGCCCCGGGTCGGCGCGCAGGGCGTCCGGCTCACCCGTCGGGAGCGCGAGGTCGCGGAACTCGTCGCGCAGGGACTGACCAACAAGGCCATCGCGCAGCGTCTGGTGATCGCGCAGCGCACCGCCGAGGGGCACGTGGAGAACGTTCTCGCGAAGTTCGGGTGCACGACACGTACGCAGCTCGTGGCCTGGTTCGTCGTGGACGACACGGGTCCGGCCGGGTAGGCCCCGGGCACTGTGGCACCCTGGGCGGATGCGAGTTGCCGTTGTCGCCGGGCCCGACGCCGGCCATGCCATCCCCGCCATCGCCTTGTGCCTGAAAATGCTTGCCGCGGGCCATGATCCGGTGCTGTTCACCGGGGACCGCTGGCTCGAGCAGGCGCGTGCGGTGGGGATCACCGCGCGCAAGCTCAAGGGGCTGGCCCCACGCCCGGAGGACGATGACATGGATGCCGGTCAGCGGATCCATTCGCGGGCCGCGTACATCTCCACCGAACTGCTGCCGGACCTGAGCGCGATGCTGCCCGACCTGGTGGTCTCCGACATCCTCACCGCCGGCGGCGGGATCGCCGCCGAGCGGCTCGACGTGCCCTGGGTGGAGCTGTCCCCGCACCCGCTCTACTCGGCGTCGAAGGGTCTGCCGCCGATCGGCAGCGGGCTGGCGCCGGGCGAGGGCCTGCGCGGCCGGGCCCGGGACGTGCTGATGCGCGCGGCCACCGGGCGGTCGATCCGGCAGGGGCTGAGGCAGCGCTCGGCGGCCCGGGTGAGCGTCGGGTTGCCGGCCCTGGACCCGGGCCCGGTCGCCCGGTTGATCGCGACCCTGCCTGCGCTGGAGGTGCCGCGGCCGGACTGGCCGGAGAACACACACGTGGTGGGACCGCTGTTGTGGGAGCCGACGGCGGAACTGCTCGACCCCCCGCCCGGAGACGACCCGTTGGTGATGATCGCGCCGTCGACCGCGTTCACCGGGGCCGAGGGGATGCTCGAGACGGCCCTGGCCGGGCTCGACGGTGCCGGGGTGCGGGTGGTGGCTTCGATGCTCGACGCCCCGCCTGCCGACCTGCCGTCCTGGGCCCGGGCGGGGCTCGGGCGTCAGGACGTGATGCTCGGTCAGGCCTCGGTCGTGGTGTGCGGCGCTGGTCACGGCATGCTGGCCAAGGCGCTGATGGCCGGGGTTCCGGTGGCCGCGGTGCCGGGCGGCGGTGACCAGTGGGAACTGGCCAACCGGGCGGCCAGGCAGGGGAGCGCGGTGGTCGTTCGCCCGCTCACCGCGCAGTCCCTCCGCGAGTCGGTGCTGCGGGTGCTCGACGATCCCGGCTTCGCCGCGGCGGCGGGGCGCGCCGCGGACGGGCTGTCCGAGGTCGCGGACCCGGTGGCGGTGTGCCTGGCCGCCGCGGGGGTCAGTGGCGCCGCGGGGAGTGGCACAGCCGGGCGATAGCGTGGTGGCGTGAGACTGACCGAGTTCAACGAACTGGTACACGGCGAGTTCGGCCGGCTGTACGGCGAATCGATGCTGGTGGACCACGTCCTGATCGGCATGGGCGGGATGACGGCCGCGCAGGCGATCGAGGCCGGACAGGATCCGAAGGAGGTCTGGCGGGCGCTGTGCGCCGAGTTCGACGTGCCGCGTTCGCGCTGGTAGTCGAACCCCGGTCGACGGCGCGCCGGACGGCTCGACAGATGACTCGAACAGACGTTCCCTTATGCTGGAGGTGTGCTGTCCGGTGACCTCGCGTCCCCCACGCCGGACTCGCAGAAGACCTCGCGGGACCCGCTGAAGTGGCGGCAGGAACGGTCTGCGGAGACGACTTGTCGGTACCCCGCTCTAACGTAACGCCCATCAGGAAACACACCGCCGACGAGCCCGGGACCTGCAAGCACGGACCGGACCGCTGGACGAGACGCTGAACTAAGGAGAACCCGATGGCACCTCAGGCACACGATCGCGACAAGGCGCTCGAGCTCGCGCTGGCGCAGATCGACAAGAACTTCGGCAAGGGTTCGGTGATGCGCCTGGGCGAGGAGGCCCGCCAGCCCATCGCGGTAATCCCCACCGGCTCCATCGCGTTGGACATCGCGCTGGGTATCGGTGGTCTGCCCCGCGGCCGCGTCGTGGAGATCTACGGCCCGGAGTCCTCCGGTAAGACGACGGTGGCGCTGCACGCGGTCGCCAATGCCCAGGCCAACGGTGGCATCGCGGCCTTCATCGACGCCGAGCACGCGCTCGACCCGGACTACGCCGCCAAGCTGGGCGTCGACACCGATGCGCTGCTGGTCTCGCAGCCGGACACCGGTGAGCAGGCCCTGGAGATCACGGACATGCTGATCCGGTCCGGTGCGCTCGACATCCTGGTGATCGACTCGGTGGCCGCACTGGTACCCCGTGCCGAGATCGAGGGCGAGATGGGCGACAGCCACGTCGGTCTGCAGGCCCGGCTGATGAGCCAGGCACTGCGCAAGATCACCGGCGCCATGAACAACTCCGGCACCACCGTCATCTTCATCAACCAGCTCCGCGAGAAGATCGGTGTGATGTTCGGTTCGCCGGAGACCACCACCGGCGGTAAGGCGCTGAAGTTCTACGCCTCGGTGCGGATGGACATCCGTCGGATCGAGACGCTCAAGGACGGCGGCGACGCGGTCGGCAACCGGACCCGCGTCAAGGTGGTCAAGAACAAGGTGGCGCCGCCGTTCAAGCAGGCCGAGTTCGACATCCTCTACGGTCACGGGATCAGCAAGGAGGGCTCGCTGATCGACATGGGTGTCGAGCACGGGTTCATCCGGAAGTCGGGTTCGTGGTTCACCTACGAGGGCGACCAGCTGGGCCAGGGCAAGGAGAACGCCCGCAAGTTCCTGCTGGAGAACACCGACATCCGGGACGAGATCGAGAAGAAGATCAAGGAGAAGCTGGGCCTGGGCGCCGACGTGACGGCGACCGACCCGGCCGCGGACGCCGCCGACTTCTAGGTCCGTCCGATGCGTCCCCGTGACCCGGTGACCGCGCCGCCGGCTCAGCAGGAGGTGCAGGCCAAGGACGCCTGCCTGCGCCTCCTGACGGACCGGTCGCGCAGTCGCGCGGAACTGTTCAACAAGCTCATCGACCGGGGCTACGACGAGGCCGTCGTCAATCGGGTCCTCGACCGGCTCACCGTGGTGGGCCTGGTCGACGACGCGGCCTTCGCCGAGCAGTGGGTGCGGTCCCGGCACGTCTACTCCGGCAAAGGCAAGCGGGCGTTGGCGACGGAGCTGCGCACCAAGGGGGTGGCCCCGGAGCTCGCCGCGGTGGCCCTCGACCAGATCGACGGCGAGGACGAGCGTGAGCGGGCGACCGAGCTCGTCCGGCGCAAGCTGCGCACCGCGTCGCTGGACTTCCCGGTGGACGGACCCGGGGGCCGCAGCAGCGAACGAGACAAGGTGGTGCGCCGGCTGGTGTCGATGCTCGCGCGCCGCGGGTACCAGCAGGGCATGGCGTTCGAGGTGGTCAAGGCCGAGCTGGCACGGGCGGGCTCGGACACCGACGACCTGTCCGCAGAATGACCCCGGCGGGTCTCGGAATTCCGAGACCCGCCGGGGTCATTCTGGTGTCGCTGTCGGGTCGGGCTGACCGGACCCGGTTCCGGTCAGTCGGGCCGCTTGCCCGTGAAGTCCATGACGTCGTCGATGCCCGGTGCGCCGTCGATCAGGTCGGTGTCCAGCGGCGCGATCGGCGGACGTCCGCCGGCCCGCCCGGTCCGCAGGCGCTTCTCGAGCCAGGTGGCGAAGGAGGACAACGCGAAGTTGATCACGATCATGATCACGCCGACCACGACCAGGGCCGCGAAGAAGTTGCGGTAGTACGAGGCCGACTGCTGCCCGCTGCGGATGAGCTCGACGTAGCCGATCTGGTAGCCGAGCGCGGAGTCCTTCAGCGCCACGACCATCTGCGAGACCAGGGCCGGCAGCATCGAGGTGATCGCCTGCGGCAACAGCACCAGCCGCATCATCTGGCCCTTGCGCATGCCCATCGAGACGGCCGCCTCGGTCTGTCCCTTCGGCAGCGAGTGGATGCCGGCGCGGAGGATCTCCGCGATGACCGACCCGTTGTAGAGGGTCAGGCCGACGACCACCGCCGCCAGCGCGAGCTGGCCCGACGGGAACACGCCGTACTGGGCGAAGGCCTGGTAGGCGAAGATCATCAGGATGAGCACCGGGATCGACCGGAAGAACTCGACGAACGCCCCGGAGATCCACCGCACCCACCGGTGGTCGGAGAGTCGGCCGATGCCGAGCACGGCGCCGAGGATCAGCGCGAACACGATCGAGATCGAAGCCGCGACCAGGGTGCCCTTCAGGCCCGGCAGCAGGTAGGTGGTCCAGGTGAAGCGGTCCAGGAACGGCGACCACTTGTCGGACTCGAACTGCCCGTTGGCCGCGAGGATCTTGATCACGTAGCTCGTGACCACGATCAGGACGAGCCCGAAGGCGATCGCGATGATCCGGTTCCGGATCCGGGCGCGGGGCCCGGGTAGGTCGAACAGGACGCTGGTCTCGCTCATCGCATTACCGCCAGTCGCTTACCGAGATAGCCGAACAGGAACCCGACCGGCAGGGTCAGCACCATGAACCCGATGGCGAAGATTGCGAACACCACGAACAACTGATCCGCCTCGTTCTCGATCATCGTCTTCATCAACAGTGATGCCTCGGCGACACCGATCGCCGACGCGATGGTGGTGTTCTTGGTCAGCGCGATCAGCACACTGCCGAGCGGCGCGACAACCGCCCGGAAGGCCTGGGGGAGCACGATCAACCGGATGCCCTGGGTGAACGTGAGGCCGAGCGATCGCGCCGCCTCCGCCTGTCCGACCGGCACGGTGTTGATGCCCGACCGCAGCGACTCACACACGAATGCCGAGGTGTAGACGGTGAAGGCGAGCACGGCCAGCCGGAAGTTGTTGTCGTCGATGAAGGTCGGAGCGTGCTCCGGGGCGAACGATACACCCAGGTTCTGGTACAGCCCGATCGAGGCGAACACCACGATCAGGGTGAGCGGGGTGTTGCGGACGATGTTGACGTACCAGGTGGCGAACACCCGAAGGATCGGTACGGGCGCGACCCGCATCGACGCCAGCAGGGTTCCCCAGATGAGTGAGCCGATCGTGGACCAGAACGTGAGCTGGATCGTCGTCCAGAATGCGCTGATCAACTGATCGCCGTAGGTGTCGAGCAGTCGTTCCATAGTTCACCTCCTGTAGGTAGCTGGTCTCAGTAGCGGTCGACGGCGGGCGGCGGCGGTAGCGGGAGGCCCGAATCGCTGAGGGCCTTCTCCCACGCGGCCTGCCAGGCGCCGGTGGCGATCATGTCCTCGATCGCGTCGTTGATCTTCGACCTGGCCGCGGTGTCGCCCTTGGGCAGGCCCACCCCGTACAGCTCGGTGGTGAACGGCTCGCCCGCGAGCTTGAACTCGCCCGGGTACTGGGCGGCGAAACCCGCGAGGATGATGTCGTCGGTGGTCAGGGCGTCGACCTTGCCGCGGTGCAGCGCCTCCACGCACGAGGAGTAGCTGTCGAACTGCTGCAGCTGCACGCCCGGGTAGGACTTCTTGATCTTCTGGGCCGGCGTCGAACCCGCCACCGAACAGAGCTTCTTGCCGCCTTCCAGCGACTCGGGTCCGGTGATGGAGTCGTCGTCCGCACGGACCAGCAGGGACTGGCCGGCGATGTAGTACGGCCCGGCGAAGTCGACGACCTTCTTGCGGTTGTCGGTGATCGAGTACGTGCCGACGACGTAGTCGACCTCGCCGTTCTTGATCAGCGTCTCGCGTTGCCCCGACGGGGCTTCTTTCCAGGTGATGCCGTCGGCCGGCACGCCCAGGTAGTTGGCGATGTAGGTCGCGACGTCGATGTCGAACCCGGTCATCGTCTTGTCTGGCTCGCGGACGGCCAGACCGGGCTGGTCGAACTTGGTGCCGATGACCAGGTGGCCGTCTGCCGCGTCCGCCAGGACGTCACGCGGTTCACTGCTGCCGCACGCGGTCAGCGTCACGATGGCCGCGAGGAGCAGCGCCACCGCGGAAGTGGTCTTGCGAAGTTTCACCGTCGATGCCCTGTCGCTCAGTGCCCGAGGATCTTGCCGAGGAAGTCCTTGGCACGGTCCGATTTCGGTGCGGTGAAGAAGTCGTCCGGGGTGCTGTCCTCGACAACGACACCGTCCGCCATGAAGATGATCCGGTCGGCGGCCTTGCGGGCGAAGCCCATCTCGTGGGTCACCACGAGCATGGTCATGCCCTCCTTGGCGAGCCCGACCATCACGTCGAGTACCTCGTTGACCATCTCCGGGTCCAGCGCCGAGGTCGGCTCGTCGAAGAGCATGACCTTCGGGTTCATCGCCAGCGCCCGGGCGATCGCGACGCGCTGCTGCTGCCCGCCGGAGAGCTGCGCCGGGTACTTGTCCGCCTGGTTGGCGATGCCGACCCGCTCGAGCAGTTCCAGGGCGCGAGCCTTCGAGTCCGCCTTCGACTTCTTGCGCACCTTCATCGGCGCGAGCATGACGTTCTCGAGGATCGTCTTGTGCGCGAAGAGGTTGAAGGACTGGAAGACCATGCCGACGTCGGCGCGCAGCGCGGCGAGCGCCTTGCCCTCGGCGGGCAGGGCCTTGCCGTCGATCGTGATGGTGCCGGAGTCGATCGGCTCGAGCCGGTTGATCGTCCGGCACAGGGTGGACTTGCCGGAACCGGAGGGGCCGAGCACCATCACGACCTGGCCGGCCGGTACCTCGAGGTTGATGTCCCGCAGCACGTGCAGTTCGCCGTAGTGCTTTTCGACGGACTTCATCGAGATCATGGTGGCGGGGACGGTCGCCGACGTCGTGGTCCCGGATTCACCCGCATGCGTCATGGGTGCAGACTTTATGCGCTCGGCGCCTCATACGCTAAATGGGATCGCCGCGGTGGTCATTGCGAAGAGATCTCGGCCACACCATGGCGTGGATTGCCCCACGGGCCGACCCGGATTTCGGCGTCCGCCACCGTGAGCGGCCGGCCGAGCTTGTCGGGGTCGGGGCGGACGCGCCCGCCGAGCGGGCGCCCGGTGAGTGAGAGAGGGCACAGTCCGGCGCGGGGGGTCGGGCGGCGGGCGACGATGGTGGTGTCCGTGATTGCCCACGCCGGCCTCCGCCGGCCCAGCCCCAGGAGGTCAGTGCCGTGGCGGCGGACATCGAGACCCGCACCGACATCGAGGTGCTGTTGCGTCGCTTCTACGGCCGGGCGCTGGTCGACGACCTACTCGCGGTGCCGTTCAACGAGGTCCGGGAGCAGGGCCTCGAGTCGCACCTGCCGGTGATGTGCGACTTCTGGGAGACCGTCCTGTTCGGGGCCGGGCTCTACCGGGGCAGCGCGTTGCGGGTACACGAGCGGGTCCGGGACCGCCATCCACTCGGTACCGAGCACTTCGAGCGCTGGCTGTCGCTGTGGCACGAGACCGTCGACGCGATGTACGCCGGGCCGCGAGCCGACCGGGCCAAGGCGCAGGGCGCCGGGATCGCGGCGGCCATGAACCGTCGGCTCCTCGGTCTCCCGAGCGCAGCGGCGGAGGCGGTGCGGGCAGGGGCGGCCCAGCTGCCGGTGATGCGCGCGCGGTAGTGCGGCCCGAGCCTCGCCACGGGTGTTGGCTGGGGGTTCGGCACCCCGCCCGTCCGGGCGGTGACCCCGGTCCGATCGCGCTCGCGGGCTCTACCAGGACGTATGCGGGGTCACACGGGGTCGTGAGATACGCTGAGATGTGTCAGCAATGCAGGATGAAGAGACTCAATTGGGCCACCGCAGCTACGAGGTGCGCACCTTCGGCTGTCAGATGAACGTGCACGACTCGGAGCGGCTGTCGGGTCTGCTCGAGGACGCCGGATACACCCGGGCCGCGCCCGGCGCGCAGCCCGACCTGCTGGTCTTCAACACCTGCGCGGTCCGCGAGAACGCCGACAACAAGCTCTACGGCACCCTCGGGATGCTCCGCCCGACCAAGGACTCGCATCCCGGGATGCAGATCGCGGTCGGGGGCTGCCTCGCGCAGAAGGACCGCGACACCGTCGTCAAGAAGGCGCCGTGGGTGGACGTGGTCTTCGGCACCCACAACATCGGGTCGCTGCCGACGCTGCTCGAGCGCGCCCGGCACAACCAGCAGGCAGAGGTCGAGATCCTCGAGTCGCTCGAGGCGTTTCCCTCCACCCTCCCCGCGAAGCGGGAGTCCGCGTACGCCGGCTGGGTGTCGATCTCGGTGGGCTGCAACAACACCTGCACGTTCTGCATCGTGCCTGCGCTGCGCGGCAAGGAGGTGGACCGCCGACCGGGCGACATCCTCGCCGAGGTGCAGGCACTGGTCGACGAGGGCGTCCTCGAGGTCACCCTGCTCGGCCAGAACGTGAACTCCTACGGCGTCTCCTTCGCCGATCCCGAGGCCCCGCGCGACCGAGGCGCCTTCGCGGCGCTGCTCACCGCCTGCGGGAACATCGACGGCCTCGAGCGGGTGCGCTTCACCTCCCCGCACCCCGCCGAGTTCACCGACGACGTGATCGAGGCGATGGCGAGCACCCCCAACGTCTGCCCGCAGCTGCACATGCCGTTGCAGTCCGGCTCCGACCGGGTGCTCAAGGCGATGCGCCGCTCCTACCGCAAGGCGCGCTTCCTCGGCATCATCGACAAGGTCCGCACCGCGATGCCGCACGCCGCGATCACCACCGACATCATCGTCGGCTTCCCCGGCGAGACCGAGGAGGACTTCCTCGAGACCCTGGACGTGGTCCGCAAGGCCCGCTTCACCAGCGCGTTCACCTTCCAGTACTCCAAGCGCCCGGGCACCCCCGCCGCGGAGATGGACGGTCAGCTGCCCAAGGCGGTCGTGCAGGAGCGCTACGAGCGGCTGATCGCGCTCCAGGACCAGATCACCCTCGAGGAGAACCAGAAGCTGCTCGGGGTCGAGGTGGAGCTGCTGGTCGCGGCCGGTGAGGGCCGCAAGGACGCGGCCACCCACCGGATGAGCGGTCGGGCCCGCGACGGCCGGCTGGTGCACTTCCGTCCGGAGGGCGCACTGGCCGCCGAGGGCGCCGTCCGCCCCGGCGACGTCGTCACCACCGTGGTGACCGGCGCGGCGCCGCACCACCTGATCGCGGACGGCCCGGTGCTCAGCCATCGACGCACCCGGGCCGGCGACTCGCACGAACGCGGCATCACGCCGAAGACCCCACCCATCGGGGTGGGACTGGGACTACCGCAGATCGGCGCGCCCGCGCCGCTGCCGACCGCAACGGGATGTGGAGCATGATCAAGGACAAGCACGAGGATCCCATCGAACACATCCGCAAGGACATCGAGGCGGCCGAGCGGAAGGTCACCTCCGAGATCGATCCGGGCATGCGCGCGGTCGTCGTCGCCGTCGGTGTGCTGGTGTTGCTGCTGAGCTTCACCCTCCCGCACACCGGCTCGGCCACCGGCTGGGACGTGCTGGTCGGCAACGACGCGGCGCTGGCCGAGTCGATCGCGTTGCCGTCGCGGATCTTCGTCTGGTTGGCGCTGGTCTTCGGCGTGGTCGCCGGCATGCTGGCCCTGGTGACCCGACGCTGGGCGATCGCGTGGATCGCGCTGGCCGGCACCGCCGTCTCCAGCGTGTTCGGCATGCTGGCGATCTGGTCCCGGCAGACGCTGGACCCCACCTCCACGGGTGGCGGCCCCGGCATCGGCCTGGTGATCGGTTGGATCACCGTGATGGTGCTGACCTTCCACTGGATCCGCGTGGTCTGGACCCGGACCTCGGTTCAGCTGGCCGCCGAGCAGGCGCGCCGTGAGCAGACCGCCGAGGCCGAGCGACGGTCCATCTGGGGCGACGACGCCTGACCGGCGTCCCCACCTCTGCTCGATCGGAACCCCGGGCCCGGCACTGCCGGCCCGGGGTTCCGCGTTCCACCCCCCGACGCGGCGCGGGCACACCCTCCGAAGGAAGGTGTGCCCGCGCGGACCGGGAGACGAGCGTCAGCGCTCGTTGACCGCGCCCTCGGCCGCGTCGGCCCACTCGCGCCACTGCTGCGCCTGGGCGAGCGCCTTCTCGGCGTCCTTGGTCTTGCCGGCGGCGGTCGCCTTCGCGGCCTGCTCCTCGAACTGCGCGACCCGCTCGCGGAACTGCGCGGCGCGGGCCATCGCCTCGGGGTCGGTCCGGCGCCACTGCGAGTCGACCGCGTCGTGCACGGTCTTCTCGATGGCGCGCAGCTTGCCCTCGAGGTCGTGCATGCGCTCGCGCGGCACCTTGCCGATCTCGTCCCACTTCTCCTGCAGGTTGCGCAGGGCGGTCCGGGCGGCCTCGAGGTCCTGCGCGGGATCGATCTTCCCGGTCTCGCGCAGCAGCGCCTCCTTGGCGACGGCGTTCTCCTCGAACTCCGCGTCCCGCTCGGAGGCGGCCGCGTTCCGGGCCGCGAAGAACACGTCCTGCGCGCCCTTGAAACGCTTCCACAGCGCGTCGTCGGCGTCGCGGGGTGCCCGGCCTGCGGCCTTCCACTCGGCCAGCAGGTCCCGGAAGGCGCTCGCGGTCGGGCCCCAGTCGGTGGAGTCGGACAACGCCTCGGCGCGCTCGACCAGCTCCTCCTTGTGGGACTTCGCGGACGCCCGGTCGCGGTCGAGTTCCGCGAAGTGGGCGCCGCGGCGGCGGTTGAACGCCTCGCGGGCCTTCGAGTAGCGCTTCCACAGGGCGTCGTCGACCTTGCGGTCCACCCCGCGGATGGTCTTCCACTCGTCGAGGATCTCCCGCAGCCGGTCGCCGGCGACCTTCCACTGGGTGGACTCCGCGCCGATCTGCTCGGCCTCGACGGCGAGCTCCTCCTTGCGGTGCGTGTGCTCCTCGCGCTCGTGCTCGCGCTCCGCCTTGGCCGCGACGGCGGCCTTCTCGGAACCCGCGATCACCGCGTCGAGCCTGGTGGCGAGGGTGGTGAGGTCGCCGATCACCGCGGCGGTGGGCAGCGACTCCGACAGTGCGACGGCGGCGGCCCGGGTCTTCTTCGCGTCGCCCGCGCCGGAGCTCAGCCGGGCCTCGAGCAGCGCCACCTCGGTGGCCATGTCGTCGTAGCGGCGGCCGAAGTGTGCCAGGCCCTCCGCGGCGTCACCGGCCTGCCAGGAACCGATCTGGCGTTCGCCGTCCGGGGTCTTGACCCAGGCGGTGCCGTCCTCGTCGACCCGTCCGAACAGGCTGGGATCACTGGGCGGGGCCACCGACGGCGCGTGCGCGACCGCGGGGCCCGGCCGTCCGGCGCCCGGTTTCGGGGCCCCGGGCCTGGGTGTGCCCGGCTTCGGGGCGCCGGGCTTGGGTGCGCTGCTGTCGGTCATGGTTCCTCATCTCTGCCGCGCGTCACGGCTGCCGTGCCTCGTCCTTCACCCGCCGGTGTCCGTGTGGATCCGGCGTGTGCGGGTTCCATTCAACCCGGAACGAGCAGTCAGGACCATTGAAACAGCTCAGACCCCCAGAACGTGGATTCCGGGGTCGACTACCGTGACCCAGTGTGTTCACCGCCGCAGCTCTCGTCTCCGCCCCGCCCCTGCTGATACCCGAGTTGGCCGGTGGCGCCGCGACCGAGACGGCGGACCTGCGGGCCGCCAGCGTCGCGGCCGCGCAGCACCTCGCCGCCCGGGCGCGGCGCTGGACGGTGCTCGGCGTGGGCGGCACCGAGGCGGAGTACGGCCCGGACACGCTGGGTACCTTCGCCGGCTTCGGCGCCGACGTGCGGGTGCAGCTGGGCGGGGCGGATCCGACGGCGTCGCCTGCCCCCGCCGTCCCACTGGCGGTGCTGGTCGCGGGCTGGTTGCGGGCCCAGGCGGACCCGACCGTGGTCGCCGACGCGATCGTGCTGGCCGCCGACACCTCGCCCGTCTACTGCGCCGACGTCGGAGCGGCGCTGCGGTCCCGGCTCGACGCCACCGCGGAACCGCACGGCGTCCTGGTGGTCGGCGACGGCGCCACCACGCTCACCGCCAAGGCGCCCGGCGCGTTCGACGACCGCGCGCCCGAGGTGCAGCGCGAACTGGATGCGGCGCTGACCGCGGGCAACCTCGAGTTCCTCCGGCAGCTGGACCCGGTGGCCTGCGCGGACCTCGGCATCGAGGGCCGCGCCGCCTGGCAGGTGCTCGCCGGGCTGTTCGGCGACGACGCCCCGCGCTGCCGCACCGACTACCAGGGCGCGCCCTACGGCGTCGGCTACCACGTCGGGACGTGGGAGCTGTGACGGTGCGTCCGATCGCGGTGGTCGGGCCGACCGCCACCGGCAAGTCCGACCTCGGCCTCGACCTGGCCGAGCGGCTCGGCGGCGAGATCGTCAACATCGACGCCATGCAGCAGTACCGCGGCATGGACATCGGCACCGCGAAGCTGCCGGTCGAGGAGCGTCGCGGCATCGTGCACCACCAGCTCGACGTGCTGGAGGTGACCGAGACGGCGACGGTGGCCAACTACCAGCGCGCCGCCCGCGCGGACGTCGAGGCCATCGCCGCCCGCGGCGCGGTGCCCGTCATCGTCGGCGGTTCGATGATGTACGTCCAGTCGCTGCTCGACGACTGGTCCTTCCCGGCCACCGATCCGCGGGTGCGGGCCAAGTGGGAGACGGTGCTCGCCGAACGCGGCGTCGCCGCGCTCCACGCCGAACTGACCCGCGCCGACCCGCAGGCCGCCGCGACGATCCTGCCGACCGACGGGCGCCGGATGGTGCGGGCGCTCGAGGTGGTCGAGCTGACCGGGCTGCCGTTCGCCGCGTCCGCACCCACCATCGGGGAGCCGCGCTGGGGCACGGTGATCCTGGGCGTCGACCGGGACACCGCCGAGCTCGACGAGCGGATCGCCCGCCGCACCAGGGCGATGTTCGACGGCGGCCTCGTCGAGGAGGTCCGCGCGCTGCTCGACGTCGGCCTGCGGGAGGGCGTCACCGCCTCCCGGGCCATCGGCTACGCGCAGGTGCTCGCGGCGCTGGACGGCGAGTACGACCTGGACGAGGCGCACGAGCGGACACTCATCGGCACCCGCCGGTACGTGCGCCGGCAGCGGTCCTGGTTCCGGCGCGACTCGCGGGTGCACTGGCTCGACGCCGCCGACGACAACCTGACCTCGCTGGCCCTGACGATTGTGGAGAACCCGTGACCAAGAAGACCACCCGCCCGACGCCGAGCAGCGACCCCAAGGTCACCGTGCGCAACGCCCGGTTCCAGCAGTGGCAGTCCTACCTGAGCACCCGGGCCAAGCGGACCAAGGCCGCACGGTTCCTGATCCAGGGTGTGCGCCCGCTGACCCTCGCCGTCGAACACGACTGGCCGGCCGAGACCCTGCTCTACCGGCTCGACGGCCCGCCGCTGTCGGCCTGGGCCCGCGGGGTGCTCGAGGAGTGGCGGCACGAGAAGGTCGGCGTCAGCGGCGAACTCATGCGGGAACTGGGGGAGAAGGCGGACAGCGACCCGGAGCTGATCGCGGTCGCCAAGACCCGCCAGCGCGGCCTCGGCGGGTTGACCCTGTCGCAGTCCGGGCCTGCCGCGCCGCTGCTGGTGGTATTCGACCGGCCCACCTCGCCCGGCAACCTGGGCACCCTGGTCCGCTCGGCGGACGCCTTCGGCGCGGACGCGGTGATCGTCACCGGGCACGCCGCGGACCCCTTCGACCCGCAGTGCGTGCGCGCCTCCACCGGGTCGCTGTTCGCGGTGCCCGTCTACGCCGCGGCCGACGCGAGCGAGGTGCTGGCCTTCCGGGACCGTCAGCGCGCCGCCGGGGTGGAGCTGCGCATCGTCGGGACCGACGAGCACGGCGACGTGCCGATCTTCGGGCACGACTTCACCGTCGGCACGATCCTGGTGGTGGGCAACGAGACCCGCGGCATGAGCGCCGGCTGGCGGCAGGCCTGCGACGCCACCGTCAGCATCCCGATCGGCGGGGCGGCCAGCTCGCTCGGCGCGCCGTCGGCCGGCGCCGTGTGCCTCTACGAGGTGGCCCGGCAGCGGATGTGACCGCCGCGCCGTGCTCGGTAGAGTGACCGACATGGATTTCAGCAAGGGCCACGGCACCGAGAACGACTTCGTGGTGCTGCCGGACCCGGACGTACGCCTGGACCTGCGGGCCGACCGGGTCGCCGCGCTGTGCGACCGCCGCGCCGGCATCGGCGGTGACGGGGTGCTGCGGGTGGCGCGCACCGGGGCGCTGGTCGCGGCCGGGGTGCTCGACGCCGCGCCGTCCGGGGTCGGCGACGACGACTGGTTCATGGACTACCGCAACGCCGACGGCTCGATCGCCGAGATGTGCGGCAACGGCGTCCGGGTGTTCGCGCACTACCTGCGCGCCTCCGGACTGGCGAGCACCGACGAGTTCGTGGTCGGCAGCCGGGCCGGTGCCCGACCGGTGACCGTGCACCACTGCGACGCTACGACCGGTGAGGTCACCGTCGGGATGGGCGAGGTGCGTGAGCTGGGCACCTCGACGGCCACCCTGGCCGGACTGGACTGGACCGGGCTGGGCATCGACGTCGGCAACCCGCACCTGGCGTGCGTGTCGGAGACGCTCACCGCGGCGCAGCTGGCCGCCCTGGACCTGACCGCGGCCCCCACGTTCGACCGGGACCTGTTCCCGCACGGAGTGAACGTGGAGGTCCTCACCCCGCTGGTGGACGGCGCGGTGGACATGCGGGTCTTCGAGCGGGGCGTCGGCGAGACCCGGTCGTGCGGTACCGGGACCGTCGCGGCCGCCGCGGCGGCCCTGCGCGCCGCCGACCGTGCCGACGGCGAGGTGCGGGTGCGGGTGCTCGGCGGTGAGGTGCGGGTGACGATCCGGGACGGCGTCGCGCAGCTGCGCGGACCGTCCGTACTGGTCGCGTCCGGGCAGGTCGACGACGCGTGGTGGGCGGCGCTGGACACGGCCCCGGCCCGGTAGCTTCGCCTCGCCTCCGACCCGGCCGGTCCCGGCGCGCAGTAATGCGGATGCGCCGAGTCGGTCGGTCGTGGGACCATGGTGCCTGTATGACAAACACAGACGAAGTGACGAACGCCTTCGACGGCGACGGCTACGGCCCTGACGACGCCGCGCACGAGACCGACACCGACACCGCGCACGAGGCAGACGGTGTGCACGACACCGACGGTGCGCACGAGACACCCCGTGCGCGCGAGCGTGCCGCGCACGGCCACGACACCGATTCGACCGGGCACGACCCGTCGGTGGGCGAGATGCAGCTCGACGACCGCGCCGCGCTGCGCCGCGTCCGCGGACTGTCCACCGAGCTCACCGACGTCACCGAGGTCGAGTACCGGCAGCTGCGCCTGGAACGGGTGGTGCTCGTCGGTGTCTGGACGAGCGGGACCGCCGCCCAGGCCGAGGCCAGCATGACCGAGCTGGCGGCACTCGCGGAGACTGCCGGCTCCGAGGTGCTCGAGGGGCTGGTGCAGCGCCGCGACAAGCCCGACGCCGCCACCTACATCGGCTCGGGCAAGGCCAACGAACTGCGCGAGGTGGTGCTGGCGACCGGCGCCGACACCGTCATCGCCGACGGCGAGTTGACGCCGGCCCAGCTCAACGCGCTGGAGAAGGTGGTGAAGGTCAAGGTCATCGACCGCACCGCACTGATCCTCGACATCTTCGCCCAGCACGCCACCTCCAGCGAGGGCAAGGCGCAGGTCGCGCTGGCCCAGATGCAGTACATGATGCCGCGGCTGCGCGGCTGGGGTGAGTCGATGTCCCGGCAGGCAGGCGGCCGCGCCGGCAAGGACGGCGGCGTGGGAACGCGCGGACCGGGTGAGACGAAGATCGAGACCGACCGGCGCCGGATCCGCGAGCGGATGGCCAAGCTGCGTCGCGAGATCAAGGAGATGAAGGGCGCCCGCGACACCAAGCGCACGCAGCGGCTGCGCAGCGAGGTGCCGTCGGTCGCGATCGTGGGCTACACCAACGCCGGCAAGTCCAGCCTGCTCAACTCGCTCACCGGGGCCGGCGTGCTGGTCGAGAACGCGCTGTTCGCCACCCTCGACCCGACCACCCGCAAGGCGGAGTTCGAGGACGGCCGGCAGTACGTGCTCACCGACACCGTCGGCTTCGTTCGGCACCTGCCCACCCAGCTGGTCGAGGCGTTCCGCTCGACCCTCGAGGAGGTCACCGACGCGGACCTGCTGGTGCACGTCGTCGACGGGTCCGACCCGTTGCCGACCGAGCAGATCAAGGCGGTGCGCGAGGTGATCACCGGGGTGCTGCGCGAGACCGACGCCCCGGCGCCGCCGGAACTGTTGGTGGTCAACAAGATCGACGCCGCGGACCCGGTCACGCTGACCCAGTTGCGGGCCCTGCTGCCCGGCGCGGTGTTCGTCTCCGCGCGCACCGGGGAGGGCATCGCGGAGCTGCGCGAGACGCTCGCGGAGAGCGTGAAGTCGCCGGAGGTGGAGCTGACCGCCCTGGTCCCGTACACCCGCGGCGACCTGATGGCCCGAATCCACGCCGATGGGCGCATTCTCGGGTCCTCGCACGAGCCGGAGGGCACACTGGTGCGCGCGAGGGTGCCGGAGGCGCTGGCCTCCGCACTCCAGGAGTACCGACACAGCGCCTGACCGGACGGGAATCGACATGACGGAACCGGGCGCTGTTGCCTGTCTCGACGCCGCGGGCACCGCGGCCGGATCAGCCGGGCGCGCCGATGCGTAGCCGGCTGGTGGTGCTCGCGCTGGCGGTGGTCGGGTCCGCCGTGGTGACCGCGGCCCCGGCCGGGGCCGCGCCGGGCTCCGGCGGTTCCACCGGCTCCGCCGGTTCCTCGACCGGCTCGCAGGTGTCCGATGCTCGTTTCGAGACGCTCTGCACCCCAACCGATCCCGGGCTGGCGGAGATCTCCGGACTCGTCTCCACCGGGGACAGGATGTACGCGATCGGGGACAGCGGCACCGACGACGAGGTGTGGGTGCTCGACGACGACTGCCGGGTCACCGGCACGGTGGCGGTGCCGCCGACCCCGTTCGACGTCGAGGACATGGCCATGTCCGGCGGCCGGCTCTGGCTCTCGGACACCGGCGACAACGGCAAGGTCCGCCAGCAGGTGTCGCTGACCGACCTGGACCCCGTCACAGGGTCCGGCTCGATGCACCTGCTCACCTACCCGGACGGCCCGCACGACGCGGAGACACTGCTGGTCGGACGCGACGGCCGACCGGTGATCGTCACCAAGGAGGTCCTCGCGGCCAGCGGCATCTACCGGCCGGCCGGCGGCGCGACGCTGGACCAGCTCGGCGCGGGCCCGGCGCCGCTGCAGCGCGTCGGGCAGGTCGCCTACGCGCCCACCGACACCCCCGGCAGCCCGATGCCGGTCGCGGGGTCGATCCTGGTCACCGGCGGCGCGGTCAGCGCCGACGGCCGGGTCGTCGCGGTGCGCACGTACACCGACGTCTACCTTTACCCGGCGCCGGACGGCGACATCGCGGCCGCGCTGACCGGCGCGACGCCGGTGCGGGTCCCGATGCCGAACCAGCCGCAGGGCGAGGCCATCGCCTTCACCCCGGACGGCGACCTGCTCAGCGCCTCCGAGGCGAACGGCGGCCCGCTGCCGCCGGTCCAGATCCTGCGCGGCGCGACCGGGCTGGTCGACCTCCCCGCGTCGCCGCCCCCGGTGGCGGTCGCGGCGCAGGCCGACTCGGGCGCGTCGGGGCCGGTGGTGGCGGTCGCGGCCGGTGTCGGCGCCGTCGCGCTCGGCGCCGGGGCGCTGTGGTTCCGGTCCCGCCGGGACGCGTAACCGCGCTGACCCGATGCAGCCCGCCCACCACCTGTTGTCCACGGCGTCGCACCTGTCGGTGACCGGCCGATGGGCGCTGCTCGCGATGCTGGCGGTGGGTGCGCTGGGCGTGCTCGGACTGCTGGCCGCACTCGGCCGGATGCGACCGCGGGCGCTGGCGGTGGTCGCGGCCGCCGCGGTCGTGGGCACCGCCGGGATCGCCGCCACGGTGTGGGCGGCCTACCGGCCGTTGCCGCTGCAGCTGTCGGCCCGGGACTGCGCCGCCGTCGCCGCCGCCGTGCTCGGGATCCTCGCGGCCGTCGCCGTGCTGGCCCGGGCCCCGCGCTCGCGGCGCGCGGCCGTGGCGGTGCTCGCCGCGGCCGCGGTGTGCCTGTCCGCCGTCGGCGTCGTCAACCGCGACCTCGGCCGATACCCGACGCTCGGCGCGGCCGCCGGGCACCGGCCGCAGCAGACCGCCCACGACGTCGACTTCGCCTCGGTGCCGGGCCCGCAGTTGCGGGTCCAGTCGGGGCGGCCGACGTCGCGGTTCTGGCAACCGCCGTTGCGGCGGACCGCGGACGGCGTCCTCACCCACGTGGTGATCCCGGGTCCGGCCTCCGGGTTCGTGGCGCGGCCGGCGCTGGTGTACCTGCCGCCGGCCTACCTGGACTCGCCGCGCGCCCTGCTGCCGGTGCTGGTGCTGGTCGCGGGGAACCCGGGCAGCCCGGACGACTGGCTCGGCAACGGGCTGGCCGACTCGTTGACGGCGTTCGCCGCCGCGCACGACGGCCTCGCGCCGGTGGTGGTGGTGCCCGACGCGCTCGGCGCCCAGGACGCCGAGCCGCTGTGCCTGGACTCGCGGCTCGGCAACGTCGACACCTACCTGGCCGCCGACGTGCCGGCCTGGATCGCACAGAACCTGCAGGTCGACACGGACCCGCGGTCCCGGGCGATCGGCGGCTACTCGTACGGCGGGACCTGCTCGGTCCAGCTGTCCGTCAACCATCCCGACGTGTACCCGACCTTCCTCGACATCTCCGGCCAGGACGAGCCGTCGCTGGGCGATCACCCCGGTACCGTCGCGGCCACCTTCGGCGGCAACGAGGAGGCGTTCGCCGCGGTCAACGCCCGGGACGTGCTGGCCCGGCGCGGGTCGCCGGACGTGGCGGGCGTGTTCGTGGCGGGTGCCGAGGACGAGGAGTACCGGCCCCAGCAGCAGCGCATGTTCGCCGCCGCGCGCGCGGCCGGTCTGGACGCGCGCTACTACGAGCTGCCCGGCGGGCACAGCGGTCAGGTCTGGGCGCCCGCCCTGGCCGGCGAGCTGGACTGGCTGGCCCGGCGCACCGGGCTGCTTGCGGCGTCCGACTGATCCGCGCCGCCGCGGGTTCAGAGGGCGGTCCACGCTTGCGCGGGGAGATCTAGAGCTTGTAACCGATCGTGCGGAGTAGCGCCTTGCGGTCGGCGACATCGGCGCTCGTCTCCACGCCGGTTGGTGGGCGCCCGTCGATCACACCGGCGATGCCCCGGCCGAGCTCCGTCTCGGCCACGATGATCTCGACGGGGTTGGCGGTGGCGCAGAAGATGCCGCACACCTCCGGCACCTGCTTCAGCGTGTTGAGGATGTTCACCGGAAACCCTTCCTCGACGAACACGATGAAGGAGTGGCCCGCGCCGACCGCGAGCGCGTTGCGGGTGGCCAACTCGACGAGGCGGTCGTCGTTGCCGGAGCAGCGCACGAGGCGAGGGCCGGAGGCTTCGCAGAACGCCACGCCGAACCGGAGGTGGGGACTCACGCCGGCCAGTGCTTCGTGCAGGTCCTCGACGGTCTTGATGAAGTGAGCCTGCCCCACGACGACGTTCATGTCGTCGGGCTTGTCGATCGCCACGGTGTGCAGTTCCACGATTGCCTCCTCGGATGCCTACTTACGGGCAGGGGCGTCGAAGACAGTCTGCACCTCGCTCGGCAACGACGGCAACGACTGCGCCACCTTGCTCGGCCGCACCATCACGGTCGATGCCGACCTCACCGGTCGGTCGAGGCCGTCACCCGCAGCACCTTGTCGTCGTCGCCGTTGTCGGTGGTCACCAGGAGCGATCCATCGGGTTGGGCGACGACCGTGCGGATCCGGCCGTACGCGTCGGCCAGTTCGGGTGGCGCGGTTTCGGCGATCACGCTGCGACCGTCGGGTGCGAGACGGAGGAACAGCACCTTGCGGCCCTTCAGGACGCCGACGGCCAGGGCCCCGTCCCATTCGCCCCACTCCGGGCCGGTGACGAACGTCCCGCTGGCGGTGGCGATGGTGGCCGGACCCGAACTCCACACCGCGGAGATCGCCCCGGGTACGCGGTCCGGGTCGGTCATCGGCACGGACTCGTCGTAGGAGCCGTCGCCTGCGTCCGGGTTCCATCCGTAATTGCCACCGGAGACCAGCCGGTTCACCTCGTCGTCGCGGTGCGTGCCGTGCTCGACGGAGTAGAACTCCCCGGTGCCCGGCCGGATCGTCAGCCCCTGGACGTTGCGGTGTCCGAGGGTGTAGACGGCGCTGTCCGGGAACGGGTTGCCCTCGGCTGGTGCCCCGGTCGCGGCGTCGACCCGCAGCACCTTGCCGCCGAGCGAGCCGGGATCCTGCGGTGACGTCGCTTGGGTGGCATCGCCGGTGCCGATCAGGAGCGTCCCGTCCGGGAGCGGGAGGAGACGGCAGCCGCCGTGCCGGCCGCGACTGCTCAGCGGCAGCCCGGACACCAGGACGCCGGTGGGGGTCAGTGCGGTCCAGTGCTCGTCCACAGTCCAGGACTGCACCCGGATGTCGGCGGCCTCGCCCGCCGCATGACTGCGACACGAGTACAGGGTGCGGGTGGCGTCGAAGTCGGGGGCGAGGGCAATCCCCATCAGGCCGAGTTCGTGGTCGACGACGAGGCCGGGCAGATCTGCCGCCACTTCGCGGGCCGAGCCGCCCGGTCGCTTGACGACGAAGCGTCCGGATCGCTCACCGGTCAGCAGGGTGCCGTCCGGGGCGGTCACCACGTCCCACGGATGGTCGAGACCGTCGATCTCGGTGACCACGTCCAATGCAGGAAAGGATGTCGTACCGTCCGGACGCGGCGCGCCGCAGGCCGTCATCGTGGCCGCACAGCAGAGGGCGATCACCGCCCGGCCCCGGTAACGGTGTCGGTACCGCCGGGCCCGGCCCGGGCCGGGATCCGGTCGGGTGAAGGGTGAATACGGTAGGTGCGGTCGGGCCACCTCTCGATCATGGCAGCCGCAGCCCCGTCGGAACCGCGGTTCTCGCCGACGAATCCAACAGTGCCTCGGGTTGATCGCTCTGGGCGCCGCGCCAGGTGCGCGACATCGAATGGGTTCAGCTGTGGATGCCTTGGAGTGGATTCGCGAGGGGTACTTGGCCGGTGATCCGCTGCCCCGCTGCGTGGCGTATCGGTCGATCCCATCGTTGGACAGCTCCAGCATCCGTGACCGGCGGCGCTCGACGCCGCCGACCCTCAGAGAGCGCGGGAGCGGGTGGCGCAGGTCCTGCAGGGGTGGCCGAGCCGGGGGAGATGGCCCAGGATGAGGTGATGGACCCGGTCGAGGCGCTGCGGGAGATCGCGTACTGGCTCGAACGCGGGCGGGCCGAGACGCACCGGGTCAAGGCCTACCGTCGGGCCGCGGACATCGTGTCGGAGCTGTCGGTGGAACAGCGAGAACGGTTGGGCCGCACCGAGACCTGGACGGCGCTGAGCGGGATCGGGCCGAAGACCGCCGCCGTGATCGCGGAGGCGTACGCGGGCCGGGTGCCGCGGTACCTGACGGAGGTCAAGGAGAAGGCCGGTCAGATCGGGGTCGGCGGCCGCCAGCTGCTGGCCGCCCTGCGCGGCGACCTGCACACCCACTCCGACTGGTCCGACGGCGGCAGCCCCATCGAGGAGATGATGCGCCGGGCCGCACTGATCGGGCACGAGTACTGCGCGCTCACCGACCACTCGCCCCGGCTCACCGTCGCCAACGGGCTGTCCGCGGACCGGTTGCGTCGCCAGCTCGAGGTGATCGCCGAACTCAACGCCGAGCTGGCTCCGTTCCGCATCCTCACCGGCATCGAGGTCGACATCCTCGACGACGGCACGCTGGACCAGGAGGAGGGGCTGCTCGCCGAGCTCGACGTGGTGGTCGCCAGCGTGCACTCCAAGCTGTCGATGGACCCCGAGGCGATGACCCGGCGGATGGTCCGCGCCGTCGCCAACCCGCACGTGGACGTGCTCGGGCACTGCACCGGCCGGCTCGTCGAGGGCGCCCGCGGCACCAGACCGGAGTCGAAGTTCAACGCGGAGGTGGTCTTCGAGGCCTGCCGGCGGTTCGGCACCGCGGTGGAGATCAACAGCCGGCCCGAGCGCCGCGACCCGCCGGCCCGGCTGATCGCGACGGCGCTCGAACGCGGCTGCCTGTTCGCCGTCGACACCGACGCGCACGCGCCCGGCCAGCTCGACTTCCAGGGCTACGGGTGCGAGCGGGCCCAGGCGAGCGGGGTGCCCGCCGAGCGGATCGTCAACACCTGGTCCGCGGCGGAGTTGCTGGCCTGGACCCGGGCGCCGGCGGCCTAGAATTTGTCACTGTGACCAAGACTGACGACGGTGCCGCGCGCGGGCCGGCCGGATTCGGGTGGCAGCTGCACGGCGACGGCAAGAACATCACCGACGGCGAGGTGGTGGCCCCGCACGAGCGGCTGACCTGGCCGCGCACCGTGGGTATCGGCATGCAGCACGTGATCGCCATGTTCGGTGCCACGCTGCTGGTCCCGACGATCACCGGCTTCCCCGTCACCACCACCCTGCTGTTCTCCGGCATCGGCACCGCGCTGTTCCTGCTGATCACCCGCGGCCGGGTGCCCAGCTACCTCGGGTCGTCGTTCGCGTTCATCGCGCCGCTGACGGCGTCGGCGGCGCAGGGACAGGCCGCGCAGCTCGGCGCGGTGCTCGCGGTGGGCGTGGTGCTGATGCTGGTCGGCGTGCTGGTCAAGCTGGCAGGCGCCCGGTTCCTCGACGCGCTGATGCCGCCGGTGGTCACCGGCGCGGTCGTCGCGCTGATCGGCCTGAACCTGGCACCGTCCGCGGTCGGCTCGTTCGAGGCGCAACCGCTGATCGCCTTCGTGACCCTGCTGGCGATCCTGGTGGTCACCGCGGTCGGGCCGGGGCTGCTCGGTCGCCTCGGCATCCTCGTCGGCGTGGTCGTCGGCTGGGTGTTCGCCGCGGTCACCGGCGGCCTCGCGGACGAGCGGGTCGACGCGCTGCGCGAGGCCGCCTGGTTCGGGGTGCCGCACCTGCGCGGGCCGTCGTTCGACTGGTCGGTCATCGCACTGGCGCTGCCGGTGGTGGTCGTGCTGATCGCCGAGAACGTCGGCCACGTCAAGGCCGTGTCCGCGATGACGGGCAAGTCGCTCGACGACATGGCCGGCAACGCGCTGATCGCCGACGGGCTGGCGACCACACTCGCCGGCGCCGGTGGCGGTTCCGGCACCACCACGTACGCGGAGAACATCGGCGTGATGGCCGCGACCCGGGTGTACTCGACGGCCGCGTACTGGGTCGCGGCGGCGACCGCGATCGTGCTGGCGTTCTCGCCGAAGTTTGGCGCGCTGGTCTTCACCGTCCCGGACGGGGTGATCGGTGGCGCCACGCTGGTGCTGTACGGCCTGATCGGCATCCTGGGGGTGCGGATCTGGATGGAGGCCGAGGTGGACTTCACCGACCCGGTGAACCTGACGGTGGTCGCCGCCGCGCTGGTGGCCGGCATCGGCAACCTCACGCTCAGCCTCGGCTCCGTCGAACTCGGCGGCATCGCGTGGGGTTCGATCGGCATCCTGGTCGGCTACCCGCTGATGCGCGGGCTGGCCCGGCTGCGGAAGTAGCCGACCGTCCGGAATGCCGTGTCGGGTCACAGATGTCGATCGTTCGGGTCATCGACCGTCTCCGCGGGGCGGGCCTACCCTGGCAGCCAGGTAAGCCCGATCACACAGGAGCCTTGATGGAACGCACGCTTTTCGAGCCCGAGCACGAACTCTTCCGTGAGTCCTACCAGAAGTTCCTCGCGCAGGAGGTTGCTCCCAACCACGACAAGTGGGAAGAGCAGAACATCGTCGACCGCGAGGTCTGGAAGAAGGCGGGGGAGCAGGGCTTCCTCGGTATGGCGGTGCCCGAGGAGTACGGCGGCGGTGGCGTCGAGGACTTCCGCTACAACGCGATCATCACCGAGGAGACGACCCGCGGCGGCTTCAGTGGCGTCGGCTTCATGCTCCACAACGACGTCGTGGCGCCGTACCTGATCAAGCTCGCGAACGAGGAGCAGAAGCGGCGCTGGCTGCCCGGCTTCTGCTCGGGCGAGATCATCACCGCGATCGCGATGACCGAGCCGGGCACCGGCAGCGACCTGCAGAACATCAAGACCCGCGCCGTCCGCGACGGTGACCACTGGGTGCTCAATGGCTCCAAGACCTTCATCACCAACGGCATCAACGCCGACCTGGTGATCGTGGTCGCCTGCACCGACCCGGACAAGGGCGCGCAGGGCTTCTCGCTGCTGGTCGTCGAGCGCGGTATGGACGGCTTCGAGCGGGGCCGCAACCTCGACAAGATCGGTCTCAAGGCGCAGGACACCGCGGAGCTGAGCTTCACCGACGTCCGGGTGCCTGCCGCCAACCTCCTCGGCGAGGAGGGCATGGGCTTCATCTACCTGATGCAGAACCTGCCGCAGGAACGGCTGTCGATCGCAGTGGTGGCGGCCGCCGCGATGGAGTCCTGCCTGGAGATGACCATCCAGTACTGCCGCGACCGCAAGGCGTTCGGCAAGTCGATCGGCAGCTTCCAGAACACCCGGTTCGTGCTGGCCGAGCTCGCCACCGAGACCACCGCGGTCCGGGTTCTGGTGGACAAGTTCATCGAGCAGCTCAACCTCGGCAAGCTCACCGTCCAGGAGGCCGCGATGGCCAAGTGGTGGACCACCGAGGCGCAGGTCAAGCTGATCGACCGGTGCCTGCAGCTGCACGGCGGCTACGGGTACATGCGCGAGTACCCGATTGCCAAGGCGTACATGGACTCCCGGGTCCAGACGATCTACGGCGGCACGACCGAGATCATGAAGGAGATCATCGGCCGGGGCCTGAACCTCTGACCGTGGGCTGATCGCCCGGCGTCGGACGGCGGCGGGGGAGACGACCGAGGGCCGCGACGGGTATCCGTCGCGGCCCTCGGTGTGCACGCGGGTGTCGGGCTCCGCGGTCAGAGCTTGCGCATCACCGTGACGACCTTGCCGAGGATCACGGCGTCGTTGCCGGGGATGGGATCGAAGAGCGGGTTGTGCGGAAGCAGCCACACCTCGCCCTTGGTCCGCTTGAACGTCTTGACGGTGGCCTCGCCGTCCAGCATGGCCGCGACGATGTCGCCGTTGTCGGCGACGGACTGCTGGCGCACCACCACCCAGTCGCCGTCGCAGATCGCGGCGTCACGCATCGACTCGCCGACGACCTTGAGCATGAACAGGGTTCCCTGTCCGACGAGCTCGCGCGGCATCGGGAAGACGTCCTCGATGGCCTGCTCGGCGAGGATCGGGCCGCCGGCGGCGATCCGACCGAGCACCGGCACGAAGGTCGGCTTGGGCTGCGCCGACTCGGGGCTCTCGCCGCCCTGTGCGGCGTGCTCGAAGCCCGCCTCGGTGTTGGTTGCGGCCACGCCGTCGTCCAGGCCGCGCACGTCCACTGCCCGGGGCCGGTTCGGGTCGCGACGCAGGTAGCCCTTCTTCTCCAGGGTGCGCAGCTGGTGCGCCACCGAGGACGTGGAGGTGAGGCCGACGGCGTCGCCGATCTCGCGGATGCTCGGCGGGTAGCCGCGTTCGCTGACCGACGCGCGGATCACCTCGAGGACCCGCCGCTGCCGGTCCGTGAGCCCCGCCGTTCGGCTGGCGCCGGTGGCGGTCGCCGAGCCGTTGGAGCTTTTCTGCTTCATGAGAGGGCCTCCTGCGTAGCGCGATTCGAGCGGACTGCGTGACGTGTGCCTCGAATCTAGCGCGTTGTCCTGGTGTTTCCAAACATCTGTTCGACATTTTCTTCGTCGGTGCGCGACTTTGCCGGAACCGCGTGGTAGAAATCGAACATGCGTTCTTTCGAACGCGTGAACGAGAACTTGATCGAACCCGATCGACCTACCGGCGACGGTTCCGACGAGCGTGGAGGTTCTGATGAGCGTGACAGTCGACGGCAGCGGAGCGTTTCGCGAGCATCGCGGTCTCGCGCAGCGGGGTCTGGACCGGCGCCGTGTCGAGCGGCGCGGCCGGGCGAGGATCGATTCGCGCAGTCGGCCCGCCGGATTCGTCTCGTACGGCCGCGCGCGGGTGCCGGTGTCGGCGGCGCCGCACCGGGCCGCTCGCGACGGGGCCGGTCTCTCGGCGATGCTGCTCGGGGTGCTGGGCTCCGCGTTCGCGGTCGTGGTCCTCGTCGGGCTCGGCTGGTCGGGTCCGCAGTCCCTGCCCACCGAGACGGCGGTGGTGCAGGTACGTGGCGGCGAGTCGCTCGGCCAGCTCGCGGCCCGGGTGGCGCCGGCGGCGCCGGTGGGCCGGATGGTCACCCGGATCGTCGAGCTCAACGGGTTGGCCGGGGTGGGCGTGCAGGCGGGGCAGTCCCTGGTCGTGCCGGTCGACTCGGTGGGCTGAGGTGGGGATCCGCGCGCACGTCATCCGCTCGGCGGTATCCTCGAGTCCTGTCGGCCCTGCCACATCCTGTGGTCGCATCGGGCTTCTCGGCTCTGACGAAGGATTCGCCATGCACTGCCCGTTCTGCCGGAATCCCGATTCCCGCGTCGTCGACTCTCGGGAAGCCGACGAGGGACAGGCAATTCGTCGTCGTCGGTCCTGCCCGGAATGCGGCCGCAGATTCACCACCGTCGAGACCGCGGTGCTCTCGGTCGTCAAGCGCAGCGGCGTCACCGAGCCGTTCAGCCGCGAGAAGGTGGTGCGCGGCGTCCGCAGCGCCTGCCAGGGCCGGCACGTGGACGACGACGCGCTCTACAAGTTGGCGCAGAAGGTCGAGGAGACCATCCGGGCCGGTGGCTCCGCGGAGGTGCCGAGCAACGAGGTCGGCCTGGCCATCCTCGGCCCGCTGCGCGACCTCGACGAGGTCGCCTACCTCCGGTTCGCCTCCGTGTACCGGTCGTTCAGCTCCGCGGAGGACTTCGAACGCGAGATCAAGGATCTCCGCACGCACCGCGAGAGCAGCGAGGGCGAGTAGCCTCCGCCCGCCGGCCGCCTCGGGCGCCCGACGGGGCGGGAGCTACTTGGTGATTGCCGCGATCGCCTTGCGAACCCGCTTGTCCGACACCGGCTGTGGCGTTCCCAGCGACTGCGCGAACAGGCTCACCCGCAGCTCCTCGATCAGCCAGCGGATCGCCTCGACGTCCGGGTCGGACTGGCGGCGCGGGTCCAGCCGGGCCAACAGTCGGGCGTAGTCCTCGTAGACGGCGTCGAGCGCAACCAGCGCCTGCCGGTCACGGGTGGCGGAGCCGGGTAGCGCCTCGAGCCGCTTGATCGCGCCCTCGAGGTACCGCGGCAGCTCGCGCAGCCGCACGGCGCCGGTGTCCGCGACGAACCCGGGGTACACCAGCGACTCCAGCTGCTCGCGGACGTCGTCGGCGGCCTCGCCGGAGGTGCGGTCGAGCAGCAGCCGAAGCTGGTGCGCCCGGTCGAGCACGGGCACCACCAGCCGGACCAGCGCGGCAACCTGTCGCGGCAGTTCGGGTCGCACCGCGGCCTCGAGCTTCTGGTATCCCTCGGGGGTGCGGGACGGCCCGCCGTGCGCGTCCATCAGCGCGTCCACCGCGCAGGCGCGGCAGTCCTCCACCAGCGCCTCGATGCTGCCGTGCGGGTTCTGCCCGAGGGCCAGCCGGTCCCGGGTGCCGAGCCCGCCGACGGCGGACTTCGTCGGCGTCGGGATCGCGCGCAGCAGCAGGGCCCGGGTGCCGTCCCGCATCGCCCGGCGCTGCTCGGCCGGTGTCGCGAACACCCGCACCGCGACGCCACTGGCCTCCGGGGCCAGCGCCGGGTACCCGACGACCTTCTGCCCGCCGAGGTTGCGGGAGACCGACTCCGGCAGCGACCCCAGCGTCTCCGACGTCCACACGGTGGCCGCGGGACGCTCGGTGGTCGCGGTCGCCCGGGAGACCTCCTTCGCCACCCGCGGGGCGAGCTGCTCGCGCAGCTGGCGCAGGCTCTTGCTGCGCCCGAGCACCTTGCCGCCGGGATCGACGGCGACGAAGGTCATCCGGAGGTGGTCCGGTATCGCGGTCAGGTCGAAGTCGGTGGGCGCGATGGGGGCGCCGGCCATCCGCGAGAGTTCCCGTGCGATCGCGACCGTCAGCGGCTCGGCGCGGGCCTTCACCGCGGACAGCGCCGCCCGGGCGTAGTCCGGCGCCGGGACCACGGTGCGCCGCAGCGACTTCGGCAGCGACTTGATCAGCGCGGTGACCAGTTCCTCGCGCATGCCGGGGACCAACCACTCGAAGCCGACGTCGCGCACCTGGGCCAGCAGGGCGACCGGGATGCGAGCGGTGACGCCGTCGTCCTCGGTGCCCGGCTCGAACTGGTAGGTCAGCGGGAACGAGATCTCGCCCTGGCGCCAGGTGTTCGGGTAGTCCCCGCCCAACACGCCGGCGGCGTCGGCGTTGACCACCGTCGAGGCAGTGAAGGTCAGCAGGTCCGGGTCGGTGCGGCGGGCCTGCTTCCACCACGTGTCGAAGTGCTTGGCGGACACCGCCTCCGGGCCGACGCGCTCGTCGTAGAACTCGTACAGCGTCTCGTCGTCGACCAGGATGTCGCGGCGTCGGGCCCGGGTCTCCATCTCCTCGACGTCGTCGAGCAGCGCGCGGTTCTGGTGGAAGAACTTGTGCTGGGTCTGCCACTCGCCCTGCACCAGCGCGTGCCGGATGAACAGCTCCCGCGAGGCCTCCGGGTCGATGGTGGCGTAGCCGACGGCGCGCTTGGCCACCAGCGGGATGCCGTAGAGCGTGACCCGCTCGTAGGCCATCGCGGCGGCCCGCTTGGTGGACCAGTGCGGCTCCGAGTAGGTGCGCTTGACCAGGTGCGGGGCCAGCTGCTCCGCCCACTCCGGTTCGATGCCGGCGGCCATCCGGCCCCACAGCCGGCTGGTCTCCACCAGTTCGGCGGCCATCACCCAGCGCGGCGGCTTCTTGAACAGCGACGAACCGGGGAACACCGCGAACCGGGCGCCGCGGGCGCCGAGGTAGTCCCGCTTCTCGCCCTCACGCAGGCCGATGTGCGAGAGCAGCCCGGACAGCAGCGCCTGGTGCACCGAGGCCTCGCTCGCGGGCTGGTCGTTGCCGGTCCAGCCCAGGCCACGAGTGATCTGGGCGAGCTGGCCGTGCAGGTCCTGCCACTCCCGGATCCGCAGCCAGTGCAGGAACTCGCTCTTGCACATCTTGCGGAACTGGTTCGAGGAGAGTTCCCGGCGCTGCTCGCGGAGGTAGTCCCAGAGCTTGAGGTAGGCGAGGAAGTCCGACCCGGGGACGTTGAACCGGGCGTGCTTCTCGTCGGAGGCCTGCTGGTGCTCGGCGGGCCGCTCGCGCACGTCCTGAATCGACAGCGCGGCGACGATGACCAGGGTCTCGCGCAGGCAGCCCGTGTTGTGGGCCTGGGCGAGCATCCGGGCCATCCGCGGGTCGACCGGCAGCTGGGCCAGCTCGCGGCCGACGGGGGTGAGCTCGGCGACCGCGTCCTTGCCCGCCGGCTTGATCGCGCCGAGCTCCTCGAGCAGCGCGATGCCGTCCCGGATGGCGCGCGGGTCCGGCGCCTCCACGAACGGGAACGCGGCGATGTCGCCGAGGCCGAGGGCGGTCATCTGCAGGACCACCGACGCCAGGTTGGTGCGCAGGATCTCGGGCTCGGTGAACTCGGGCCGGGACTCGAAGTCCTCCTCCGAGTACAGCCGGATGCAGATGCCGTCGGCGACGCGGCCGCAGCGGCCCGCGCGCTGGCGGGCCGAGGCCTGCGAGATCTCCTCGATGGGCAGCCGCTGGACCTTGGTGCGCACCGAGTAGCGGGAGATGCGGGCCGTGCCCGGGTCCACCACGTAGCGGATGCCGGGCACCGTCAGCGACGTCTCGGCGACGTTCGTCGAGAGCACCACCCGGCGGCCGGTGTGCCGCTCGAAGACCCGGTGCTGCTCGGCCGCGGACAGCCGGGCGTACAGCGGCAGGATCTCGGTGCCGCGCAGGTTGCGTTCGCGCAGCGCGTCCGCGGTGTCGCGGATCTCGCGTTCGCCGGACAGGAACACCAGGATGTCGCCGTCGCCCTCCGCCATCAGCTCCTCGACCGCCTCGCCGACGGCGTCGACGGGGTCGCGGTCGATGGTCTGCTCGCCCACGTCGACGCTCAGCGGGCGGTACCGCATCTCCACGGGGAAGGTGCGGCCGGACACCTCGACGATCGGCGCCGGGACGCCGTTCACGGTGAAGTGCTCGGCGAACCGCTCCGGGTCGATGGTCGCGGAGGTGATGATCACCTTCAGGTCGGGCCGCCGCGGCAGCAGCTCGCGGAGGTAGCCGAGGATGAAGTCGATGTTGAGGCTGCGCTCGTGGGCCTCGTCGATGATCAGGGTGTCGTAGCGGCGCAGCAGCCGGTCACGCTGGATCTCCGCGAGCAGGATGCCGTCGGTCATCAGCTTGACCAGGGTCCCGTCGGAGACCTGGTCGGTGAACCGGACGGTGTAGCCGACGGCCTCGCCGAGCTCGGTGTCGAGCTCCTCGGCGATCCGCTCCGCGACGGTGCGGGCGGCCAGCCGGCGCGGCTGGGTGTGCCCGATCAGCCCGCGCACGCCGCGGCCCAGGTCCAGGCAGATCTTCGGGATCTGCGTGGTCTTGCCGGAGCCGGTCTCGCCGGCGACGATCACCACCTGGTGGGCCTCGATCGCGGCGGCGATGTCGTCGCGCCGGGCGCTGACCGGCAGGCCCTCGGGGTAGCTCGTCCTCGGCACGCCGGCCCGGCGGGAGGCGATCCGGGCCTGCGCCTGGTTCACCTCGCGGGTCAGCGCGGCGAGTGCCTCGGGCGTGCGGGCGCGGTCGAGCTTGCGGCGGAGCCGGTGCTCGTCGCGGAGGGTGAGGTCGGTCAGGAGCCTCTTGAGCTCGCGGCGGTCGAGGCCGGGCTGTGCGGCGGGCGCGGGCGATGCGGCGGGCGGGGTGGTGGGCTCTGTGTTCGACATGCTCGTGCCAGCGTATCGAACGCCCCGCGCCGTCCGCGCAGCACGGAACGGTGCGCGTCGGTCCGGCCGCACGGCGGTTTGGCGTGCGAGCATTCGCTGGTGACTGCTGCCACCACCGATACGACGGTGTACCCCCACACGAGCCCGATCATGCGCGCGCTGCGACTGGCCTTCGCCGCCCTCGGCGTCGTCGCGCTGGCGTGGATTCCGATACGCGACATCGACAGCGGCTCGTTCTCCGTCGCCAACTACTTCAGCTACTTCACCATCCTGAGCAACGTGCTCACCGTCGTCGTGTTCACGGTCGGCGGGCTCACCGACCCGCAGTCCCGCCGCTGGCAGCTCTTCCGCGGCGCGACGACCCTCTACATGGTCATCACCGGGATCATCTACGCCGTCCTGCTCGCCGGCATCGACGTGAACCTCAACGACGACTGGATCAACAACTCCCTGCACCGGATCCTGCCGCTGGTGATCCTCCTCGACTGGCTCGTCAACCCGCCGCGGATGCGGATCAGCGACAAGCAGGCCGTGAGCTGGCTGTGGTTCCCGTTCGTCTACGGGGTGTACTCCCTGATCCGCGGGGAGATCGTCGACTGGTACCCCTACCCGTTCCTCAGCCCGATCAAGCAGGGCTACCTGCAGCTGTCGATCGGGCTGGTGGTGCTGCTGCTGGCCTTCGTGCTGATGGCGCTGGCGGTCAACGCCGCAGGTAGGCTGGCTCGGCGCTGGCGTTACGGCACGGACACCCGTCCGTTGACGACGGCGGAGATCGAGAGTGGCGAGATGGAGGTCGAGGCATGAGTTCACAGGGTTCCGCGCTGTGGCACGGGTTCGCGGACATGGGCGCGGTGCAGCAGGCCGGCGCGTTCGTCGTCAGTCGCGGTGAGGGCGCGTACATCTGGGACGACCAGGACAATCGCTACCTCGACGCGACGGCCGGACTGTGGTTCACCAACGTCGGGCACGGCCGCACGGAGATCGCCGACGCCGTCGCCACCCAGCTGTCGACGATCGCGCACTACTCGAACTTCGGCGACTTCGTCCCCGAGACGACCGCTGCGCTGGCCGAGCGGCTCGCGGCGATCGCGCCGGTGCCCGGGAGCAAGATCTTCTTCACCTCCGGCGGATCCGACTCCGTCGACACCGCGGCCAAGCTGGCCCGGCGTTACTGGCACGAGATGGGCAAGCCGGGCAAGCGGATCGTGGTCGGCCGCCAGAAGGCGTACCACGGCATGCATGTCGCCGGCACGGCGCTGGCCGGCATCCCGGTCAACCGGGAGGGCTACGGCGAGCTGATGGCCGACGCGCGCACCGTGGCGTGGGACGACGCGAAGGGCCTGCTCGAACTGATCGAGCGGGAGGGCGCCGACTCCATCGCCGCGTTCTTCTGCGAGCCGATCATCGGCGCCGGCGGGATCTACCTGCCGCCCGAGGGCTACCTGCGCGAGGTCCGCGAGATCTGCCGCGACCACGACATCCTCTTCGTCGTCGACGAGGTCGTCACCGGGTTCGGCCGCATCGGCGGATCCTGGTTTGCCTCCACCCGTTTCGACCTGCAGCCCGACATGGTGACCACCGCCAAGGGGCTGACCTCCGGGTACGTGCCGATGGGGGCGGTGTTCATCGCCCCGAAGGTCGCCGAGCCCTTCTTCGCGGGCGGGGTCTGGTGGCGGCACGGCTACACCTACGGCGGGCACGCCGGTGCGGCCGCCGCGGCGATGGCGACCCTGGACATCATGGAGCGGGAGAACCTGCTCGCCGAGTCCGCGCGGCTCGAGCGCACGCTGCACGAGCAGTTCGCGCCGCTGGCCGCGCACCCGCGGGTGCAGGAGGTGCGCAGCGGGCTCGGCGCGGTCGCGGCCGTGCAGCTCGCGGACCCGGCCGAGGCGCTGCCGTTCGTCAAGACGCTGCGCGAGTTCGGCATCTCCGGTCGCGCGGCCGGCGTCGGGGCGATGCAGTTCTCGCCGTCGTTCGTGATGACCGACGAGCAGGTCGCCGAGATGGCGGCAGGCGTCCTCGCGGCGCTGGGCTGAGTTCACGCCGTGGGTCCGGGCGCCGCCCGGACCCACGGCGTGCCGGTCCGACCGAGCCGAACCCGCCGGGCGCACAGCTAGACTCATGACCGTCGCAGGTGTCCACCGCCGACAGTCGTGAACCTGTGGAGGATCTCTGTGTTTGCCGCGATCGGCTATGCGCTCCCGATCGCGGTGGGGCTGCTCGCCGCCTCGATGCCCGTCGTCGGGATCACCCTCATGCTCGTCACCGGCGGCGACCGCCGGGTGGTCGGCGCGTTCCTGCTGGGGTGGTGCGCCGGGATCTTCACGGTTGCCGCGATCACGATCGCGGTCGTCGACGTGGCCCTGCCCGAATCGGAGACCGGACCCGCGCCGTGGGAGAGCGTGCTGCGCATCGGTCTCGGCGTCGCGCTGATGCTGCTCGCCGCCAGGAACTGGCGCGGGCGACCCCGGGGCGTGGACGAGCGGGAGGCCCCGAAGTGGATGTCCGCGTTCGACGCGATCACCCCGGCGAAGGCGCTGGGGCTGGCCTTCGTCGGCGGCGCGTTCAACCCCAAGAACACGGTGCTGATCGTCGCCGGTGCGTCCGCGATCGCCACCGCCACCGAAGTCGTCGCCGAGCAGGTGGTCGCCCTCGTGGTCTTCGTCGTGGTGGCCAGTCTCGGGGTGGCCGGCCCGATCGTGCTCGGGATTGCGCTCGGTGACCGGGCGACGGCGGTGTTCGAGGGCGCCCGGAACTGGATGATCAGGCACAACGCCGTGGTGATGACCGCGGTGCTGCTCGCGTTCGCCGTGGTGCTGCTCGCTGCCGGGATCGGCGGGCTCCGCGCCGGCTGACGCGTGCCGATCCCGCTCGGGGGCCGGAGGTCAGCGGCGGGTGGAGTCCCGCACCACGAGTTCGGGTGCGATCGCGATGCGCTGCGGCGGGCCGCCCCGCTGCGCGGCGTCGGGGTTGCGCAGCTGCGCGGACTCGGCATCGAGCAGCCGCACGACCTGGGCGGCGATCGAATCCTGCGGTTGGCGCACCGTGGTCAACGCCGGTCGAGACAGGGCGGCGTAGGGCGTGTCGTCGAACCCGGTGACCTGCACGTGGGCCGGGACCCGGAGTCCCGCCGCGGCGAGGCCGTCGAGCACGCCCAGCGCGATCATGTCGTTGCCGCAGACCACCGCGTCCGGCACGGACCCGGCGGCGACGATCTGCTGCGCGGCGCGGTGCCCCCATTCGGTGCTGAAGTCCCCGAGCAGGACGGCGCCCTCGGCCTCGCCGCGGCGCCGCACGGCCCGGTGGTACCCGTCCAGGCGTTCCTGGGCGGACGAGTCGGTGGGCGCGGCGCCGACGAAGGCCAGCCGGCGGGCTCCCCGGTCGAGCAGGTGGTCGACCACCTGCAGCATGCCGGACTCGTTGTCCACGCCGACCGAACTGCCTGCGTCGCCGTCGACCCGCAGGTCGAGCTGGACGGTGGGCACCCGGGTCGCGGCGTCGACCGTGGCGTCCCGGCTGAGGGTGCGCTCACAGGGAATCAGGACCAGCGAGTCGACGCGGCGGTCGAGCAGGGCCCGGATCTGGCGGCGCTCGACCTCCGGGTCGTAGCGGGAGGTGGCCAGCAGCAGGCTGCGATCCCCGTCCCGGAGCTGCTGCTCGACGGCCTCGACGAGGGTGGCGAAGAACGGGTTGGAGATGCTCGGCACCACCATCCCGACGGTGTGGCTGGTCCGGCCGCGCAGGGCCGCGGCCAGCATGTTCGGCTGGTAGGCGAGCTCGGTGGCGGCGGCGAGGACCCGCTCCCGGTTCTCCGGACGGACGCCGCGTTCACCGGACATCGCTCGTGAGGCGGTCGCCACCGACACGCCCGCGTGCTTCGCGACGTCGCGGATGGTGGCGCTCATGGTGGACCCCAGTCTGCCGTGCCGATCGTGGAACCCACACGGTAACCGGTTACCGCGAACGAGGCAAAGGGTCGAGGAACCGACCGGATTCGGCTTCTTGACTCGCGCGATGACTATGCGCGATGGTGGGTGCATGTCGCGGAAAACGGTTACCGGTCGTCGTGCCGAATTTTCCCGCCCTGATCGAGAGGCGAGTTCAGATGTCCACTGAGGCGAGTGCCGTGGAGGCCCCGGAGATCGTGGTCGTGGGGTCGGCCAACATCGACACCGTGATCCGCGTGCCGCGGCTGCCCACGCCCGGGGAGACGGTGCTCGGCACGTCGGTGACGGAGTTCGTCGGCGGCAAGGGCGCGAACCAGGCGGTGGCCGCGGCCCGACTCGGCCGGCGGGTGAGTCTGGTCGGTCTGGTCGGGGAGGACGCCGGCGGCGCCGTCGTCCGCGACGCCCTGCGGGCGGAGGGCGTCGACACCGCGAACCTGCGGCCGCGGGCCGGCACCAGCACCGGCATCGCGATGATCCAGGTCGACGACGAGGGTGAGAACACCGTCACCGTGGTCCCCGGGGCCAACGCAGAACTCGACGCCGAGCGGGTGCGCGCGTCGGAGCTCGCGCTGCGCGAGGCGCGAATCACCGTGCTGCAGTTCGAGATCTCCGACGAGGCCGTGGTCGAGGCGGTCCGGCTCGCCGGCGGCACGGTGATCCTCAACCCGTCGCCGGTCCGGCCGGTGCCGGGCGCGGTGATGGATCGGGTCGACGTGCTGATCGTCAACCGTTCCGAGTTGGCACTGCTGGCCGGGGCCCCCGAGCCGGCCACCACCGAGCTGGCCGCCGAGCTGGCCGCCGGAGTCGAGGGGCCCGCTGCGGTGGTGGTCACGCTCGGCGCCGACGGCGCCGTGCTGGTGCGCCCGGGCGGCGTCGTGGTGGTGCCCGCGGTGCCGGTCGAGGCGGTGGTCGATCCGACCGGTGCCGGGGACACCTTCTGCGGGGCGCTGGCCGATGCGCTGGTGCGCGGCGAGGACCTGGCGGCGGCGGTGCGATGGGCGGTGCGGGCGGCCGCCGTCGCGGTGACCGGACCCGGCGCGCAGTCGGCGATGCCCACCCGCGAGCGGGTGCTCGCCGGGGCTTCGGCATGACGGGCGACAGTGGCGTGAGCGCCGCGGCTGCCCCCGCGCGGCTCGAACTCGTCGGCGTCTCCAAGATCTACCCCGGGGTGAAGGCACTCGACTCGGTGGACTTCGACCTGCGCGGCGGCGAGGTGCACGTGCTGCTCGGCGAGAACGGGGCCGGCAAGAGCACGATGATCAAGATGATGGCCGGGGTGCACCACCCCGACACCGGAGAGATCCGGGTGGACGGGAACGTCGTGCGGCTGCGCGGCCCCGGCGACGCCGAGGACCTGGGTATCTCCACGATCCACCAGGAGATGGCGCTGGTGCCGCAGATGACCGTCGCCGAGAACATCTTCCTGGGCCGGCCGCCGCGCCGGTTCGGACTCGTCGACCCCCGCGCGATGCGTCGCAAGGCCGTCGAACTGCTCGAACGCACCGGGCTCGACCTCGACGTGGACGCGACCGTGGGTGACCTCGGCGTCGCGCACCGGCAGATGGTCGAGATCGCGAAGGCGCTGAGCATCGACACCCGCTTCCTGATCATGGACGAACCGACCGCCGTGCTCAGCCGCACGGAGGTCGGCGCGCTGTTCACGATCGTGCGCGAGCTGACCGCGCGCGGCGTCGGGGTGGTCTTCATCTCGCACCTGCTCGGCGAGGTCGCCGAGATCGGCGACCGGGTGACGGTGCTGCGCGACGGCGCCAAGGTCGGGGAGGTCCCGGCCGACACCGACACCGACGAACTGGTGCGGTTGATGGTCGGCCGGTCGGTGGAGCAGCAGTACCCCCCGCGGACGAACCCGATCGGCGACGTCGTCCTCGAGGTCCGCGGCCTGGGCCGCGACGGCGTCTACGAGGACGTCAGCTTCACCGCGCGTGCCGGGGAGGTCGTCGGGATCGGCGGACTTGTCGGGGCGGGGCGCACCGACGTGGTGCGGGCGGTATTCGGTGCCGACGGCTACGACCGGGGCGAGGTCTTGGTGGCGGGGCAGCCGATCCGGCGCGGCGACATCGTGGCCGCGCACGTGGCGGGGCTGGCGCTGGTGCCGGAGGACCGCGGCGGCCAGGGGCTGGTGCTCGGTGCCTCGGTGGAGGAGAACCTCGGCCTGGCCACCCTCGGCGAACGCACCCGCGGCGGGCTGGTGGACCTTGCCGACCAGCGCGAGCGGGCTCAGGAGTCGGTGCGCCGCATGGGAATCCGGGTGCACAGCCTCGACCAGCTCGCCGTGACCCTGTCCGGCGGCAACCAGCAGAAGATCGTGATCGGCAAGTGGCTGATGACCCGGCCACGGGTGCTGATCCTCGACGAACCGACCCGAGGCATCGACGTCGGTGCCCGGGCCGAGATCTACGAACTGATCAACGAACTGACCGCGGAGGGCACCACGGTGGTGGTGGTCTCCAGCGACCTGTCCGAGCTGCTCGGGCTCAGTGACCGGGTGTTCGTGATGGCGGACGGCAGGATCCGCGGCGAACTCGACCGCGCGCAGGCAACTCAGGAGAGCGTGATGGCGCTCGCAGTGACGGAAGGATGAGGGCAGTGCCCGAGAGGAACACAGACGTCGGGGCCGGCCCCGACGCGGCGCGGACACAGTCCAACGGGGCGTTGCGGCGGTGGGTCGCCTCGATCCGAGGGACCGGTGGCCCGCTGGCCGCGCTGGCCGCGCTGGTGCTGCTGCTGACGCTGCTGTCCCCGGACTTCCTGACCACGAACAACCTGCTCAATGTGGGTGTGCAGGCGTCGGTGACGGCGGTGCTCGCGTTCGGCATGACGTTCGTGATCGTCAGCGGCGGCATCGACCTGTCCGTGGGCTCGATCGCCGGCCTGGCCGGCATCGTGACCGGCTGGACGGCCACCACCGGCGGTGCCCCGCTGTGGCTGGCCGCGCTCGCGGGCCTGGCCTCCGGCGCGATCGCGGGACTGGTGTCCGGCGTCCTGATCACCGCCGGCCGGGTGCCGCCGTTCATCGCCACCCTGGCGATGCTCAGCGTGGCCCGCGGACTGGCGCTGGTGATCGCCGACGGACGCCCCATCCCCGTCGACGGCTGGCTGGGCACCCTCGGCAGCGGTGAGTTGTTCGGCTTCCTGCCGTACCCGGTGCTGGTGCTGGTGGGGGCCGCGCTGACCACCGGATTCCTTCTGCGCCGCACCTATTCCGGCCGCGCGATGTACGCGATCGGCGGCAACGCGGAGGCGGCCCGGCTCTCGGGCATCCGCGTCACCCGCCAGCAGTTGCTGGTCTACGCGCTGTCCGGGCTTTTCGCCGCACTCGCCGGCATCCTGCTGGCCGCGCGGCTTTCGTCGGCGCAGCCCGAGGCGGGCACCGGCTACGAGCTCGATGCGATCGCTGCCGTGGTGATCGGCGGGGCCAGCCTGGCCGGCGGCGTCGGCACCGCGACCGGCACGCTGATCGGTGCGCTGATCCTGGCGGTGCTGCGCAACGGGCTCAACCTGCTCGACGTCTCGGCGTTCTGGCAGCAGGTCGTCATCGGTGCGGTGATCGCCGCGGCGGTGCTGTTCGACACCCTGCGACGTCGACGCCGGTCCGGCGGCGGGGGCGGTGGGCTGATGAAGTCGCCGGCGGTGCGGCGCGGCGCCGCAGCGGTCCTGGTGCTGGTGGTCATGGCGGCCGGCTGGGCGATCGTCGACCGGCAACGCGACGGCGGCGCCAGTGGACCGCGGATCGCGCTCTCGCTGTCCACGCTGAACAACCCGTTCTTCGTCGACGTCCGCGACGGCGCGCAGGCCGAGGCGGACCGGCTCGGGGCCCGGCTGACCGTGACCGACGCGGGTTCGGATCCGTCCAGGCAGGCCAACGACCTGCAGAACGCGATCGCGCAGCGGGTCGACGCGATCGTCGTCAACCCGGTCGACTCCGACGCGATCGTGCCGTCGGTCAAGGCGGCGAACGCGGCGAACATTCCGGTGGTCGCGCTGGACCGCGGGCCCAGCGGCGGCGCGGTGGTCACCACGGTCGCCTCCGACAACGTCGAGGGCGGCCGGCTCGCGGCGCAGCAGCTCGCCGAGCTGGTCGGAGCAGGTCCCGTGGCGGTGCTCGAGGGCAAGCCCGGCACCTCGGCGGCCCGCGACCGGCAGGCCGGATTCGACGAGGAGATCGTCAAGTACCCGTCGATCACCGTCGTGGCCTCACAGCCGGCCGACTTCGACCGGACCAAGGCGCTCAACGTGATGTCGAACCTGATGCAGTCGAACCCGGACATCCGGGGCGTGTTCGCGGCCAACGACGAGATGGCCCTCGGCGCGATCAAGGCCCTGGGGTCACGCGCAGGCAACCAAGTGAAGATCGTCGGATTCGACGGCACCCCGGACGGGCTGGCCGCGGTGGAGGCGGGCACGCAGAACGCCGACATCGCGCAGCAGCCGCGGGAACTGGGTGCGGTCGCGGTGCGGCTCGCGGTCGAGTCGCTCGGGTCCGCCCCGGCAGGCGAACCCGGCACGGACGGCGTCGACTCGGGTGTGCACAGTGTGCCGGTCCGGGTGGTCACCCGGGGCAACTAGGACGTCGGAATTCCGGTTCGTAGGGGCTCCGCGACGCCGCGGAAGTCCCTGGCCGTCAACCACAGTCGGAGCAGGTGCCGGCGGCGGTCGAGGTCGGGGTGGTCGCGGTAGGCGTTGCGGGCGTGCAGGATGCGTCCGTTGTGCAGGATCTGGACGTCGCCGGGTTCGAAGACCATCTCGACGTGGAAGCGTGGCTCGTTGGCGATGGTCTCGACGAGCTCGAGGGCCTCGAGTTGCTCGGCGGTCAGCCGTGGCGCCTGCGGATGTCGTTGGGAGTCACGGATGTACCAGCTGATGTAGAACAGGCGCGGCGCCCCGTCGACGTCGTTGAGGGGCGCGAGTTCGAAGTAGGGCGGCTGCCCGGGCGGCTCCTCGCCGTTGCGATCCCACGGCATGGGGGAGTAAAGCACCTCGAGCAGGTCCGGGCGTCGCCGCAACACCTCGTTGTAGATCGCCGCGGAACTGGCGATCAGGCTCTCCCCACCCGCCTGCGCCTGGTTCAGGCACAGCAGCGAGACCAGGTCGGAACCGTCGGTGTGGAAGTCCTGACGCTCCCTGGTCCGGTAGAGCCGGACGGTGGGATCGGTCCGGGTGACCCGTTCGTCGCGAATGTGGGTGAGTGCGGACCCGTCCCGGTCCTGGCCCACCGGCGTCCCGAGCATGGCACCGAGGGCGAGGTACGCCCGTTCGGTCTGCTCGGCGTCGAGCTCGTCGACGGGGAACCCGCGCAGGAGCACGAATCCGCACCCGGCGACCAGCGTGTCCGCCCACTCCGCGCAGCGGGACCGCAGGGTGGGGAACAGCCGCGACGGGTCCTGCCCGTCGGTCCGGCCCGCGTCGACGATCTCCGCCCGCTCGGCCTCCGCGAGCACCACGGTCCACGTCGAGCTGTCGGGGAAGTCCGGTCTCGTCCAGACCGCGTCGGATACCTGTGGTGTGCGATCGGCCACGTCGTCTCCCGGTGTGAGTGCGTCATGCAGCGTCGCTGCCCCTGAGTCCTCATCGTCCCACCCGGACTCACGGGCGCAGGGCGGCGCTACAACCCGACCGCCACCTCGAGGGCGCCGAGTTCGGCGTCGAGGCATCCGAGCAGCGGCGCCAGCGGCGGCACGCTGCGTCGGCATCCGGTGATGCCGAACGCGATCTCGTCGTCGGTGCTGGTGATGGTGATGTTCAGGGCCTGCCCGTCGACGGCGATGGACAGGGGGTACAGCGCGGTCAGCCGCGCGCCGTTCCAGTACAGCGGCATGCCCGGGCCCGGCACGTTGGAGATCATCACGTTCGGGGGCCGGATGGGCGCCAGCTCGCCCAAGAGCACACCGAGCACCAGCGGGACGGCGCCGAGCGCGCTCATGGCCAGGATCTCGCCCGAGCTTCTGGTGCTCATCTCCTCCTTGCCCTCACCCATCGTCTTGCGGACCGCCTCGAACCGTTCCGCGGGCTCCTCGAGATCGGTGGCCAGATTGCACGAGAGAAGCCCGAAGTCGTTGCCGGACTTGCTCTCCTTGCCTTCCCGTCGTAGCGAGACCGGCACCAGTGCCACAAGGGGGTCGACGGGGAGAACCTCTCGCTCGGCCAGGTAGCTCCGCAGCGCACCGGAGCACATCGCGAGCACCACGTCGTTGACGGTGGCGTCGCCCGCCTTCGCGACCAGCCGGAGCCGTTCGATCGGCCAGGACCTGGCCGCGAATCGGCGGGCTCCGCCGATCGGCACGTTGAGAATGCTCTTCGGGGCGGCGAGCGAGAGGGAGCCGCCGCGGCTCTTCCGCGCCCGGTCGACAGTGGTCGCGAGCGTCGGGATCAGGCCGATCGCGCCGCGAACCGCGCTCACGGCCGCGCCGGGCAGGTCGAGCAGATTCAGGCCGTCGGTCGCGGCGGCCGGGACCGGCGCCGGACGATCGCGCACCAGTGGCTCCCACGGCGCCGGCATCCCGCGCTCACCCGAGTCCTCGCTGAGCGTGCTGCGCAACAGCCGCATCGCGGAGACGCCGTCGGTCACGGCGTGGTGGATCTTCGTGTACACGGCGAAGCGTCCGTCCGCGAGGCCCTCGATCAGGTGCATCTCCCACAGCGGCCGGTTGCGGTCCAGCAGGTGCGCGTGCAGGCGTGAGACCAGTTCGAGCAGTTCCTTGATGCCGCCGGGCTGCGGCAGCGCGCTGTGGCGAATGTGGTGACCGAGGTCGACGTCGACGCCCTCCTCCCAGCCCCACTGCCCGAGCGTGGTGAGCGATCGCCGCGGGCGCTTGCGCAGCACCGGTGACACCGCCCCGCCTGCCAACGCGGCGTCGAGCATGGCTCGCACATCGTCGGCATCGCCGCCTTCCGGCGGGGCGAAGAGCGCGAGGCCTCCGACATGCATCGGATGCTCGCGGGACTCGCCGAGCAGGAACATCGAATCGGCCGGTGACATCGGTAACAACATGAATTCGCCTGTCTAGTCAGCTCGTGCCGCGCCCTGTGGTCCGGCCGGCGGACCTCGACACAGGCCGCGTCCTGTGCATGTTTCCCGCAAAATCGCCACTGAATCCAGATCGCGTACCTGAATCAGTTGCGATCTGTTCTACATGATTTGTGAGCGACCACCAACCGGACGGGTCACTCGGTGCCGCGGGGTCCGGGTGGCAGGCGATCGGCTCGGCCCGGCACCTCAGGAATCGGGGTGTCGACCCGGGATTCGACGCCTGAACTGGTCTGACGGTGCAAAAGTCAGGTCGGGGCGGGGTTCGGCAACGGGGCCGTGGGGCTCGATCGGCTGGGGAGCAGGGAGGGCCTCGCGCACTGCGTTCGATCAGAATTCATTCATTTGATCGACCAGGAAATGAGGTGCTCGATCGATTACGGCGAGCGAAGTCCGAATTGTGTCCTCGTCCAATGTCCTGGTCGATTCATGGTCAAGGTTTCACATTTTGGTTGAGGATTAATTCAATTGAATTCCGTCGGAGTGCATCGGCGGCACGGTGCCGACGAATCACCGGTGCCGGCGGCGCGTGAGGCGTTGCCGGAGGCTCGGTCGGACGGGGGTGAGATCCACCGTCGGGGGTTCGGACGCGGCGGCCGCGGTGGCCTGGGCGAACCGAGCGTGCAGTTGGGAACGCACCTCGTCGGGGGAGTAGGCGCGACGCTTGCGCTCGGCGCGGACCGTCAGGGCCCCGGTCGCGGCGACGCCGACCACGCCCGCGAGACCGACGAGCTTCCACAGGTGCCTGCCTTCGATTCCCATCGCTCTAGGCTAGGTGGATGAGTAGGCGGATGCACGAATCGGAGGTGAGCCTGGACGTCGCGGTGGAGGCCACCCGGACCGGCGACATCTGGATCTTCCGTGGACATTCCGGCGCGGACCGGGCCATCCAGACGCTGACCAACAGCCCCGTCAACCACGTCGGGATGTCGGTGGTGCTCGACGACATGCCACCGCTGATGTGGCATGCCGAGCTCGGACACTCGTTGCAGGACATGTGGACCGGGCGGTTCCAGCGCGGCGTCCAGCTGCACGACCTGCGGTCGGCTGTGCAGGTGTGGGGCGCGCGGTACGGCCAGCGTGGCTGGCTGCGGCAGCTGGACCGGCCCGTCGCCCGGGAGCAGGAGGACGAGCTGCTGCGGACAATCGCCCGGCTCGACGGCACTCCATTCCCGTCGACGGCGAAGCTGGCCTCGCGTTGGTTCGGCGGCCGGATTCCGTCGTTGCGCAGGCGATCCGGGGAGGGGCAGGCCGCCGGGCTCGAGAGTGCGTACTGCGCCGAGGTGGTCGCGCAGACCTACGAGTCGATGGGCCTGCTCACCGAGCGGAGGAAAGCGAACTGGTACGACCCGGGACGGTTCTGGAGCGGTGACCGGCTGCCGCTCGCCCCGGGGGTGACGCTGGGCGGGGAGATCGAGGTGCTGCTCAGCGATGCCGATCTCGAGGCGGGCCGGTCGTCGGAGAGCTGACGGCGACCGGCCCCGCGTCGGATCAGGCCGCCGGGGTCCGGGAGAACCAGGTGACCGAGGCGCCGCTGTCGAACGACTCGGTGCGGGTCGGGGTGAACCGCGTCGGCAGGAACGCCCCGTCGAACGCCGGGATGCCTGCCCCCGCGACCACCGGGTACCGCTTGATGACCAGCTCGTCGATCTCGGGCAGCAGGGTGCCCGCCAGCTTTCCGCCGCCTGCGAGCCAGATGTCCATCCCCTCCTGTGCCTTGAGCTCGCGGACGAGGCCGAGGGGGTCGCCGGTGACCAGCTCGACCGCCGGATCGGCGATCTCGCCGAGGGTGGTCGAGACCACGTACTGCCGCAGGTGGGCGTAGGGGCTGGTGACGCCGACGTCGAGGCCGGGCTGATAGGTCCCGAGGCCCATGACCACGGTGTCGAACGCCTGGCGGGCTTCGCCCTCGAGGCCGACGTGTGGGCGGATATGGGTGGGGACGGTGTCCGGGTATCGCTGGGTGATCCATGTCGTCACGTCGTCCGAGACCATGAAATCCCATTCGCCGCCGGGGCCGGCGATGTAGCCGTCGAGCGAGATACCCACGTAGTAGACAAGCTTTCGCATACGTACCGCTCCGTCCGTAGTACTCTATTTGGCGTGGTCTGAAAGTAGTACTACAGATGGAGTGGTGTCAAGTGCGGAGCAATCCGGAGAGACGAGCGGCGTTGGTCGACGCCGCGATCGAGGTCCTGGCAGAACTGGGTGCGCGCGGGCTGACCTTCCGTGCCGTCGATTCGCGAGCGGGGGTGCCGCCGGGTACGGCGTCGAACTACTTCGCCAATCGCGACGACCTGTTGGCGCAGGCGGGCGGCCGGTTCTACGAGCGGCTGACCCCCGATGGCGAGTCCTTGGCGCAGAGCCTCGGCGGTCCGCACGACCGTGATCATCTGGTCGGGCTGATGCGCGAGGTGGTCGGCAGGATCACCGAGTTCCGCACGGGCTTCCTCGCCCTGCTCGAGCTCAGGCTCGAGGCGACCCGGCGACCCGAGTTGCGCGCGGTGCTGACCGAACGGATCCGGGCCGACCTGGACTTCAACGTCACCAATCACCTGCAGGCGGGCATGCCGGGCGACGCCACCACGGTCCGCATGCTCTACCTCGCGCTGAACTGGCTGATCGTCGATCGGCTGACGCTGCCGGAGTTGTTCTCGGAGAGCGAGATCGACGAACTCATCGAGGCGGCGGTCGATCGCGCGTTGTCCGGGTAGCCGGTCGGTCTACACGCTCAGGGTGCGGTCCGCGTGTACCCGTCCGGCGACGTCGACCCATCCGTCGCGTGAGTAGACGGCCGCCGGGCTCGAGAGCGCGTACTGCGCGGAGGTGGTCGCGCAGACCTACGAGTCGATGGGCATGCTCACCGAGCGGAAGAAGACGAACTGGTACGACCCGGGCCGGTTCTGGAGCGGTGACCGGCCGCCGCTGGCCCCGGGCGTCGAGCTGGGCCGGGAGATTGCCGTCCTGCTCAGCGAGGAGGACCTGGCGGCGGGTCGGCCACCGGAGCCGCATCGCTGAGTGCGCCGAGCAGGGCACCGTTCAGTTCCGCGGCGGGGAGCATGGGCATGGTGTGGTGCGTGGCGCCGTCGAGGATGACGGTGCGCAGCCGCGGGTTCGACTCCGCGAGGACGGATTTCAGCTTCCTGCTGTCGTGCACCTTGCTGCCGGCGGCGAGCAGCACCGTGGTGGCCGGGGTCAAGGTGGCGAGCACGTCCCGGCTCGGGCGCTTGGGCACGAAGGTCTTCGATTTCGGGAAGTACGCCGCGCCGAGCGAGACCAGTTCGAGCCAGTCCTCGTCCACACCCCGGCCGTCGCTCTCCCATCGGATGAAGTCGCGCTGGCGACTTTCGGTGGGCCGCATCAGGAGGGGGAGCGCGTGGGCGAGGTACTGCGCGCGCATGCGGGCGAAACACGAATTGGGGTCGAGCAGCACGAGGTTCTGCACGCGGCCCGGTTCACGCAGCGCGTAGGCGAGCGCGATCATCGCCCCGTAGGAGTGGCCGACGAGACCGAACTCGTCCAGGCCTGCCTGCGTGACGACGGTGTCGAGCCAGGTGGTGAGGTCCGCGGTGGTCCGCGGCGGCGTGGCCCCGACGGCGCTGCGGCCCGCGTCGCCCAGCAGGTCGACGGCGAACACCCGGTGCCGCTCGGCGAGGGCGGCGACGTTGGCGAACCACACTGTCGAGGTGGACCCGCCGCCCGGCAGCAGCACCACCGGCGGGGCGTCGGCCGGCCCGCACACGTTGACCCGGGTGGTGCCGTGCGCCGACTCGAGGTCGATGCCGGTGACCTCGACCGGCCACTTCGCCAGCACGCGGTCGTAGGCGCGGTAGAAGGCTGATCCCGCGGGGGTGGCGGCGAAGGCTGCCGTGGACATCGGGGGCATTCGGGTCTCCTCGTCTCAAACTACTTAGATTGATCGAGATAATCGGTCTGTCGAGATAGTAGGTTGGTCGGATGATGCTGTCGAGCAGGAGGCCGTGATGGATGCCGGACGCGAACCGGACGGGGATTCCCTCGCCACCGTGCATCGGCTGCGGGAGCTGACGGTCGAGCTGCACCTGCTGGGTGCGGAGTTCGCACGCGTGCACGGCCTGCACCCGACCGACGTCCGGGCGTTGATCTGCCTGCTCGACGCGGACCGTGGCGGCCGACCGGCGACCCCGGGGTGGTTGGCGCGGGAGCTCCACCTGAACTCGGCGTCGGTGACCGCGCTGGTCGACCGGATGGAGAAGGCGGGGCACGTGCGGCGCGCGCGCGACCCGCGCGACCGCAGGCGGGTCCTGCTGGCCGTCACGCCCGCGGCGATGGAGCTCGGCTGGTCGTTCTTCGGGCCGGTGATCGCGAACGCGTCCGCGGCCCTCGACGGCTACACCGAGGCGGAGCGGGCGACGGTGGTCAAGTTCCTGGGGGACATGCGATCCGCGGTCGAGGCGGCCCGGCCGGTCGGGGGCGTCGACCGGTAGGCGCCGCGGGTCCCGCGGTGTGACCGGCGTCACGAATTGGCTGTGTCGGTCGTCACCTTACGGCCGTGTAACTACCGCTGTGTAACTTTTTGGGATCGCCGAGCGGGCCTGCGGGAACTGTGAACCGCGAGGTCAGGAGCGGGACGGCCGTGCCAGAAACGTTCGTCGTGATGCATCCGTGACCATCCCCTACGGTCAGAACCAGCCCGAAACAGCCGGGCAAACGCCGGTCCGCCACCGCTCGATCTCGCCCCGCGGACCGGAATCGCCGAAATCCCATCAGGGGCGGGAGCGGGACGGACACAGCACCGTGGGCGACGACGGAAGTCGTTGCCGGTGGTCCGCCTCGCAGACGGGAGCGGAGAGGATCCACTTCAATGACCGATTTCACCTTCAAGCGTGCCCTCGGCGCCGTCGTCGCCACCGGCGCCCTCGTCGCCGTCCCGATGGCACTGGCCACCGGCACCGCCTCCGCACAGGGCCACGACTGGTCCGGCGTCGCGCAGTGCGAGAGCGGCGGCAACTGGAACACCAACACCGGCAACGGCTTCTCCGGTGGCCTGCAGTTCACCCCCAGCACCTGGGCGGCCTACGGCGGCACCGGCAATGCGGCCGACGCCAGCCAGTCCGAGCAGATCCGCGTCGCGGAGAACGTGCTCGCGGGCCAGGGCGCAGGCGCGTGGCCCGTGTGCGGTCAGTACCTGACCGCAGGCGCCACCGAGGTCAGCTACTCCGAGCCCGTCTCGTACGCCGAGCCGGTCGCCTACGACGAGCCCGTCGCCTACCAGGCGCCGGTGTCCGACGTGGCGGAGCCGGTCCTGACCTCTGTGCAGGTCGCCGCCGACGGCAAGTACGTCGTGGTGGTCGGGGACACACTCTCGGGGATTGCCGCCGCGCACGGCATCGACCTGCAGGCGCTGGCCGCCCAGGTGCCGAACGTGGACCTGATCTTCCCGGGCCAGACCCTCGAGGTCTAGATCGCGAGGCGTTCCCGCCTGTGAGCGATCGAGCGGGCGGACCGAGTCGACGACTCGGCCCGCCCGCTCGGCCCGCCCGCTCGGCTCGTCGCGGCCAGGCGGCGTGAGGGCGGTCAGACGGTGCGGGTTCGGTCGGGGTGCACCCGGCCGCCGACCTCGATCCAGCCGTCGGGGGAGTAGTTGGTGAACAGCTGCGAGCCTCGACCCTGGGTGATGTGCAGGCTGCGTCGCAGGTGGTCGGTGATCCGGACCGCCGCGGCGCCGGTCGCCTCGTCCTCGGGAACTCCCAACTCGGGGGCGAACATCCGGCTGCGGATCACGCCCTCGCCGGCCCAGGCCCAGACGTAGTGGTGGCCGACGGTGTCGGTGTAGCGGTCGGCGCGGGTGGCCCGCACGGCATCGGCGTCGGGGACCGGGTGCAGGGTGAACTCCGGCGCCCAGTCGGCCTTCGCGCGAACCCAGGTCAGTGCGTCCGTGACGCGGGTGGTGACCGGTCCGGCCGGCACCTCCAGTGTCTCGACGGGGTGGCCGCGGTCGCGCAGCCACCAGGACAGTCCGACGGTGGGGTGGCCGGCGAAGGGCAGCTCCGCGGCCGGCGTGAAGATCTGTGCACGCGCGGAACTTGCGCCCTGCGTGGGCATCTCGACGAAGACGGTCTCGCTGAAGCCGAGTTCGGCGGCCAGCTCCTGGCGCCGCGGCGGCGGGACCAGTGCCGCGTCCACGATGCCGAGCGGATTGCCGTGGCGGCCGTCGGCGTCGGTGAAGACCCGGACTACCTCAACCTCGATTCCCATCGTTGAACGATACCGCTCCGGGCAAGGTTCGGCCTGCAAACGACTGTGCGCGAGTCCCGCCCGGTGGGGTGGGACTCGCGCACAGTCGAAGCGGTGCCGAAGCTACTTGAGGATCTCGCTGGCCTCGATGGCCTGGGCGACGCCCTGCACGGTCGCGGCGACCTTGACGGCCTCCCAGACCTGCTCCTTGGTCAGCCCCTCCTTGCGCACGACGGCGTCGTGCGCGGCGGTGCAGTCGTGGCAGCCGTTGATGGTGGACACGGCGAGCGACCACAGCTCGAAGTCGACCTTCTCGACGCCGGGGTTGCCGATGATGTTCATCCGCAGACCCATTCGCACCTGGGTGAAGTCGTCACCGAGGAAGCTCTTGGCCCGGTAGGCGACGTTGTTCATGCCCATGATCGACGCGGCGCCGAGCGCTGCGTTGTAGGCCTCCGCGGACAGGTTGTCCGCGGCCTCGGACGCGATCTCCTTGAGCACGGTCGCCGACTTGCTGGCGGCCGCGCACGCGAGGAAGGTGCCCCAGAGCTGCTGCTCGGTGAGCTCCGTCGAGCGGGCGAGCGAACCGAGGTTGAGCTTGAGGTCCTTGGCGTACTCGGGAAGCGAGTTCTTCAGGTTCTCGACGCTCACGGTCAGACGCTCTCGGAGAGCAGCTCGCCGACGTTGATGGTCGGGTCGCCCTTCTTCCAGTTGCAGGCGCACAGCTCGTCGGACTGCAGTGCGTCGAGAACGCGCAGCACCTCGTCGACGTTGCGGCCCACGGAGCCGGCGGTGACGGACACGAACTGGATCTCGTTGTTCGGGTCGACGATGAAGGTGGCGCGGTCCGCGACGCCGTCGGCGTTCAGGACGCCGGTGGCCGCGGCCAGCTCACGCTTGAGGTCCGAGAGCATCGGGAAGGGGAGCGTCTTGAGCTCGTCGTGCTGCGCGCGCCACTGGAAGTGCACGAACTCGTTGTCGACGGAGGCGCCGAGCACCTGCGCGTCGCGGTCCGCGAACTCCTCGTTGAGCTTGCCGAAGGCGGCGATCTCGGTGGGGCACACGAAGGTGAAGTCCTTGGGCCAGAAGAACACGATCCGCCACTTGCCGGCGTAGTCGTCGCTGGTGACGGTGGTGAAGTAGTCGTCGGGCTGCTGGGCGTCGACCTTGGAGAGGTCACCGCCGATGACGGCCTTGAGGTTGTACGCCGGGAACTGGTCGCCGATGGTCAGCAGAGCCATGTGTGGTCCTCCTACTTGTGCGGGTCCACGGCGCGGTCGGCGCCGTGACTTCTCTCGGACATGGGGCAGTACACCGGGTTGCGCCGGAGTCGGCGCACTGGTGCGGTCGGTGTACTGGTGGTTTCACCCGGGTGAGCCGCGGTGTTCTGCGCTCAACTCGGTATGAGTCCATAGTGCCCGAAGCTATGCAAAAGGTAAAGGCGATAGGTGCCACTACACTGATAGGTATGGCTGATCAGACTTATCAACCCACACTGTCGCAGCTGCGTGCCTTCGTCGCGGTCGCCGAGTATCGCCACTTCGGTACGGCCGCAGCGCGATTGGGTGTGAGTCAGCCCACACTCTCGCAGGCGCTGGCGGCGCTGGAGAACGGTCTGGGAGTGCAGCTGATCGAGCGCAGCACCCGCCGCGTGCTGGTGACCCCAGCCGGCGCGCAGCTGCTGACCCAGGCGAAGGTCATCCTCGAGGCCGCCGACGGTTTCGTGGCCACCGCGGCCGGGGTGGGCGACGCGCTCGCAGGCGCGCTGCGGATCGGCCTGATCCCGACCATCGCCCCCTACCTGCTGCCGACGTTGCTGCCGGCGTTGCGCACGGAGATGCCGGCGGTGGCCCCGCAGGTGGTCGAGGACCAGACCGCGCGGCTGCTGGACTCGCTGCGCAGCGGCGTGCTCGACGTGGCGCTCCTCGCGCTGCCGTCCGAGGCGCCCGGCATGACCGAGATACCGCTCTACAAGGAGGATTTCGTGTTGGTGGTGCCCCGGGGGCACGAGCTGGCCGGCCGCGGCGACCTGTCGCTCGACGTGCTCGACGAGTTGCCGCTGCTGCTGCTCGACGAGGGACACTGCCTGCGGGACCAGACGCTGGACCTGTGCCGTTCGGTGGATGCGCGACCGGTCTCGGGGGACACCCGGGCGACCTCGCTGACCACCGTGGTCCAGTGCGTGGCAGGCGGTCTCGGCGTCACCCTGGTGCCGGAGTCGGCGGTGGCGGTGGAGACCGGGCGCAGCGACCTCGAGGCCGCGCGGTTCGCCGCACCCGTGCCGGGCCGGACCGTCGGGCTGGTGTTCCGGGCGTCGAGTGGCCGGGCCGAGAAGTTCGGCAGGCTGGCGGATCTGGTGAAGTCGTTGGTACCGAACGGGACTCGGTAGCGCGACGCGACCGGGGTGGGTCCGCTCACGAACGGGCGGATACCGGGACTGTCACGCGGCCGTTGTCCCGGCACCGCCCGTTCGGCGGGGCTGATTGCGTCGTGGTGAGGTCAGCGGCGGCCGCGGCCGCCGGAGCCCTTCCCGCCGCGCTTGCTGGTGGCCTTGCCTGCCGTGCCCTTCGCCTGCGGCTTGCCCGCACCGCCCTTGCCCGACGAGCCGGTGACCAGCATGGCCTTGCCGGACGGCGTCTTGCCCGCGGCCGCGCGGGCCGCGGCCTTGTCTCGGGTCTTCTGCGCCGCCGTGCGCTTCGGCGCCGGGCCGGCGTCGGTGGCGGTGCCGCGCGAGCTGTGCACGGTGCGTCCGCGCACGATGCCGATCAACTCCTCGACCAGCTCGGTGGTCGTGTCCTCGGGCCAGACCAGCGCGATCGGCGACTCCGGCGCGTCGGTCACCGTCCGGTAGGTGAGGTCCTTGCGGTGGTGCAGCCGGGCCAGCGACTGGGGGACCACGAGCACCCCGATGCCTGCGGCCACCAGTTCGACGGCGTCGGCCGTGGTCTCCGGGCGCTGCGCGGCCGGCTCGCCGGGCAGCTCGGACCACTCGAGCATGTCGTCGAGGGGGTGCAGAACCACCTCGCCGGCCAGGTCCGCCACGGCGAGCTCGTCGACGGAGGTGACGACGTGCTCCTTCGGGATCACCACCACCGGGGTCTCGGCGTAGAGCGTGATTGCGCTCAGCGGTCGCGGGCCCTCGCGGTCGATCGGCAGCCGGGCCAGGGCGGCGTCGACGGTGCCCTCGCGCAGCGCGTCGGCCACCTCCAGGGCGGGCAGCGACACCAGTTCGAGCCGGATGTCGGGGAGGCGTTCGATCCAGGTCCGCACCCACTTGGTGGGCGTGACACCGGCGACGTACGCGAGCCGGAAGGTGGGCGACGGCGCCGAATCGGTCATCGGGTCAGGTTACGCGGCCGGGGAGATGTCGACGACCGGCGCACCGCCCAGGCTCCCGGGTCGGATGCTCGTTACCCTTAGTCCATGACGTCGCACAAGAGCACCCAGACAATGAAGCCCGCAACCGCGGCAAAGAAGCTGGGTGTGTACCTCGAGGCCACCCCCGCAGAGTTCCAGGCGGGCCCGATCTCCCGTGACGACCTCGCCGCCATGCAGGCCGACGCCCCCGCCTGGCTGGTCGAACTGCGCGCCAACGGTCCGCATCCGCGTCCGGTGGTCGCGGCCAAGCTCGGCGTGTCCATCGCGGGTCTGTCCCGCGGCGGTATCGAGGAGGCGCTGACCACTGCACAGATCGAGGAGCTGCTCGCGGACCAGCCCGACTGGCTGCAGGCCGAGCGTGCCTCGCTGGTCGCGGTCCGCAAGGACGAGCAGCGGATCAAGGAGCAGCAGGCGGCCCGCCGGGAGCAGTCCAACCGCCGCGAGCGGCACGCCAAGCCGATCCTGCACCGCGGACAGGACTGAGTCCGCCGGCCGGACGGCCCCGACGCACTACGGCGGTCCGGCCGCATTTCCCCGCGTGCCGGGCCCTCGACGGTCGGCGAGGCGACGCCCGAGCTGCACGAATTGCACCCGACCGACTCGACTAGGGTGTCCGGGGCTCGGTCGGCGAGTCCGAGCGGATCCGCGATCAGGAGGCCCACGCGTGACGAACCCGGGTGACATCAGCACCGAACCCACCGTCGAGCTCCCCCGGGTGAGCGTCAGCGCCGAGACCACCGCGTGGACCGCCGCTCCGGCCCCCGCGCCGATCCCGCGACCGGTTCCCGCGCCTGACCCGCGGCGAGTCGCCGAGCCGGTCGCGAGCCCGGCGCCGGAGCCGACCCCCGAGCCCCCGCGACGCGGGCCCGCATTCGTGGCGGGGGCGTCCGTGGCGGCGCTGGTGATCGGCGCGTTCGGCGGCTACCTGTACGGATCGTCGGGTTCGGAGTCGGGGAGAACCGATACCGCCGCCGTCTCCGGCACCGATCCCGGCGCGGCACCGGTGCCCGGACCGGGCCAGTTCCTGTCCACGGTCGGCACGGTCGACTCCGTCGCCGGCGATTCCTTCGTCCTGGTGATCGGGGACGGCACGCGCGCGCCGGTGCGGACGACGAGGACCACCAGCGTGATCACCCTGCGGGGCAGCGCGCCCACCGACCTGTGGGTCGGGGACTCTGTGGTGGTCGCGGGGGTCCAGATGGGGCGGGAGATCGCCGCGAACCTGGTGATCGCGGGCAACCTGCCGGGGCTGGTGCCCACCACCGCACCGGATCCGGGCATGGCCGCGGAGCCGGACACGGCCGAGTCGGACGCGGACGAGTCGGACGCGGCCGAGGATTCCCAGTCGGACGACGCCGGGTCGCAGGGCGCGGCCGAGTCGGACGCCGACACTACGAACTGAGCCCGGACCGCCGTCGGCCCGGCCGGACCGGTGCCGGGGGCGGCCTCAGCCCTCGAGCACCTCGAACTCGTCGAAGATCACCTCGCCGGCCGCGTCGGACTCGGCCAGGTTCACCTCGCCGACCAGCGCCCAGCCGTGGTCCCCGTTCGGGTCGGCCAGGGTCTGACGCACCCGCCACAGCTCCGGCTCCCGCGAGATGCTGATCAGGTGCGGGCCGCGGGCGTCGGGGCCGGTACCGATCTCGTCGTACTCCTCGAAGTACAGCTCCGTCAGGTCGGCCCAGTCCTCGGCGTCGAGGCCGTCGCCGAGCTCGGCGAGCAGGTCCCAGCGCTTGCGGGCGGCCAGCGCCACCCGCTTGAACATCGCGTTCCGGATCATCACCGTGAAGGCGCGGGTGTTGGCGGAGACCGGTCGGGGGATGTCCGCGCCGTACGCGATCTGCTGGTCGTCGGCCTCGACGCCCGGGTTGGTCAGCTGCTCCCACTCGTCGAGCAGCGACGAGTCCACCTGACGGATCAGCTCGCCCAGCCACTCGGTGATGTCCTCGAGCTCCTCGGTGCGCGCGGCGTCCGGAACCGTCTGGCGCAGCGCGCGGTACGCGTCCGCGAGGTACCGCAGCACCAGACCCTCGGAACGGGTCAGGCCGTAGTGGCTGACCAGTTCCGCGAAGGTCATGGTCTTCTCCACCATGTCCCGGACGACGGACTTGGGGGAGAGCGCGAACTCGGAGACCCAGGGATGCCCGCCGCGGTACATCTCGAACGCCGGGAAGAGCAGCTCCGCCAACGGCTTCGGCCAGGTGACCTCCTCGAGCAGTTCCATCCGCTCGTCGTACTCGATGCCGTCGGCCTTCATCTGCTGGACGGCCTCGCCCCGGGCCTGGTGCTGCTGGCCCATCAGGATCTGACGCGGGTCGTCGAGCGTCGACTCGATCACCGAGACCACGTCGAGGGCGTAGGTCGGCGCCTCGACGTCCAGCAGTTCGATCGCGGCGAGGGCGAAGGGCGAGAGCGGCTGGTTGAGCGCGAAGTCGCGCTGCAGGTCCACCGTCAGCCGCGCCATCGAGCCGTCGGCGTCCGGGGTGTCGAGCTGCTCGACGATGCCGGCCTGCAGCAGGCCGCGGTAGAGCGCGATGGCCCGCAGGATGTGCTTGCGCTGCTGAGCGCGCGTCTCGTGGCTGTCCTCGAGCAGGTGCCGCATCGCGTCGAAGCAGTTGCCGGGGCGCGCGATCACGTTGAGCAGCATCGAGTTCGACACCTGGAAGCGCGAGGTCAGCTGTTCCGGCGACGCGGACACGAGCCGCTCGAACGTCGGCTCGCCCCAGGAGACGAAGCCCTCGGGCGCCTTCTTGCGCTGGATCTTCTTGAGCTTCTTCGGGTCGTCGCCGGCCTTGGCGACCATCCGGTAGTTCTCGATGTCGTGCTCGGGTGCCTGCACCACCACAGTGCCCATGGTGTCGTACCCGGCGCGGCCTGCGCGGCCGGCGATCTGGTGGAACTCGCGGGCCCGCAGGTGCCGGGTGCGGGTGCCGTCGTACTTGGTGAGCCCGGTCAGCAGCACCGTGCGGATCGGCACGTTGATGCCGACGCCGAGGGTGTCGGTGCCGCAGATGACCTTGAGCAGGCCGTCCTGCGCCAGCTTCTCGACCAGTCGGCGGTACTTCGGCAGCATGCCCGCGTGGTGGACGCCGATGCCGTGACGGACCAAGCGGGACAACGTCTTACCGAACCCGGTGGTGAACCGGAAGGAGCCGAGGGCCTCCGCGATGGCGTCCTTCTCGGCGCGGCTGCTGAAGTTCACGCTGGTGAGCGCCTGCGCCCGCTCGAGCGCCGCGGCCTGGGTGAAGTGCACCACGTACACCGGCGCCTGGTTGGTGGTGGCGAGCTCCTCGATGGTCTCGCCGACGGGGGTCTTCGCGTACGAGAAGGTAAGCGGCACGGGACGTTCGGTGCCGCCGACCACGGTCGTGGGCCGGCCGGTCCGGCGGGTGATGTCCTCCTGGAAGAAGGAGACGTCGCCGAGGGTCGCGGACATCAGCAGGAACTGCGCATTCGGCAGCTCGATCAGCGGGACCTGCCAGGCCCAGCCGCGGTCCGGCTCCGAGTAGTAGTGGAACTCGTCCATCACCACCTGGCCGATGTCGGCCCCGGCGCCCTGGCGCAGCGCCAGGTTCGCGACGATCTCCGCGGTCGCGCAGATGATCGGCGCCGACGAGTTCACCGCCGCGTCGCCGGTCATCATGCCGACGTTCTCCGCGCCGAACACCTCGCAGAGGGCGAAGAACTTCTCGCTGACCAGTGCCTTGATCGGCGCGGTGTAGAAGGTGCGCCGCCCCTCGGCGAGCGCGGCGAAGTGCGCGCCGATCGCGACCATCGACTTCCCGGACCCGGTGGGGGTGGACAGGATGACGTTGGCGCCGGAGAACACCTCGATCAGCGACTCCTCCTGCGCCGGGTACAGGGTCAGTCCCTTCTCGCCCGCCCACTCCGAGAAGGCGTCGAAGAGCGAGTCGGCATCGGGACTGTCGGGGAGGAGGTCGGTGAGGAGCACCGATACAGGCTATCGGTCCCCGGCGGGCCCGGTGCACCGTCAGCGCGGGAGCGTCGCGTTGCGGTCCCGCCACCACAGCGGCGCGTCGACGAAGTGGTTGTCGTACTCGTCCTGCGCTGCGGCGAGCTCGTCGAGTGTCGCCTCGCCGGCCTGGATCCGGGCGAGCAGCCGGAAGTACTCGAACCGCTCGACGCCGGGAGTGAGCACGATCAGCACCCGCGCCGCCGAGTCGGGCGTGGCGCCGAAGGCGTGCGGCATCAAGCGGGGCACCACCAGTGACCCACCGGCTCCCACGGTCTCGATCCGGTCGCCCGCCAGCACCCGCAGTTCGCCCTCGACGACGTAGAACAGTTCGGATGACCTGGTGTGGAAGTGCGGCGCGGCGCCGTTCGCGCCCGCGCGCAGCCGGACCTCGAGGGTGCTCAGTGCGCCGCCGGTGGCGGCGGAGTCGAAGAGCAGGTGCATCGACGCCTCGTCGTTCCCGATCACCTCGGCCGCTCCCTCCGGTAGGGGGAGTGCCTGGTCGGTGGGATTCGTCCTGTCGGACATCGCAGTCTCCTTCGGTTCCGGTGGTCGTGGTGTCACGCGGCGAGCAGCGCGCCGGCGAGGAGCAGTGCCAGTGCGGTGGCTCCGTGGATTGCGAACGCGGCCTTACGGTTTCCCTTGTTGGCGAGGACGATGAGCATGTCGCCGATCGGGATCACCGCGAGCACCAGGACCAGCAGGGCAAGTTGGTCGCGCGCGGCGATGCTGAAGACGATCACCAGCAGTCCGGTGGCGATGTCGCGGATCCCCTTGACCTGCCACCAGCCGCGGGCGTCGGGCGCGGGGAGGGCCGGCAGACCGAACGCCGCGGCGTTGCCCTCGTTCCTGGCGAGGTAGGCGACGCCGATCGCGATGATCCCGAGCGCGCCGATCCAGCTGATGACGAGTCCGATCGAGGAGAGCATGTGACTTCCTTCCGGTCGTTGGATATCTATCAACGATAGAATATTGATGGATGGAAATCTACCAGTGATAGGATCTCGTCTTGTGGGAACTCGAGAACGCAAGGACCGTGAGCGACAGGACCGCGAGCGCAGGATCGTCGAATGCGCTCGGCGCATCGCCGAGGACGACGGGTGGCCCGCGGTGACCACCCGGCGGCTGGCCGACGCGATCGAGTACAGCCCGCCCGTGCTGTACGGGCACTTTCCGGAAGGTCGGGACGGCATCGTCAACGCGGTTGCGCTCGACGGGTTTCGGGACTTCGTGCGAGCGATGACGCAGGCGACGGAGGGTGTCGCGGAGTCAGATCGCCTGACGGTGTTCGTCCGGGCCTATCTGCGCTTCGCCGCGGAGCACCCGGCGACCTACGAGGCGATGTTCTCGATGCGGCTGGCGGTGCGCTTCGCGGACGCGTCGACGCCGCCGGAACTGCGGGAGGCCTTCGCGGTGCTCGCGTCAGCGGTCGGCGCCACGTCCACCCAGGACGCCGGAACCAGGGCCGAGGTCTTCTGGAGCGCGCTGCACGGGATGTGTGTGCTGGCCCGCGGCCAGCGGCTCGCCCCCGAGAACGAGGCACTGCGCGTCGCGGTGCTTGCGGAGCTGTTCGGCTGATTCAGGTGGCGCTGCGCTCGTCCGCACCCATGGCGCCGAGCACGGCCTCGCGCGTCGACGTCGAGCCGGTGATCTGCTCCTCGCCGACGCCGGCGATCAGCTTCTGCCGCCAGGTCTCGGCGTCGTACTCCATGGGTCGGGTGGACTCGATGAACTCCTCGACCACCCGCAGGAACCGGATCGGGTCGTCGTGGAACGGGAAGTGTCCGCTGCCGGCGAAGATCTCCAGGCGGGACTCCGGCAGGGCCGAGTGGGCCAGGTGTGCGTGCGAGACCGGGATGACGGCGTCGACGTCGCCCCAGATGATCTGGACGGGCAGCGTGCCGGTGAGATAACAGCGGTCGAGCATGGTGACCACCTGGCCGCGGTAGTCCACGACCGCACGCAGGGTGCGCAGGAAGGCCTCGCGGGCGGTGGGGTCGGGCAGGTCGCTGAGTACCCGGACCAGGTCGGGGGCGTCGTGGAAGACCGTGACGGACTTGAAGGGGCCGCGGTAGAGCTGGTCGGCGACCACGGCCAGGACCTTCAGTGCCGTCCGGCAGCCCGGCACCTGCAGCAGCCGCAGGGCCGAACCGGCGACCGGGACGGCGGCGAACCGCAGCGCCGGGTTGACGTCCTTGGTGACCCCGCCCGGGGCCACGACCACGAGCCGCTCGACCATCTGCGGGAACTGGTAGGCGAACTGCAGGGCGACGCCGCCGCCGAGCGAGTGGCCGATCACCGTGGCCCGCTCGATGCCGAGCACGGTCAGCAGGTCCCGCATGCCGTTGGCGTATGCGGCGATGGAGTAGTCGGCGCGCGGCTTGTCGGAGCGGCCGTGGCCGAGCAGGTCCGGGGCGATGACCGTGAAGTTCTTCGCCAGGTGCGGGATCACCTCGTTCCAGGTGGCCGAGTTGTCGCCGATCCCGTGGATCAGCAGCAGGGCGGGCCCCGAGCCCGCGATCCGGAACGCCCGCCGGTACCCGTGGACGGTCCGGAACGCCAGGCGCGGTTCGGTGTCCGGCACGGTTCGCAGCGCCCGGTCTCGTCGTGGGCTCATGTCGTCTCCTGTCGCCGGTCCGTCCCGGAGTGCTCCGGGAACTGTCCGCTGATCAACTGGACGATCGTACGATTCCCGCCCCCGACGCGCGCGACAACTGGCGAATGACGCTACCGATCGTCGCCGTCCGGGTCGGGGTTGTCGCCGAGTCCCGCCTGTTCGGCGAGGAATCGCTCGAACTCCGCGCCGAGCTCGTCGCCGCTCGGCAGGTCGCCGCTGGTGGCCAGCAGGCTGGACTGCTGCTCCTGGGCGGCCACGTAGGTGTCGTACTGACGCTCCAGCGCATGCACCACCGACTGGACCTCCTCGTTGCCGGTGATCTGGGCGTCGACCTGTTCCCGGACCCGCGCGGCGGCCTCGCCCAGTGCGGCCAACGGCAGCTCCAGGTCGGAGATCTCGCAGAGGTTCTCGAGCAGGGTCTCGGCGGCCGCCGGGTACTCGGTCTGCGCCAGGTAGTGCGGCACGTGCACCGAGTAGCCCAACGACTCGTGTCCGTGCTGGGCCATCCGCATCTCGAGCAGCGAGGAGGCGCTGCCGGGGATCTGCAGCTCGCCGGCCCAGCTCTGGTTCTCGCCGATCAGCTCCTTGTTGGGGGAGTGCGCGGTCACCGTCAGCGGACGGGTGTGCGGGATGGCCATCGGGATGGCGCCGAGCCCGACGGTCCGGCGGACCCCGAGTTCCTCGGCGAGCAGCCGGACGGCGGTGGTGAACCGCTCCCACTTCAGGTCCGGCTCCAGGCCGGCGAGGAGCAGGAACGGGGTCCCGGCGGTGTCCTTGAGTGCGTACAGGTTCAGCTGCGGCTCGTCGTAGTCGGCGAAGTGGTCCGCCTTGAACGTCATGGTGGGCCGCCGCGACCGGTAGTCGATCAGCTCGTCCACCGCGAACGAGGCGACCAACTCCGATTCCAGGCTCTCGCGCAGGTGCGTGGTGGCGAGCTTCACCGCGTGCCCGGCGTCGGAGAACCCCTCGAGTCCGTGGACCAGTACCGGGCCGCGGCCGTCGCCGGGCATGACCTGTGGCGCCGGGAATTCGAGCTCGTACATTCTCGACTGATCGTCCATCGTGACCCCTTCGCTTCTTGTTCTCCACCAGTGTCCCTCACGGAGTGGGCAATCGCCCAGTCCCGCCCGTTGGTTGGAGAGCGTCCGGGGACCGGAAATCATTCCCGATGACGAGGGGATTGCGCTGACAGCGAACCGGATCGCCGCGGGGAGGTCCGCGAGCCCGACACCGGCGTCCGCCTGGGTGCCCGACGGGGGCCGGGGTGGCAGAGTGGGCACCGACGGCACGGGTGTGCCGGTCGTCCGCAGAGCTTGGAGGGTCGAAGTTGAACCGCCGCATCCTTGTCGCAGGTCTCGCCGCCGCGTCGCTGGCCCTCGCCGGGTGCTCGTCCACCGTGGCCGGGGTGGCCGCGCCGGACTCGTCGGCGGCGCTGGTCGGCACGACGGCCCCGATCGAGGCCCCGCTCAGCTCGATGCTGCTGACGCCCGCCGACTTCCCCGCGCCCTACGAGGCGATCGTGCTGCCCGCGCAGGCGGTGTCGCAGGCGGCGGGGGACCTCAGCGGGTTCCCGGCCGGGGCGAAGGTGGACCCGGCCGGCTGCAAGCCGCCGAGCCAGGACTACGGCGAGAACGGCACCGCGATGATCGTCGGCACCGACAACGCCCAGCGCGCCACCATCTCGGTCGAGCTGATGCGCACGGCCACCCCGCTGTCCGTCCGCGCCCAGGAGATCGGCAGGTGTTCCGAGGTGGTCACCACCAAGAACGGGGCCCAGGCCACCGTGAAGACCACCGTCGTGCCTGCACCGCCGCTCAACGCCGACGACACGCTCGCCCTGCGGCAGACGGTCACCTCGGGCGAGGGCGCGGAGACGGTCACCCAGTCGACGCTGACGCTGCTCGCCCAGGTGCGGGACGTGCGGGTGTCGGCCACTTACATGTCGTTCGGAACCGGGGCGCCGGATTCGGCGGCCCTGGACCAGGTCTTCACCGAGGCCGTGCAGCGGGTGAACGCCGCGGCCTGACCGGCGTGGACGGTCCCTGTGGATGGCCCCAGAGTTCTCCACAGGACAGCTGAAGTCGCAGGTCGCGAGCCGGGCGGCGGCGGTCCGGGGGAGCAGTGTTGCCGGGCATGGCAACCAGCTACCCGAACCCCCGCCCCTCCGTCCCCGGCACGGTCCGGATCACCGACCCCGGTGACCTGATCGCGTCCGTCCCCGCACTCCTCGGCTTCCGGCCGGGCCGCTCGCTGGTGTTGATCTGTCTCGGCTTCGCCGCCGATGCCGTCCCCGGTGCCGCGCCGTGCACCGTGCGGGCGGTGCTTCGCAGCGACCTCCCCGAGACCGCCTGTGGGCCGTTCGATCTCGAACCCCTGCGCCGGGTGGCACAGGCCTGCGAGCGGGAGCGGATCGAGTCGGTGACGGCGGTGTTCGTCGACCCGGACGACTCCGCCTGCGCCCGCCTCATGCACGAGAACCTGCTCGACGAGCTCCGGGAGTGCCTGGACGGGTACGGCGTGGAGCTCGAGGACGTCTACGAACTGGCCGCGCTCACGGCAGGCGAGACCTGGCGCGGACTGCGCGGCGCAGGGAGCCGCGGGGTGCTGCCCGACCCCGGGGCGACGCAGGTCGCCGCCGCCCGGGTGCTCGCGGGCCGCGTCATGCACGGATCGCGGGAGGAACTCGAGGCCCACGTGCGCCCGGCAGGCGGGACGGACCGGGGCGCGATGACGGAACTGCTGACGCAGGCCCGTGCGCGGGCGGCGGGCGGGTCCGCGGGCCGGGACGCCGGCGCCCGCGACCGCGAACTGGTCGAACGGGTCCTGGTCGCGGTGGCGCGCAACGACTCCGGCGACGAGCACACCGCCGACGAGCTCGTCGAGATCGCGCTGGCGCTGGCGGTGCCACGGGTCCGCGACTGCCTGCTCGGGCTCACACTCACCGACGAGGCCGACGCCGCCGAGCGGATGTGGCTGCTGCTGGCCCGCACCCTGCCGCCGCCGGACTGCGCGCAGGCAGCCACGATGTACGGCTTCAGCGTCTACTGCCGCGGCGAGGGGCCGATGGCCGGCATCGCCCTGGTGGCGGCGCTGGAGGCGGACCCCCGCCACCGCCTGGCCGGGCTGCTGGACCGGGCGCTGCAGCGCGCCGTGCACCCGGACGTCGTCGCGGACCTGGCGGCGACCGGGCTGGAGCTGGCCGCGGGTATCGGGGTGGCGATGCCGCCGGTCAGCGGAAGTTGTGCGAGATGACCGTCTCGACGAGCTCCGCGGTCGGGAAGTCGGCCATCACGACGCCGGTGCGGCCGACGGTCTCCGGCAGCAGGTACTGCGTCGCCCGCGCGTTCATCCCGGGCATCTCCGGGGTCCCGCGGGCAATCGTGACCGGCAGCGCGCCGGACGCCATCGCGACCGGGTCGGGGACGCCCGTGGCGCTGAGGTGGTTGACGAACAGGACCTTCGACGGGCCGGAGTCGGTGCGTTCGAAGTGGATCCGGGCCTTGTCCCACTTCTGTGGCAGGTCGGCGAGGTTGCCGAGTTCGAAGTCGTCCTGGATGTCGGTGTGCGAGCCCTCCCAGACCGGTCCGTACGGCTTGGTGGCGGCGAAGTCCTGCAGGACGACGATCTTGCCGCGGGTCTCGCCCAGGGTGGGGATCCGACCGTCGTACCGGGCCGGTGGGGTCCACAGGTGCGCGGCCAACAACGGTGCGGTGTCGGGGTTGTCGTGGATGTACCAGTCGAGGGTCTGCTCGTAGCTGCGGGTGTTCTCGACCTCGGTGTGCTCGGTCTTGAGCCGCATCAACACCGTCTCGGTGGGGTTGGCCCGGAGGAAGTCGGTGGTCTGGCGGACCACGTCGGTGAAGTTGGCGTTCAGGTACTCGAGGCCGTGGTGGATCGTGAACGCGTCCCGGAAGTGCCGGGTGCGGATGTCCAGGGCGCGGACCCCCGCCTCCAGCTGTTCCGGGAGGGTGTGGTCCTGGGTCTGCGCGACGATCGAGGCGCCCGCGGTCATGGTGTCGTGCGTGGCGGGGACGGACAGCGAGGCCAGGCTCGCGCGCCCCGGCAGTCGACCCATCCAGTCCGGGTCGTGGGCGCTGCCGAGCCCACTGTCGGCGACCGATCCCGACGACCCGGCGGAGCCCGCCGACCCGACCGGCGCGGCCACCGCCGCCGGGGACAGGAACATCGTCGTGGCCAGGACGGCCGCGGCGGCGATCGGGATCAGGCGTGGGACGCGTCGGACGGGCAGCTCGGGGGAGGACACCATGGCGGGCAGCATGGCACGCCGCGTCCGACCCCCGAGCGCCTTTTCGTCGAGGATCAGTCGCGGTGGGCCGCGTGCGAGCGGTCCCCGAGCGCCTGCAGGAAGGTCCAGGCGTCGGCGACGATCTCGTCGAGATCGGTGTGCGCCGGCCGCCATCCGAGCTCCGCGATTGCGCGCTCGCTGGACGCCACCAGCACCGCCGGGTCACCGGCCCGACGCGGCGCGTCGGCCGCCTCGATCGGCAGTCCCGTCACCCGGCGGCACGCCTCGATCACCTCGCGCACACTGAAACCGGCGCCGCTGCCGAGGTTGTAGATCGTGTGCGTGCCCGCGCTTGCCTTCTCCAGTGCCAGCAGGTGCGCCTCGGCGAGGTCCAGGACGTGGATGTAGTCGCGGACGGCGGTGCCGTCCGGCGTCGGCCAGTCGGTCCCGAACACCGAGATCTTCTCCCGCTGCCCCAGCGCCACCTGCAGCACCAGCGGGATGAGATGTGTTTCCACGACCCGGTTCTCGCCCGCGCCGCGGTAGGCGCCGGCGACGTTGAAGTAGCGCAGGCTGGTGGCGGCCAGGCCGTACGCCTGGGAGTAGGAGGTGATCGCGTGGTCGATCGCCAGCTTGGTCGCGCCGTACGGATTGGTCGGCCGGGTCGGGTCCGACTCGGTGATCGGAGAGCTCTCGGGCTCCCCGTAGGTCGCCGCGGTCGAGGAGAAGACCAACCGCGGCGTGCCGGAGACCCGGATCGCCTCGAGCAGCGAGAGGGTGGTGACAACGTTTCCGCGCCAGTACTTTTCGGGCTCGAGCACCGACTCGCCGACCAGCGACTGCGCCGCGAAGTGCAGGACGCCGTCGAACCGCGGCCCGGCCGAGCCGTCGCCGAGGACGGAGGCGGCAAGCTCACCGATGTCGCCCTCGACGAACTGCGCGCCCTCGGGCACCGCATCGGCGTTGCCGGTCGACAGGTCGTCGACCACCACCACCTCGTGGCCGCGCTCGATCAGCACTGTCGCGCACACACTGCCCACATAACCGGCTCCGCCGGTGACAAGAAGTCGCACGGGCCGCTAGACCGCCTTGACCTGGACGGCGTGCGCCATCTCTTCGGGCAGCTCGACGCTGTCGTGGCCGGGCACGGTGATCAGCACGAACCCCGGCGTGCGCTCCACCGTCACCCGGGCGTCCGGCACCACGCCTGCGGCCCGCAACGCGTTGATCACCTCGGGGTCGGACTGCACGTGCTCGGCGAGTCGGCGCACCACCACGGCGGTCGCCTTGCCCGGCGCCACGTCGGTGAGCCGCACCAGCGTCTCGCCGTCCTCGACCGGCCGGTCCAGTCCGAGCTGGTCCAGCCCGGGGATCGGGTTCCCGTAGGGCGAGGTGGTGGGGTTCTTGAGAACCTTCACCAGCCGCCGCTCGACCTCTTCGCTCATCACGTGCTCCCAGCGGCACGCCTCGGCGTGGACCTGGTCCCAGTCGAGTCCGATCACGTCCACGAGCAGCCGCTCGGCCAGTCGGTGCTTACGCATCACCGACACCGCGAGCTCGCGTCCCCGGTCGGTCAGTTCGAGATGGCGGTCGCCCGCGACGCGCAGCAGGCCGTCCCGCTCCATCCGGGCCACCGTCTGGCTCACGGTCGGACCGCTCTGCTCGAGCCGTTCGGCGATCCGGGCCCGCAGTGGCACCACGCCTTCCTCTTCAAGGTCGTAGATCGTCCGGAGGTACATCTCCGTTGTGTCGACAAGATCCTTCACGCTCACGCCCCTTCGTCTGCGCCGATTCTACCTGGCTGGACTGCACTTTCGGATTGGCGTCGACACAGCGGGCCGGACCCGGCGCAATACCCCGCCCGGTGTGGCCTCGAAGGTCGAGGACGGCCCGCGCTGTACCGGCCCGTCGGGTGCGCACGTAGCGTGGATCCATGGCAGTGACTTCCTCGCACTCTCCAGCCGGCGCCCGACCGACCAGCGGCGGCGCCGTGGTGTGGAGTCCGGACTACCTGGACTACCGGTGGAGTGCCGAGCACCCGATGAATCCGACCCGGTTGGATCTGACGATGGCGCTGACCAGGGAGCTCGGACTGGTCGAGGGCGTGGAGCTGGTGCGCCCGGTCGCGGCGTCCGACGAGGACCTGCTGCGGATCCACACCCCGGCCTACATTGCGGCGGTCAAGGCCGCCGGTCACGGCCCGGTCCAGGGGCTCGCCGACGCCCGCGCCGACGGTGACGCCGCCCCGCACGGTCTCGGCACGGAGGACAACCCGATCTTCCCGCGCATGCACGAGGCCAGCGCGATCCTCGCAGGCGGCTCGCTGACCGCGGCCCGGGAGATCGCGTCCGGCCGGGCCCGCCGGGCGGTGAGCATCGGCGGGGGAATGCACCACGCGATGCCGAACTACGCCTCCGGGTTCTGTGTGTACAACGACGCCGCCATCGCCGTCTCGTGGCTGCTGGAGAACGGGTTCGACCGGATCGCCTACATCGACGTCGACGCCCACCACGGCGACGGTGTGCAGCATGCCTTCCTCGGCGACCCGCGGGTGCTGACCGTCTCGATCCACCAGCACCCGGCGACGCTGTGGCCCAACACCGGCTGGTCGAGCGAGGTGGGATCCGGTGCCGCGGAGGGCACCTCGGTGAACGTCCCGGTGCTGCCCGGAACCGTGGACTCGGTGTGGCTGAGGGCATTTCACGCGGTGGTACCGGCCGCAGTGGCGGCCTTCCGGCCGCAGATCGTGATCAGCCAGTGCGGCGTCGACAGCCATCGCGAGGATCCGCTCGCCGACCTGTCGTTGACCGTCGACGGTCAGCGCGCGGCCTTCCGGGCGATGCGAGACCTGGCCGACCGCTACGCCGAGGGGCGCTGGCTCGCCGTCGGCGGCGGCGGGTACGGCCTGATCCGGGTGGTGCCCCGGGCCTGGACGCACCTGATCGCGGCCGCCCTCGATCGGGACCTCGACCCGCGGACGCCGGTGCCGCCGACCTGGCGGGACCGGGTCCGGGCGCTGGCCCCGGGCACCCCGTTCCCCGAAACCATGAGCGACGGCAGCTCCGGCGGCTACCTGCCCTGGGACGGACCCGGAGGAACCCCCGTGACCGGCGACGAGGCCGTCGACCGGGCGCTGGTGCGGGTGGACTCCGCGATCATCGCCACCCGCCGCGCGACCTTCCCGCTGCTCGGACTCGACCCGGAGGACCCCCGTGACTGATCACGACAACACCGCAGCCCCCGTCCCGGTCCCGCAGTTCCCGGCGCACTGGGTGGTGGACGTGCTGGCCACCGACGGCGGTGCCGTGCACCTGCGCCCGATCACCCCGGACGACGCCGAGCGGTTGGTCGCCTTCCACGCCAAGCTCTCCGAGCGCACCCGCTACCTGCGCTACTTCGGTCCGTACCCGACGATGTCGAACCGCGACCTCGTCAACTTCACCACGATCGACTACCGCAACCGGGTCGCCTTCGTCGCGGTGCTCGGCGACGAGATCATCGCGGTAGGCAGGTACGAGCGGCTGCTCGACGTCGGCGACGGGAACTCGGCCGAGGTCGCCTTCGTGGTCGCCGACGCGCACCAGGGCCGGGGGATCGGCTCGATCCTGCTCGAGCACCTCGCGGCCGCCGCCGCGGAGATCGGCCTGACCATGTTCGTGGCCGAGGTGCTCTCCGAGAACCGGAGCATGGTCAGCGTGTTCCGGGAGGCGGGCTACCAGGTCAGCCGCAGTTTCGACGGTGGCGTGCTGCGTCTCGAGTTCGCCATCGACCCCACCGAGGCGCTGGTGACGGTGCGCAACTCGCGGGAGCGGTCGGCCGAGGCCCGCAGCGTCCGGAACCTGCTCAGCCCGCAGTCGGTGGCGGTGATCGGCGCGTCCACCGACGACGCCAAGGTCGGCAACGCGGTGCTGCGAAACCTGCTGGGCGCCAGCTTCTCCGGGCCGGTGTACCCGGTCAACGCCGAGAACCGCTCGGTGCGTGGGGTGCGGGCGTACCCGTCGGTGCGGGAGATCCCGGACGACGTCGACCTGGCCGTCGTGGCGGTGCCTGCCGAGGCGATCGACTCGGTGCTCGACGACTGCCTGGCCAAGGGCGTCAAGGCGCTGGTGGTGGTCTCCGGGGGATTCAGCGAGACCGGACCCGACGGCCGCCACTCCGAGCGACGACTGGTGCACGCGGCCCGCGCACACGGGATGCGACTGGTCGGGCCCAACGCGCTGGGCGTCGCCAACACCAACCCGGCGGTGGGCCTGAACGCGACGCTCGCGCCGGTGCTGCCGCCCGCGGGCCGGGTGGGCTTCTTCTGTCAGTCCGGCGCGCTGGGCATCGCCATCCTCGACGAGGCCGCCCGCCGCCGCCTGGGGCTGTCCACCTTCGTCTCCGCAGGCAACCGGGCCGACGTCTCGGGCAACGACCTGCTGCAGTACTGGGACTCCGACCCGGAGACCGAGGTGGTGCTGCTGTACCTGGAGAGCTTCGGCAACCCCCGCAAGTTCTCGCGGATCGCGCGCCGGGTGGGTCGGAACAAGCCGATCGTCGCGATGAAGTCCGGCAGGCACGCGGTGCCGCCGGAGCTGGCCGCGACCGGCGTGGAGATCGACGACTCCATCGTCGCGGCGCTGTTCGAGCAGGCCGGCGTGGTGCAGGTCGGTTCGATCACCCAGCTCTTCGACTGCGCGGTCCTCTTCGGGTACCAGCCGCTGCCAGCCGGGCCGCGGGTCGCGGTGGTCGGCAACTCCACGGCGCTCGGGGTGCTCGCCGCGGACTCCGCGCACGGGCAGGGGCTGGACGTGTGCGATCCGGTGCACCTCGGTGCGCAGGCGAGTCCCGAGGAGTTCGCGGGCGCGGTCGCCGCGGCGGTCGCGTCGCAGGACGTGGACTCGGTGATCGCGGTGTTCGTGCCGCCGGTGGCCATGGACGCGGAGCCGTACGCGAAGGCGCTGCGCGACGCCGCGCGCGACACCAGCAAGCCGATCGTGTCGACTTTCCTTGCCGCGGAGGGCATCCCGGAGGTGCTGGCGGTGCACGGCCCGGACGGCAACCCGATCCGGGGCTCCGTGCCGTCGTACCCCGGGCCGGAGCGGGCCGCCCTCGCGCTGGCCCGCGCGTGGCGCTACGCGGAGTGGAAGTCGCGTCCGGTCTCGAAGGTGGTGCGCCCGGACGGGATCGACGCCGAGCGGGCCGCGACGCTGGTGCGGGGCTGGCTCGGCGACGGCGAGGGCCGGTGGCTCACCGACTTCGAGGCCGCGGAACTACTGGCCTGCTACGGGATCCGGATCGCGGAGTTCGCCTCCGCGAGTACGGCGGACGAGGCGGTCGCGGCGGCCGAGGCGCTCGGGTTCCCGGTCGTGGTCAAGGCGACGCGGGAGCAGTGGCGGCACCGGCCGGACCTGGCCGGGGTGCGACTGGACCTGGACACGGCCGAGGCGGTACGCGGAGCCTACGAGCACCTCGCCCAGGCGTCGGGCGATCCGCTGCTGTACGTGCAGAAGATGGCCCCCAAGGGCATCGGCTGCGTGATCGGAGTCCAGGAGGACCCGTCCTTCGGTTCGCTGATCTCCTTCGGGCTGGCGGGCGTGATCTCGGACCTGCTCGGCGACCGGGCCTACCGGGTGCTGCCGGTGACCGAGGACGAGGCCGTCGAGCTGATCGACGCGCCGAAGGCCGCGCCGCTGCTGTCCGGGTACCGCAGCGCGCCGTCGGTGGACAAGGCCGCGCTGGTGGATCTGGTCCAGCGGATCTCCGCGCTCGGGGACGACCTGCCGGAGGTTCGTGAGCTGGTGTGCGAGCCGGTGCTCGCCAGCGCGGTGGGGGCGTCGGTCACCGACTCCCGGATCCGGCTCGCACCGGAGCCCACCAGCCGGGTGGACCTGGGGCCGCGCCGGCTGCGCTGACGCCAGGCGCCGGCGGCCGGACCGGCAGCGGGCAGGAACAAGGACGGCGGGCCGGTGACTGTGAAGTCACCGGCCCGCCGTCCTGCCGGGAGGAGTCAGCTGGCGTAGGACCGCAGCCGCTCGGCGCGCTCGCCCTGGCGCAGCTTGACCATGACCTCGCGTTCGATCTGCCGCACCCGCTCGCGCGAGAGGCCGAAGATCTTGCCGATCTGGTCGAGGGTGCGCGGCTGGCCGTCGTCGAGCCCGTACCGCAGCCGGATCACCTGCTGCTCACGCTCGTCGAGGGTGCCCAGCACGCTGCGGATGTCGCTGTGCAGCAGGCCCGCGATGACGGTGTTCTCGGCGGAGGTGGCCTCGGAGTCCTCGATGAAGTCGCCGAGCGGCGCCTCCTCGTCGCTGCCGACCGGCATGTCCAGGCTCACCGGGTCGCGGCTGTGGTCGAGCAGGTCGGCGATCTTCGCGACCGGGATGCCCGACTCGCTCGACAGCTCGTCGTCGGTGGCCTCGCGGCCGAGCTGCTGGTGCAGTTCCCGCTTGATCCGGGCCAGCTTGTTGACCTGCTCGACCAGGTGGACGGGCAGCCGGATGGTGCGGGACTGGTCGGCCATGCCGCGGGTGATCGCCTGGCGGATCCACCAGGTGGCGTACGTGGAGAACTTGAAGCCCTTGGCGTAGTCGAACTTCTCCATCGCGCGGATCAGGCCGAGGTTGCCCTCCTGGATCAGGTCCAGCAGCGGCATGCCGCGGCCGGTGTACCGCTTGGCCAGGGAGACGACCAGACGCAGGTTGGCCTCGAGCAGGTGGCTGCGGGCCGCCTGGCCCTGCCGCACGATGGTGGCGAGGTCACGCTTCTTGGCGGCCGTCAGGCGCTTGCGGGTCTCGAGCACGTGGGCCGCGAACAGCCCCGCCTCGATGCGCCTGGCCAACTCGACCTCGTCCGCCGCGGTCAGCAGTGCGGTGCGCCCGATCCCGTTCAGGTACACACGGACCAGGTCTGCGGCGGGGCTCTGGGCGTCCAGGTCCTCGGCGGTGGGCCGTGCTCGTTCGGTGGTGGTGGGGCTTGTCATGGCCTGCCTCCTCATCGGCGTCTCTCATATGGCTCAACGTCGAATGAGGAGGCAAAGTTCCCGTGAGACGTGGGTCACAATGTCTCTGACCTGCAACGATTGGGGGCCCGGCCTGAGAACTTGCTGAGAAGGCGCGCGTGCGCTATTCGGTGGGGAACCGCCCCGGTCGCAGCTCGTCCGGCAGTACCAGGCCGTGCCGCACCAACGAGTGCACGAGCGGGACGGCCGTCGCCGCGAGCTGCTCGGGGTCCTCGCCGTGGGCGGCCGCGAGCAACTCGACCAGCTCGTTCAACACGAGCCCGCCGGGCAGCATTCCGCCCAGCAGCGCCGCGGCCAGGTCGTCCACCTCGTGCTGCCAGCTGGGCCCGTCGCCGCGGTGCACCCGTGCCACCACCTGGCGCCAGCCCTCGTCGCCGGGCAGGTACACCCGTTCGAGCGCGGTCGCGTCCGCCACCACGAAGCGCTGTTCGAGGACGTCCCGGTCGTGCAGCCAGCGGACCCGGTCGAAGTAGCCGAGCGCCTCGTCGCCGAGCGGGTCGGTGAAACCGTGCCGCAGGTCCTCGGCGAGCACGTCGCTGGCCTCGTCGGTGCGCCGCAGGTAGACGAAGCCGAAGCCGATGCCCTCGACGTCGCTGTCCGCGAAGTGCGCGAGCCAGGCCTCCGCCTGGGCGGCGGTCGCGGGGTCCCGCGGGTCAAGGCCGGCGTCGCGCATCCAGGTGCCGACGTACAGCGCCGGGTCCGCGACGTCGCGCTGCACCACCCAGGCGTCGACGCCGTGCGCGGGCAGCCAGGACGCGACCCGGGCCTGCCAGTCCTGCCCGGCGACGTGCACCCAGGACGCCAGCATCGAGGCGGTGCCGCCCGGCGCGAGGTGGTCGAGGGTCCGCGAGATCATCAGCTCGCTGGCGCCGTCCAGGTCCAGCCCCGAGTCGCGGTAGGTGTGCTCGACGCGGGCCCGGCCGACCACGAACGGGGGGTTGGCGACGACGCGGTCGAAGCGCCGACCCGCGACCGGCTCGTACCAGGAACCGGCGAGCAGCTCGACGTCCACCTCGTTGAGCGCGAAGGTCGCCGCGGAGAGCTCCAGCGCCCGCAGGTTGACGTCGGTCGCGGTCACCCGCGTCGCGTACCCGGCGGCATGCAGTGCCTGGATGCCGCAGCCGGTGCCGATGTCGAGGACCGAGCCGGTCGGCGTCGTGGGGGTGCCGCGCAGCAGCGACAGCGACGCGTGCCCGACGCCGAGCACGTGGTCGGCGGCGGTCTGCCGCGGCCGCAGGGCGCCGTCCAGGTCGGAGACCACCCAGCGGTTGCCCGCGCCCAGGTCCATCGGGCGCAGGTCCAGCGCCGCCCGGACCGCGGAGCCGTCGCGTTCGAGCAGTCCCGCCGCGACGGCCTGGTCCAGGTCGACGGGCGCGAGCGCGGCCGCCACCTCGGCGGCCGGGCAGTCGTCGCCGAGCAGGAACAGCCTGGTCAGCACCCCGAGGTCGCCGGCGTCGCGGGTCGCTCGCCGGACCGGCACCGGCTCGCTGCGGCCCAGTGCCGCATGCGCCTGCTCGCCCAGCATGTCGAGCAGGGCGTCGGCGGTGTACTCGGTGCGGTGCAGGGCCTCGCGGAGCGGGCCGCACACGGAGAGCAGTTCGGGGTTCACCCGGACAGTTTCGCAGCCGCGGGCAGGCCCGAGGTGCTCAGCCCTCGATGGTGTGCCGGTCCGGGGGTTCGATCTGGGGCGGGGTCGGGGCGCGGTGGTCGTACCGGCGGGGCTCGTCCGAGCGGCGGGGCGGTCGGTCGTTCGCGACCAGCACCGCGATCCAGGGCAGCGGAATGGAGACGCCGATGATCAGCAGGCTGATCCAGCCGTTGTGCCACTCGCCGTACGCGATCGCGGCGAGGACCAGTGCGGGGATCCGGAAGGCCATCAGGATCGTGTACTTGCGGATCCGGGCGCGCTGCTGGTCCTGGAAGGACTGCGCCGCGTCGGTGATCAGGACCGGATTCTGGGCCGAGTCGTCGTCGCCGGGGTCGGTCTGTCGGAAGAATCCCGAACTCGATGCCATGGCTCCAGCCTTCCACTGCGGCGGCCCGAATGCACGACCGGGTCTCGCGGACTCGGGTGCGAATGCGTCATCATGGAGTGGTGAGCACTCAGACCAAGGAACGTCCCGACACCACCACCGACGAGTCGACCGACGACGACTCGCCCAAGGTCTTCCACTACGTGAAGAAGAACAAGATCGCCGAGAGCGCGGTCATGGGCACCCATGTCGTCGCGTTGTGCGGCGAGGTCTTCCCCGTGACGAAGTCCGCGAAGCCGGGTTCGCCGGTGTGCCCGGACTGCAAGAAGGTCTACGAGGGGTTGCGCGCCGGCGAATGAGTCGGTGACGGCGTCGCCGACGGCTCGGGCGGGTCGTCCGCGTCCGGTGCGGCGTTCGTCGGGCCGGACCCGTCGGCCCGGCTGGGCCCGGCCGCCAACCGCCAGGTGAGGTTGGTCACCGCGCCGGCCACCGGGCCTGCGGGGGTGCCCGGGGTGTTCGCCGCCGCGGCGGCCTGTCCGGCCAGCCATTCCCGCACCTGCTCGATTCGGGTGGCCCGGGCCGGCCAGAACTCCTGGATGGTGGCGTTGAACTGGGCGCCCAGCACCACCGCGAAGCCCAGGAAGAACGTGAACAGCAGGAACGCGATGGGCGCGGCCAGTGCTCCGTAGGTGTACCCGGTCCCGGTGATCCACGTCAGGTAGCGGCGCAGCAACGCGCTCGCGATCATGAAGAACACCCCGGCCAGCAGCGAGCCGCCGAGCAGTCGGTGCCAGGGCAGCGACCGGGGCAGCGCGACCTTGTAGAGCGTGGTCAGGCCGGCGATCAGCAGCAGGCCCACCGCCGGGTAGTAGAAGGTGTCGATGGCCTGCGAGCCGACCTCGTACCAGGCCTCGGGCAGCGCCCGGCCGATCAGGGTCGGGCCCAGCGCCACCAGCGGCAACACGAACATCGACACGATGAGAAACATCACGTAGAGCAGCAGCGCGAAGATTCGCTGCCACACCGGGTGGCGGGCGTCCTTCTGCCCGTGCGCCTCGACTATCGAGTCCACGAACGTCGAGATCGCCGACGACCCGGCCCACAGCGAGAGCAGGAAGCCGGCGGAGATGATCTCGGGGCGGCCGCGTCCGAGCACGTCGGTCACCGTCGGCCTGATGATCTGGTCGACCACGCTCTCGCTGAACGCGGTGCTGCTGAAGGCGATGATCTTGCCCTCGATGATGTCCACCGTGCCCGGCCCGAACCAGTCGCCGACGTAGCCGAGCATCCCCAACAGGCCGAGGAGCAGCGGTGGGAGCGAGAGCGTCTGCCAGAACGCCGCGGTCGCAGCCTTGCCGAAGATCGAGTCGCCCCAGGCCTTGACGGCGGTCCGCGAGATCACCATCCACACCAGTCGCGGCGCGCTCGCGTCGGCCACGGAGGCCGCCGCGGGTGCCCGGACCGGCGCGGCGGGCTCGGGCTCCGCGCGCTCCAGCGGGTTCGAATCGATCATGGTCGGTCCAGCATTCCCCACGGCCGGGCGGGGCCGCCGGTGCTGGCGGCCGTGTCGGAGGAATTCTGCCACCGCGGCCGCCGAGAACCCGTCAAGGGCGTGTCGGGGATGCGGGGAAGGTCGGTGCTCAGGGTTAGGCTCGTCCGCGACAGTTACGCAGCCGAGGACTGTCATGGATACGAAGAAGGAGCGGTAGCGACAGTGCTCACGGGTAACGCCGAATCGCTCACAGGCAACACCGGATCTAACACAGACAACGCAGCATCTGGGCCACCCGCCGCCGCCTCGTCGGCGCCGGTGGCCACCCTTCGAGCCTGGCAGCGTCGGGCCCTGGCGAAGTACCTCTCGACCAAGCCGCGGGACTTCCTGGCCGTCGCGACGCCCGGCGCAGGCAAGACGACCTTCGCCCTGCGGGTGGCCGCGGAACTGCTCGGTGACCGCACGGTCGACGAGATCACCGTCGTCGCGCCGACCGAGCACCTCAAGCACCAGTGGGCCGAGTCCGCCGCCCGGATGGGCATCGCGCTGGACCCCAACTTCTCCAACTCCACCGGTCAGACGTCCTCGGACTTCCACGGCGTGGTGGTGACCTACGCCCAGGTCGCCTCCCACCCGACCCGGCACCGGGTCCGGACCGAGAACCGACGCACCCTGGTGATCCTCGACGAGATCCACCACGGCGGTGACGCCAAGAGCTGGGGTGAGGCGATCCGGGAGGCCTACGACCCGGCGACCCGACGCCTCGCGCTCACCGGCACCCCGTTCCGCAGCGACGACAGCGCCATCCCGTTCATCTCCTACGAGCCGGACCGCGAGGGCCTGCTGCGGTCCAAGGCCGACCACGCGTACGGCTACTCCGACGCGCTGGCCGACGGCGTCGTGCGGCCGGTGGTGTTCCTGGCCTACTCCGGGGAGGCGCGCTGGCGCACCAACGCCGGCGAGGAGTTCACCGCCCGGCTCGGGGAACCGCTGAACGCCGAGCAGACCGCCCGCGCCTGGCGGACCGCGCTGGACCCGGCGGGGGACTGGATCCCGTCGGTGCTGACCGCCGCCAACACCAGGCTCGGCCAGCTGCGGGCCGGCGGCATGCCGGACGCAGGCGGACTGGTCATCGCCACCGATCAGACGGTGGCCCGCGCCTACGCCAAGATCATCGAGACGCTCACCGGCACGACACCGACCCTGGTGCTCTCGGACGACCCGACGGCCTCCAAGCGGATCGCCGAGTTCAGCGCCAGCACCGACGCCTGGATGGTGGCGGTGCGGATGGTGTCCGAGGGCGTCGACGTGCCCCGCCTCGCGGTCGGCGTGTACGCCACCAGCGCCTCGACGCCGCTGTACTTTGCCCAGGCCATCGGCCGGTTCGTGCGGATGCGCCGCAAGGGCGAGACGGCGAGTGTCTTCGTCCCCTCGGTCCCGGTCCTGCTCGACCTCGCCAGCCAGCTCGAGGTGCAGCGCGACCACGTGCTCGGCAAGCCGCACCGGGAGAAGGACGGTCTCGACGACGACCTGCTCGCCGACGCCAACAAGCAGAAGGACGAGGCGGGGGAGGAAGAGAAGGCCTTCACCTCGCTGGGCGCCGACGCCGAACTCGACCAGGTGATCTACGACGGTTCCTCGTTCGGCACCGCGACCTTCTCGGGCAGCGACGAGGAGGCCGACTACCTGGGTCTGCCGGGTCTGCTCGACGCCGACCAGATGCGGGCGCTGCTGCGCGAGCGTCAGGCCAGCCAGCTCGACAAGGCCGCCGCCCGCCAGGCCGCGCAGCCGGCCAGCGTGCCGGTCGCGGTGGCGGAGCGGGTGGCGTCGGCGGGGAAGCTGGCGGAGCTGCGCAAGGAGCTCAACGGGCTGGTCGGGATGGTCCACCACCGGACCGGCAAGCCGCACGGCTGGATCCACGGCGAGCTGCGTCGGGTCTGTGGCGGTCCGCCGACCGCGATCGCGACCATGGATCAGTTGACGGAACGGATCGCCGCACTGCGCAAGTGGTAGGTCACCGAATGCAGCAGGAGCCCGCACCGATCGGTGCGGGCTCCTGCTGTTGTCCTGCGGGGCCTCGGCGGCACCCGGCGGCGCTGCCGGCCTAGATAGTCGCCTCGTCGAGGACGCCGGTGACGATCGTGGCGTTCATCGAGCGGAGTCGATCTTCGTGTTCGTTGGCGTGGTGCTGGCAGAAGAGAAGCTCACCACCAGAGGAGAGCACCGCGCGCACGCGGGCTCCTGCGCTGCACCGGTCGCACCGGTCGGCAGCGGTCAACGGGGGGCTGGTCAGTGTTCCGGGCATGACTCCTCCGTACTGGCTTCCGGTCCTAGCCGGATGCCTGGGGCCTGGTCCGCCGCGTCGGGTTGGCGCGGTGAATCCACTCTGTCAGACGTTTGGCGATACGTCGTTGTTCCCGGCCCGGTTTCGCTGTGGTTTCACTAACAGGGGAAACGCGCCGTCGCGGTGTCCGACCTCACACCCCGGACCGCCCGGTCGGTGGGTCGGCGATAGCGTCGGGGGATGACGGCACCGACGGGCACCCTGGTACACATCTGCACCGACGACCAGTGGCGGGCGGCGCGGGCGGCCGGCACCCGGATTCCCGAGACCTACGACGCGGACGGCTTCGTGCACCTGTCGACCACCGAGCAGGTGCACCTGCCCGCGAACCGGTGGTACGCCGGGAGCACCGACCTGGTGCTGCTGTACCTGGACCCGTCCCGGCTGGGGGCCGAGGTCCGCTGGGAGCCGGGGGTGCCCGGCGATCCCGACGCAATGCTGTTTCCGCACCTGTACGGGCCGATCCCGGTGGCCGCGGTGACCGCGGCGCGCAGCTACCGGCCCGACGACACGGGGGTGTTCGGGCCGCCGCGATAGCCGGTGCCGACCGCGATGGGGAGTCGGCGCCCTCCGGCGGCGGGACACGGTTACCGTGGGTGTCATGAACGTGGAAGTGACCCCCCTTCCGGGGATCGGGATCCGCAAGGACTTCGAGACCACCACCGGGCGCCGCCTCGGCGTCGTCACCCATCGGGACGGCGAGACCGAGCTCATCATCTCCAAGCGGGACGACCCGGACGCCTGCATGGCGTCCATCCCGCTCACCAGCGACGAGGCGGGGGTGCTGGCGAACCTGCTCGGCGCTCCGCAGTTGGTCGCGCAGCTGCGTGAGGAACACCGCGAACTCGACGGGATCAGCACCCGGCAGCTGCCGATCGTCGACGACTCGCCCTTCGACGGCCGGACGCTGGGCGCGACGGCACTGCGGACCCGGACGGGGGTGTCCGTCGTCGCGGTGATGCGCGCCGGGCACGCGTACCCGTCGCCGAGCCCGGACTTCAACCTCACCGCCGGCGACCTGCTGGTGGCCGTCGGCACCAGCGACGGCCTGGACAGCGCGACGAAGATCCTCCATCACGGATGAGCCTCGGGTACCGACAGCACCCCGCGGGCGCCGCAACGGCCAGTAGCGCGCCGTGACCGGCACCTCGCTGGCCCTGATCCAGCTGGGCGCGGTGTTCTTCGCCCTCGGCGTGCTCGGTCGGTTGGCCGGCCGGATCGGGCTCTCCCCGATCCCGCTCTACCTGATCGGCGGCCTCTGCTTCGGCGAGGGCGGATTCCTCCAGCTCGGAGACATCGGTTCGTTCTCGCACCTGGCCAGCGAGATCGGCGTGGTGCTGCTGTTGCTGCTGCTCGGTCTCGAGTACACCGCATCCGAACTGGTCACCGGCCTGCAGAAGTCCTGGATGGGCGGCGTGCTGGACCTGGTGCTGAACGCGACCCCCGGCGCGGTGGTCGCGCTGATGCTCGGCTGGGGACCGGTCGGGGCGATGGTCCTGGCGGGCGTCACCTACATCTCCTCGTCCGGGATCGTCGCGAAGGTGCTCGGCGACCTGGGTCGGCTCGGCAACCGGGAGACCCCCGTGGTGCTGTCCATCCTGGTCTTCGAGGACCTGGCGATGGCCGTCTACCTGCCGATCCTCACCGCACTGCTCGCGGGGGTGAGCCTGCTCGGCGGCCTGAAGGCGGTCGGCATCTCGCTGTGCGTGGTCACCCTGGTGCTCGTCATCGCGCTCAGGTACGGCCACGTCGTGTCGGCGATCGTCGACAGCAGCGACAAGGAGGTGTTCCTGCTCAAGCTGCTCGGCGCCGCGCTGCTGGTCGCGGGCCTGGCCTCGGCGATGCAGGTCTCCGCGGCCGTCGGGGCGTTCCTGCTCGGCATCGCGATCTCGGGCTCGACCGCCAGGAACGCGACCAAGGTGCTCGAGCCGCTGCGGGACCTGTTCGCGGCGATGTTCTTCGTGGTGTTCGGCCTCAACACCGATCCCCGGACCATTCCGCCGGTACTGGGCTGGGCGATCGTGCTGGCGGTGGTCACGACGGTCACCAAGGTGTTGACGGGTATGTGGGCCGCGCGGCGGCAGGGGATCGCCCGGATGGGCCAGGCCCGCGCCGGGGCCGCGCTGGTGGCCCGCGGCGAGTTCTCGATCGTCATCGCGGGTCTCGCCGTCGCGGCCGGTGCCGTCGCGGGGGAGCTGGCCGCGCTGGCCACCGCCTACGTGCTGCTGATGGCGGTGCTGGGTCCGGTCGCCGCCCGGGTGGTCGAGCCGGTGACCAGGCTGGTGCTGCCGGGCCCGCCCCGCGCGCCGGGCGGCGCCGGGACCGCCGTGGTGTCGGTCCGCGACTGACGGCCGGTCCCACCCGTCGGGTCAGTCCTCCGGCGGGAACCACGGCGCCGGCGGGCCGTACGGCGCCCCGGCGGTCGGCCCGTACGGCAACCCGTGCAGCTCGACGGCGTCGATCTGGTCCCGGAACCGCGGCGGCACCGCCGCTCGGTCCTCCTCGGCGAAGGCCACCATCTGGTGGCCGAGGACGTCCGGCGAGCGCGGCGTCTGCTTGTCCTGCCACCAGAACTCGAAGACGGCGCGGTCGCGGTCGAGGTCGATGATCCCGTAGCCGTGGTCGACCCACTCGACGAACTGGGCGTTGCGGTTGAGCGTGAGGATCGCAGCCTCGGCGGCGCGCGCGATCTCGGTCGACTCCGCCCGCCCGAGGCCGGTGGCCCCGCGGATCATGTCGTCGGCGCCGCCGCGCCCCATCGAGGTGGGGGAGAACTCGACGCCGACCGACAGGCCACGGACGTCGGCGGGCTCGGCGACGCCTGCGAGCTCGGGGCCGCCGTTGCCGGTGCCCACCCGCATCGCCCCGGCGCCGTGGTTCTGCGGTTCGGCACCGTTGCGGGTGTTGCGGCCGGGGATTCCGGAGAGATACCCGTCGCCGAGGTAGGCCGTGGAGATGACGTCGGACGCGAAATTCCCGTGTGCGTCGCCGGTCACCATGACGTTTCGCCAGATCCGTTCGCCGCGGGCGCCCCGGAGGTGGTCGACGATCGCGTCGCGCTCGGCTGGGTACCGGCCCCAGCGGCCGATACCGAGCTTCGGCATCGCCACACCCTGCACGACCTCCGGGATGTCGGTCGGCGCGAACCATGCCTGGTTGCCGATGACCCGCCACCGGGTCCCCCGGTGCGACGAGTCGGTCAGTGTGGCCGTGAGCCACTCGTACTGCCGCCGGCCGAGGAGACTCGGCTGCCCGGGCGGCAGGTGCGAGGAGTCGACGGAGAGCCCGTGCCCGGCGTGCGACTCGGCGTCGATCCCGACGACGTCGACGAGGTCGCCGTAACGCAGTGCCCGGTAGACGAGCAACGGGTCCTGCGGCGTGGGATAGGAGCCGTCGTCGACGAGCACGAACTCGCCGCTGCCGTCGGCGCGCACGGGCCGCGTCGGAGTCCACTCGTGGAACGCGCGCACCGTGTCGGGGAGGGTCGTGGTCGCCGATGCCGGGTCGGTCCGGGGCGCGGCCACCTCGTTGCCGTAGGCGACGTCGATGTCGTGGTTGTCCCACACGATCATCCACGGGTGCTGCTGGTGGGCCCGGACGAACTGGGGGTCCGAGCGCCACAGCGCGTACCGCCGGCGCACCTCGGAGAGGGTGAGCCAGTCCCGGTTGTCCGGGTGGTCCATGTCGTCGAAGCCGACGCGCGAGCGCACCAGCTCGTCCCTGTCGGGGAAGTCGTAGACGTAGTCGCCCACGTGCAGCACGAGATCGAGGTCGTCGCGGGCGGCGATGTGCTCGAACCCGCTCCAGAACGACGACCAGTACGAGCTGCACGACATCGTGGCGATGCGCACCCGGTCGACGGCGGCACCCGGACCCGGCGCGGTGCGCGTCCGCCCGGTGATCGAGTGGTCGCCTGCGTGTGTGAACCGGTAGTAGTACGTCGCGGCCGGAGCGAGGCCGGTGACGTCGACCTTCACCGTGAAGTCGTGCTCCGCCACCGGGGTCTGCTCACCGGAGCGGACGAGGGCCGTCATGCCGGGGTCGGTCGCCACCTCCCACCGCACGGGGCCGGGGGCGTCGGCCACGCGCTCGGGCATGAGCCGGGTCCAGAGGATGACGCGGTCGGGCAACGGGTCACCGCTGGCGACGCCGTTGGCGAACGGTCCGGGGCAGCACGTGGGGTAGTCGACGGGGCGGGCGGGGTCGGCGGACGGTATCGAGGCGATCGCGGGCGGGGCGGGTCGGAGACCGGCGACCGCGAGGCCGCCCGCGAGGGCAGAGCCGCGCAGGAACGTGCGGCGGGAGGGGCCGCGCGGGGAGGGCGGGGCCAGAGGGGACTGCTCACTCATGGCGGCCAGTCTCGCCGACCGTGGGGCGGGCGCAGTGTGGGTGCGGTGACGGCCGGACGTGCGCCGGGTGAACTGTCGGCGCCGGCGTCGGCCGGACACACGAATGCCCCGCCACCTTCGCGGTGACGGGGCATTCGTGCGTCTGGTCGGGACCGGCTAGTCCAGGTAGTCCCGGAGCACCTGCGAACGCGACGGGTGACGCAGCTTCGACATCGTCTTCGACTCGATCTGACGGATCCGCTCACGCGTGACGCCGTAGACCTGACCGATCTCGTCTAAAGTGCGCGGCTGGCCGTCGGTGAGACCGAAGCGCAGGCGCACCACGCCGGCCTCGCGCTCGGAGAGCGTCTCGAGCACCGATGCCAGCTGGTCCTGCAGCAGGGTGAACGAGACCGCGTCCACCGCGACCACGGCCTCGGAGTCCTCGATGAAGTCACCGAGCTGGCTGTCGCCCTCGTCGCCGATCGTCTGGTCGAGCGAGATGGGCTCACGCGCGTACTGCTGGATCTCCAGCACCTTCTCGGGCGTGATGTCCATTTCCTTGGCGAGCTCCTCCGGCGTGGGCTCGCGGCCCAGGTCCTGGAGCAGCTCACGCTGGATGCGGCCGAGCTTGTTGATGACCTCGACCATGTGCACCGGGATGCGGATGGTGCGGGCCTGGTCGGCCATGGCGCGGGTGATGGCCTGACGGATCCACCAGGTGGCGTACGTGGAGAACTTGTAGCCCTTGGTGTAGTCGAACTTCTCCACCGCGCGGATCAGACCCAGGTTGCCTTCCTGGATCAGGTCCAGGAAGGCCATGCCGCGGCCGGTGTAGCGCTTGGCAAGCGAGACCACCAGGCGCAGGTTGGCCTCGAGCAGGTGGTTCTTGGCGCGGTTGCCGTCGCGGCAGATCCAGTTCATGTCCCGACGCTGGGCGACGGGCAGCTTCTCGCCCTTCTCGGCGTGCTCGGCCATCAACTGCACGGCGTAGAGACCGGCCTCGATGCGCTTGGCGAGCTCGACCTCCTCCTCGGCGTTGAGGAGGGCGACCTTGCCGATCTGCTTGAGGTAGGCGCGGACCGAGTCGGCGGACGCGGTGAGCTCGGCGTCCTTGCGGGCCTGGCGCAGCGCCTCGGACTCCTCCTCGTCCCAGACGAAGTCGCCGGAGGCCTTGTCCTTCTCGGTCGGCTCCGCGGCGTCGGCGCTGTCGTCCTCGTCCTCGCCCACGGCGACGACCTCGACGACCTCGTCGGTCAGGTCGCCCTCGGGAACCTCGAGGTCCGCCATGTCGGCTTCGTCGACGCCCTCGTCCATCGCGTCGGGGTCGGCGGCCTTGCTGGTGGCCTTCTTGGCCGGGGCCTTCTTCGCGGCGGCCTTCTTGGCGGGCGCCTTCTTCGCGGCGGCCTTCTTGGCGGGCGCCTTCTTCGCGGCGGCCTTCTTGGCCGGGGCCTTCTTCGCGGCGGCCTTCTTGGCTGGGGCGGTGCCCGTGGTCGCCTCGGTGGACGCCGATTCGGAGCTTGCCTCGGCGGTCTGACTTGTATCGGTGGCGGCCACGTACGCCCTTTCGTGACTGAGTCGTGCGGCGTCACGCCAGAGTGATTTCCGGCGGAGAGGTCAGTTGAGTTTCGCCGGCTTCGAGCCGGGCTTCCCCATTGTAACTATGGATTGCGGTCGCGACGCGCAGATGCTGGTCGAGGCGGCGCCGACGGCGTGTGCTCCGCTGATCGGGGCCTGCGCCCGCGCCCCGTCGCTACCGGCCCGAGGACTGGTCCGCGGCGAGCGCGGCGCCCACGATGCCCGCGGTGTTGAGCAAGGTGGCCGCCACCACCGGCGTCCGGTTGGTCAGGTGCGGAATCCACTTGTGGCCCTTGCGGCTGATGCCGCCGCCTGCGATAAACAGGTCGGGCCACAGCAGGTCCTCGAACCGGGTCAGCACGCGGGAGACCTCCTTCGCCCACTCGTGGTAGGACAGGTCGTGGGTCTCCTTCGCCGCGGACGAGGCCCGGTGCTCGGCCTCCTTGCCGTCGACCTCCAGGTGCCCGAACTCGGTGTTCGGGAGCAGCACCCCGTGGTGCAGGACGGCCGACCCGATGCCGGTCCCGAAGGTGAGCAGCACGACCACGCCGTCGACGTCCCGGCCCGCCCCGTAGCGGTCCTCGGCGAGGCCCGCGGCGTCGGCGTCGTTGAGCACGGTGACCGGCCGGCCGTCCAGGGCCTCGGTGAACAGGGCGCGCGCGTCGGTGCCGATCCACGAGGCGTCGATGTTCGCCGCGGTGCGGGCGACGCCGTCGGTGACGACCGCGGGCAGCGTCAGCCCGACCGGGCCGTCCCAGCCGGCCTGCGCGAGGATCTCGCGGACGGTGGCCGCGATGGCGGCAGGGGTCGCGGGCTGCGGCGTCTCGATCTTGATCCGCTCGCCGATCAACTCGCCGGTGTCGAGGTCGACCAGGCCGCCCTTGACCCCGCTGCCGCCGACGTCCACGCCGAATCCACGCCGTCCGGGGGTGTCATTCATCGAATCCGCCATGGCCGTCACCCTAGTGGCCACCGGTCGGCTCGGCAGGCCGGGACGCCGCAGAACTCGCGCGTCCCGATCGGGGTGGGGCACCATGGGGCGTGCCACTTTTCGAGAACTATCCCGCTGTCCATGCGCTCGCCGAGGCCGGGTCCCCGGAGTTCTCCGAGGCGGCCGGTTCCGCCGACCCGGAGGTGTTGCGCGGTGTCGCGGTCCGGATCGGCGTGTCGGCGGCCGCGCACGTGCGGACCCGGCGCCCCGAGGTCTTCGGCGCGGTCGGCAGCGGCCGGCCGGGAGGTCCGGCCGACGCGGTGGTGACGAAGTCCACCCCGACCGATCCGGTCACCGTCGTCGACACCGAGACCGAGGAGTTGATCCGCGGGCTGCTGGCGCGGTGGCGTCCGGCCGACGCGATCCTCGGCGAGGAGGGCGGGGGAGCGGCCGGTCGGGTCGAGGGCGTGCAGTGGATCGTCGACCCCATCGACGGCACCGTGAACTTCCTCTACGGCATTCCCGCGTTCGCGGTCTCGATCGCCGCGCAGGTGGACGGCGTCTCGGTGGCGGGCGTGGTCGTCGACGTCGCGGCCGGCGCGGTGTACTCCGCCGCGCGGGGCCGCGGTGCGACCCTGCACGAGGCCGACGGTGCCGTGCACTCGCTGCGCTGCAACCCGATCACCGATCTGTCAATGGCGTTGCTGGCCACCGGGTTCGGCTACTCGCGCGACCGCCGGGTCCGGCAGGGCGAGCTGATCGGGGCGGTGCTGCCGCGGGTGCGCGACATTCGCAGGATCGGCTCCGCGGCCCTCGACCTGTGCATGGTCGCGACCGGCCGCGTCGATGCGCACTTCGAGCACGGACTGAGCCCGTGGGACTGGGCGGCAGGCGCGCTGATCGCGACCGAGGCGGGCGCGGTGGTGCGGCTGCCCGCCCCGGACTCGACGAGCGAGTCCGGAGCGGTGACGGTCGCGTCGGCGCCCGGCATCGCGGCCGAGCTGGACGCGATGTTCGAGGAGCTGGGGGCGCTGGCACCGATTCCCGGGTGAGCGCGCCCGGTGCGACTCAGCAGTGCGCGGTGCGCGCGGCCTTGAGCAGGTCGATGTCGACGGGCGCGGAGGCGTCGGGGCCGCCGGGTGCCGGCTCCTTGAGCGAGGCCAGCACCTCCTCGGCGTCGGTGTTCGGCTGGATGTCGCTGAAGTAGGTGCCCAGCGCCAGGTCGACGGTGTCGTCCGTACGCGTGTCCTGGATCAGCTGTACGCAGGGCTCGATCAGCCACAGCGCGCTGGCCGCGGCGAGCCCGTTGGGTCCGAACCGGATCTGACCCTGGCACTGCATGTTCTGGTCGACGTAGACGGGGTCGTTGCCGACCTGCACGTCGGGTGCGCTGGCGAATCCGTAGTCGCTCAACTGCGAGGCCACGTGGGCGGCCTGGCCGCGTTCGCCGTTGGCGTTGAACACCCGGACCCGGGTTGCCGACAGCGAGGCCGGTTCGACGTCGCGCAGCGTGGAGGCGGGGACCTTGGTGCCGAGCGGTTGCGGGCCCGGCTGGCCGGGCTCGGCCGGTGCGGCCACGGTAACCGGCGCGTTGCACTCCACCGGGGCGGAGAGTTCCTCGCCCTTGGTGAGGATGCGGAACCACAGCACCGCGCCGAGCACCGCGAGGATCGAGATCAGGGCGATGACGGGCAGCGCGCGGCGGTGCGGGAACGGCCGGCCGTTGTCGTCGGAGCTGTGCCCGTCGGTGATCAGTGAAACCACGATTCGTCCTGACCTCTCGGTGTGTCGGATGAGAAGCACAGCCTAGAGAGCGGTGTGCCGGAGGTCGGGCGGGGGTGTGGGTGCGTCGGAAGATTCCGCCCGAGTGAGCAGTCACACACCGGTGTCGGCGTGGCGGGCGGCCGTATGCCTGGAATGTCCTGCTTCTGTGGGGCGTTTATCTCGATTGTCAGACGGTTTTCGGGCCCCGGCGAATAGGACTGCGACTTTTGCGTCGAGGTCGGCTATTGTCTGGCGGCCCCATGCTGACAGAACGTGGGTGCCTGCAGTTGGGTCTCGTGTGTGAATGTGGCGGAAGTCATAATTGTGCTCACCGGCCTTTGGGCACCATGTCGCGAACTCAAGCGTTGTGCAGCCACGTGGACCGGCGGGTGTGCCGGCCGGGACGCGGTGAATTGGGATCGAATCATCAGAGAGGACGAGGGGAAGACGAGATGGCAACCGACTACGACGCACCGAGGCGTTCGGAATCCGACGAAGTATCGGAGGACTCGCTCGAGGAGTTGAAGGCGCGACGCAACGAGGCACAGTCCGCGGTCGTCGACGTCGACGAGTCGGATACGGCGGAGTCTTTCGAGCTGCCCGGCGCCGACCTGTCCGGCGAAGAGCTGTCGGTGCGTGTTGTGCCGAAGCAGGCGGACGAGTTCACCTGCTCGAGCTGCTTCCTGGTCCACCACCGGAGCCGGCTCGCGAGCGATGCAGACGGCGTGCTGATCTGCATGGACTGCGCAGCCTGACGATATAGGTCGGGTGTCGCGGGCGGGCCGTTTCGGCCCGACCGCGACCGACTGCGGTCGCATCCGGCGCGGCGAGAACCCGCCCCGGCACATCCAGACACCACGAGAGCGGTGTCCGACCTGGCTGACAGGTCGGACACCGCTCTCGTCGTCTGTCTGTCAGTCGGCCGTCGGTGCGGCCGGCTGCTGCCCCCCGAGCAGGGCCGCGAGCTGCTCCGGGTTACGGGTGCTGACCAGCCAGTACGGCGTCGGATCCTCGGGGTCGTCGAGCACGATCAGCACCATCGGCTTGATCCAGGTGCGGTGCTGGACGTAGGCGGCGGGGTCGAGCTGGCGGCCGAGGGCCGCGGACTTCGCGGTCCCGGGCACCACGGCGACCCGTGAGATGGCCTCGAGCGGCAGGCGTGCCCGGCCGACGCGGAGCTCGCCGCGGCTGCCCGGCGCGCCCGCGAACACCTCGACACGCAGGCGGCTGAGCCACAGCAGCCCCCACACCGGGAACGGGAACAGCAGCACGTACGGCAGCCAGGCGAAGATGCCCGGGGAGCCCATGTGGATCTCTGCGGCCAGCAGTCCGGCGACCGCGAGGCCGGCGATCCACCACCACAGCGGAACCCACAGGCGCTCCGAGTAGTGCGGCGTGACGGCGGGATTGCTTGTGGCTGCGGGGGCATGTTGCGGGTTCTCGGACACGTACCCAGAGTAGTCTCGGTGCGCGTGAACGATCTTCCTGCCATTGAACTGCTGCGCCTCGATCCCCAGATGCCGATTCCGGCCCGGGCACACGAGGGGGACGCCGGTGTGGACCTCTGCTCGACCGTCGACGTGACCATCGAGCCTGGTGAGCGCGTCCTCGTGGGCACCGGGATCGCCGTCGCCCTGCCCGTCGGCACCGTCGGCCTGGTCCATCCCAGGTCGGGGCTGGCGGCCAAGACCGGGTTGTCGGTGGTGAACACCCCCGGCACCATCGACGCCGGTTACCGCGGTGAGATCAAGGTATGCCTGATCAACCACGACACCCGCACCGCGGTCGACGTCCAGCGTGGCGACCGGATCGCCCAGCTTCTGGTGCAGCGGGTGGAATTGGTCACATTTGTCGAGGTCACCTCGCTCGACGAGACCGCCCGGGGTGAGGCAGGTCACGGCTCCAGCGGCGGTCATGCCATTCTGCACTCGGTGTCGGCACAGTCCCAGGAAGAGGCGCATTGATGTTCGGACGTAAGAAGAAGGACGCACAGGACGCCGCGGAGGACCGCTTCGAGGACCTGCGCGACGGTGTCGCGGCGGAGTTCGATGTCGACGCACCGACGGGTACCGAGGACCGTGGTCCGTACGACCTGTCGGACCTCGACGGCGCCGAGCCGACCGAGGGCGCGGCCGGGCCCCGGCTGGACCTCGGGTCGGTGCTGCTGCCGATGCCCGCGGGTGGTCAGATCCAGGTCGAGATGTCGCCGGACGGGACCCCACAGGCGGTGCACCTGGTGACGGCGCAGGGCCGGATCACCGTCGCCGCCTATGCCGCCCCGAAGTCGGCCGGTCAGTGGCGCGAGGTGGCCGGTGACCTGGCCGAGTCGCTGCGCGCCGACAACGCGACCGTGAGCATCGAGTCCGGTCCGTGGGGCCGCGAGCTGCACGCCGTGACCCCCGCGGCGGACCTGCGCTTCATCGGCGTGGACGGCTACCGGTGGATGATCCGGTGCGTCGTCGCGGGTCCGGCGGGCTCGTTGGCCCTGAACTCGCCGTTGGCCGAGTCCGCGCGCGAGGTGCTGCGCGACACCGTCGTCCAGCGCGGCGACGACCCGCACCCCGTGCGGACGCCGTTGCCCGTGGTGCTGCCGCAGATGCTCGCCGAGCAGCTGGCCGCGGCCCAGCAGCAGCAGCTGCAGGCACAGCACGACCAGATGCACGCCCAGGAACAGGAGCAGCGCCAGCCGACGCCACCTCCGGCACCCGCGCCTGCCCCCGAGCAGGTCGAGGCGCTGCGGCAGGAGCCGCCCGCGCGGGCACCCGAGGAGCGTCCGGGCGGCGGCGGCTCCGCCATGCAGCAGCTGGGCCAGTAGTGGCGGCGGTCAGTCGGCGTCCCGCTGGCTGACCGCGTCCGTCAGGGCGCTCAGGCAGGTTCGGCCCAGCACGCCGGCGTCGGCCCCGATCGCGTCGAGCGTGGTGGTGGCGACGGCGGAGACCGGCAGGGCCGCCGCCCATTCGAGGGCCACCCGGTGCGGGTGCACCGGGTCGTCGGTGGCCGCACATATTCCGACCGGGACGTCGAGCAACGACATCTGCGCGACGGTCAGCCCCCCGTAGCCCGAGGCCTCGTCCAGGGCCAGCGGCAGGTGCGGCCACTGCGACCGCCAGGACCGCTCCAGCTCGCCGCCGAGCCACGCCGGGCTGGTCTCGATCATCGCCGCGGTGACGGCCTCGAGTCCGTCCTCGCGGAGCCGGCTCGCGGTGTACGCGGCACTCAGGGCCGCGGGCGCGTCGACCGGGGAACCGGTCCAGGCGGGCAGCGCCGCGAGTACGCCTGCCGCCCGGGTGGGGTGCTCGGCGGCCCAGGACAGTGCCACGGCCGCGCCGATGGACACCCCGCAGGCGAGGATCGAGCCGTGTTCGGTGGCGGCGTCGCCGAGCGCGTCGAGGTAGCTGCCCACCACTCGTCGAGGGTCGGGCTCGACGGCGATCGTATGCACTCCCACCTGGGAGAATGCTTCGGTGAACGCGCGCGCGGCGAACGAGGCGTCGGACCCGGTTCCGGGGAGGACCACCGCGACGGGCGGCAACTTCAGTTCTGGCATGACTCGATACTGCCCGGTGGGTGTTGCAGCTCACTCCGGCGGTGTGTGTTGTGTCCGGGATCGGGGCTACAGTGGCGGACATAAGCCCTTCCCTGCGGCGCGACCATCGCACCGCACATGCTCAGGAGCGCGTTATGGCACTCGCGGCCACCGGCTACTTCCGTCGGCTCACCCGACGACTCACCGAGGACATCGACCAGCTCGATGCGGAGGAGATGATCGTCGAGTCCACACAGGCATCGGGCGCCCAGCGCGCCTGCGACTGCAGCCGTGGTGAGGAGGTCACCATGTACGGCAGGCTCCGCAGCGTCGAGACCTCCGCGCGGGCGTCGGCCGCAGGCATGGAGGCGGAGTTCTTCGACGGCACCGATGCGGTGACCCTGGTGTGGTTGGGACGCCGCCGGATCGCCGGCATCGAGACGGGCAAGAAGATCCTGGTCCGGGGCCGGCTCGGTGCCCGCAACGGCCTCAAGGTGATCTACAACCCGTACTACGAGCTGCAAGGCGACTAGCGGTCCGTCGGTCTGTGGCACCCTCGTGAGGTGACGGATACGCAGCGCGAACAGCAGACGATTCTCGAGCAGCTCGGCGGCATCAGCGGGTTGGTGTACTCCACGCTGCCGATCGTGCTGTTCGTGCCGGTCAACAGCCTCTGGGGTCTGACGGCCGCAATCTGGGCCGCGCTGGGCGTGGCCGCGGCCGTGCTGGTGTGGCGGTTGGTCACCGGCAGTTCCGTCCAGCCCGCGATCTCGGGATTCTTCGGGGTCGGCATCTGTGCGTTCATCGCGTACCGGACCGGCGACGCGAAGGGCTACTTCCTGTTCGGCATCTACACCAGCCTGCTCTACGCCGGGGTGTTCCTGGCGTCGATCCTGGTGCGGTGGCCGCTGGTCGGGGTGCTCTGGGGCTTCCTCAACGGGCACGGCAACACCTGGCGCCAGGCCCGGCCGGCGATCCGGGCCTACGACCTCGCCACCGCGGCGTGGGCGATCGTTTTCGGCGCCCGCTACCTGGTGCAGTCGCAGCTCTACGACACCGACCACACGGGGTGGCTCGCGGCGGCCCGGATCGGGATGGGCTGGCCGCTCACCGCGCTGGTGATGGTGGTGACGGTGTGGGCGGTCCGGCGTGCGGACCGGCTGGTCGACGAGGCCGGACTCACCGTCGACGCCGACGCGGACCCCGCCGACGGTGACCGAGGCGGCGAGGACGCGGGCGAGGGTCCCGCCCCGGCCGCCGACGCGGCCGGGCCCGAAACCGGAAATACCCACGACCGGTAGTCGGTCGTGGGCATTTCGACGACGGCCGTAATGAATTGACCGTCGGTGTTCCGGTATTGATCCGCGACATTTCTGCCACAGGTTCCAGTCAATCGCCGCGTCGTCGAAACAATGGCGAATTCGACAATGGCGGGCGGGCGGTCAGAGTTGGCTTTTCACGCCGATCGCCTGACACAGCTCGCCCTCGACCTCGTTCGACGCCACGAACACCAATTCGTCGCCGCCCTCGATCGGGTCGTCGGGCTGCGGCACGATCACCCGACCGCCGCGCAGGATGGTCACCAGGGCGGCGTCGCGGGGCAGCTGGAGCCTGCGCACCGGCTTGCCTGCGAGCGGCGTGTCGTCCGGCAGGGTGATCTCGACCAGGTTCGCCTGACCCTGGCGGAAGGTCATCAGCCGGACCAGGTCGCCGACCGAGACGGCCTCCTCGACCAGGGCGGCGAGCATCCGCGGGGTCGACACCGCGACGTCGACGCCCCACGACTCGTCGAAGAGCCACTCGTTGCGGGGGTCGTTGACCCGGGCCACCACCCGGTGCACCGCGAACTCGGTCTTGGCGAGCAGGCTGACCACGAGGTTTGCCTTGTCGTCGCCGGTCGCGGCGATCACCACGTCGTAGGACTCGAGCTTCGCGGCCTCGAGCAGCGCGAGTTCGCAGGCGTCGGCGTGCACCCACACCGCCTCCGGCAGGACCTCGGGCTCGACGTGCTCGAGCTTGCGGTCGAGCAGCATCACGTGGTGTTCGCTGCGGATCAGCTCGCGGGCGATGGACCGGCCGACCGCGCCGGCTCCTGCGATTGCGACTCTCATCGGTCCCCTCCGGGCTGGTTGGTGGAACGGTCGGTACGGGCCGCTGCCGCGGCGCTCGCGCTCACGCGTCCGCCGGCGGGGGACCGGCGGCCAGCGCGACGGCCTCGGCGGCCCGCCCCGAGACGGCGGCGACGTACACCTGGTCGTCGGCCTGGATCACGGTCTTCCGGTCCGGGAGCAGGCCGCTGCCGAACCGGATCAGGAACGCCACCCGCGATCCGGTGAACTCCTCGAGCGTGGCGACGGACTGTCCGGCCCACTCGTCGTGCAGGTCGAGCTGAACCACGACCATGGTGCCGGTGGGGTCGCGCCACTTGGTGGTGTCGGACTCCCGGGTGAGCTGGTGCAGGAACCGGTCCGTGGTCCAGGGCACGGTCGCGACCGTCGGAATCCCCAGCCGTTCGTACACGGCGGCGCGCTTGGCGTCGTAGATCCGCGCGACCACGCGCTCGACACCGAAGATCTCCCGGGCGACGCGGGCGGCGATGATGTTGGAGTTGTCGCCGGAGGACACCGCGGCGAAGGCCTCGGCCCGTTCGATGCCGGCCTTGATCAGCACGTCACGGTCGAATCCCATGCCGATCACCCGCTGCCCGCCGAACTCCGGGTCCAGCCGACGGAACGAGTCGGGGTCGCGGTCGATGATCGCGACCTCATGACCGATCCGGTCCAGACCCGCCGCCACCGCGGATCCGACTCGGCCGCACCCCATCACGACTACATACACCGCTGGCCTCCACTCGTCGGCCACCCGACGGTGACCGGTACCTCGAGACGCTACCGCCCGCGTCCCGGCGGCACAGCCGCGGAGCCGGTAATCGGGCCGGGTCGGTGGGTGACGGCGGCGAGTCGGTGGGCGACGGCGCCGAGTTGGCGTGCGATGGAGCTGTATCGGTTCCGACGGCTTAGGCTTTGCCGGTGTCAAAGCTCTCGACCGCTGCGAAGCGGCTCCTGGTGGGTAGACCGTTCCGTAGCGACAAGCTAGGGCACACGCTGCTGCCCAAACGAATCGCGCTGCCGGTCTTCGCCTCCGACGCGATGTCCTCGGTCGCCTACGCGCCCGAGGAGATCTTCCTCGTGCTGTCGGTGGCCGGGATCTCCGCGTACGCCTACACGCCGTGGATCGGTCTCGCGGTGTGCGTCGTGATGGCGGTGGTGGTGGCGAGCTACCGGCAGAACGTGCACGCCTACCCGTCCGGCGGCGGCGACTACGAGGTGGCCACGACCAACCTCGGCCCGACCGCGGGCCTGACCGTCGGCAGCGCGCTGATGGTGGACTACGTGCTCACCGTGGCGGTCTCGATCTCCGCGGCGGCGTCGAACATCGGTTCCGCGGTGCCGTTCGTGGCCACCCACAAGGTGCTGTTCGCGGTCGCGGCGATCGCGCTGCTCACCGCGATCAACCTGCGCGGGATCCGGGAGTCCGGCACCGCCTTCGCGCTCCCGACCTACGCCTTCATCGTGGGCATGTTCGTGATGCTCGGATGGGGTTTCTTTCGGATCTACGTGCTCGGCGACGACGTGCGCGCGGTCTCGTCCGGCTTCGTGCTGAACGCGGAGGACCAGCACCTGTACGGGATCGCGTTCGCCTTCCTGATCGCGCGGGCGTTCTCCTCGGGTTGCGCGGCGCTGACAGGCGTCGAGGCGATCAGCAACGGCGTGCCCGCGTTCCAGAAGCCCAAGTCCCGCAACGCCGCGACCACCCTGCTGTTGCTGGGTACCTTCGCGATCGTGCTGCTGATGAGCATCATCATCCTGGCCCAGAAGATCGGGATCGTCTACGCGCACGACCCGGCCACCCAGCTCGCAGGCGCGCCCGAGGGCTATCAGCAGAAGACGCTGATCGCGCAGCTGGCGGAGGCGGTGTTCGCCGGCTTCCCGGTCGGCTTCTACTTCATCGCGATCGTCACCGCGCTGATCCTGGTGCTGGCCGCCAACACCGCGTTCAACGGCTTCCCGGTGCTCGGCTCGATCCTGGCGCAGGACCGCTACCTGCCGCGGCAGCTGCACACCCGCGGCGACCGGCTCGCGTTCAGCAACGGCATCCTGTTCCTCTCCGGCGCGGCGATCGCGTTCGTGGTGGTGTTCGGGGCCGAGGTCACCAAGCTGATCCAGCTCTACATCGTCGGTGTGTTCGTCTCGTTCGTGCTCAGCCAGACCGGCATGATCCGGCACTGGACCCGGCACCTGAAGTCCGAGACCGACCCGGCGCAGCGCAGGCGCATGCACCGTTCCCGGGTGATCAACTCGATCGGCCTGGCCATGACCGGCGCCGTGCTGGTCATCGTGCTGATCACCAAGTTCGCCGCCGGCGCGTGGATCGCGATCGTCGCGATGATCTCGATCTTCCTGGTGATGAAGTCGATCCGACGGCACTACGACAACGTCGCGGCCGAGCTGGACGAGCAGGAGTGGGACGGCGTGCTGCCCAGCCGGACCCACTCGATCGTCCTGGTGTCCAAGCTGCACATGCCGACGATGCGCGCGCTCGCCTACGCCCGGGCCACCCGGCCGGACACCCTCGAGGCGGTGACCGTCAACGTCGACGAGCCGGACACCCGCGCCCTGGTGCGGGAGTGGGGCAAGAGTGATGTCACCGTGCCGTTGAAGGTGATCGAGTCCCCGTACCGGGAGATCACCAAGCCGATCCTCGACTACGTCCGGCGGGTGCGTCGTGACTCGCCGCGCGACGTGGTCACGGTGTTCATCCCGGAGTACGTGGTCGGGCACTGGTGGGAGCAGATCCTGCACAACCAGAGCGCGCTGCGCCTGAAGTCCCGGCTGCTGTTCCAGCCGGGTGTGATGGTCACCAGCGTGCCCTGGCAGCTCAGTTCGTCGGAGAAGGCCCGCGAGCGCGCCCGACGGGTGGAACCGTCGGCGGCGCCGGGCGCGACGCGTCGGGGATTCGACGCACCGGAAGGCAAGCAGTAGATGAGCGAGAACTGGTACGGGCAGGAATTCGAGCTGCGCCTGGGCAACCCCGGGCACGGCGGGTTCTGCGTGGCGCGTCACGAAGGCCGCGTGGTGTTCGTCCGGCACGGGCTGCCCGGCGAGCTGGTGCGCGCCCGGGTGACGGAGGACCGCGGCGGGTCGTTCTGCCGGGCCGACACCGTCGAGGTCGTCGAGGCGTCCGCCGACCGGGTGACGCCGTTGTGCCCGATCTCGGGCCCGGGCGGCGCAGGCTGCTGCGACTACTCGCATGCGACGCTGCCCGCGCAGCGGGCGATGAAGGCCTCGGTGGTGGCCGAGCAGCTGCGCCGGCTGGCCGGGGTGGAACTCGAGGTTGAGGTCGAGGACCTGCCCGGCACGGGCGACGGCACGGGTTGGCGGACGCGGCTGCGCCTGGCCGTCGACGAGCACGGCCTGGCCGGTTTCCACGGGTACCGCAGCAACCAGGTGGTCACCGAGCTGCTCTGCCCGCAGCCGGTGCTGGGCATGTACCAGTCGCTGGACGAGGGGGACTGGCGTCCCGGCGCCGAGCTGCAGGTCACCGTCGACTCCGACGGCACCCGGCACGTGGTGGAGATCGAACCGGCCCGGGTGTCGAGCACCGGCAGGCGCAGCCCCGGCCGCCGCGGCGCCACCGCCCGGCGCGCGGCCTCCGCCCGGCCGCGCCGGGAGCGGGTGGCGTCGGGCACGGGCCGGGCCGTCGAGCGGGTCGGCGACCGGACGTGGGAGCTCTCGGCGACGGGGTTCTGGCAGGCGCACCGCGGCGCGGCCGCGGCATACTCGGCGGTGGTGGGCCAGTGGTCCGGGCTGGCGCCCGGCGAGACCGCCTGGGACCTCTACGGCGGGGTCGGGGTGTTCGCGGCGGAGATGGCGAGCCAGGTCGGTGACCGGGGCCTGGTGGTCTCGGTCGAGTCCGGTCGCGGCGCGGTCGAGGACGGCAGGCGAGCGCTCGGTGACCTCGGTCAGGTGCAGTTGCGCGCGGACCGGGTCGAGGCCGTGGTGGGGGAGCTGCCCGGGCCCGTCCGGACTGTGGTGCTGGACCCGCCGCGCTCGGGTGCGGGCCGTCCGGTGGTCGAGGCGGTGGCCGCGGCCGGGGCAGACCGGGTCGTGCACATCGGCTGCGACTCGGCGGCGTTCGGCCGGGACGTGGGGTTGTACCTGCAGCAGGGCTACCGGCTCGAACAGGTGCGGGCGTTCGACGCCTTCCCGCTCACCCACCACGTGGAGTGCCTCGCGCTGTTGACCCGCTAGGACGCCGGTGCCGGCCGATGCGGGATGCACCGGCCGGCGCCGTGTACTCGGTGTGGCGTCGCGGTCAGCCGCTGAACGGCGGCACGAACATGCACGGCACCTCGCGTGCGTGCGCCGGGTCCAGGGCGTTGAGCGTCATGTAGGCCGCCCGCTTGGAGCCCGCGATCGCGGCGTGCTCGGAGTAGTCCTGCGAGCAGGTGTCCTGCACCACGATGTTCGTCACCTGGTAGCCGGGAGGTCCCGGGACCTGGCCCTGTTCGAGCCGGATTGCCTCGTCGTAGCGGGTGGAGATGTTGGTGTAGTTCACGCCCTTGACGTAGGGGGTGCCGCCGGCGTTGACCTTCTTGATCACGTCGGATTCGGCCGTCATCTCGCCACATGCCTGGCAGACGGGCACCGAGGACTCCGGCACGCCCAGCCGCTTCGCGAACGCGGGGAGTCCGTCCACCCCGAGCGCGGTCAGGCCGCGCCACGGGGGCGCGATGGAGACGTAGTTGGTGATGGTCCCCGCGCCGCCCAGTTCCTTGAGGTAGTAGGTGGGGACGAACGTGCCCTGCGAGTGGCCGACGACGTCCACGGTCTGCGCACCCGTCGACGAGCGGACCCGGTCGACGAAGGTCTTGAACTGGGCGGCGCTCTCCCCGATCGGACCCATGCCGCCGATCGCCGAGATCGGCCACGGTGCACCGGGAACGGCGCCGTAGGTCATGGCGAACACGCAGAAGCCGGCGTTCTTGAGCATCGGGACGTACGCCCCCCAGTTGGTCTGCTGCGAACCTCCGGTGCCGTGCACCAGCACCACCGGCCGTGGATGCTCCGCCGACGGCTTGCACGAGAAGTCGTTGGAGCCGGGCAGCGACCCGCCCGGGTTGGTCAGCTCGTTCGGGATGCCTGCGAAGAAGTTGTAGTTCTCGGGCAGCGGTTGCGCCGCAGCGCCGCCGGCCCCGAACGGCAACACCAACGCGAGCAGGGACAGGGCAAGGACGACGAGACGTGATGCGCGTAACACTGGGCCTCCGAATGTTGTGCGGGTCATCGAACCTAGCAACTGCTCGGTCGGTTGCACAGGGAGGGGATTGCCTCGCACGACGCGGCGGTGCGGCCGCGCCTCGTCCGTGCGGTGGCGCCTGTCGGGTTCGTCACAGTCATTTGCTTGGGTAATGCAACCAAGTTATAAATAGATAGTTGCTTACTGCATGCAACTTTAATTCCCCTTTACCTAAGGAACAACATGCCGGTACGGACGACCACCGCGGAGGACCTGGTCGAAGAGGTGTTCCTCTTCGGCCGGGTGCTGCGCGGCGTCCTGCTGGCGGACGACGAGGCCGGGCTGCCGCCTGCGCTGCTGGGGGTGCTGAACCAGCTGGCCGGCGGGGGACCGCGCCGTCAGGGCGACCTCGCCGGCAGCCTCTGCGTGAGCCAGTCCGCGCTCAGCAGGCAGATCACCGAGCTCTTCGACGCCGGCTACGTCGAGCGCCGTCCCGATCCCGCCGACGGCCGGGCCTACCTGGTCCAGGTCTCGGAGTCGGGACGACAACTGCTCGCGGCAGTCCGCGCCGACCGCGCGGGGCGGCTGAAGAACCTGCTCGACACCTGGAGCCAGGACGAGGCGGACGCCGCGCTGGCCTCGCTGCGCCTGCTCAAGAACACCTTCGTGAACCCGACGGCACGGCACTCCGTGACCGAATCCGAAACCCAACGGGGGGACCTACGCCCATGACCGTCAACACCAACACCGAGGCGCCTGCCGCGCCGCCCGGCGTCGAGACGCTGATGACGCACCGCCAGATCCTCGAGGTCCTGGCCGGTCTGCTCGCCGCGCTGTTCACCGCGCTGATCAGCTCCACCATCGTCTCGACGGCCCTGCCGACGATCATCGGCGACCTGAACGGCAGCCAGACCCAGTACGCCTGGGTCATCACCACCGCCCTGCTGGCGACCGCCGCGTCGACGCCGATCTGGGGCAAGCTCGCCGACCTGTACAACAAGAAGGTCCTGGTCCAGAGCTCGATCGTGATCTTCGTGGTCGGTTCCGTGATTGCGGGCCTCTCCCACAACGTGCCGGTCCTGCTGGGCGCCCGGGTGATTCAGGGCGTCGGCATGGGCGGCCTGACCGCGCTGGTCGTCGCGATCATCGGCACCATCATCCCGCCGCGTGAACGTGGCCGGTACTCGGGCTACATGGGCGCGGTCATGGCCGTCGCCATGGCAGGCGGACCGGTCCTGGGCGGCGTCATCGCGGACGGCCTCGGCTGGCGCTGGTGCTTCTTCGTGTGCGTCCCGCTCGCCGTGATCGCACTGTTCCTGCTGCAGAAGACCCTGCACATCCAGACCGATCGCAAGGACGACGTGTCCATCGACTGGCTCGGTGCCACCCTGCTCACCGCCGGTGTCTCCGTGCTGCTGGTGTGGGTCTCGTTCGCGGGCAAGGCCACCTACTACGACTGGATCTCCACCGAGTCGGCCCTGATGGTCGGCGCAGGCGTGGTGCTGCTGGCCCTGACGGTGCTCGTCGAGAGCCGCGCGAAGTCGCCGATCATCCCGCTGAAGATCGTCATGGAGCGCACCACCGCGCTGGCCATCATCTCCTCGGTCGCGGTCGGTGTCGGCCTGTTCGGTGCCACCACCTTCCTCGGCCAGTACTTCCAGACCGCCCGCGGGCACACCCCCACCGAGGCCGGCCTGCTCACCATCCCGATGGTCTTCGGCATGCTGGTCGGCACCGTCGGCTCCGGCCAGCTGATCACCAAGTTCGGCAAGTGGAAGGGCTTCGTCGTGGTCGGCGCCGTCCTGCAGCTCGTCGGCTTCCTGCTGCTGAGCACCATCGACCACGAGACGCACATGTGGCTGATCGGGTTGATGATCGCCTTGCTGGGCCTCGGTACCGGCATGCTGATGCAGAACGTCGTGCTCGCGGTGCAGAACACGGTGAGCGTGCACAACATCGGCGCGGCGAGCAGCGTGGTCGCGTTCTTCCGGACCTTCGGCGGCGCCATCGGCGTCTCGGTTCTCGGCTCGATCCTGGCCACCCGGGTCGCGGACCTGACCGCGTCCGGCTTCGCGAAGCTCGGCATCGACACCCACGGTCAGGGCGGCGGCGGCAACCTGAACCTGGCAGCGCTGCCCGCACCGGTGCAGGAGGTTGTCCGGGCGTCCTACGGCGACGCCACCGGGCGGATCTTCCTGGTAGCGGCGGCGGTCGCGGTGGTCACCGTGGTCGCGGTGGTCTTCCTGCCGAACAAGCCGTTGCGCACCACCATCGACCTGCAGCCGTCCGAGCTGGACGAGGAGTACGCGAAGGCGTAGTCCCGGTAGGACTCGACGATCGGCCCCGACGCGCACGCGTCGGGGCCGATCGTGTCAGGTCGTCGACCCCGTCAGATGAGGGCCCAGCAGACCCGGACGCCTGCGGAGACCGCGCTCTCGCCGCGCTCGACGGGCATCGACGCGTCGGCGGTGGCGGCCATCGCCCGCAGCATCGGGCGCGGGGAGGGCCGCGCGTCGGCGGTCTCGGTGACCTCGAGCACCGCGCCGAGCCCGCGACCGGACAGCCGCGCGTACTGCTCGGCCTTGGTCCGGGCGTCGAGGTAGGCGGCCTCCCGGGCCCGGCCGAGCAGGTCGTCCTGGTCGGCGAAGCCCAGTTCGAGGCCGCCGAGCCGGACGTCGTCCCCGCCGGCGGCGACGCAGTCCGCGATCACCCGGCCCGGGTCCGAGAGGTCCCGCAGGGTGACGGCCAGGGTGCTGGTCGCCAGGTAGCCGACCACCTGCTGCCCGTGGTTCTCCTGCCATACCGTCTCGGCCTGGACGCCGAGGCCGGTGGTCGAGAGGTCGGCGTCCGCCACGCCTGCACCTCGCAGCGCGGCCGCCACCGCGGCGGCCGCCTCGCCTGCCCGGGCGAAGGCGCCGGCCACGTCGGGCCGGCGGGCCTCGACCGACACGGTCACCCGCATCAGGTCCGGCGTCGCCGACGCGGAACCCTGGCCCTCGACGGTCACCGACGGCGTCGCGTTCGGGGTCATCGAGTCACGCCTTCCGGTTGTACAGGCGCATGGTGATCGGGCCGAAGACCAGCACGAAGCCGGCGCACCAGGCGAGCACCACCGCGAGCTGGCCGAGCTCGACGGTGCCCGCCATCAGGCCCCGGATCGCGGTGACCAGGTGGCTGATCGGGTTGGCGCCGACGAACGCCTGCAGCCAGCCCGGCATGGTCGCCGGGTCGACGAAGATGTTGCTGGCGAAGGTCAGCGGGAACAGGATGAACATCGACACGCCCATCACGGCCTGCTCGGTGCGCATCAGCATCGCGAACATCGTCCAGATCCAGGACATGCTGAACGAGAACAGCAGCAGCAGGAGCACGGATGCGACCACGCCGACGATGCCGCCCGCCGGCCGGAATCCCAGCACCAGGCCCAGGAGCAGCACGATCACCGACGCGATGGTGTACCGGACGACGTCGCCGAACAGCGCGCCGACCAGCGGGGCGGGCCGCCAGATGGGCAGCGACCGGAACCGGTCGAAGACGCCCTTCTCGATGTCCTTGTTCAGGGTGAGCCCGGTGTACATGGTGATCATCACGACCGTCTGCACCAGGATGCCGGGGATCAGGAACTGCACGTAGGCCTCGGTGGAGCCGGCCAGCGCGCCGCCGAACAGGTAGGTGAACATCAGCGTGAACATGATCGGGAACATGGTCACGTCGAACAGCTGCTCCGGCACGTGCTTGATCTTGAGCAGCGCCCGCCACCCGAAGGACAGCGCCGCCGATAGCGCGCCGGCCCGGCTCGGCCGGGGGCTGTCGATCCGCAGGACGTCGCTCACGGCCACGGCCGTGGGGTCGGTCCCCACCGTTGTCGAGGTCATGATGCGGTCTCCTCAAGTTCGTTCGGGTTGTCTTCGGCGGGCCTGCCGGTCAGGGCCAGGAACACCTCGTCGAGGCTCGGCTGGCCGAGGGCGAAGGTGGACACCGCGATTCCGGCGTCGTCGAGTGCGGGCAGGGCCAGCGAGACCCGTCGCGGGTCGGTGATCCGGGCCGTCAGCGCCGCCGGGTCGGACTCGGTGGTCACGTCCACGCCCAGCACGTCGGTCAGCAGCACCGCCGCCCGGGCCCGGTCGGCGACGTCGGCGACCCGGACGTGCAGCGCGCCCGCACCCACCGACGCCTTGAGCTCGCCGGTGGTGCCCTCGGCGATCACCTTGCCGTGGTCGATCACGGCCACCCGGTCCGCGAGCTGGTCGGCCTCGTCCAGGTACTGGGTGGTCAGCAGCACGGTGGTGCCGCCCGCGACCAGCGCGCGGATGATCTCCCACACCTGGTTGCGGCTGCGCGGGTCGAGGCCGGTCGTCGGCTCGTCGAGGAAGATCAGTTCCGGGGTGACGACGATGCTGGCGGCGATGTCGAGTCGGCGGCGCATGCCGCCGGAGAACGTCTTGACCTGACGGCCGCCGGCCTCGCTGAGGTCGAACGCGGCCAGCAACTGCGCGGCGCGGGCCCGGGCCGCGGGCCGGGAGAAGCCGAACAGCCGGGCCAGCAGCAGGAGGTTCTCGGTGCCCGTCAGGTCCTCGTCGAGCGAGGCGAACTGCCCGGTCAGGGACACCTTGCCGCGCACGGTGTCGGCCTCGCGGGACACGTCGTGCCCGAGCACTCGGGCGGTGCCGCCGTCGATCTCGAGGAGGGTGGCCAGCATCCGGATCGTGGTGGTCTTGCCGGCGCCGTTGGGCCCGAGGACGCCGTAGACCCCGCCCGCGGGGACCGCGAGGTCCACCCCGTTGACGGCGACATTGGTGCCGAAGCGTTTGACCAGGCCTTCGGTGTGAATTGCCAGTTCGGTCTGGGATTTCATGATGTCCACCTTGTCCGATCCGGCCCCCCTCGGCAACACAATTACCGGTTTGCCCGGCGGCGGTCCGGGTGGATCAGAGCACCGCGCCGCGCAGTGCCACGGATCGGCTCGCGGTGGCGAGTTGGGCGTAGGCACCGGCGGCCAGCCGCTCGAGCAACGTGGACTTGAGCTGCGGCGCCGACGCGGTCAGTGCGTCGAAGGCGGCCGGGCTCAGCACCGCGAGCCGCACCGCGGTGTCGGCCCTGATGTCGCCGAGGGCGGTGCCGCCGGTCAGCGTGGTCATCTCGCCGAAGGTCATGCCCGCCGACAGGGTGCTGATGCGGTGGGTGACGCCGGTTCCGTCGGCGATCAGGTTGCTGACCCGGCCGGCGAGGATCAGGAAGATCCCCGTCGCCGGGTCGCCGCGCCGGACGATCGTCTCGCCGCGCGCGTGGGTCCGCGGCTCGAGCGTCGCGGTGACCCGTTCCAGCTGGTCCGCGGGCAGGGCGGCGAGCAGTGGATGTGTGGTCAGGGTGACCGTTTCCGGGCTCCGCTCGTCGGTGCAGTGCCGGTCCAGCAGCACCTGCTCGCACCACTCCAGGGCGACGTCGAGGTCGGTGAACACCCGACCGGACTCGGCGGTCGGGGTGAGTGCGGAGGTGGTGTGGCCGAGCAGCCCGCCCGGGTCGACGACGGCGGCCTGGCAGCCCCGCTCGGCGAGCTCCGCGTGCTGCGCGTCGATCATCCGCCGGGCCACGTCGCTCACCTCGTCGACCCGGCGCAGGTCCACCACCAGCGCCTCGAGATCGGTCCCGTGTTCCGCGATCTCCCGCACCGCGGTCTCGGCGCCGGCGAACAGCAGGTCGCCGTGCAGTTCGTAGATTCTGGCCCGGTTGCCGTAGGTGGCCAGCGTCGCCATCTCGGCGGCGTTGCGCCGCTGCCGAGACTGCATGTCCGCCACCGTGAAGCTGGTCCGGATCGCGGACCTGCCGGCCCGGGTGACGTGCATGAAGTGCAGTTCGAGGGTGCGGGAGAGCTCTCGGCAGGCCTGCACCCCGCGCACGCTGTTGCCGTGCGAGTCCAGTCGGGGGGAGTGCACGGCGATCCCGATCTGGCCGGGCAGCACCGCGAGCACCCCGCCGCCGACCCCGCTCTTGGCGGGCAGCCCGACCTCGGCGATCCAGTCCCCGGCGCCGTCGTACATGCCGCACGAGGTCATCACGCTGAGCACGCGCTCGACCAGTTCCGGGGCCAGCGCCCGTTGCCGGGTCAGGGGGTTGACGCCGTTGTTCGCCAGCGTCGCGGCCATCAGGGCGAGGTCCCGGGAGGTGACGTTGATCGAGCACTGCCGGAAGTACAGGTCGACGGCCAGGTCCGGGTCGCCCTCGACGATGTCGAAGGAGCGCAGCATGTGCCCGATCGCCCGGTTGCGATGCCCGGTCCGGGCCTCCGAGGCGTACACGTCCTCGTTGAGGGTGAGCTCCCGGCCGGCGTAGGTCGAGTAGCAGCGCCGCAGGCGTTCGAACCGTTCCGCCTGGTCGGCGCCGCGGATGAGGGAGGCCGAGGTGATGGCGCCTGCGTTGATCATCGGGTTGCGAGGGCGTTCGGTGAGCGGGTCCAGGCTGATCTCGTTGAACGGCTCGCCCGAGGGTTCCACGTCGATCTTCCGGGCGACGGCCTCGACCCCGTGGTCGGCGAGGGCCAGGCCGTAGGTCAGCGGCTTGGATATCGACTGGATGGTGAAGACGGTGTCGGCGTTGCCTGCGCGGTAGACGTGGCCGTCGCTGGTCGCCACGCACAGCGAGAACTCGTCGGGTTCGACCGCCGCGAGTTCGGGGATGTAGTCGGCGAGTTCGCCTGCCCGGTTCTCGCGGCACAGTGTGTAGACCTCACGGATGATCCGCTCGGCGACGTTCCCCGGTTCGGTGTCCCCGATACGACCCATGTCCCCACGTTCCATGTCCGCGATACGTCCCATGGCGCTCAGCCTAGAGGCCGTGTCGGCTTGTGAAGTGGATCACGAACACGGGCATAATGAGCAGGCAGTACCGGATCGGGAGCCGGGTAGTCGGCACGCCCGGCGAGGGCCGACTCTCGCGCTCCGTAGACTGGACCGGTCCACCGACACGCGGTCGGCGGTGTTCCTCGGAGGGAGCGATCTCGTTGGGTGTCCTATCCCGAGTCCAGACGCCCGGCGATCTACGTGGGTTGAGCCTCGCCGAGATGCGTGAGCTCGCCACGGAGGTGCGCGATTTCCTGGTGCACAAGGTGTCCGCCACGGGCGGCCATCTCGGCCCGAACCTCGGCGTCGTCGAGCTGACGCTGGCCGTGCACCGGATCTTCGACTCGCCCAACGACGCGATCCTCTTCGACACCGGGCACCAGGCCTACGTGCACAAGATGGTGACCGGCCGGATGGACCAGTTCGACACGCTGCGCAAGCGCGGTGGCCTCTCCGGGTACCCGTGTCGGGCAGAGAGCGAGCACGACTGGGTCGAGTCCTCCCACGCCTCGGCCGCGCTGTCCTACGCGGACGGGCTGGCGAAGGCGTTCCAGCTGACCGGCCAGGACCGGCACGTCGTCGCGATCGTCGGCGACGGCGCGCTCACCGGCGGCATGTGCTGGGAGGCGCTGAACAACATCGCGGCCGGCAAGGACCGCTCGGTGGTCATCGTCGTCAACGACAACGGCCGCTCCTACGCCCCGACGATCGGCGGCCTCGCCGACCACCTCGCGGCGCTGCGGATGCAGCCCGGCTACGAGCGGGTCCTCGACAACAGCCGCCGGATGGTCAAGAAGGTGCCGTGGGTGGGTCGGGTCGCCTACCAGATGCTGCACGGCATGAAGGCCGGCATCAAGGACATGGTCAGCCCGCAGGTGATGTTCACCGACCTGGGCATCAAGTACCTCGGACCGGTGGACGGGCACGACCAGGCGGCGATGGAGTCGGCGTTGCGTCGTGCCAAGGACTTCGGCGGACCGGTGGTCGTGCACGCCGTGACCCGCAAGGGCATGGGCTACGCGCACGCCGAGAACCACAAGGCCGACCAGATGCACGCGACCGGGGTGATCGACCCGCGCACCGGCCGCGCGACCACGGTGTCCGCGCCGGACTGGACGTCGGTGTTCTCCAGCGAACTGATCGCCCATGCGGAGCGGCGCGAGGACATCGTCGCGATCACCGCCGCGATGGCCGGTCCCACCGGACTGGCGGCCTTCGGCGAACGGTTCCCGGACCGGATGTTCGACGTCGGCATCGCCGAGCAGCACGCGATGACCTCGGCGGCCGGCCTGGCCCTGGGCGGGCTGCACCCGGTGGTCGCGGTGTACTCGACCTTCCTCAACCGCGCCTTCGACCAACTGCTGATGGACGTCGCGCTGCTGAACCAGCCGGTGACCCTGGTCCTCGACCGGGCCGGTGTGACCGGCGCGGACGGTGCCAGCCACAACGGCGTGTGGGACTTCTCGCTGCTCGGGATCGTGCCGGGCATCCGGGTCGCCGCCCCACGGGACGCGGCCACCCTGCGCGAGGAGCTCGCGGAGGCGCTCGCCGTCGACGACGGCCCCACCGCGGTGCGGTTCCCGAAGGGCGCTGTCACGGAGGACATTCCGGCGCTGGAGCGGCTCGCCGACGGCGTCGACGTGCTGGCCAGGCCGTCCGGGTCCGGTGGCGACGTCCTGATCGTCGCGGTCGGTCCGTTCGCGACCGTCGCCCTCGAGACCGCGACGCGGCTGGGCCAGCAGGGCATCACCGCGGCCGTGTTGGACCCGCGCTGGGTGCTGCCGGTGCCGGCGTCGGTGGTCGAGCTGGCGCAGCAGTTCCGGATGGTCGTCACCCTCGAGGACAGCGGCGTGCACGGCGGCATCGGCTCGTCGGTGTCGGCCGCGATGCGCGGCGCCGGGGTCGACACCCCGACGCGCGACGCCGGGGTGCCGCAGCGGTTCCTCGATCATGCCTCCCGTGATCAGATCCTGGCCGAGATCGGCCTCACCGCACAGGATCTGGCCCGCCAGATCACCGGGTGGGTGGCAGGCATGCACACCGACGAGCAGGCGGAGTCGGGAGTGGGAACCGCCAATCCCGGGGTCGGCCAGCAGTAACGGTCAGCCCGCCTGTTCGAGGGTGCGGCCGCGGGTCTCGGTGACGAACCGCATCACCACGAACAGCGAGACGACGGCCATCACGGCGTAGCCGGCGTAGGTGAGCGAGAGGTTCCAGTCGGCCAGCGCCGGGAAGGTCGACGAGACCAGGAAATTCGCCACCCAGTTGGCGGCGGTGGCGATGCCGACCGCCGCCGCCCGCACCCGGTTGGGGAACATCTCGCTGATCAGCACCCACACCACCGGGCCCCACGAGAACGCGAAGAAGAAGACGAACGCGTTGGCCGCGATCAGGGCGACGGTGGCATTGGTGCCCTCGAGGTGGGCGACGGACTCGCCGATGTCGTTGGTGGTCACCACCGCCGAGTGGAAGCAGACGGCGGCGGTGCCCAGCGAGATGGCCATGCCGACGGAACCGATGAGCAGCAACGGCTTACGGCCGATCCGGTCGATCACCGCGATCGCGACGAAGGTGCCGACGATGTTGACCGTCGCGCTGACCACGCTGATGAACAGGGACCGGTCCTCGCCGAACCCGACGGCCTGCCACAGTGTGCTCGAGTAGTAGAAGATCACGTTGATGCCGACGAACTGCTGCAGCGCGGCGAGGGCCATGCCGACCCAGACCAGCGGCGCGACGCCGAGCTTGCGGGAGAACAGTTCGCGCACCGTGGTCTTGGTCCGGTGTTCGCTGAGCGAGTTCCGGATCTCGTCCATCCGACCGGTCACCGCGTCGTGGTCGCCGCCCTCGAGCTCGGAGATGATGGTGCGGGCGTCGTCGTCACGGCCGCGGGCGACCAGGTACCGGGGCGACTCCGGGATGGTGAACGTCATGATCAGGTAGAGCGCCGCAGGTACCGCCTCGAGCGCCAGCATCCACTGCCAGGCCTCGACGCCCGCGAGGATTCCCCGGGCGCCGCCTGCCGACGACGAGAGGGCGTAGTTGACCAGCTGGGAGATGGCGATGCCCAGCACGATGGCGAGCTGGTACATCGACCCGAGGCGGCCGCGGATGGCGGCGGGGGCGATCTCCGCGATGTAGGCGGGGGCGATCACCGACGCGACGCCGACCGCGACGCCGCCGAGGACGCGCCACGCGGTGAGGTCGTAGACGCTGAACGGGAACGCGGAGCCGAGCGCCCCGACGATGAACATCACCGAGGCGATCTGCATCACCCGGATGCGGCCCAGCCGGTCCGCCAGGGTGCCCGCGACCCAGGCGCCGAGCGCGGCGCCGAGCAGGGTCAGCGACACGGTCAGGCCGGTGCCGGCCGCACCGATGTCGTACCTGTCCCGGATGGCGCCCACCGCGCCGTTGATGACCGCGGTGTCGTAGCCGAAGAGGAAGCCGCCGAGCGCGGCGGCGGCGGCGAACATCACCGCGTGCGCGACGTCGGCCCTCGCCGCCTCTGATCCCGTCCCACCGAAGACTGTGTCGTTGTCTGACATCGTCGGCCCCTAGGGCCCCGTGGTCGACGCCCCATTGCGTCGTACAACACCCGGGACTGGATCGAACGCTACTGCTCGCCCGGTGCGGGTGCCCACATTTGCGGGCGAGGCGGCGCTACGGTCAGCCGGCCCGGCGGGCGGCGTCGGACAGTTGCGGGACGATCTGGTCCAGGACCCACGGGACGCTCAGGACGCTCACGCTGCTCAGGCCGGAGATGACCTGTTCGTCGCTCAGCACCACCGCCGAGCCCCGGCCGAAGGCCGAGAGCTGGGCGAAGGCGGTATCGGATGCGGGACCGGCGTTTCCGCTGACGAACCCGACGACGACGTCCGCATCGATGTCGCGGAGGTTCTCCAGCGAGATCGTCTTGAAGAAGTTTCCTGCCGGGTTGTCCTGGGCCAGGGCCTCGACTCCCGGCGCGTTGACGAAGCCCAGTTCGGTCAGCACCTGCACGCGGGGGTCGGTGGGGAGGTACACGTTGGCCTCGCCCGCGGCGGTGTCGAGGTTGACCACGGTGAGGGTCTTGCCCGCGAACTCGGGGTGCGCGGCAGCGGTCTCCGCCAGGGTCCGGCCGAGACCGTCGATCAGGCCACGGGCCTCCTCGGGCTTGCCGACCGCCTTGCCGACGAGGGTGGTCTGGTCCTGCCAGGTGGTCTGCCAGGCGTCGCCGGGGTAGGCGACGGTCGGTGCGAGCGCGCTGAGCTGGTCGTAGTAGGCCTCGTCGAAGCCCTCGTACGGCGCGAGGATCGCGTCCGGCGCCAGGTTGGCGATCGCCTCGATGGAGGGCTCGCCGGTCGCCGGGTCCTCGTACAGGGTGGTCTTGTCCGGGTCGAAGTACGGCTCGGTCCACGGCATGATGCCGGCCGCGGTGGCGCCGTAGGTGTACCTCGGCTGGCCGACGGGCGCGAGCCCGAGCGCGTACAGCACGTCCTGCGCGTTCCAGCCCATGGTGACGAGGCGATCCGGGGCGCTGTCGATGGTGGTGGTGCCGAAGGTGTTCTCGATGCTCACCGGGAAGGCGCCGTCGGCGCCCGGGGTCGTGCCGTCGGAGCTGCCGGTGTCGGCGGAACAGCCGACCAGCGTGGTGAGGGCGAGGGCGGCGATACCGAGACGCAGAGGAAGCTTCACGAAGGGAAGCCTAACCTACTGATGCAGGTAGCGTAAAACGGATCCGCGCCCCGGGCGTGGTGCCAGGGGCGCGGATCCGTGGGGGACGCCGAGCGTCCGCCGACCGTGTCAGCCGATGTTGGCAGACAGGTCGGGGATCATCCGGTTGACCTGGTCCTCCCAGTTCTTCCAGTTGTGCACGCCGGTGGCCGGGTAGTCGTAGTGGGCGTTGCGGGCCCCGACGGTGGCCATCCGGACCTCGAAGGCGCGGGTGTTGGCCAGCGCCAGTGCCTCCAGCGGCACGGCCTGCACCACTCCGATGGCGCTGGTGACGTCCCCGTTCCCGGGAACGGCGCTACCGGAGGAGATCCACAGGCGGGTGTTGTTGTCCCGCAGGCGCGGCGCGAACACGAACGGGTCCATCCGCAGCCACTTCGGGTCCCACGGCGCGGCCATCGCGTCGATGTTGAAGCCGCCGGCGGAGATCATCGCGACGCGCAGGGCCTCGCGCATACCGGGCGCCGAGTTGTTGAGGAAGCCCGAGAACGAGCCGGCGAAGCTGAACTGGTCCGGGTAGTACGCGGCCATGGTCAGCGCCGCGCTGCCGCCCATGGACAGGCCGAAGACGCCGTTGTCGTGCCGGCTGAATCCCTTCCTGTCCTTCAGGGCCTGCGGGAGCTGGGAGGTCAGGAACGTCTCCCACTTGTAGGTGTCCCGCTTGCCTGCGACGGTGGTGTCGGCGGCCGCCGAACCCACCTCCGACGAGCCCACCGACCCCACCGAGCCCTCGCCCGAGCCGGTGTCCGGTCCGAAGGTGCTCGGCGCGTTCCAGTCCGCGTAGAAGCTGGACTGGCCGCCGACCGGCATCACCACGTTGATGTTCGCCCTGGTCAGTGACCGCGCGACCTCGGTCTCGATCTCCCAGCCGTTGAGGTCGTCCTGGGCCCGCATGCCGTCGAGGGCGTAGACCACGCGGTGGGTGTTGCCGTCCACGGCACGGAAGATCCGTGACTTGATCGGTCCCATCGCGGAGTCCACCCAGAAGTCCTCACCGGACGCGTTGAACGCGGCTGAAGCGGTGCCCACCGGACCTGCTACCGACACCCCGAGCGGTAGCAGCATCGCCATGGACACCAACATCGAGCGTTTGAGCCGGTCGCCGGCCCTCCCGCCATTTGACCGTCTTAATCGCATACTGCTTCCGACCTTTCCTCGTAGCGGCCATGCACAGCCGCTTGTTCGCGGGCCGCCGCCCGTCAGGGGGCCGCCGCTTGTTAACTGGGCCCAAGCACCATAGCGCGGCGGCGATGAGACGGGCATCACGAACGCGCCGGACGGTGCGGTGCGGCACAGTGCGGGACCGGCCGGAAAGGCGCCGCGAGCTGCACGGACGGTGGGTGACGAGGTCGTTCGGCCGTGGACACACCCGTGGCCCGGTGCGCGGGGAGCGCACCGGGCCACGGGTGTGTGGGATTCGTCCCGATCAGATGCTGGCGACGCCCTCGGCCAGGAAACGCCTGCCGTTCACGGCCTCCGAGGTGCCGGTGCGGTCCAGGTACGGGGTGATGCCGCCGTTCCAGAAGCCGAACCCGCCGCCCAGGATCAGGCAGAGGTCGATGTCCTCGGCCGCCGCGACGACGCCCTCGTCGAGCATGATCGCGATCTCCTCGGCGAACGCGCGACGCGTCCGCTCGAGCACCTCCTCGGCGGTGGAGGCCTTGTCGCCCTGCGGCCAGAGCGCGGCCACCTCGGGGTCGACGGCCTGGCCCTCGGGGCCCCAGGTCCACACGCCGGGCTTGCGGGCCTCGACGAGGGCCTCGAGTCCGGGGGAGGACTTGAACCGCTCCGGGTACGACTCCTGCAGCGTCTCGCCGGTGTGCAGCGCGACCGCCGGTCCGACGAGGGCGAGCAGGGTGAACGGGCTCATCGGCATGCCGAGCTCGGCGATGGCGTTGTCCGCCACGTCGAACGGGGTGCCCTCGTCCACCGCGGACATGACCTCGCCCAGGGTGCGGGTGACGAGCCGGTTGAACACGAAGCCGGCCTTGTCGCCGCACAGCACGGCGGACTTCTTCAGTGCCTTGGCGGTCGCGAAGGCCGTCGCCAGGGTGGCGTCGTCGGTCTTCTCGCCCTTGATGATCTCGAGCAGCGGCAGCACGGCGACGGGGTTGAAGAAGTGGAACCCGACCACGCGCTCCGGGTGCTTGAGCTCGGACGCCATCTCGGTGATGGACAGCGACGAGGTGTTGGTCGCGAGGATGGTCTCGGGCGCGATGAACTGCTCGAGCTCCGCGAACACCTCCTTCTTGACGTCCATGTTCTCGAAGACGGCCTCGATGACGAAGTCGGTCCTGGCGAACGCGGACTTGTCCAGCGAGCCCGACACCAGCGCCTTGAGGCGGTTGGTGGCGTCGGGGGAGAGCCGGCCCTTGGCGGCGAGCTTGTCGATCTCGGCGTGCACGTAGCCCACGCCCTTGTCGATGCGCTCCTGGTCGATGTCGGTGAGGATCACCGGCACCTTGAGCTGCTTGACGAACAGCAGCGCCAGCTGGCTGGCCATCAGGCCGGCGCCGACGATGCCGACCCCGGACACCTTGCGCGCCAACGACCTGTCCGGCGCACCTGCGGGACGCTTGGCCCGCCGGTTCACCAGGTCGAAGGCGTACAGGCCGGCGCGCAGCTCGTCGGTCATGAGCAGGTCCGCCAGTGCCTCGTCCTCGGCGGCGAATCCGGCGTCCAGCGAGGCGGAGTCGGTGAGGTCGGTGCCCCGGGCCAGGTCGAGCAGCTCGACGGTGCGCACGGCGCCGAGGGCATTGCCCTTGGTCTTGCCGTCGACGATCGCCCGGGCGCGGGCGATGGCCTCGTCCCAGCCGGCGCCGCGGTCGATCTCCGGGCGGGCCGGGGTGATCGTGCCTGCGAGAACCTGTGCGGCCCAGGCGAGGGACTGCTCGACGAAGTCGGCGGAGCCGAGCACCACGTCGGCGATGCCGAGTTCGAGCGCCTTCTTCGCGTTGACGACCTTGCCGTTGTTGAGCGGGTTCTCGATGGCCACCGTCACGGCATTGGACGGCCCGATCAGGTTGGGCAGCAACTGCGTTCCGCCCCAGCCGGGCACCAGGCCCAGCATCGCCTCGGGCAGGCCGAGGGCGCCGACGTTGTCGGCGACGGTGCGGTAGTGGCAGTGCAGCCCCACCTCGAGGCCGCCGCCGAGGGCGACGCCGTTGACGAACGCGAAGGTGGGTACCGCGGACTCGCGCAGCCGGCGGAACACCCGGTGGCCCAGGCGGCCGAGCTCGAGGCCCTGCTCGCGGGTGGTGATGGCAGGCACGCCCTTGAGGTCGGCGCCGGCGGCGAAGATGAACGGCTTGCCGGTCACCGCGATCGCGGCCGGGTTCGCGGCGAACGCCTCGTCGATGGCCTTGTCGAAGGACAACAGCCCGGCCGGGCCGAAGGAGTTCGGCTTGGTGTGGTCGAAGCCGTTGTCCAGGGTGATCAGCGCGACCGGTCCCTCGATGCCGGGGACGGCGATGATGCGGGTGTAGGCGTTCGTCACGACCTCGTCGGCGAATGCGGTTGCAATGTCAGTCATTACGCGACTCCGGCTTCGTAATCGGCGTGGTTCGGGTTCTCCCAGATGACGGTTCCGCCCATGCCCAGACCGATGCACATGGTGGTCAGGCCGTAGCGGACGTCCGGGTTCTGGGCGAACTGGTGGCTGAGCTGGGTCATCAGGCGCACGCCCGAGGAGGCGAGCGGGTGGCCGCACGCGATGGCGCCGCCCCACTGGTTGACCCGCGGGTCGTCGTCGGCGATGCCGAAGTGCTCGAGGAAGGCGAGCACCTGCACGGCGAATGCCTCGTTGATCTCGAACAGCCCGATGTCCTCGATCTTGAGGCCGGTGCGGGCCAGCAGCTTCTCGGTCGCCGGGACCGGGCCGATGCCCATGACGGCGGGGTCGACGCCCTGGTAGGCGAAGCCGACCATCCGCATGCCGACCGGCAGGCCGAGCTCGCGGGCGGTGTCCTCGCCGGCGAGCAGTGCCGCGGTGGCACCGTCGTTGAGGCCGGCGGCGTTGCCTGCGGTGATCCGGCCTGCCGGGCGGAACGGCGTCTTGAGCTTGGCGAGGTCCTCCGTGGTGGTGCCGGGGCGCGGCGGCTCGTCCGCGGTGGCCAGGCCCCAGCCCGCGGCGGAGCGGGTGGCGACGGGCACCAGGGTGTCGGCGATGAGGCCGGCCTTCCTGGCGGCCTCGTACTTGTCCTGGCTCGCGACGGCGTAGGCGTCGGTGCGCTCCTTGGTGATGGTCGGGAACCGGTCGTGCAGGTTCTCCGCGGTGTTGCCCATCACCAGGGCGCTCGGGTCGACCAGGCGGTCGGTGAGGAAGCGCGGGTTGGGATCGGCGCCCTCGCCCATCGGGTGGTGACCCATGTGCTCGACGCCGCCTGCGATCACGACGTCGTACTGGCCGAAGCCGATGCCCGACGCGGTCGTGGTGACGGCGGTCATCGCGCCGGCACACATCCGGTCGACGGCGAAGCCGGGCACGGTCTCAGGCAGGCCCGCGAGGATCGCGGCGGTGCGGCCGATGGTCAGGCCCTGGTCCCCGGTCTGGGTGGTGGCGGCGACCGCGACCTCGTCGACGCGCTCGGGCGGCAACTGGGGGTTTCGGCGGAGCAGCTCGCGGATCGCCTTGACGACCAGGTCGTCGGCGCGGGTGTCGGCGTACATGCCCTTCGGGCCGGCCTTGCCGAACGGGGTACGGATGCCGTCGACGAAGACGACGTTTCGCGGTGATGTGGATGCGGCCACGCTGGATTCCTCCTGGCGGGAGTGTGGAGCGGTCTGCCGAGCTTTGGCCCGGCAGACTCCACTCTAGCGCTAATTACCCGCCGGTAACATAGCGGCCGCCCCGGCCGCGGAATCCCGGCGCGGCCGCCCCGCTCAGTCGGCCGCGGTCGCGGTCGTGGGGGTGGACATGGCCGCGGCCAGCACCGGCACGGTGAGCTGGCGTTGCCACGGGCGCGCACCGCCCGCCGTGAGGACGGCGTCCACCCGGGCCTCGGTCGCGTCGGCCGGTCCGGACGTCCAGTCCCAGACCAGCCTGCGGACCAGGTCCGGGGTCAGCAGGTTCTCCACCGGGACCCGCACCCGCTCGCTGAGCTCGGTCATCGCGGCCCGGGCGACGGCGAACCGGTCCGCGGCCTCGGGGTTGCGACGCTGCCACTTGCCGATCGGCGGCGGTCCGGTGAACGGCTGCGCCAGCGGCGGCAGTTCCGAGTCGGGGAGGGAACGGGCCTCGGCGAGGGCCTGCAGCCAGGTCCGGGACATCCGTCGCTGGCGGGGTCCGCCGAAGACGGGCAGCGCCTGCAGCGCGTCGACGGTGCGCGGGTCGTTGGCGGCGGCGTCGACGATCGCCTTGTCCGGCAGGATCCGGCCCGGCGCGATGTCGCGGGAGCTGGCGATCTCGTCGCGGGCGGTCCACAGCGCCTGGACGGCCGCCAACTGGCGCCGGGACTTGAGCGCGTGGATGCCGGAGGTGCGGCGCCACCGGTCGGGCTTCGGCTTGGGCGGCCCCGCCAGCCGGATGTGCTCGAATTCCTGTGCCGCCCAGTCGGTCTTGCCCTGCGACTCGAGCTCGGCGGCCATCGCCGCGTGCAGTTCCAGCAGCACCTCGACATCGAGGGCGGCGTAGTTCAGCCAGGTGTCGGGCAGCGGCCGCGAGGACCAGTCGGCCGCGCCGTGCCCCTTCACCAGCCCCAGCCCCAGGGTCCGCTCGACGATCGCGGCGAGGCCCACGCGTTCGAAGCCGGCGAGGCGGCCGGCCAGTTCGGTGTCGTAGAGCGCGGCCGGGCGCAGGCCCAGCTCGTCGAGGCCGGGCAGGTCCTGGTCGGCCGAGTGCAGCACCCACTCGAGCGGGTTGATCACCTCGGCGAGCGCGCCCATCCGGTCGGCCACGGGGATCGGGTCGATCAGCACGGTGCCGGACCCGGCGCGGCGGAACTGCAGCAGGTAGGCCCGGGCTGAGTAGCGGAACCCGGACGCCCGCTCGGCGTCGACGGCCAGCGGGCCGGTACCGCCGGCGAGCTGTGCAACGGCCTCGTCGAGCATTCGGGGGGAGTCGACGACGTCGGGGACGCCGTCGGCGGGGGCGAGGAGCGGCACCACGGTGCGCTCGGGTTGCTGGTCGCTGGCCTCTGACATGTTCAGTGACCTTACGACCCGAGGCGGTCCGGACCGCGCATCTGCCTGGCCGGGCGGCCTGTCTCCGTCGATTCCCCCCGGCGTTCTCGGCCCCGGTCGGTTCGCGACGGTGGCCCGGCGGCGCCTACGTCGGATCGGCGGCGGGCGTGCGCTTGCGCGACCGCGCGCGCTTGCGGGTCTCGGCCCGCGCGGCCGTGACCAGTTCGTCGAGCGCCGGACCGAATCCGTCCGCCAGGTCCCACAGCGCGGGCGCCAGCTCGGGGCAGGACACCAGGCCCACGTTGAGCCTGCCTGCGAGCGACATCGCGGTCACGTTCAGCCCGGCGCCGTGGAAGATCGGCCCGAGCGGGTACATGGCCGAGATCCGGGCGCCGAGCAGGTACAGCGGGATCGGTGGTCCGGGGACGTTGGAGACCACCAGGTTGTGCACCACGGGGTGCCGCTCGGCGAGCTTGAGGTTCGAGTAGACCCGCATCGCGCCGCCGAACGCGGTGGGCGCGGCGAACTGGGACCAGTCCTGCAGCAGGCTGGCGCCGAGGGAGGCGTTGTGCGACTTGACCATCGAGTTGTGCACGTTGGTCTGCCGCAGTCGCTCGACGGGGTCGGCGATCTGCGTGCCGAGCTGGGTGAACATCCCGGAGATCTGGTTGGTGCCCGGCCGGTCCGAGGTCTCGTGCACCGAGACCGGCACCATCGCCACCAGCGACGAGTCGGGCAGTTCGTCGCGGGCACTCAGGTAGCCACGCAGCGCGCCGGCGACCGTCGCCATCACCACGTCGTTGACCTTGACCCCGAAGACGTCCTTGACGAGCTTGACCTTGTCGAGGTCGAGCTGCGAGTACGCGATGTTCCGATGCCCGGTGATCGCGCCGTTGAGCGAGGTGCGGGGCGCGCTGAACGGGGCGGGCATCGCCTCGCCGCGTCGGGCCCGGCGAATCCACCGGGGCAGCAGCGCGGCGCCGCTGGGCAGCACCTTCGCCATCTTCAGCGGGCGACTGGCGAAGCTGAGCAGCCCGCCGACGGCCAGCTCCAGGGTGTCGGCGCGGCCGGCGCCCTGCTGGTCCGGATCCAGCTCGGGGCGGGGCGCGTCCGGGGAGAGGCTGCACAGCGTCGCGATCATGCCTGCGCCGGTGACGCCGTCCACGTTGGCGTGATGCATCTTCGACATGATCGCCACCGAGCCGTCCTCGAGGCCCTCGATCACCCACATCTCCCACAGCGGGATGGTCCGGTCCATCTGCTGGCTGGCGAGGTGGCCGCAGAGTTCGGCCAACTCGGCGCGGCCACCGGGCGCGGGCACCGCGATCCGGTGCAGGTGCCGGTCCACGTCGAAGTCCGGGTCCTCCACCCACGCCGGATGGTCGAGGTTGAACCTGGAGTCGAAGAGCTTGCGCCGGAACGCGGGCATCGCGCGCACCCGGGCCGACAGCTCGGTCTTGAACGCGGGATAGCTGTACCCGCCCGGAATCGTCGAGACGTCGAGCACGATCAGGCCGCACACGTGGAGCAGCTGCGTCGGTGTCTCGAGATACAGGAATGTCGAATCCAGACCGCTTAGTCTCTCCATTGGACAATGCTAGAACCTGCAGACTGTTGCGGCCGGGATTCGCCGATCCGACTCCCCGGCGGACGGTCGGTGAGAGACGACACATAACGCTTCCCGCGTGCGGGACCCGCAACTTTCGAGACCCATTGGAGGGCCGTCGTGCCGAGTACCGGTGAGAAGTCGAGGCCGTGTCCGGGCCGCGCCGAGGCGTGCCGGAGCGCCGCCCGATGACGCGGGGGTTCCTGGTCCGGCAGGGCGTGAACCTGGTGCTGACGGCGAACGCGCTGCGGCCGGTCCCGGGCATGCCTGCCTCGGTCGGCGCCTTCTTCTCCGGCTGGCTCAGCTCCGAGTTGGCCCCGCAGCAACTCGGCGTGACCGTGCTCGACGCGGCGGTCCAGGTGGCCCGGGGGCGGGTCCGCACCCGCGGCGAGCGGGCCGGTCTGGCGCTCGCCGCCGCGTCCGTCGCGGGACTGACGGTGAGCATCGCCGCGGCTCGGCGGGCGGGTGGCGAGATGGCGGCGGCACTGGCCGAGGTCGGCGTCACCGAAGACGAGTTCCGGCGACCGACGGACTGGCGGTCGCTCGCGCGACCGTTCCGGATGCGCCGGGCCGGGGTGCGCCGGGTGCGCAACCTGGCGTACGCGCCCGGCGGCGCCCGGTTCCTGGTCGACGTCTACCACCACCGCGACACCCCGCCGAACGCCCCGATGCTGCTGCAGATCCACGGCGGCGGCTGGGTCATCGGCAGCAAGGACCATCAGGGTCTGCCGCTGATGGCGGAGATGGCCTCGCGGGGGTGGGTGTGCGCTGCCGTCAACTACCCGCTCTCGCCGAAGGCGAAGTGGCCGGCGCACCTGGTCGCGCTCAAGCAGGCGGTCGGGTGGATGCGCGAGAACGCGGAACGGTTCGGCGGCGACCCCGACTTCCTCGCCGTGACCGGGGGTTCCGCGGGTGGTCACCTGGCGACGATGGTCGCGCTGACCGAGCACGACCCGGCCTTCCAGCCGGGTTTCGAGGACGTCGACACCACGGTGGCGGCATGCGTGCCGTTCTACGGCGCCTACGACTTCGCCGCCGAGTCCGGCATCAAGGCGGTGCGTCAGCGGGTCGAGTCCCGGCTGAGCGCGATGGTCCTGGGCAGGCGTGCGCGGTTCCCGCAGGACTACCTGGCGGCGTCGCCGCTGGCGCGGCTGACGGCGGACGCGCCGCCGTTCCTGGTGATCCACGGGACCAACGACTCGCTGATCCCGGTCGCCGAGGCGCGGGTGTTCGTCGATCGGCTACGCGAGGTGTCGGAGAACCCGGTCGCGTACGCCGAGCTGCGCGGCGCCCAGCACGCGTTCGACATCTTCCACTCGATCCGCAGCGATCAGGTCACCGCCGGGGTGGCGGCGTTCCTCGAGGCCGTCCGCCGTGGGTCGCTCGCGCGGGTCCCGGTGGCTCAGCGGGCGCCGAGCGTGGTCACCCCGGCAGGCGGCAGTCCCGCGGCGTAGGCGAGCACCTCGCAGAACGCCTCCACGTGCCCGGCCAGATCGGGGGTGGTGGCGGTCCACGACGCGCGCAGTTCGAGCTGGTGGGCGCGGGGCGGACCGGCGATGTCGCCGTACCGGACCGAACTGGTCGCGGTGACGGTGCCGCCCAGCGCAGTCAGCGGCTCGTGCCGTGCCTCGAGCGCGTCGACGAGCCAGCTCCACGCGACCTCGGGCAGCAGCGGGTCCGAGGCGAGCCCCTCGTCGACCTCGGCCTGGATGTAGGCGACCAGGCGCAGGGTGCCGTTCCAGGCCTCGTCCCCGGCGGGGTCGTGCAGCAGGATCAACCGGCCGAATGCGTCGCCCTCGGAGTCCTGGCTGACCGTCTCGGAGTCCGGTTGGGTGACCTCGGCGCCGATCGCGTAGCTGAACGGCGCGAGCCGTTGCGGCGGTCGGATCGGACCGATTTCGATCTGCGGGTGCACCGCGGCCGCGAGCATCGATTCGACGGCGGCGCGGAACGGGGCAGGCTCGGGGGTGGGTCCGGACGTGGTCACAATCCGGACGGTAGACGGGCGCCGATCGTCGAGGGTGGAGGCGCGCCGGTCGGGCCCGGGCGCCCGGGCCTCGGCGGCCGTCGCGCTTGGCTTCGGCACCGGTCCGTCTGGCAGCATGGCCACCAGGACGTACACGAGCGGGCGACGAGCGTTGGGACACATGAGCGACTTGGAAGACACGAATGCGGCGATGGCGACCGGTACGAAGTACCCGTTCCGGCGGTTGATCCCGGAGGCGCCGCTGCTCGCGGCGGCGACCGGCAGGCGGCCCTCGCACCGTCCGGTGTGGTTCATGCGGCAGGCAGGCCGCTCGTTGCCCGAGTACCGGGAGGTGCGTGCCGGGATCGGGATGCTCGAGTCCTGCTTCAACCCGGAACTGGTCTGCGAGATCACCATGCAGCCGGTGCGCCGGCACAAGGTGGACGCGGCAATCCTGTTCTCCGACATCGTGGTTCCGCTCAAGGCTGCGGGCATCGACCTCGACATCGTGGCCGGCGTCGGCCCGGTGGTGGCGAACCCGGTGCGCACCGTCGCCGATGTCGCGGTGCTGCCGCGGCTGCGGCCGGAGCAGGTCGGGGCCGTCGGTGAGGCAGTCTCGCTGCTCACCCGTGAGCTCGGCGACACCCCGCTGATCGGTTTCGCCGGGGCGCCGTTCACCCTCGCCTCGTACCTGGTCGAGGGCGGGCCGAGCCGCAACCACGAGCGCACCAAGGCGCTCATGCACTCGGACCCCAAGACCTGGCACGCGCTGCTCGGCACGATCGCCGACACCACCATCGCGTTCCTGCAGGCGCAGCTGCACGCAGGCGTCGACGCGATCCAGCTGTTCGACTCCTGGGCCGGGACGCTCTCGCTCGCCGAGTACCGCCAGTTCGTCCTGCCGCACTCCGAGCGGGTGCTGGCCGAGGTGGCCGACGCCGGGGTGCCGCGGATCCACTTCGGGGTGGGCACCGGCGAGCTGCTCGGCGTGATGGGCGAGGTCGGCGCCGACGTGGTCGGCGTGGACTGGCGGATCCCGCTGGACGAGGCCGCCCGACGCGTCGGCCCGGGCAAGGCGCTGCAGGGCAACCTGGACCCGGCCGTGCTCTTCGGCGGCTGGGACGCCATCGAGCGTGAGGTCCGGCGGATCGCCGCCGAGGCCGACCGGGCGCTGGCCGCCGGCGCCACCGGACACATCTTCAACCTCGGGCACGGCGTGCTGCCGGACACCGATCCGGCCGTGCTGACCGCGGTGGTGGAGCTGGTGCACTCGCTGTGACCACCGTCGCCGTGGTCGGTGGCGGCATCTCCGGTCTGGTCGCCGCCTACCGGCTGCGCGGCCTGCTCGGCCCCGACGCCGAGATCGTCCTGGTCGAGGAGTCCGGCCGGCTCGGTGGCAAACTGCGCACGGTCACGCTGGCCGACGGTGCCGTCGACGTCGGCGCGGAGGCGTTCATCGCCCGGCGTCCGGAGGTGCCGGCGCTGCTCGACGAGCTGGGCCTGTCCGACCAGGTGGTCACGCCGTCCGGCGCCCGGCCGCTGATCTGGTCCGGTGCCGCGCTGCACCCGCTGCCCGCAGGCACCCTGATGGGCATCCCGGCCTCGTCGGCCTCGCTTGCCGGGCTGGTCGACGACGCCACCCTGGCCCGGATCGACGCGGAGCCGCGCTCGCCGCTGTCCTGGCGCCCCGGCGCGGACGTCGACGTCGCGACGCTGGTCGGTGAGCGGTTCGGCGAGCAGGTGGTCCGGCGCTCGGTGGACCCGCTGCTCGGCGGCGTGTACTCCGGGCTCTCGGACTCCATCGGCGTCCGCGCGGCGCTGCCGACGCTGGCCGCCGCCCTCGACCGTGGCGCGAGCAGCCTGACCGCGGCGGTGGCCGAGGCGCTGCCGGCGCCGCAGCCGGGCCCGGTGTTCGGCGGACTGCGCGACGGCTACGGCGTGCTGCTCGACGCCTTGCTCGACGCGGCTCGTCCCACCGTGATCGCGGCTTCAGCGTCCGGGCTGCGTCGGGACGGCGACGGCTGGTGGCTGGACCCGGTGGGCCGCGTCGACGGCGTGGCGCTGGCGGTGCCCGCGCCGCGGCTGGCCGAACTGTTGGCAGGCGTCGCGCCGGAGGCGAGCGCCGCGGCCGCCCGCATCCCGCTGGCGTCGTCGGTGGTGGTCGCGTTGGCGTTGCCGCTCGGGGCGGCGCTGCCGGAGAACTCCGGGATCCTGGTCGCGACGGGGGAGTCGTTGCGCGCCAAGGCTTTCACTCTGTCCAGCCGCAAGTGGCCGCACCTGGCACGGCGCGGTGCCGCCCTGGTGCGCGCGTCCTTCGGCAGGTTCGGCGACGCCGCGCTGGTCGAGGCGAGCGACGCTGAGCTGGTCGCGCTGGCCCGGGCGGACCTCGAGACGGTCACCGGGGTCTCGGTCGATCCGGCCGACGCGGTGGTGCAGCGCTGGCGCGGCGGACTGCCGCAGTACGGGCCGGGGCACCTCGACGCGGTCGCGGAGATCGAGGCCGGGGTGGCGCAGTTGCCGGGCCTGGCGGTGGCGGGCGCGCTGCTGCACGGGGTGGGCGTGCCCGCCTGTGTGGCGTCGGCGACGGCGGCGGCACGGACCGTTGCGCGGGTGGCAGGATAGGGCCATGGCACGCCTCGATTACGAAAAGCTCAATTCCACGCTCCGGTACGCGATGTTCTCGGTGTTCCGGGTGCAGCCCGGTGTCCTCGACGAGGACCGCACCAAGGCGATCGCCGACGCGACGGCGTTCTTCGCGTCGTTCGACGACACCGACGTCGAGATCCGCGGCGTCTACGACGTCGCCGGGTTGCGCGCCGATGCGGACTTCATGATCTGGACCCATGCGGAGCGGTTGGAGGACCTGCAGAAGCTCTACGCCGACTTCCGTCGCACCACCATCGTCGGCCGCGCCAGCGAGCCGGTGTGGTCGAACGTCGCGCTGCACCGTCCCGCGGAGTTCAACAAGAGCCACCTGCCTGCGTTCGTCGCCGGCGAGGCGCCGGGCGCCTACATCTGCGTCTACCCGTTCGTCCGGTCCCTCGAGTGGTACCTGCTCCCGGACGAGGACCGTCGCAAGATGCTCGCCGACCACGGCATGGCCGCCCGCGGCTACCCGGACGTGCGGGCCAACACGGTGCCTGCCTTCGCGCTCGGCGACTACGAGTGGCTGCTGGCCTTCGAGGCACCCGCGATGGACCGCATCGTCGACCTGATGCGCGACCTGCGCGCCACCGAGGCCCGGATGCACGTGCGCGAGGAGACCCCGTTCTTCAGCGGGCCCCGCGTCTCCGTCGACACCCTCGTCGCCGCCCTGCCCTGATCGCCCTCACCACCTCGGCGTGAACGGACCGTTCAGGTTTCACCGGAACCCGCGCGGTCCGTTCCCGCGCCGGGGCTTGGTCCTCCGGGGCCGATCCGGCGCCGCAGGGCGTCGAGTGCGGTCCGGTACTGCGCGGTGCGGGGATACCCGCTGTGGCTGCCGACGGTCGGCAGGTAGCCCGACCTGTCGATCTCGTCGGCCCGCAGGTCGACAGGGTTCTCGTGTCGGGAGTAGGCGGGAAACCCCAGATAGTCCGTCGGGCGCCAGAGGTTGACCCACCTGCAGTCGCCGGTCGGGTTGCTCAACAGCCGCATCAGGGTGCCCTCGTCGGGTGTGCCGGTGGCATCGGCGGTGTCGCCGCGGAACTCGTCGGCCGCGAACGGGCGCGCGCTCGTCGCAGGCGCGTTCGCAACGACTTCGGCACCGAACAGTTCCGGGAAGATCCGCCCGAAGTAGGCGCGCAGCTGCGATCCGTAGCTGAGCAGGGCGCCGCGCTCGACCAGCAGCCGCGACCGCGGGTCGAGGATCGCGGCGGCCGCGAGGACGGACCCCATCGAGTGGGCGGACAGCACGACGCGCCGCGAATCGTCCGCCCCGAGCCAGGCGTGACAGCGCATGACGAGCTCGGGGACGGCCCGCTCCGAATAGCTCGGTGGGCCGAACGGGTGCGCGGCCCGCGGCACCACACACAGCAGGTCCCAGACGATGCCCAGCGGTCGTCCGGTCCCGGGCTGCAACACCAGGCCGCCCGCCAGCAGCACGGCGAGGGCTGCGGCGAACGTCGCGCCCCACGCGGTGAGGGTGAGCAGGGGCGCAGGCGTCGCGCCGTCGGCGGCCCACGGGCGCAGCGGCAGGATCACGCAGGGGAGCAGGGCCACGAGGGCGAGCACGGCGAGTCCGCCGACCGCCGGCTCGGCCCGGTGCGCGGCATTGGCGAGCCGCCGGGCCCGGAGGGTGCTCGGGTCGGCGAGGACGATGTCCGGGTCGACGGGGCGGCCGGGCGCCGCGGTCTTCCGGAGGACGCCCGACCACCGACCCGCGAAGTACATCACCACCGGCAGCGCGAGCAGCGCGGCGCCGGCGGCGAGGACCAGGCCGACACCGAACCAGGCGAAGATCGCCGGGGCACGGAGTCCCGTGGGGTCGCCCGCGGCGGTGGCGCCGACCTGGTTCGAGAACAGGCCCGCGGCGGATCCCGACCGGTTCAGCCAGTCGCCGACGCCGACGACCACCAGGTTGGACAGCAGCATCGCGCCGCCGAGCGCCAGCAGCAGGAAGACGCCGACACCCCGTCCCCGCCACGCCTGAAAGTCGTTGCCGGGCAGCGCAAGCACGAGCAGCGCGACGAGCACCGCGGCGCCGACCGCGACCGCGAGCGGCGCCCGCCCGCCGAGGTACAGCAACGCGGCCCCCGCGAGCAGCGCCGGCAGCCCGACCGACCACCACGGCGAGACCCGCCGGATCGAGAGTCCGGCCAGGGCGAGTGCCAGCAGGAGCAGGACGAGCACCGTCGGGACGGCGATCAACCCGTCGAGCCGCGCGGCTGGCGAGGGGCACCCCGACCCCGGCCCGAAGAACAGCAACAGCAGCTGGGCGAGGAAGAGTGCCACACATCCCCACACGGTTGCCCGGGTCCCGCCGGTCACCGTGTCCTCGGGCCGCGCGACCGGCACGTCCGAGCCCCGACTGCTCGTCGCGGCCAGCCTGCCCGCGGCGACGAGCACCGCTCCAGCCGAGGCGATTCCGGTCGCGGTGAGCACCCAGCCGAACGCCTGCCCACGCGGCGGGGCGAAGAGTGTGGTCATCGCGGCGACGGTCGCCAGGCCCGCGCCGACGTGGATCAACGCGGTCTCGGTGGCGTGCGCGCGGTTGTTCCAGAATCCCTCTCGTCGCAGGATCGGGGTGTCCTTCGCGGTTCGTTCGGACTGCGCCGGGGTGTCCACGTCGTAGCGCACGCGCGAGGTCCACGACACCAGCCACAGCACCGCCAGCGCGGCGACCGGGACGAGCATGGACACGGCCAGGCGACGCTGCGGCGTCAGGCGAGCCAGCGGGGCGAGCTGGGACGGCAGTGCGTCGGTGTCGCCTGCCAGGTACTGCAGTGCCACCAGATCAGACGCGACGGTGACGACGGTCGTGACGAACAGCAGCGTCAGGCCGAGCCCGAACAGTCGGACCACGGTGGCGGTCCGGCGCACCCGTGCCGCGCTCGCGCCGAGGTCCCGCGCCCAGTACGCCAGATTGGTCAGGCCGTACGGCAGCACCAGGCACCACGCCGCCCGGACGACCGCGGCGACAAGTTTCTGGCCGAACGGTGTGCCGCCCCCGATCGTCGTGCGGTCGAGTCCACCCCAGGAGTAGGCCTCCCGCCGGATCTGCGGCGGCGTGTACGCGGGTCGGTCGGGGGTCAGTGCGTCGGCGACGTCGGCATTCACCATCCAGAAGCCGGCGAGCCGGTCACCGGCGACCTCGTGGACCTGGTCGGCCCGGACGTCGAGCATGGCGTGCGGCGGGGTGTTGCTCACCCCGTGAATCCGCAGTTCGAGAACGGCGGGCGCCGGCCCGGACGATTCCGTCGCTGCCGCGGGCCGTGCGAGTTCGCCGTTGCGACTCATCGTTCAGGCATACACCCGGCGGCGGCCGGGCGGGCCGGTTTCCGGGTGGCCGTCCGACGACGACCCGCCCCGCTCCCGTAAGGCCCGCCCCGCTCCCGAATGAACGGAAGCGTTCATTCGATCTGATCGAATGAACGTGCCGTTCACTCGGGGCGGAACGGCGTCGTCGAGGGCATCCGCGGTGCGGCGGACGGGTCCGATGCGCGGCCGGTTTCGCCGCGACAGGCCCACCGACCCGGCGTACCGTCAGACGCCATGGACCGTCTCGCGGGTACCAGGGCAGCTTCCACGGATTCGGCGCGCAGGATCGGGGCGCACCGCCGACGTGGCCGGTACCTACGGGCGGCGTGTGCCGCGGCGGCGGTGACGCTGGCGGTGGGCGCCTGCTCGTCCTCCGACGACGGATCCGGATCCTCGACGGCCGCCTCGTCCTCCGGCACCAGCGTCGCGGCGTCGTCGACCGGGATGTTGCCGATCGGAAACGCGGACCTGCAGTCCCTCGTCGAGTCCACGGCCAAGGAGCTGATGCTCCCGGGGGTGGTGGTGCTGCTGCGCACCCCGACCGGCGACCAGACCGTCACCTACGGCACCACCGAACGCGACGGCGGCGCGCCCGTCTCCCTCGACGACCACATCCGGGTCGGGTCCAACACCAAGACCTGGACCGGGACGGTGATCCTGCAGCAGGTGCAGGAGGGCAAGATCGCGCTCGCCGACCCGGTCTCGAAGTACCGGCCGGACGTCCCGGGCGGCGACGGCATCACGATCGAGCAGTTGCTGAACATGCGCAGCGGGCTGTTCAACTACAGCGAGACGCTCGAGCTCAACGAGGCCCTCGACCAGGACCCGCAGAAGGTCTGGACCCCGGACCAGTTGCTGGCGTTGGCGTTCGCGCATCCGCCGTACTTCCCGCCGGGCCAGGGTTACCACTACTCGAACACCAACTTCGTGCTGCTCGGGCTGATCGCCGAGCAGCTCGACGGCAAGCCGCTGCAGCAGGTGTTCGAGCAGCGACTGTTCGGCCCGCTCGGCCTGGCGAACACGCTCTTCCCCGACACGAACGCGCTGCCCGCGCCGAACTCGCACGGCTACATGTTCGGGACCAACGTGCAGACCATGACCGACCCCGCCCTCCCCGCGGAGATGCAGGCGGCGGCGAAGGCCGGCACCCTCGCGCCCAACGACGTCACCGACGACAACCCGTCCTGGGCCTGGTCGGCGGGCTCGGGCATCTCCACCGCGAACGATCTGGCGACGTGGGTGCAGGACCTGGCAGGCGGCAAGGCCCTCGACGCGCAGATGCAGGCCGTGCGGATGGCCGCCTTCCAGCCGACCGACCCGAGCAAGCCGGACGGGCCGGAGTACGGACTGGCGATGGCGAAGATGGGCCCGCTCTACGGGCACACGGGGGAGCTGCCCGGCTACAACTCGTTCATGGGCAGCGACCCCGACAGCGGGGTGACGCTGGTGGTGTGGGCCAACCTGGCCCCGGCCGCGAACGGTCAGGACCCGGCCAGCGGCATCGCGAAGACGATCGTCGACGAGATGTTCCCGCCGGCGTCCGCGCCCTCGCCGACATCGGCGCCCACGCCGACCAGCTGACAGGCGCCCGCTCAGTCCTTCGGCGTCAGGCGCAGCGAGATGCTGTTGATGCAGTACCGCTGGTCGGTCGGGGTGGGGTAGCCCTCACCCTCGAAGACGTGGCCGAGGTGGCTGTGGCAGCTCGCGCACAGCACCTCGACGCGGCGCATGCCGAGCGAGACGTCCTCGCGCAGGATCACCGCGTCGGACTCGGCCGGATCGAAGAACGACGGCCAACCGCAGTGCGACTCGAACTTCTCGGTGGAGGTGAACAGCAGCGCATCGCAGGCCCGGCAGTGGTACTCGCCGAGGGTGGTGGTGTCGGTGTACTCGCCCACGTGCGGACGTTCGGTACCGGCCTGACGCAGCACCGCGAACTCCTCGGGGCTGAGCCGTTCACGCCACTGCGCCTCGGTGAGCTGGACTCGGGGGGTGGGATCGGATGCGGAACTCATGCCACCACGCTAGCCCTGGGCTTCTCGGCAGGCTCGTCCGCGGGGAACACGGGATCGATGCCGCCGTCGAGCCGGCCCTCCCGCTTGGCGGTCAGGTACCGCACCACCAGGACGCCGCAGATGACGAGCAGCAGCAGGCTCCAGCCGAAGGTGGTCTTCATGTACTCGGCGGCCCGCCCGGCGGCCGGGAACCGAACCGACAGCCAGCTGTCGTAGGACATGAATCCGTACACCGCGAGCCAGGCCGGCCAGTTCCGCATCACCGAATTCCGCAGCACCACGCTCATCAGCAGCGGGAACAGCATCATCGAGTAGTACCCCTGGCCGAGCGAGCCGAGCAGGAACGATCCCGCCATCAGCACCCCGGACGCGGTGGTGAAGAAGAACAGCCGGTCCTCGCGGTAGTAGCGGTAGAGCAGCCACAGCGACACCAGCACGACCACGGCGAACAGCACCCGCAGCAGCAGGATCAGGGGTGTGGGCAGGCCGTAGTAGGCGCCGTTGCCGACGATCGCGCTGTTGAAGTAGTCGCGCGACTCCGTCAGGTACGGCAGCGTGTGGTTGATGAACTCCATCGGGTCCGCAGCCAGCGGCCAGGCGACGGCGGTCAGGATCAGCGGGATGCCGACGGCGGTGACGAAGACCCGCCACTGCTTGGACACCAGCGGCAGCAGCAGCAGCGGCGCCAGGATCGGCTTGACCGCGAGCGTCAGGCCGATGGCCACGCCGGCCCAGGCGTCCTTGCGTCGGAGCAGCAGGTAGAGGAACGCGATCTCGCCGAGCAGCACCAGCCCGTTGACGTTGGTGAACACCAGCGTGTTGGTGACCGTCTCGCTGGCGAACATGCCCAGCAACAGGATCGGCGCGGCGACCGAGGAGAGCGTCAGGTCGAACATCTTGAGCAGCAGCCAGCCCGCGACGATCACGGCGGCCGCGTTGGTGCCGATGAACAGCCAGCGCGAGAGCTCCGGCTCGACTACCGCGATCGGGGACAGCAGCAGCGTGCCGCTCGGGGCGTACAGGTAGTGCGGGTCCACGGTGCCGAAGTTCGCGGTGTAGACCGGTTCGCCGTTGAGGAAGGCCAGCGCGGCGCGGTAGACCGGCGCGAAGTCATCGGTGCGGAACCCGTTCACGGCCTTGACCAGCACTCGGTGCAGGACGGTCATGATCGCGAGCGGCCACAACGCGACCTTCACAACCTCGGCGGTCGTGCGTGCGGTGCGGGGTTCGAGGCGTTGTAGGAACACCGTGGCACGGTACACCGGCCGGGTGTCCACCCGGGCGCAGACACTCGGGCCCCCGCCGGCGCACGGCCCGGTCAGCCGGGGCAGGCGCCGCCGTCCGCAGGCAGCACGCCGGTGTCGAGGTACCTCGCGACCGCCTGCTGGCCGCAGTCCGAGTGCGTGGTCACCGGGTGCCCGCTGCCGAGCCACGCCCGGGTCGAGGTGCGGGCCCCGGCGGCGGCCGCGGCACCCGTCGCGGAGGTGACGCCTGCCTTGCCGACCACCGGGTCCGCGGCGCCGGCGAGGGTGAGCACCCCGACGTCGAGGCCGGTCGGCAGGGGCGGCGGAGGCGTCGTTGGCCAGGACGCACACAGCAGCAGGGACAGCGCGGCGTCCGAGCCGAACACCGGGAACCTCTCGCCCCAGTCCTGCCGCAGCTCCCGGGCGCGGCTCGGCGTCGGCCACCCGGTGCCGTCGGAGCAACGGGCGACGAACTGGCCGGAGCCCGCGGCCTCGACCCCGGCGTCGATCAGCCGCTCCAGGTCCGCCGTCTCGCCCCGCCCGGCCGCAGCCAGCACGTCGGCGAACTCGCGGGTCCGGGACTGCCGGTCGCCGCGCGGTGACCCGAGGAACTCCGTCAGCACGGTCGCCAGCCCGTTGCTCGAGACCGGGCCGAGTTCGCCTGCCGCGGCGCGTCGGGCCAGGTCGGCGACCGCGGTGTGCGGGTCGGCGCCGAGCGAGCAGGCCAGCGCCGCGCAGGACCGGGCGAAGGCGGACAGCGCCGCCTCGCGGCCCGCCAGGATTCCCTCGGTGGCGGTGACCACGTCGGTGCGGGCGGCGCCGGGGGAGTCCATGACCAGCCGGCCGACGGCGTCCGGGTAGGCGGCGGCGTAGGCCAGGCCGACGTCCGCGCCGGTCCCGACGGTCAGCAGGCCGATCCGGTCCACGTCCCAGGTCGAGCGCAGCTGCTCGAGGTCGTCGGCGGCGTGGGCGGCGTCGAACGCGAGCTCCTGCGGTTCGAGGAAGTCGGTGCACGCGGTGGTGGCGTCGCGTCCCAGCGTCATCACCGCGTCCACGGCGTCGCCGCCGGCGGCGGGCGTGGAGAACTGGCCGAGATCGGTCATGGCGCGTCGCAACGCGGGGGTGAGGCAGTCGATGGGGGTGGAGGTGCCGATGCCGCGGCGATCGAGCGCGACCACCGGCCGGGTCGCGAGCAGGCTGCCGATCGGTCCGGCGGCGAGCGCCGCGAGGGTGGCGGTCGAGGAGCCCTCGGCGCCGGTGGTCAGCACCAGCGGCGCGCTGTCGGCGGGGGTCTGCGGCCCCCGGGCCCGCAGGGCGCCGAGGGTGAAGGTGCCGGGGATCGCCCCGCCTGCGTCGATGGGCGCGGCCAGCTGCGCGCATTCGAGCACAAGTCCTGCCGGGCCGGGCGCGAGTCCGAGGGTGTCCAGTGTGGTGCCGGTGCAGTCGCGCCAGTTCAGGTCCTGCGCGGGCACCGGCAGCGGCTCGGGCGCGTCGGCCGTCGCCGTGGACGTGGCCGGGGTGCCCTCGTGGTGCTCGACGACCGCGACGTCGGGTCGCATGCTCGGCCCGGCCCCGCACGCGCAGCAGAGCGCGAGAACCAATGCCAGCAGTGCAGTTCGGCGCATGCCCGACAGCCTGCCAGGTCGGTCAGTGATCCCGGTCGCGTACCCACCGGGTCAACAGCGTGCCGTCGTCGTCGCCGAGCAGGTGGGCCCGCCGCATCGGCGTGAGGGCTGCCAGCGGGGAGGTCGCGATGCGTCCGGAGCGTCCGCCGACCAGCACCGGCGAGGTGGTCAGGCACAGCTCGTCGACCGCGTCGTCGGCGAGCAGCTGACCGAACAGTGTCGGCCCGCCCTCGCACAGCACCCGGCGCAGCCCGAGGCCGTCGAGGGCGTCGAGGATCGCGGCGGTGGAGACTGCCCGGTCGCCGAGCTCGAGCACCCGGGCGCCTGCCCCGGCCAGGGCGTCGCGATTCTCGGTGGGCGCGGCTCCGCACGTCAGGATCAACGGCGCGACGGCGGTGTCGGTGAGCAGCCTCGACCGGGGGTCGACGCGGGCGCCGGCGGTGACCACGGCGATCGGCGGTGCGTCGGACTGCCCGCGCGCCCTACGCCGCGCCCGGGCCGCGTCGTCGAACCTGGCGCCGCCGTAGTCCTCCGCCCGGACGGTGCCTGCGCCGACCAGCACCACGTCGGCGAGCTCGCGCAGGGTCGCGAACACCCGTCGGTCGGCGGGCGTGCCGAGTCGACCCGAGGTGCCGTCCGCGGTCACCGCGCCGTCGATGCTCGAGACGAAGTTGACCCGGACCCAGGGCCGGTCGAGGTCGGCCGGACCGCGGTAGAGTTCGCGTAGGCCGCCGTCGTCGACCGGTGTGAGGTGTGTCCCAAAATCGAGGTGGCGCATAGGTCAGATAACAGCACGTCGATAGGCTGATTGCATGCCGCAACGTCTTGTTGATCGCAGTCCGGTGGTCCTCGCCGACCAGTTGATCGCGCAAATGGTCCCGCCCGCGATGTTCGACGACGTGAGCTTCGGCTCCTACATTCCCGATCCCGAGCAGCCCAGCCAGGCCGCCGCGGTCCGCGCCGCCGAGGAGTTCGCCGGCAAGGTCGCGAAGATCCGCGCCGGCGGCCGACGCGGCCTGTTCGGCAAGAAGACCCAGGCCAGCGGCGCCGGGCTGTACCTCGACGGCGGCTTCGGCGTCGGCAAGACCCACCTGCTGGCGTCGATCTTCCACAGCTCGCCCAGCCCCAAGGCCTTCGGCACCTTCGTCGAGCTCACCCACGTGGTCGGCGCGCTCGGCTTCAACAACGCCGTCGAGCAGCTCTCCGCGCACAGCGTGCTGTGCATCGACGAGTTCGAGCTCGACGATCCGGGCGACACGATGCTGGTCTCGCGGCTGCTGACCGAGCTGTCGGCCCGCGGGGTCTCGATCGTCGCGACGTCCAACACCCTGCCCGGCCAGCTCGGCGAGGGCCGCTTCGCCGCGCAGGACTTCCTGCGCGAGATCAAGAAGCTCGGCTCGATCTTCGAGACCCTCCGCGTCGACGGCCCGGACTACCGGCACCGGGACCTGCCGCCCGCGCCCGAGCCCATCTCGGAGGAGTCGCTCGTCGAGCGGGCCGAGGCGACCCCCGGGTCCACCCTCGACGACTTCGACGCCCTCTGTGCGCACCTGAGCACGCTGCACCCGTCCCGCTACAACAAGCTGATCGCGGACGTGTCGGCGGTGTACATCAGCGGCGTGCACGCGGCCAGCGACCAGTCCGTGGCGCTGCGACTGGTGGTCCTCGCGGACCGGCTGTACGACGCCAACATCCCCGTGACGGTCTCCGGCGCGAAGCTCGACGAGATCTTCACCCCCGAGATGCTGGCAGGCGGGTACCGCAAGAAGTACCTGCGGGCCACCTCCCGGCTGCTGGCCCTCTCGCGCTTCGAGGTCGCGGCCTAGACCCTGCCTGTCGCGGCGCCCGCGGGTCACGGCCCGTGGGCGCCGCGACGGCGGGCGTCCCTACAGCGGGCGCTCCAGCACGAAGTCGTGGCACAGTTCGCTGCCGACCCGGAACCGCTTCGTGCCGACCTGTTGGAAGCCGGACTTCGCGTAGAAGCGTCGGGCGCGCAGGTTCTCCTGGCTGACCCCCAGCCACACCCCGGTCGCCCCCGCGGTCCGGGCGTGGTCGAGGGCGGTCTCCATCAGTCGATGCGCGACGTCGCCGCCGTGCCGATCCGGCAGCACGTACAGCTTGCTGATCTCGACGGTGGGCAACAGCGTGACCGCGGCCCGGACCGCGGCGTCCTCGGGCGGCCCGGCCACCAGCATCGAGTAGCCGACCATGCCGTCGGCGTCGACGGCCTTGAGTACCGTCCGCTCGGGTGCCCGGAGGTACTCGGTGAACCGCTCCTCCGACAGCACCGCGGCGACGAAACCCGCGATATCCGACTCGGTGACTGCCGGTGGGCAGGCGAGCGGGAAGGTCGCGGCCGCAACGGCGGCCAGCTCCGCGGCGTCGGCGGTGTCCGCGCGGGTCACCGTCAGGCTCACAGCCGCTCGACCGCCTGCGTCGCCTCCTGCAGTCCCATGCCGGTGGAGTCGCGCAGGATGGCGATCGCCTTCGCGGCCTTGCCCTCGTTCTTGAGGGTGCGCAGCGTCGGCTCGAGGTCCGACCACTTGCCGGTGCGGGCGCCGGGGGTCGGCGGACCGGCATCGGGTCCGGCGGTCGGCTTCCACTCGCCGCGGACGACGGCGTCGATCGCGGCCTTCGCGTCGGACAGCCCGAGACCGCTGCGTTCCTGCAGGACGCGGATCGCGTGCATCCGCTGGTGGTCGGCGACGAGCCGTTCGATTCGGTCGCGGGTCTCGTAGTCGAGTCCGGCCACCCAGGTGGTCGGGGTGCGGGCGCTGCGTGGCCGGCGTCTGGCGATGAACCAGGTGGTCAGCACGGCGAGGTCGATGAGGATCAGCGCGGCTATCAGCCAGCCCCAGTTTGGCATGACCTCAGTCAACCACTAACCGCGAACTCTCAGCCGACGTGGTCGACCTCGCTCGCCGCCTCCGTCGCGCGCTCCGGGTGGAACGCCGGCGCCAGGAGGATCAGCCCGACGGCGAACACCAGTGGGATCGCGAATCCGATCCGCATGTCGGTCACCGCCGCGATGCCGCCGACGACTCCGCCGCCGATGATCGTGCCCGCGTAGTTGAACAGGTTCAGGCGCGCGATGACCGCGTCCGTCTGCTCCGGCGGGGCCAGTCGTCCGGCGGCACTGAAGCACAGCGGCGCGATGACGGGGGCGCCGAGTCCGATGACGAGGAAGCCGACGATGGCGACCACCGGGCTGTGCGCGAACACCACGACGACAAAGCCGAGGACGGCGATCGCGGCGCCCACCCGCACCACGGCGACCTCGCCGTGGCGACGCACCCAGTGGTCGCCGGTGAACCGGGAGATCAGGCCCGCGCCCTGGTACGCGGCGACGGCCAGGGCCGCGGTGCTCGAACTCGCGAACAGCACGTCCTTGAGGTAGAGCGCCGACCAGTTCCCGACGCTGAAGTCGATGGCGAAGAACAGCGCCATCGCGATGCCGAGCGCGAGGAACGGCCGCCACGGGATGACCAGCGGCGTGGCCCCGGCCCCGAGTCCGGCCTCGACCTCGGGTCCGGTGGCGAGGAGACGGGGGCCGATTGCCGCGGTGGCACCGGCCACGACCAGGCTGGCCAGCGCGATCGACACCAGCAGGCTGACGTCGACCGCTTCACACAGCGAAACGAACAGCGCGCCGATGATCGCGCCGACGCTCCAGATGGCGTGGAAGGAGGACAGGATCGAGCGGCCGTAGCAGCGCTGAATGGCGACGGCCTGCATGTTGGTGCCCGCGTCGACCATGCCGAGACCGATCCCGTACACCGCGAAACCGACGAAGAACGGGATCGTGCTGGGCGAGAGCGCAATGCCCAGCCCGGCCACGGCGATCACCGCGAGCCCCGCGCGCAGCGCAGTCTTGCTGTTGGCGCGGGTCGCGACGTACTCGGCCAGCACGCTGCCGCCGCCCGCGACCACCGAGGCCATCACCACGACGAGGGCGATGGTGGTGTCGTCGAAGCCGTACTTGTCCTTGAACTGGGGGAGCTGGGTGAGCAGCACCGCCAGGAAGAAGCCCTGCAGGCCGAACCCCACCGAGGCGGACACGCGGGCGGTGCGCTGGGCGGGTGTCGGTGGCGTCGTGCCACGGTCGGGCGTGGGAAGCGTCATCAGTGGGGGTGCTTTCGCCGGGGCCCGTGCGGGCGTTGTGTAGTCGAATTGAAACACCGGGCTGGACGCCTGTCCAAGAATTAGGCAGACTCGCCGCATGCGAAATGCCGAGCCGAATCCGTCCTTCCCGCAAGACTTCCTGTGGGGCGTCGCCGCAGCCTCGTTTCAGGTGGAGGGCGCGGTCGACGTGGGCGGCCGCGGACGGTCGATCTGGGACGAGTTCTGCGAGCGCCCCGGCGCGGTGGTCCGCGGTGAGCACGCGAACGTGGCGATCGACCACTACCACCGCTACCGCGAGGACGTCGCGCTGATGCGTGAGCTCGGGGTGGACTCGTACCGGCTGTCGGTCTCGTGGCCGCGGGTGCAGCCGACGGGTAGCGGCGCCGTCAACGAGGCAGGCCTGGACTTCTACGACCGGGTCGTCGACGAGCTGTGCGAGGCCGGCATCAAGCCGGCGGTCACGCTCTTCCACTGGGACCTCCCGCAGGTGCTGCAGGACGCCGGGGGCTGGCTCAACCGTGACACCGCCCTGCGCCTTGCCGAGTACGCGGACATCGTAGGACGGCGGCTCGCGGACCGGGTCGACATGTGGATGCCGCTCAACGAACCGGTGGTGCACACGCTCTACGGGCACGCGCTCGGCGTGCACGCGCCGGGACTCGAACTCGGCTTCGGCGCCCTGCAGGCCGCCCACCACCAGCTGCTCGGGCACGGGCTGTCCGTGCAGGCGCTGCGGGCGGCCGGGTGCGGCAACATCGGCATCGCGTCGAACCACGCGCCGGTGCACGCGGCCAGCGATTCCGACGCCGACGTCGAGGCCGCGGACATCTACGACCACATCGTGAACTGGACCTTCGCGGATCCGGTGTTGCGCGGCAGCTACCCCGCCGAGGAGCTGGCGGCGATCCTGCAGGGCCCGGTCGAGGACGACCTCAAGATCATCTCGCAGCCGCTGGACTGGTTCGGGATCAACTACTACGAGCCGACGGTGATCGCGGCGCCGACGTCGGACGAGGGCAGTGCCGGCGTGCTCGAGGTGGACCTGCCGCCGGGCATGCCGTTCCAGCCGGTCGCGCTCGAGGGCTACGAGCGCACCGACTTCGGCTGGCCGATCGTGCCCGCAGGCCTGCGCGAGATCGTCGGGATCTTCGCCGACCGCTACGGCGACGCGCTGCCGCCGATCTACATCACCGAGTCCGGCGCCTCGTTCCACGACGCCGCACCGGACGCGGACGGTCGGGTGCGGGACGCCAAGCGCATCGACTACCACCGCGATCACCTGGTCGAACTGCGCGGGGCGATCGACGACGGCGTCGACGTGCGGGGCTACTTCGTGTGGTCGATTTTCGACAACTTCGAGTGGGCCGCCGGGTACCAGGAACGCTTCGGTCTGGTGCACGTGGACTACGAGACCCTTGCGCGAACGCCGAAGGACTCGTACTACTGGTATCGGGACCTGATCGCGGCGCAGCGCTGAGTTTCGCCCGCGAGGAGCCGAAAGGTGCGGGCATGAGAACTCGACGAGGTGGACCCGGCCGGGTGGCATCGGCGGTACTGACGGTGTCGGTGTTGCCGACGCTGCTGACCCCCGCGATCGCGGCGGCCGGGGACCATCCGCCGGGCCCCGGCGCCGGCGCCGTCACCCAGGCGGTGTCCGGGTCCCACCTCGCGGAGGTGACGAGGAGCGGTGACCGGACGGTGACCGCCGAGGTCTACTCCGCGGCGATGGACCGCACCATCCCGATCCAGGTCATCCTGCCTGCGGACACCAGCGCCCCACGGCCCACGCTCTACCTGCTCAACGGTGCCGGCGGCGGCGAGGACACCGCGACCTGGCAGGACCGGACCGACGTGTTGTCCTTCTTCCAGGACAAGAACGTCAACGTCGTGACACCGCTCGAGGGTGCGTTCAGCTACTACACCGACTGGATCAAGGACGACCCGGTCCTGGGCCGCAACAAGTGGCAGACGTTCCTGACCGAGGAGCTGCCGCCGATCGTCGACGCCGAGTTCGGAACCAACGGCGTCAACGCGATCGCGGCGATCTCGATGACCGCGACCTCCGTGCTCAACCTGGCGATCGCGGCGCCCGGCCTGTACCGGAGCGTGGGCGCCTACAGCGGGTGCGCCGAGACCAGTACCCCGGAGGGACAGGCCTTCATCGAGCTCGTCGTGGACGGGCGCGGCGGGGGAGACGTCACCAACATGTGGGGCCCGCTCGACGGTCCGGGATGGGTCGCCAACGATCCCGTCGTCAACGCCGAGAAGCTGAGGGGCACACAGCTGTACGTGGCCACGGGGTCGGGCCTGCCCGGTCCCCACGAGACGCTCGACGCGCCCGGGGTCGGCGGCAGCCCGGTGGCGCTCGCAAACCAGGTGATCGTCGGCGGCGTCATCGAGGCGGCCGTGAACATGTGTACCCACAACCTGGCGAACCGGTTGGCGGAGTTGAAGATCCCGGCGACGTTCGACTTCAAGCCGGCGGGCACCCACTCGTGGGGCTACTGGCAGGACGACCTGCACAACTCCTGGCCGATGCTCGCCGGCTCGATGGGTATGCAGCCGTAGGTGATTCGGCAGGCCTGCGCCGACGTCACCCGCCGACGAGTTCGGGGTTCTGGTCCCAGTCGTAGACGACGCGGGTGCGCAGCACGATGTCCTGCAGGGACCGGCGTTGCGGGTCCACGGCCACCCACGCCAGCCCGATCCCGAAGAACACGCACAGTGCGGCGCGGGCGGCGGCAACGGCCCAGCGCAGCTTGCGATTTCGGGTGGTGACCACCCGCAGTCCCATCGCGATGGCGCCGACCGTCCGCCCCGTCGTGGCCCAGCAGACCGTCAGGTAGAGCATCGCCAGCACCAGGGAGGTGCTCACGGACAGCAGCGCGTGCGGTTCGGGGAAGGTGAAGTTCTGCGGGGAGAACAGCAACCGGGCGAAGGTCAGACCCAGGTAGATGGCGCCGACAATCGTGAGCACCACAGCCCCGTCGACGGCCGCGCACAGCAGCCGGGTGACGATGCCGGCCGCACGTTGTTCGGGACCGTGGGGGTGTGGGTGCGGCCCGGTCACCGCGCACCCGGTTCGGGATCGTCGTGTCCGGTGTCGCTGTGCGGCAAGGCATCCGGTCCGGGGTCCCGGCCGAAGAGTCGGCCGACGAAGCCCGCGACGGCGTCGTCGGCCTGCATGCCCTGGCTCCGGACACCGCGGACCGCCTCGGAGGACAGCGATCCGGTGGACTCGCGAATGATGTCCGGCAGGTCCACGCCTTCGATGATGTTGCCGGCGAGCTCGATCAGGTCCATGCGGGCGATCACGGCTTCGATGTCGAGCCGGCGTGCGATCTCGTCGATGTCGACGCGGTCCACCTGGCGGGCGAGGTCGACGGTGTCGACAATCGCGTCGAGGTCGAGGCGGCGCACGATCGCGTCCAGGTCGATTCGTCCGGCGATGGCGTCGACGTCGATGCCCTCCGCGATCAGGTCGAGGTCCACGTACTCCCGGACGATCCGCGTCAGGTCAACCTCGAGGAGGGCGGCGGCCACCACCTCGCGCACGACGACGCGCAGCGTGGCGCGGGCCAGTTCGGCGGTCGCCCGGACCGCCTGTTCGCCGCGGGCGAGCGTGCTCTCGGCGACGGCGTCGACGCGGGGGCCGAGGACGGGCACCGATCGGACGGCGCCGCGGGCCGCGCGGCCGACGGCGCCGGCGGCGTCGAGGGTTCGGGCCGCGACGCCGAAGGTCAGCAACAGGAGGGGCGGTGGTTCGGCACCAGGTGCAGTGGACATGGGACCCTCCTAGTCGGACGCTCTTGTCTACCAGTCTGGGCCCGTCGCGGGCGGGGGATACCCGATGTGGGGCGCAGAACTTCCGTGAAATGGGAATCGGGGGACCAGCGTGCCCCGGAGAAACAGAAAAGGACCCCCGCGGACGGGGGCCCTGCCTGTATTCGTGGTGCGCGATACTGGGATTGAACCAGTGACCTCTTCCGTGTCAGGGAAGCGCTCTCCCGCTGAGCTAATCGCGCAAGTTCTCAAAAGCGAGGTGGAGACGGGAATCGAACCCGTGTGCACGGCTTTGCAGGCCGTTGCCTCACCACTCGGCCACTCCACCGTGAGGCTCGATTCAACCTCTCGAGCGGATGACGGGATTCGAACCCGCGACCCCAACCTTGGCAAGGTTGTGCGCTACCAGCTGCGCCACATCCGCATCGCACTTCCGGAGGCGGGCTGTGCCTGTCTCCGTGGTGCGAGGAAAACATTAGCGCACGGATCTCGTGGTGTGAAATCGCCTGGTCAACGATGCTTTTTGTGGTTCTGTCGGGTTCGTTGGCGGTACGGGACTCGGTCGTTGAGGCGGTTTGGCGGCCCGAAACGGGGGATTCGACCCGAAGCGAGGGGATTCGGTGCCCTGCCCGTGAAGGCGTGCGGACGAGGGGTGGCGGGTAGCGGCTCGGCGGTGCCCACGCACGGGCCGGCGGCGGAAGCGGTCCCGGACGGGTGGCGCCCGGAACGGCGCAAGGTGAAGGGGTCGGAAACGAGAAAAGGCAGGACCCGAAGTTTCGGGTCCTGCCTTTTCCTGGTGCGCGATACTGGGATTGAACCAGTGACCTCTTCCGTGTCAGGGAAGCGCTCTCCCGCTGAGCTAATCGCGCAGGTTTCCTCACAAGAGAGGTGGAGACGGGAATCGAACCCGTGTGCACGGCTTTGCAGGCCGTTGCCTCACCACTCGGCCACTCCACCGCAAGGTTGAGTCCAACCTCTCGAGCGGATGACGGGATTCGAACCCGCGACCCCAACCTTGGCAAGGTTGTGCGCTACCAGCTGCGCCACATCCGCACTGCATCTCTGGAAGGCGTTGCCGCTTTCCTCGGTGCCAGGAGAACATTAGCCGAACGCGTGTTCCGTGCCAAATCGACTGGTCAGACGTCGTGGATGGGTCAAATCCTGCGTGCCCCGGCGAGGTCTCCGGGGGTGGCAGTGGCGCGGCGCCGGCGACGGTGCCCCGGCCGGGCGAAATCGGGCGCCCTCCCTGCCGGTGCGCGCCACTTCTCGCCGTCACGCAGGCATTGGGCGCGCAGTGCCTGTGTGATCGCGTCAGCGGGTGTGTGCGGGCGGGTGCGGCAGCCGAACGCTCGGCGGTGCCGCGTTGAACTCCTGACGGGTGGCGGCCGGCGACGCCGTGTGGTGGCTGTGAACGCGTCGCGGCACCGCACCCCCTCTCCTGTCGTCACACGCCACTTCGTGCCGTCACACAAGGGATTGGACGCGGAATGCGGGTGTGATCGCGTCAAACGGGTGGGCGCGGTCGTCGAACGCGCGCCCGAACCGTGGCGTTGACCTGGCGATTTTTGACTGGATGGGGAGAGTGCTACTGTTCCATCTCGTTCGGCCGCAAGAGTTCGAGAGCGGCTGAGGTCCCGTGGCTCAGTGGAAGAGCGTCCCGTTCACACCGGGAAGGTCGCTGGTTCGATCCCAGCCGGGACCACAACAAGAAGGCCCGTTGCGAAGTACTTCGCAACGGGCCTTCTTTTGTCGTTGCCGTTTTGGCACTCGCGTGCCGTAGCCAGTCCGGGCCCGATCCGTGCGTCAGTAATGTGTCTGGTGTGCCGACCACCGAAAGTCGATGGATGCTGTGGCGTCGTCGCATTGCAGCGAATGTTGGGCTCAACCTTGCCTACCGGACCGCGGTGGGCGCGGTCGGCGGATTGGTGTTGATCGTCGGCGTCATCGCGATTCCCTATCCCGGTCCCGGCTGGCTGATCGTCTTCGCCGGGCTCGGCATCCTATCGACGGAGTTCACGTGGGCGAACCGGCTGCAGCGGTTCGTGCGCACCCACTACGACCGCTTCATGGTGTGGTTCGGACGGCAGTCCGCGGCGGTGAAGGCGATCGGCGTGGTGATGACCTGTGTGGTCGTGCTCGTCACGCTCTGGCTGCTCGGCACGTTCGCCATGGTCGGTGGCTGGTTCGGCCTCGACGCCGCCGTGTTGCAGAGCCCGGTACTCGGATGACCGGTGCGGACCCGGCCGAGGACTACCGCCGCGTGTCCGTGGCGCTGCCGGCGGTGCGCATGCTGGTCGAGCCGAGCCCGAATGCGCGGGTGGTGAGCGGTGCGACGATCGTCGACCCGTCGTGGCTCGCTGCCCGGGTCGCGCAGACCGCGCGGGTCTGGCGGTGCGAGGACTCCCGGGTGTCGGCGACCCTGTGGTGGTACTCGGCGAGTTCGGCGCTGCTGGCGGTGCCGACCGCGATGTTGCTGTCCATCGGTACCGCGCCGGATCCGTCACCGGAGCGGATGACCTTCACCCTGCGCCCGGACGGCTCCTTCGCCACGACGCGCTCGACCACCGTGCTGCCCGGCCCGGCGGAGTTCGCGGTGGCACTGCGCGCGACGTTCGAGGCGATGATCGGTCCGCTCGCCGAGATCGGCGGGGTCGGCGAGCGGTCGCTGTGGGCGATCGCCGCCGACGGGCTCGGCAACCGGGCCCTCGACGCGGGTTCCGCACTGGCAGGCCCGGCGGCGGGCAGCGCCATGGCGGTCCGGCTCGCGGAGCTGGTGGGCGAGCCGATGCTGACGCCCCGGTTCGTCGACGTCCGGGCCGGGGTCCAGCTGCCCGCCGACCCGACGGCAGACCCGGCCGCGGGTGCCCGGCGGTTTGTCCGGCGGTCGTCGTGCTGCCTGCTCTACCTGACCGGGGCGGCGGCCGACCCCGGCGACAGCGATGCCGCCGACCGAGCGAAGTGCATCAGCTGTCCGAACCAGTTGCCGGCGGTGCGGCTGGCGCGGCTCGGCGCTCTGGTCGGGTGAGGCGGAAGATTCGATCCGCGTGCCGATAGCATGAGGGCTCACCGAGAGCCGTCGCCGATGGCGGCTCACACATCGAGGAGCACATCGCCGTGACCACGCCTGCATCAGTAGTCCCAGCCGCCCACGTCCGGGTGCCTGCGGGGACTACCGCCGGTACGGCGGTTCGTGAGGCGGGACTGTCCGGCAAGGGGCCCGACGCGATCGTCGTCGTCCGTGACGCCGAGGGCCAGCTCAAGGACCTGTCGTGGATTCCCGACACCGACACCGAGGTCGAGGCCGTCGCGGCCGACACCGACGACGGCCGCATGGTGATCCGGCACTCGTGCGCGCACGTGCTGGCGCAGGCCGTGCAGGCCGAGTTCCCGGCCGCGAAGCTGGGCATCGGCCCGCCGATCAAGGACGGCTTCTACTACGACTTCCGGGTCGCCGAGCCCTTCACCCCCGAGGACCTGACCCGCCTCGAGAAGCGGATGAAGCAGATCATCAAGGGCTCGCAGCGCTTTTCGCGTCGCGTGGTCGACTCGATCGAGGACGCCCGCGTCGAACTGGCCGACGAGCCGTTCAAGCTCGAGCTGATCGACGACAAGTCCGGCGTCGACGACCCCGAGGTGATGGAGGTCGGCGGCAACGAGCTGTCGATCTACGACAACCTCGACCCGCGCACCGGCGAGAAGGTCTGGAGCGACCTGTGCCGCGGCCCGCACATCCCCACCACCAAGCACATCCCCGCGTTCAAGCTCACCCGCAGCTCCGCCGCGTACTGGCGCGGCGACCAGTCGCGTGAGGACCTGCAGCGCGTCTACGGCACCGCCTGGGAGTCCTCGGAGGCGCTCGACACGCACATGGAGCTCTTGGCCGAGGCGGAGCGCCGCGACCATCGCAAGCTGGGCGCGGAGCTGGACCTGTTCAGCTTCCCCGACGAGCTGGGCTCCGGCCTGCCGGTGTTCCACCCCAAGGGCGGCATCATCCGGCAGGAGCTGGAGAACTACTCCCGCGAGCGGCATGTGAAGGAGGGCTACGAGTTCGTCTACTCCCCGCACATCACCAAGGGTCATCTCTACGAGGTCTCCGGCCACCTGGACTGGTACCGCGACGGCATGTTCCCGGCGATGCACATCGACGAGGAGCTCAACGAGGACGGCACGGTGCGCAAGCCCGGCCAGGAGTACTACCTCAAGCCGATGAACTGCCCGATGCACAACCTGGTGTTCCGCTCCCGCGGACGCTCGTACCGCGAACTCCCGTTGCGCCTGTTCGAGTTCGGCTCGGTCTACCGCTACGAGAAGTCCGGTGTCGTGCACGGCCTGACCCGGGTGCGCGGCATGACCCAGGACGACGCGCACATCTACTGCACCCGCGAGCAGATGCGTGACGAGCTGACCACCACCCTGAACTTCGTGCTCGGGCTGCTCAAGGACTACGGACTCGACGACTTCTACCTCGAGCTGTCCACCAAGAACCCGGACAAGTTCGTCGGCGACGACGCCACCTGGGAAGAGGCCACCAACACCCTCGCCGAGGTGGCGGAGGCGTCGGGCCTGACCCTGGTCCCGGACCCGGGTGGAGCCGCGTTCTACGGACCGAAGATCTCCGTGCAGGTGCAGGACGCCCTCGGACGGACCTGGCAGATGTCGACGATCCAGCTGGACTTCAACCTGCCGGAGCGATTCGAACTCGAGTACACCGGCACCGATGGCGCCAAGCACCGCCCGGTGATGATCCACCGCGCGCTGTTCGGTTCGATCGAGCGGTTCTTCGGCGTGCTCACCGAGCACTACGCGGGCGCGTTCCCGGGCTGGCTGGCGCCCGTGCAGGTGGTCGGCATCCCGGTCGCGGAGGCGTTCGAGGAGCACCTGTTCGGCGTCGTCGGCAAGCTCAAGGAAGCCGGGATCCGCGCCGAGGTGGACGTCAGCGACGACCGGATGCAGAAGAAGATCCGCAACCACACCACCCAGAAGGTGCCGTTCATGCTGCTGGCAGGCGAGCGGGACGTCGAAGCAGGCGCGGTGAGCTTCCGGTTCCGCGACGGCACCCAGGTCAACGGCATCCCGGTCGACCGCGCGGTCGAGGCCATCACCGGCTGGATTGCCCGGCGGGACAACGCCTCACCGACGGCGGAGCTCTTCGGCGGTCTGGCGTGAGCGACGACTCGGCAGTGCCGCAGGAGACCTCGCTGACCGACACCGGCCCGGGCGATCCGGACCGGCTGCAGCGGCTGTGGTCCCCGCACCGGATGTCGTACATCGCGGAGGCGCCCAAGACGTCGACGCCGGGCGAGGGCCCGTTCACGTTCATTCCCAAGATGAGCGACGAGGAGGGGCTGATCGTCGCGCGCGGCGAGCACGTGTACGCGGTGCTGAACCTCTACCCGTACAACCCCGGTCACATGATGGTGGTCCCGTACCGCCGGGTGGCCGCGCTCGAGGACCTCACCGACGACGAGTCCACCGAACTGATGCGCTTCACCCAGCAGGCGATCCGCGTCATCAAGCAGGTCTCGCGGCCCGACGGCTTCAACGTCGGCCTCAATCTCGGTGCGGCGGCGGGTGGTTCGCTGGCCGAGCACCTGCACCAGCACATCGTGCCGCGCTGGGGTGGCGACGCGAACTTCATCACGGTGATCGGCAACGCGAAGGTCATGCCGCAGCTGCTCCGCGAGACCCGCGCGTTGCTGTCCGCGGCGTGGAACGACGGGGGTCGCTGAGTGCTCAGCATCCTCGGACGCGCATCGGTCTCGAAGGTGACCGCGCCCCTCGGGCGGGCGCTGATCCGGACCGGGCTGACGCCGGACGCGGTGACCGTGTTCGGCACGGTCGCGACGGTTGCCGGTGCGTTGACGCTGTACCCGTCGGGGCACCTGTTCTGGGGCACGATCCTGATCTGGTTCTTCGTCATGTTCGACATGCTCGACGGGGCGATGGCCCGGGCCCGCGGCGGCGGCACCCGCTACGGGGCGGTGCTGGACGCGACCTGCGACCGGATCGCCGACGGTGCGATCTTCGCCGGTCTCGCGTGGTGGGCCGTCTACCACGAGAACAGCAAGTCGCTGCTGGCCGCGACGCTGGTCTGCCTGGTCACCTCGCAGGTCATCTCCTACGCCAAGGCGCGCGCGGAGGCCAGTGGCCTGTCCGCGGACGGCGGCCTGATCGAGCGCCCGGACCGGTTGGTCATCGTGCTCGCCGGTGCCGGCCTGACCGGGATCGCCGGCCACTTCGGCATCGGCTGGCTCGAGTGGGCCGTGTACGTCGCGATGTGGCTGCTCGCGGTCGCCAGCGTCGTCACCGTGTTCCAGCGGGTGCTCGCCGTCCGCAACTCCGCGGGCGCGCGGGAACTGCTGCCGGTCAAGGACCCGCAGCAGTGACCTGGGCCCAACGGGCGACCGACCTCGGCTACGCGGCCGGCTGGCGGCTGGTGCGGGCCCTGCCCGAGCCGGTCGCCACCGGTCTGTTCGACTTCGGCGCCGACATGGTCGCCCGGCGCGGCGGCGGCCCGGACCAGTTGCGACGCAACCTGGCCCGGGTGCTCGGGGTACCGGCGGCCGAGGTTCCGGACGAGCTGATCCGGGCCTCGCTGCGGTCCTACGCGCGGTACTGGCGGGAGGCGTTCCGGCTGCCCTCGATGGACCAGGACGAGCTGCGGCGTCGCCTGGACTCGAAGGTCCAGGGCCAGGAACACCTCGAGGCCGGGCTCGCCGCAGGCAACGGCGTGGTGGTGGCCCTGCCGCACACCGGAAACTGGGACATGGCCGGGGTCTGGCTGGCGAAGAGCCACGGCCGGTTCTCGACCGTCGCGGAACGACTCGAGCCGGAGTCGCTGTACCAGCGGTTCGTCGACTACCGGGAGGGCCTCGGCTTCGAGATCTTCCCGCTCAGCGGCGGGGAGGTGCCGCCGTTCGGGCAGCTCGCGGACCGGCTGCGCGAGAACCGGGTGGTGTGCCTGCTCGGCGAGCGCGACCTCGCCAAGCACGGTGTCCCGGTGACCTTCTTCGGCGAGCCGACGCGGATGCCCGCCGGGCCTGCGAAGCTGGCGATCGAGACCGGTGCGGTGCTGCTGCCCGCGCACTGCTGGTTCGACGGCGACGACTGGGGCTTCTCGGTCCACTCCGCGATCGACACCGCAGGCGGGGTCGGGCCGGCGACCCAGGCCCTGGCCGACAAGTTCGCCGAGAACATCGCCGCGCATCCCGCGGACTGGCACATGCTGCAGCCGCTGTGGCGGGCGGACCTGTCGGCGGCCCGCCTGGCTCGAATGGAGTCGTGACGTGAAGATCGGCATGGTCTGCCCGTACTCCTTCGACGTGCCCGGGGGAGTGCAGGCGCACGTCGTCGAACTCGCCCAGGTGCTGATCGAACGCGGTCACAAGGTCAGCGTGCTGGCGCCCGCCGCGGAAACCACCGTGCTCCCGGACTTCGTGGTCTCGGCCGGACGGGCCGTGGCGATCCCGTACAACGGGTCGGTGGCGCGGCTGAGCTTCGGGCCCGTCGCGTACGCCCGGGTGCGCCGCTGGATCAGCGAGAACGACTTCGACGTGCTGCACATCCACGAGCCGAACGCGCCGAGCCTGTCGATGCTGGCGATGAAGATCGCGCAGGGCCCGATCGTCGCGACGTTCCACACCTCCACCACGAAGTCGTTGGTGCTCAGCACGTTTCAGGGCGTCCTGCAGCCGTACCTGGAGAAGATCTCCGGTCGCATCGCGGTGTCCGAACTGGCGCGGCGCTGGCAGGTGGAGTCGCTCGGCTCCGACGCGGTGGAGATCCCCAACGGCGTCGACGTGTCCGCCTTCGCCGACGCCCGGCCCCTCGACGGGTACCCGCGCGCGGGCGGCACCGTGCTGTTCCTCGGCCGGTACGACGAGCCCCGCAAGGGCATGGACACCCTGCTCGGTGCGCTGCCCGAGCTCGCGGCCCGGCACCCCGACCTCGAGGTGCTGGTGGTCGGCCGCGGCGACGAGGACCGGCTCCGCAAGGAGGCCGGCCGCTACGCGAAGCACCTGCGTCTGCTCGGTCAGGTGACCGACGCGGAGAAGGCGTCCGCGATGCGCAGCGCCGACGTGTACTGCGCGCCGAACCTCGGCGGGGAGAGCTTCGGCATCGTGCTGGTCGAGGCGCTGGCCGCCGGCACCGCGGTGGTGGCCAGCGAACTCGACGCCTTCCGGCGGGTGCTGCGGGACGGAGCCGCCGGGATACTCGTCCCGATCGGTGACTCGGCCGCGCTGGCCGAGGCGCTGGACACCGTGCTCAGCGACCCGGAGCGGCGTCGCGAACTCGTCACCACCGGTACCGCGGTGGTCGCGGAGTACGACTGGCCGGTGGTGGCCGAACAGATCCTGAGGGTCTACGAGACCGTCACCCTCGGGGCCCAGGGAGTGCGGGTGGAGACGCGATGATGACCTTCTCGGCGACGACCGTGCTGGTGCTCGTGCTGGTCGTGGCGGTGCTGCTCGTCGTCGGGGCGTGGGCGTACGCCACCGCGAACCGGCTGGACCGGCTGCACGTGCGTTCGGACCTGTCCTGGCAGGCGCTGGACGCCGCGCTGGCGCGCCGCGCGGTGGTCGCCCGGGCGGTCGCGGTGGGGCTCGAGCCTGCGGGGTACTCGTTCGGCGGGCCGGTCTCGGACGCGGTGGACGGCCGGATCCTGACCGAGCTGGCGGACAAGGCCGAACAGGCCGACCGCGGGCACCGGGAGACCGCGGAGAACGCGCTGTCCGCCGAACTCGGCGCGGTGCCGACGGATTCGCTGGCCCCGCAGCTGGTGGCCGAGCTGGCCGACGCGGAGGCACGGGTGCTGATCGCCCGCCGATTCCACAACGACGCGGTCCGCGACACCCTCGCGTTGCGTACCCGGCGGCCGGTCCGCTGGTTGCACCTCGGTGGCACCGCGCCGCTGCCCAGTTACTTCGAGATCGCCGAACGCACCGCGGGTGCCACCACGGCCGGGCTGACCGTCGACGAGATGCGGACGTCCGCGCGGGTGGTGCTGCTCGACGAGCGGGGCCGGGTGCTGTTGCTGCGCGGGCACGACCCGCAGACGCCGGACGTGCACTTCTGGTTCACCATCGGCGGCGGCGTCGAGTCGGGCGAGAACCTGCGGGCCACCGCCGCGCGCGAGGTCGCCGAGGAGACGGGGCTCGAGGTGGACCCCGCGGCACTGCGCGGGCCGATGTGGCGTCGGGTCGCGGTGTTCCCGTACGACGGCGAGCTGATCCGCTCGGAGGAGCTGTTCTTCGCGCTGCAGACCACCGGATTCACTCCGCAGCGGGGCGGTTTCACCGAACTCGAACGCCGTGCGATCACCGGGTTCCGGTGGTGCACGGGGACGGAGATGCGGGCCATCGCCGCTGCCGGTGAGGTGGTCTATCCGGAGGAGTTGCCGGACCTCCTCGGTGAGGCCCGGACGGTGGTCGCGAGGGCCGTCGACCCCGAGGTCCGCTCGATTCGCTGACCGGCCGATCGGCGGGCAGGCGCATCGTCATAGAATTGGGGCACGCCCGGGCACGGTCCCGCTGGGTCCCTGACCCGACGGATCGTGGCGCGTGCGTTCCCCGTACAGGTCACTACCGATGGAGTTTGCCGTGAGCACCGCAGAAACCGCCCCGACCACCGGCACGGCGCGCGTCAAGCGCGGAATGGCCGAGATGCTCAAGGGCGGGGTCATCATGGACGTCGTCACCGCGGACCAGGCCAAGATCGCCGAAGACGCAGGCGCCGTCGCCGTGATGGCCCTCGAGCGGGTGCCCGCGGACATCCGCGCCCAGGGCGGCGTGTCCCGGATGTCCGACCCCGACATGATCGACAGCATCATCTCCGCGGTCAGCATCCCGGTGATGGCCAAGGCCCGCATCGGCCACTTCGTCGAGGCGCAGATCCTGCAGTCCCTCGGCGTCGACTACATCGACGAGTCGGAGGTGCTGACCCCCGCCGACTACGCCAACCACATCGACAAGTGGAAGTTCACCGCTCCCTTCGTCTGTGGCGCCACCAACCTCGGTGAGGCGCTGCGCCGCATCACCGAGGGCGCGGCGATGATCCGCTCGAAGGGCGAGGCCGGCACCGGCGACGTCTCCAACGCCACCACCCACATGCGCACCATCCTCGGCGAGATCCGCCGGCTGAGCTCGCTCAGCGAGGACGAGCTGTACGTCGCGGCCAAGGAGCTGCAGGCGCCGTACGAGCTGGTCGTCGAGGTCGCCACCGCAGGCAAGCTGCCCGTCACGATGTTCACCGCCGGTGGCATCGCCACCCCGGCCGACGCCGCGATGATGATGCAGCTCGGCGCCGAGGGCGTCTTCGTCGGTTCCGGAATCTTCAAGTCCGGCAACCCGGCCCAGCGCGCCGCGGCCATCGTCAAGGCCACCACGTTCCACGACGACCCGGACGTGCTCGCCAAGGTCTCGCGTGGCCTGGGCGAGGCCATGGTCGGCATCAACGTCGACGACCTGCCGGTGGGCCACCGGTTGGCCGAGCGCGGCTGGTGACCCAGCTCGTTGCGTAGCAGCGGCTCCGCCTCGGCGCTGCTGCCGCTGGCACTGGCGATGCTCCTGGTGGGGGCGTCGTTCGGTGCGGTGGCGGTGGCCGCCGGGGTGTCGGTGCCGCAGACAGTCGCGCTGTCCGCCCTGGTGTATGCGGGCGGCGCGCAATTCCTCGTCGTCGCGGCGGTGGCGGCCGGTGCCGCCCCCGCCGCGATTGCGTTCGGTGGCCTGCTGCTCAACGCCCGGCACCTGCCGTACGGGTTGGTGCTGGCGGAGGTGCTCGCAGGCCGACGGTGGGCGAGCCTGCTCGGTGCGCACCTGCTGACCGACGAGGTGACGGCGTTCACCACCGCGGAGCTGGCCGGACACGGCGACCCCGCGCGGGCCCGGCGCACCTACTTCGCGGCCGGCCTGACGCTGTTCCTGGCCTTCAACCTCGGCACCGCGTTCGGCGCGGTGGGCGGCGAGCTGATCGGAGACCCCGCCGCGCTCGGCGTCGACGCGGCCTTCCCGGCGGCGCTGCTGGCACTGACCGCCGGTGTGTGGCGGTACCGGACGGACCGCCGCGTGGCCCTGCTGGGCGCCGTGATCGCGGTGCTGCTCACCCCGGTGCTGCCCGCCGGACTCGGGGTGATCGCCGGGCTCGGGGGACTGGTGGCCGCCGGCCGGGCCGGGGAGGCGTCCGCGTGAGCTGGGGGCTGATCGCGGTGCTGGCCGTCGGCACGTTCGCGCTGCGGATCGCCGGTCCGGTGTTGCGTGCCCGGATCCACCTGAGCCCGAACGCGGTTCGGCTGCTCGGGTTGGCCGCGACGGCGCTGCTGGTCGCGCTCGCGGTGACCCAGACGGTGTACGCGGGCGACGGGTTCGCCGGCTGGGCGCGGGTGCTCGGGGTCGGCGTTGCCGGACTGCTGATCTGGCGTCGGGCGCCGTTCGTGGTGGTGGTCGTCGGGGCCGCCGCGGCCACGGCGCTGCTGCGGGTCGCCGGGATCTCCTGACGTCCGGGGCCGGTGGCCGGGCTCGCGTCCCCTCCTGCCGACGGCGCGGCGGACGTCCGACGGTCCCCGGGGCCGGGCAGAGCTGTTGCTAGCCTGACGAAGTCGGGTCGCCGGAAGAGGGAGCGCCATGTCGTCCATCGAAGAGATTCTCGAGCTCGAACGCCTGGAGAAGGACATCTTCCGGGGCATCGTCGCCGACACCATCCTCACCCGGACCTTCGGCGGTCAGGTGGCAGGCCAGGCGCTGGTCTCGGCGGTGCGGACCGTCGACGAGCGGTACCGGGTGCACTCGCTGCACGGCTACTTCCTGCGGCCGGGTAACCCGACGATCCCCACCGTGTTCCTGGTCGACCGGATCCGTGACGGCCGGTCGTTCTGCACCCGCCGGGTCACCGGGGTCCAGGACGGGCAGGCGATCTTCACCATGTCCGCGTCGTTCCACATCGGGGACGTGGGCATCGAACACGAGGACCGGATGCCACCGGTGCCGGACCCGGAAGACCTTCCGGACACCGCCGACATCGCCAGCGACGAACTGTCCTGGGAGTTTCGCGAGTGGGCGAACTGGGACCTTCGCTTCGTCCCGGAGGACCAGGTGACGCGGCGCGAGGGGGTGCCTGCCCAGCAGCAGGTGTGGTTCCGCTACCGCGGGAGCCTGCCCGACGACCCGGTCTTCCACGTGTGCACCCTGGCGTACATGAGCGACATGACCCTGCTCGGTTCCGCGCAGGTTCCGCATCCGGACGTGCGGGTGCAGCAGGCCTCGCTCGACCACGCGCTGTGGTTCATGCGGCCGTTCCGCGCCGACGAGTGGCTGCTCTACGACCAGTCGTCGCCGTCGGCCGGATTCGGCCGGGCGCTGACCCAGGGTCGGATCTTCGACCGGCAGGGGCACCTGGTGGCCGCGGTGGTGCAGGAGGGGCTGACCCGGTTGGTCCGCGAGGACTGACCGCTCCCGGGACGCACGGCCGGGAACCGCCGCTGTGCCCCTGGGCAGGTTCGGGTCCGACACGCGGGATTTGCCCGGAATCGGGACACGGTCGTTGCTCTAGGGAAACATGCCATTCGGAACACCATCGATCCCCTTGTTTGAGCACGGCCCAACCCCGGGCACACGCGAAGATTAGGACGGACTATGAAGGCATTTTCCACGAGGATTCTCACGCGCGCCGGCGCGGTCGCGGCAGTCGCCGCCGCGGCGGCGATCGCCGGCCCGGCCATCGGTTCCGCGGCGGTCGCGGGCAACGTCACCGTCGAGACCGACGTCAACGTCATCATCGCGAGATTCCACCAGGTCAACTCGCCCACCCTGGTGAACTGCTTCGCCGACGTGCGCGCCGAGTCCAACGGCGCGGTCGTCGCGAGGGACATCGATGTCGACATCAACGGGGCAGGCGCAGGTGTCTTTGCCACCCAGTACCTGCCGCACGGTACCTACCTGCTCGAGGCCGGATGCGTCGACGGGAGTGGCACGACCCTGTTCACCCCGGTCGGCGGCAAGGTCGTGGACATCGTCGACGAAGGTACGGGCAGTGCCGGAAGCAGCGGCAGCGCGAGTGGAAGTGCCGGCAGTACCGGCGGGTTCTTCGGCAGCTAGCCGACGGGAGGAGAGCACCGGATCACGCGGTCGGCGGTCGTGGAGTTCGTGTTCCGACTTCGGCCGTGATCGCGTCCGCGTGATCCGCGGCTCTCCTTCCGGGGGTATGCCTTCGGGTGTCAGGTCGAGGGTTCACGCGCTCATGGCGTGCCGACCCGACGCGTCCGGTCTTCGGGGACCGACCGACCGACTCGCAGCCGGACCCGGCAGATGACCGCGTCGGTCTCGCGGCGCAGCGCACGGTCGAGTTCGTCGCCCCGGCGGTTCGGCAGGATCCGCTGCCAGGCGGTGCCCGGTTCGACCTCGCCGATCACCACGACCACCCTTCTGCCCTCGAACGTCTCGGTGACGTACCGCGTCAGGGTGGGCGCGAGGCCGGCGTCGGCGTCGTCCAGCAGTACCAGCGGCACCCCGGGATGCCAGGCCTCCCAGGCCTTCGTGAATGCGCGTGGGGACTCGCCGACCGGGCAGACCCGGACCGCGACCACGTCGCTGCCGAGGGACAGCGCGGTCTCGATCGCCTCGCGGCTGAGCGCGGAGACCTCGGCGACCGGGACCACGACGACGGTGCCGTTCGCGGCGGGGACGGCGGGCACCTCGCCGAGGTGCAGGCTGCCGCCGATCGCCGAGTACGCGGCGCGCACCCGCTCCATCAGGAAGACCAGCAGCGGCAGGGCGACCACGATCAGCCAGGCGCCTTCGGTGAACTTCATGGCGGTGGTGACCAGGGCGGCAACCGCGGTCAGGGTGGCGCCGAAGCCGTTGAGCGCCGCCCGCCACCGCCAGCCGGTGCCGCGGGTGACTCGCCAGTGCCGGACCAGGCCGACCTGGGCGATGGTGAACCCGACGAAGACGCCGATGGCGAAGAGCGGCACCAGGGTGTTCATGTTTCCGCGTGAACCGATCAGCAGGATGCCCGCGAAGACGCCCAGCGTCAGCACCCCGTGGCGGTAGACCTGGCGTGAGGAACGCAGTGCGAACCGGTGCGGCAGGCAGTTGTCGTCGGCCAGCAGGCGCATCAGCGTCGGCAGCCCGCCGTAGGAGGTGTTCGCGGCCAGGGCGAGCAGCACGACGGTGGCGAACTGCACCACGTAGTAGCCGATTCCGTGTCCGAGCGAGGCCTCGGTGAGCTGGGAGAGCACGGTGGTGCCCTCGACCGGGTGCAGCGCGAACTTGCCGATCAGCACGGCGAGTCCGATCAGCATGGTGCCCAACAGGATTCCCAGCGCCACCTCCGCTCGCTGCGCGGTGCGTACCCGCGGTTCCCGGAAGCTCGGCACGGCGTTGGCGATGGCCTCCACGCCGGTCAGGGCTGCGCAGCCGCTGGCGAACGCCTTCAGGAGCAGGAGCACCCCGACCGTCTGCACGTTGACGGCGACGGCGGTGCCCTCGGCGACGCTCAGCGGCTCGCTGCGCAGCAGCCCGGCGATGATCACCGTGAAGATGCCGACCACGAACACGGCTGTCGGGATCATGAACGCGCGGGCACTGCTCGCGATGCCGCGCAGGTTCAGGGCGGTGACGCCCACCAGCACCGCCAGGCAGATCCATACGGCGTAGGGCAGCAGCGCGGGAAAGGCCGAGGTGAGGGCGGCGACGCCGGCGGCGATGGAGACCGCCACGTTGAGGACGTAGTCGACCACGAGGGAGGCGGCCGCGACCAGTCCGGTGCGGTGGCCCAGCCGCGCGCGTGCCACCGCGTAGGCGCCGCCGCCGTTGGGGTAGGCCGCGATCAGCTGACGGTAGGACGCCACCAGGACGGCGAGCAGTGCCGCGATCGCGAGCGTGACCGGCAGGGTGAACCCGAGCCCCGCGCCACCCGCGACGGCGAGCACCAGGACGATGGCCTCCGGTCCGTAGGACACCGAGGCCATCGCGTCCAGCGACAGGCCGGCCAGGCCGGTCGACACCGAGAGTTTGCGCCTGTCGGCGGTCCCGGACGAGCGGCCGGGCCGGGGCGTCCGGATGAGCAGTGTGTTGGTCACGGCTGCGAGTGTGGGCGCGAGGTTCGTCGCCGACCGCGGCCTTGACGGATCCCTGACGGCGCGCGGTGCCGTCTTGGCGCGGTGGGTGCGGCGGCGGGCGTTCCTCCGCCCGGCGTCGCCGCGGCGGGCATCCGTATCCTCGTTGCGTGCAGAGGAGACGAATTCTGGAACTGACGCTGGGCGGTGCCGCACTGGTCGCGGTGGCCGTTGCGGTGGGCATCTCGCTCGGCTCGTCGGGTGGCGACGCGTCGTCGTCCGCCGAGGGCTCCGCCGCGGATGCCCTGACCGTCGCGGGGGACGTCGCCTATCGCGAACGTATCGCCTGGCCGGCAGGGGCGGTCGTCACGGTCAGGATCGAGGACGTCTCGCGCGCCGACGCGCCGTCGACGGTGCTCGCGGAGCAGCAGATCGTCGACGCCACCGGAATCCCGGTGCCGTTCGAGCTCTCGGTCCCGCGCGCGCAGGTGCCCCCGCACGCCCGGCTCGCGATCCGGGCCCAGATCACGGTCGACGGCGCGCTGCGCTGGACCACCGACACCTTCCTGCCGGTGCCCACCGACACGCCGGTGCCGCCCCAGCACCTGCTGCTGGTGGGGGTGCGTCAGCCGTGACCGTCGTCAGCAGCCCCGAGATCGAGGAATCAGTGTCCATCACGTCAACGACAGGCGAATCAGTCATCAGCACAACACAACCCACCATCGGCGTACTCGCCCTGCAGGGCGACGTCCGCGAACACCTGGCCGCGCTCGAGGCCTCGGGCGCGCACGCCGTGACCGTCCGCCGACAGTCCGAGCTCGACGCCGTGGACGGACTGGTCATCCCCGGCGGCGAGTCCACCACGATGAGCCGACTTCTCACGGTCTTCGACCTGCTCGAGCCGCTGCGGGCCCGCCTGCGGGACGGGATGCCGGCCTACGGGTCCTGTGCCGGCATGATCATGCTCGCGAACGAGGTGCTCGACACCCGGCCGGACGCCCAGTGCCTGTCCGGACTGGACATCACCGTGCGCCGCAACGCGTTCGGTCGCCAGGTGGACTCCTTCGAGGAGGACCTCGACTTCGTGGGCATCGAGGGCGACCCGATCCGCGCGGTGTTCATCCGCGCACCCTGGGTCGAGCGGGTCGGCCCCGACGTCGAGGTGCTGGCCACCGTGCCGGACGGCCCCGCCGCCGGGCGGGTGGTCGCGGTGCGCCAGGGCGGCGTGCTGGCGACCTCCTTTCATCCCGAGGTCACCGGCGACAGGCGGGTCCATCAGCTCTTTGTCGGCATGGTGCGGGGGCTGGCCCCGACGCCCGCGTAAACTCAGCGGTACTGTGTGCTCCCCGCTGCAGCGTGCACCGCTGTTGTGCGGGTATCTAACAACGGGAAGAGGGACTACGCATGAGCGGCCACTCCAAATGGGCCACCACCAAGCACAAGAAGGCCGCGATCGACGCCAAACGCGGTAAGTCCTTCGCGAAGCTTGTCAAGAACATCGAGGTGGCGGCGCGTACGGGTGGCGGCGATCCTGCGGGAAACCCGACCCTCTACGACGCCATCCAGAAGGCCAAGAAGAGTTCCGTCCCGAACGACAACATCGAGCGCGCGCGCAAGCGTGGTGCCGGTGAAGAGGCGGGCGGCGCCGACTGGCAGACCATCATGTACGAGGGCTACGGCCCCAACGGTGTTGCGCTGCTCGTCGAGTGCCTCACCGACAACCGCAACCGCGCCGCCGGTGAGGTGCGCACCGCGATGACCCGCAACGGCGGCAACCTCGCCGATCCCGGCTCGGTGTCGTACCTGTTCACCCGCAAGGGTGTCGTGCTGCTCGAGAAGGGCGGCCGCAGCGAGGACGAGATCCTCGAGGTGGTCCTCGAGGCCGGCGCCGAGGAGATCAACGACCTCGGCGACACCTTCGAGATCGTCTCGGAGGCAGCCGACATGATCGCCGTGCGGACCGCACTGGTGGACGCCGGCATCGACTACGAGTCCGCCGACCCGGACTTCCGCGCCTCCGTCGAGGTGCCGGTCGACGCGGACGGCGCGCGCAAGGTCTTCAAGCTCGTCGACGCCCTCGAGGAGTCCGACGACGTGCAGAACGTGTACACCAATGTGGACCTGTCCGACGAGGTCCTGGCCGAGCTCGACGCCTGACCGCCCGGTCGCGTCGGCCCCGCGGCCGGCGCGACCGCGTGTTGGTCTTCCTGCCTGTCGTACCCTCGACATATACTCTCGAACAGCTGTTCGCAGCGCTGTCCGTGTCGGCACAGTCGCCGGTGGGGTCGGTGCCGATCGAGTGTCATGGTGTCGAGAGGTGAGTGGATGCGCGTCCTGGGAGTGGACCCCGGGCTGACCCGGTGCGGCTTCGGAGTCGTCGACGCCGGCCGCGGCCGCACGGTGACCCCGGTGGCGGTGGACGTGATCCGCACCCCGCCCGAGATGGACCTGGCGCGGCGACTGCTCGGCATCTCGGAGGCGGCCGAACAGTGGCTCGACCGCTACCAGCCGACCGTCGTCGCGGTCGAAAGGGTCTTCTCCCAACACAACGTGCGCACCGCGATGGCGACCGCACAGGCCGGTGGCGTGGTCGCCCTGGCCGCCGCCCGCCGCGGCATCGACGTCTGCTTCCACACCCCGAGCCAGGTGAAGTCCGCGGTCACCGGCAACGGCGACGCGGACAAGAAGCAGGTCACCGCGATGGTGACCAAGATTCTCGGGCTGTCCGTCGCCCCCAAACCGGCCGATGCCGCCGACGCCCTCGCGTTGGCGATCTGTCACTGCTGGCGGGCCCCGATGCTCGCCAGGATGGCCCAGGCGGAGCAGGCGGCCGCCGAACAGAAGCTGCGCTACGCGGCGAAACTCGCGGCAGCTACCGACTCCAGGCTCAAGAAGGCAGGTACCCGATGATCGCCTCCGTTCGCGGTGAGGTGCTCGAGATCGCGCTCGACCACGTGGTGCTCGAGGCGGCAGGCGTCGGCTACCGCCTCAACGCCACCCCGGCGACGCTGTCCACGCTCTCGCGCGGCGCCGACGTGCGGCTGGTGACGGCGATGATCGTCCGCGAGGACTCGATGACGCTGTACGGCTTCCACGACACCGAGTCCCGGGACCTGTTCGGGCTGTTGCAGACGGTCTCCGGGGTGGGGCCGCGGCTGGCGATGGCGACGCTCGCCGTGCTCGAACCGACCGCACTGCGCAAGGCTCTCGCCGAGGGCAACGTCACCGCGCTGACCCGGGTGCCCGGGATCGGCAAGCGGGGCGCCGAACGGATGGTCGTCGAACTGCGGGACAAGGTCGAGGCCGTGCCGACCTCGCCCGACCGGCTGGCGGACGGTGCGCTGCCTGCCGTCGTCCCGGGCCTGGTCCGGGAGCAGATCGTCGAGGCGTTGGTGGGCCTCGGCTTCCCGCTCAAGCAGGCCGAGCCGGCCACCGACTCGGTGCTCGCGGCCAACCCCGACGCCGACACCTCCACCGCGCTGCGCGCGGCGCTCAGTCAGCTGGGTAAGACGCGGTGACCATGCCCGCCAACGGTTTCGGCGACGACGGCGCGTTCGACGACGGCGCCTTCGGTGACGGTGCCTTCGACGTCGAGGAGTCGGCCGTCACCGCCAGCTTGGTCGCCGGGGACGGCGACATCGAGGCGAGCCTGCGGCCGACCTCGCTGGACGACTTCATCGGTCAGCCCCGGGTGCGCGAGCAGCTGCAACTGGTGCTCACCGGTGCCAAGATGCGCGGCGGCACCCCGGACCACATCCTGCTCTCCGGTCCGCCCGGACTGGGCAAGACCAGCATGGCGATGATCATCGCCACCGAGCTCGGCACGTCCCTGCGGCTCACCTCGGGGCCTGCGCTGGAACGGGCGGGCGACCTCGCGGCGATGCTGAGCAACCTCGTCGAGGGCGACGTGCTGTTCATCGACGAGATCCACCGGATCGCGCGCCCCGCGGAGGAGATGCTGTACCTGGCGATGGAGGACTTCCGGGTCGACGTCATCGTCGGCAAGGGGCCGGGGGCCACCTCGATTCCGCTGGAGGTGGCGCCGTTCACCCTGGTCGGCGCCACCACCCGGTCCGGTGCGCTGACCGGTCCGCTGCGCGACCGCTTCGGATTCACCGCGCACATGGACTTCTACGACCCGCCGGAGCTGCAACGGATTCTCATCCGGTCCGCCGGGATCCTCGGTGTCGAACTCTCCGAGGACGCCGGCGCCGAGATCGCCCGACGCTCCCGGGGCACACCGCGCATCGCCAACAGGCTGCTGCGCCGGGTCCGCGACTTCGCCGAGGTCCGGGCCGACGGCGTGATCACCCGCGAGATCGCCCGCGCGGCGCTGGCCGTCTACGACGTGGACGAGCTGGGTCTGGACCGACTGGACCGGGCGGTGCTCAGCGCGCTGATCCGCAGTTTCGGCGGCGGTCCGGTCGGCGTCTCGACCCTCGCCGTCGCGGTGGGGGAGGAACCGAGCACCGTCGAGGAGGTCTGCGAGCCGTTCCTGGTGCGTGCGGGCATGATTGCGCGCACCCCGCGGGGCCGGGTGGCCACCGCGGCGGCCTGGCAGCAGCTCGGCCTGACACCCCCGCCGGAGGCCGCGGCGGGCGGCATCGAGGTCCGAGTTAACGAACCTCCGCAGTCTTCGCGGGACTAGTGGCACACTGGGGTACGGCGGCGGTCCGACCTGGTCCGGCCGCACGGACAAACGTTTAGGACTGACTTCAACAATGGAACTGCTGTTTCCGCTCCTTATTCTCGCCCTGCTCGTGCCGATGTTCCTCGGCATCCGCCGCCAGAAGAAGGAAATGGCGAAGACCGCCGAGATGCAGGATTCGCTGACCGTTGGCAATCGTGTGCTCACCACCTCAGGCCTGCACGGCACCATCGTCGAGCTCGATGACGACACCGTCGAGCTGGAGATCGCGCCGGGCGTCGTGACCACCTGGTCGCGCCTGGTGATCCGCGAGCTGATCGTGGACGACGCGGACCTCGACGAGGACGACCTCGACGACGACGACGACCTCGACGAGGACGTTGCCGACGAGGCTGTCGCCGACGAGAGCGTCGCAGACAAGGTGATCGACGAAACCCCCGAGGAGACCCAGATTCGCCTCGACAAGGGTCGCCCCGACAAGGAGTGAGCTAGATACATTTCCGCTGCCGAGTGCCCTCGCTCGGCAGCGGTCGTGTCTCGGGCGGCCTTCCTCCGTCCGGGCACGGCACCCCATACGCACTTCTAGGAGAACAACGGATCGTGGCACCTTCTACTGGAGCCGTACGACCAGCGCGTTCGCTCGTGATATTCGGGCTGATCGTTGCGGCGCTGTACGCGCTCGTCTTCTTCACGGGGGACAAGTCCCCGACGCCTAAGCTCGGTATCGACCTGCAGGGCGGCACCCGTGTCACCCTGACCGCGCGGACCCCGGACGGCAGTCAGCCGAGCCAGGACTCGCTGCGTCGCGCCCAGGAGATCATCGAGACCCGTGTCAACGGTCTCGGCGTCTCCGGGTCCGAGGTCGTGATCGACGGTGACAACCTGGTCATCACGGTCCCCGGCGACGACAGTTCGCAGGCCCGCACCCTCGGCCAGACCGCACGGCTGTACATCCGGCCGGTCATCGGTTCGCAGGTCTCCGCGAACACACAGGCGCAGGCCCCCGTGACGCAGACGCCGGCTCCGGCCCCCGCTCCCGAGCCGGCACCGGCTCCCGAGCAGGCACCGGCTGAGGCCCCCGCGTCCGAGCCGCAGAACCGTCCGTTCCCCGCACAGGCCCCCGAGCCGACCACGGCGCCTGCGCCGGAGGCCCCCGCGCCGCCGAGCGGTGACATGTCGGACGCGGACAAGGCCGCCGCCGAGATCGCGGCGGCGAAGGCGACCCGGCAGAGCACCGATCCGGCAGTGCAGCAGCAGGCCATGGCCTCGCTGGACTGCAACGCCCCGGACCCGTTGCAGGGCAACGACGACCCGGCGCTGCCGCTGGTGGCCTGCTCCACCGACGGCACCACCGTGTACGTGCTCGGCCCGAGCATCATCGACGGCCAGGAGATCGCCGACGCCACGTCCGCGTTCAACTCGCAGCAGTCCCGCCACGAGGTCAGCCTGACCTTCAAGTCCGACGGCAGCAGCACGTGGGCGCAGTTCACCGCCGCCAACATCGGCAAGCAGGCCGCGTTCACGCTCGACTCGAAGGTGGTCAGCGCGCCGGTCGTGCAGGGCGCGACCCCCGCGGGCAGCGCCACCTCGATCACCGGTGACTTCACCGCGTCCTCGGCCAAGGAACTGGCCAACACCCTCAAGTACGGTTCGCTGCCGCTGTCCTTCCAGGCGTCCGAGGCCGAGACGGTCTCCGCGACCCTGGGCCTGGCGTCGCTGCAGGCAGGCCTGATCGCCGGCCTCGTCGGCCTGATCCTGGTGCTGATCTACTGCCTGGTCTACTACCGCATGCTCGGTGTGCTCACGGCGCTGTCGCTGATCCTCTCCGGGCTGATGGTCTACGCGATCCTGGTGCTGCTGGGCCGGTACATCGGCTTCACCCTGGACCTGGCGGGTATCGCCGGTCTGATCATCGGTATCGGCATGACCGCCGACTCGTTCGTCGTGTACTTCGAGCGGATCAAGGACGAGATGCGGGAGGGCCGCAGCTTCCGCTCGGCCGTGCCGCGCGGTTGGGCGCGTGCGCGCCGGACCATCCTGTCCGGCAACGCGGTCAGCTTCATCGCCGCCGCCGTGCTCTACGTCCTGGCGGTCGGGCAGGTGCGCGGCTTCGCGTTCACCCTCGGCCTGACCACCATCCTCGACGTGATCGTGGTGTTCCTGGTGACCCACCCGCTGGTCCACCTGGCATCGAAGTCCGACTTCTGGTCGAAGCCGAGCGTCAACGGCCTCGGTGCCGTCACGCAGGTCGCCCGGGAACGTAAGACCGCTGCCGCCGGGGCGCACAACGCCGTCGGCGCGCAGTCGAAGGAGGCCTGACAAGTGAGCAACACCACCGGGGACACGTCCCCCGAGAACACGGCCGCAGGCCAGGCGATCCTGCCGCACCACAGCCTGCTGTCCCGGCTGTACACCGGAACCGGCGCCTTCGAGATCGTCGGCAAGCGCAGGATGTACTACGCGATCATCTCGGTGATCGTGCTGATCTCGATCGCCAGCATCGTCTTCCGCGGCTTCACGCTGGGCATCGACTTCGAGGGCGGGTCGCGCATCCAGATGCCCGCCGCCGACAACGTCACCACCGAGCAGGTGGAGGCGGTCTACACGGAGACCATCGGGACCGAGCCGGTCTCGGTGCAGACCGTGGGATCCGGATCCGCGGCCACCATCCAGATCCGTTCCGAGGCACTGGACATCAGTCAGGTCGCCGAGCTGCAGACCGCGTTGTACGACGAGTTCCAGCCGGAGGACAAGGACGGCGTCCCGAGCAAGAACGCGATCTCCGTCGCGGACGTCAGTGAGACCTGGGGCAGCCAGATCACCAAGAAGGCGCTGATCGCGCTGGCGGTGTTCCTGGTGATCGTGGGCATCTACATCGCGATCCGGTTCGAGCGGGACATGGCGATCGCAGGCCTGGTCGCGCTGTTCTTCGACATGGTCGTCACCGCGGGTGTGTACTCGCTCATCGGGCTGGAGGTCACCCCGGCGACGGTGATCGGCTTCCTGACCATCCTGGGTTTCTCGCTCTACGACACCGTCGTGGTGTTCGACAAGGTCGAGGAGAACACCCGGGGCATCCTGCACCTGACCCGCCGCACCTACGCCGAACAGGCGAACCTCGCGGTGAACCAGACGCTGATGCGTTCGATCAACACCACGGTGATCTCGATCCTGCCGGTGATCGGCCTGCTGGTCGTCGCGGTCGGCCTGCTCGGCGTCGGCACCCTGAAGGACCTCGCGGTCGTCCAGCTCGTCGGCATCATCGTCGGCGCGGTGTCGTCGATCTTCTTCGCCACCCCGATGCTGGTGTCGATCAAGGAGCGCTGGGGTCCGGTGGCCGCGCACACCAGGAAGGTGCTCGCGCGTCGCGCGGAGCGGTCCGGCGGGGCGGCTGGGATCTCGGACGCCGCCCTGGCAGGCTCGACGTCGGTCCCTCGGCGGGCGGCCGCCGCGCCGCAGCCGGGATCCCGGCCGACGGGGAAGCGCGACAAGAAGAGGTAGTGGGATGAGTTGGCGTAGACGGATCGGTGCCGCCGGTGCGGGCGCGATCGTGACGGTCGCGGCGGTCACCGGTTGCGCGAAGAGCGAGGACCAGGTCCCGTCCATCGGCTACGCCATCGACAACGTCCTCACCACCTACAACGCGAACACGGTGGACGGCGCCGCGTCGGGTGCCCGGCAGGCGTTCGGGCGGGTGCTCCCGGGGCTGAGTTATCTCGGCCCCGAGGGCATCGCCCTCGCCGACGGCGACGTCGGCACCGCTGCCACCGCACCGGGCGACGCGTTGACCATCTCGTACAAGATCAACCCGGCCGCCGTGTACTCCGACGGCGTGCCGGTCACCTGCGACGACCTCGTGCTGGCCTGGGCGGCCGGCAGCGGCCGGTTCACCGGGCCCGACGGGCAGCAGCTGTTCGACTCGGCCTCCCGGGCGGGCTACTCGGACATCGACCGGGTCGACTGCGCGCCCGGCGCGAAGGACGCCACCGCCGTGTTCGCGCCGGGCCGGGCGTTCGCCGAGTGGCGCGGCCTGTTCGGCGCGACCGCGCTGATGCCTGCCCACGTGGCGGCCCGCGCCGCCGGGGTGCCCGACGTGGCGACCGCGGTGCGCGGCGACGACCCGGCTGCGCTGTCCCGGGTCGCGGACTTCTGGAACAACGGGTGGAAGCTGCCCGTCGGCGAGTTGGACCCGGCGCTGTTCCCGTCCGCCGGGCCGTACCGGGCGGCCTCCTACTCCCCGGAGGACGGTCTGGTCCTCGTCGCGAACGAGAAGTGGTGGGGCAACAAGCCCGGCACCGACCGGATCGTGGTGTGGCCCAAGGGCACCGACCTGGAGGAGAAGATGGCCTCCGGCGACGTCGACATCCTCGACGTCGGCGCGGGTTCCGTCGAGGGACTCGATCCGGGCGAGGGGTACGACACCGTGACCGAGCCGTCGCGCAGCAGCGAACAGCTGGTGCTCGCCACCGGCGGGGCGCTCGGGTCCGCCGAGGCCCGGCGCGCGTTCGCCTCCTGCGTGCCGCGTCAGGCGTTGTTCGACACCCTGGGCCACCCCGGGTACGCCCCGCAGTCCGGGCTCGGATCGGGGGTCCTGAACTCGCGGATCGTGCAGCCGGACACCCTGCTGTACGGACCGGTCGCCGGTGTCGCCGGCAACCGCTACCTGCAGGCGGACACCGGTGCCGCGTCCGGGCACGGGCCGCTCACGGTGCGGGTCGGCTACCTCGCGCCCGACGCGCGCCGCGCCGCCACCGTCGCCGCGATCGCCACGGCCTGTGAGCCCGCCGGGATCACCGTGCAGGACGCGGGGACGGCGGACTTCGCCCCGTCCGCACTGGCCGCGGGGCAGGTGGACGCCCTGCTCGGCGGCACCGCGTCGGCGCCGGGCGCGGCGGGCAGCGACTCCCTGGTGCCGCCGGTGTACTCGCTGGCCGAGGGCAACAGGAACAACGTCGGACAGTTCCGCAACGGCCGGGTCACCGAGATCGCGGGCCAGCTCGCCGTCGAGACCGCCCAGGACCGGCAGCTCGGGCTGGCCGTCGAGGCCGAGAACATCCTGTGGGGGGAGATGCCGTCGCTGCCGCTGTTCAACGAACCGCGGACGACGGCCGTCGCCAACGGCATGCACGCCGCGGTGCCGAATCCCACGGCCGCGGGTGCGGGCTGGAACATGGACAGGTGGATACTGCTCAGGTGAACTACGAGCAGTCCCTGGCCGCCGACGACATCGCCCGCCTCACCCGGTGGGCCGACGACTTCCCCGAGCCCGGCGTCCGGTTCGCCGACCTGACCCCGGTGTTCGCCGACGCCAAGGCGTTTCGCGACATCATCGCGGCGATGGTCGCGGTCGGCTCCGAGGCTGACCTGGTGGCCGGCATCGACGCCCGCGGGTTCCTGATCGGCGGCGGCGTCGCGCTGGCGCTGGACGCGGGGGTGCTCGCGGTCCGCAAGGCGGGCAAGCTGCCGCCGCCGGTGCGCAGCCAGTCCTACGACCTCGAGTACGGGTCGGCGACGCTGGAGGTGCCCGCCGACGGCATCGAACTGCACGGCCGTCGGGTCCTGGTGATCGACGACGTCCTGGCCACCGGCGGAACGCTGCGCGCCACAGCGGAACTGCTCACCGCGGCGGGCGCCGAGGTGGTCGGCATCGCCGTCGTGCTCGAGATCGCCGCGCTCGGTGGCCGGGACCGGCTCGCGGAGTACCCGGTGACGTCCCTGCTGCAGGTCTGAGGACTAAAGTTGTCGCTGGCAGCGTTGTGCCGGCAGCTGAGCAGTTGCGAATCAGTGGGAGGTGACTTCGGATGACCCAGAACCTCGACAGGTCGCGGTCCGGAACGGGCGGGCAGGGGTCGGCCCCCGACGGTCAGGCGCCCGCGGTGCCCACGTCGGCGTCGCGGCGGGTGCGGGCCCGGCTCGCGCGTCGGATCACCGCGCAGCGCAACACGATGATCAAGCCGGTGCTCGAGCCGCTGGTGACCGTGCACCGCGACCTCTACCCGAAGGCGAACCTGGCGCTGCTGCAGCGCGCCTACGACGTCGCCGAGGAGCGGCACGAGGGGCAGACGCGGCGCTCCGGCGACCCGTACATCACCCACCCGCTGGCCGTCGCGACCATCCTCGCCGAGCTGGGCATGGACACCACGACGCTGGTGGCGGCGCTGCTGCACGACACCGTCGAGGACACCGGTTACAGCCTCGAACAGCTCACCGCGGACTTCGGCGACGAGGTCGCGCACCTGGTCGACGGCGTCACCAAGTTGGACAAGGTGGTGCTCGGCACCGCGGCCGAGGGCGAGACCATCCGCAAGATGATCATCGCCATGGCGCGGGACCCCCGGGTGCTGGTGATCAAGGTCGCGGACCGGCTGCACAACATGCGCACCATGCGCTTCCTGCCGCCGGAGAAGCAGACGCGCAAGGCCCGCGAGACACTGGAAGTCATTGCGCCGCTTGCCCATCGGCTGGGAATGGCCACGGTCAAGTGGGAGCTCGAGGACCTCTCGTTCGCGATCCTGCATCCGAAGAAGTACGAGGAGATCGTCCGTCTGGTCGCGGACCGGGCGCCGTCACGCGACACCTACCTGGCGAAGGTGCGGGCCGAGATCAACGCCACCCTCTCGGCGTCGCGGATCAGCGCGGTGGTCGAGGGCAGGCCCAAGCACTACTGGTCGATCTACCAGAAGATGATCGTCAAGGGCCGCGACTTCGACGACATCCACGACCTGGTGGGCGTGCGGATCCTGTGCGACGAGGTTCGCGACTGCTATGCCGCCGTCGGCGTCGTGCACTCGCTGTGGCAGCCGATGGCCGGGCGGTTCAAGGACTACATCGCCCAGCCCCGGTACGGGGTGTACCAGTCGCTGCACACCACGGTGGTGGGCCCGGAGGGCAAGCCGCTGGAGGTGCAGATCCGGACCCGCGAGATGCACCGCACCGCCGAGTTCGGCATCGCGGCGCACTGGCGTTACAAGGAGACCAAGGGCAAGCACTCCAGCGACGTCGCCGAGGTCGACGACATGGCGTGGATGCGTCAGCTCCTGGACTGGCAGCGGGAGGCGGCCGACCCGGGAGAGTTCCTGGAGTCGCTGCGCTACGACCTCGCGGTCAAGGAGATCTTCGTCTTCACCCCGAAGGGCGACGTGGTCACGCTGCCCGCCGGGTCGACTCCGGTGGACTTCGCGTACGCCGTGCACACCGAGGTCGGGCACCGCTGTATCGGCGCCCGGGTCAACGGCCGGTTGGTGGCGCTGGAGCGGACGCTCGAGAACGGCGAGGTGGTGGAGGTGTTCACCTCCAAGGCCGCCAACGCCGGTCCGAGCCGGGACTGGCAGAGCTTCGTCGTCTCGCCGCGCGCCAAGTCCAAGATCAGGCAGTGGTTCGCGAAGGAGCGTCGCGAGGAGGCGCTGGAGGCAGGCAAGGACGCCATCGCCAAGGAGGTGCGGCGCGGCGGGCTGCCGTTGCAGCGCCTGCTCAGCGCCGAGTCGATGGCGGCCATCGCGCACGAGCTGCGGTACGTGGACGTGTCCGCGCTGTACGCGGCGGTGGGGGAGCACAACGTCTCCGCGCAGCACGTGGTGCAGCGACTGGTCGCGCAGCTCGGCGGCGTCGGTGACGTCGAGGAGGAGCTGGCCGCGCGGGCCACGCCGTCGACGATCCCGACGACGTCGCGTCGGGCCACCGACTCCGGCGTGCTGGTGCCCGGCGCCGAGGGGACCGTCGCCAAGCTGGCCAAGTGCTGTACCCCGGTGCCGGGCGACGAGATCATGGGCTTCGTGACCCGGGGCGGCGCGGTCAGCGTGCACCGGGTGGACTGCACCAACGCGTCCTCGTTGCAGGAGCAGTCCGAGCGGATCATCGAGGTGGAGTGGTCGCCGTCGGCGTCGTCGGTGTTCCTGGTGGCCATCCAGATCGAGGCGTTGGACCGGCACCGGCTGCTCTCCGACGTGACCAAGGCCCTCGCGGACGAGAAGGTGAACATCCTCTCCGCCTCGGTGGCCACCTCCGGCGACCGCGTCGCGATCAGCAGGTTCACCTTCGAGATGGGTGACCCGAAGCATCTCGGCCACGTGCTGAACGTGGTGCGCAACGTCGAGGGCGTCTACGACGTGTACCGGATGACCTCCGCCGCCTGACCGAGTGAACGGAAGCGTTCATTCGATTGGATCGAATGAACGTGCCGTTCACTCGGCGAGTTCGGCCGCCGGATCGAGGGCGGCAGGCGGCTCGAACGACCCGGAACGATGGGTACGGCGGCCGGAACGACGTGGGGTTCGGTCGCCGTCCGGTGCGTGCCTTCCGTCAGACGAGTCCGGCCGCGCCGCCCGGTGGCTGGGCGGCGCGGCCGGACTGTCCGGTTCCGTCGGGACTAGCTGACGGTGACGGTCTCGATCTGCACCGCGGAGTTCGGCCTGCCGTCGCCGGCGCCGCGGGAGCTCGCGGTGCCGCCCGCCGCGACCTTGTCCAGGGTGGCCAGGCCGGCCTCGTCGATGGTGCCGAAGACGGTGTACTGCGGGGGCAGCACCGAGTCCGCGTAGACCAGGAAGAACTGGCTGCCGTTCGTGCCGCCCGGGCCGGAGTTGGCCATCGCGACGGTGCCGCGGGGGTAGACCATGCCCTCCTCGACGGCGGGGTCACCGTCCGCGAACGCGGTGGTCGGGTACTCGTTGGCGAAGCGGTAGCCGGGGCCGCCGGTACCGACGCCGGCGGGGTCGCCGCACTGCAGCACCTTGAGGCTGGAACCGGTGGTCAGGCGGTGGCACGGGGTGTCATTGAAGTAGCCCTGCTCGGCGAGGCTGACGAAGCTGTTCACCGTGCACGGCGCCTCGGCGCGGTCCAGGGTCAGCCCGATCGCGCCCTGCGAGGTGGCCATCGCGACGGTCGCGGTCCCGGCGGTCGACACGTCGGCGGTGGCCGGGGCGTTCGCCGGCTTGCTGGCCTGGCCCGCGGCCGGGTACTCGCACGAGACGGTTGCGGCGGCCGCGGCCGGCACGGCGGGCAGCGCCGCGAAGGACGACATGTCCATGGTGGGCGCGGGCGCCGCGGACGCGGTCGTCGTCTTCGACGTCGAACCGGGCGTGGACGCCGCGTCGTCGCCGGAGGAACAGCCGGCCACGACCAGGGCCAACCCGACGCCGGCCGTCACGATCATCGACCGCTTCATGCCGCCACGCTCGCGGTGGTGATCTGGATCGGGGTGTTCGGCTTGCCGCCGCCCGCGGACATCGAGCCGTCGTCGCCGGCCGCGGCGACCTTCTCGATGGTGGCCAGTCCCTCGTCCGAGATGGTGCCGAAGACGGTGTACATCGGCGGCAGCGGGGAGTCGTCGTAGACCAGGAAGAACTGGCTGCCGTTGGTGCCGGGTGCGCCGGTGTTCGCCATCGCGATGGTGCCGCGGGGGTAGGTCACCGTCTCGCCGAGATTCGGGTCGTCGGGGTTGTACTGGTCGGTCGGGAACTCGTTCTCGAAGCCGTATCCGGGTCCGCCGTTGCCCTGGCCCGTCGGGTCACCGCACTGCAGGATCTTCAGGCCGGTGGTGCTCAGGCGGTGGCACGGGGTGTCGTTGTAGTAGCCCTGCTCGGTCAGGCTCACCAGGCTGTTGACCGTGCACGGCGACTCCGCGCGATCGAGGTTCAGGCCGATCGGGCCCTGCGTGGTGTCCAGGTTGACCGTCACGGTGCCCTCGGCCGAGACGCCGGCGCCGTTCGGCGCGGTGACGGGCTTGGCGGCGGGCTGGCCGTCGGGGGTGTACGTGCAGTCGACGGTGGCGGGCAGCGCTTCGCTACGGGCGGTCGGCATTACGCCAGCCTCCTGCGCCGTCGTCGCCGTGTCCGCGGTGTCGTCGCTCTTGGTCAGGTTGTAGACGACCGCACCGGCCGCGACCACGAGGACGACGCCGAACACCGATGCGCCGATCGTCATCTGCTTGCGCTTGCGGTTCTGCTCCGCACGACGTTCGAGCTGTCGTTCCAGCTTCCGTTTCGCGGTCTGGCGACGCTGCTCATTGCTGGGCACTACTGCATACCTCCGATAGCCGGTTGGGCGTGGCGCCCACTGGTAAGTCGCTGGCAAAGTCTGCCAGTAGAACCTGTGAGCATCCTGACGGGATGGGAGCCTAGGCTGTATCCGGCCCCTCGGGGCCACCAACACTCATTGCGAACTAGGAGCGATTGCCGTGCTCGTCACCGGATTCCCCGCCGGAGCCTTCCAGACGAACTGCTACATCCTGGCGCAGGACGACGCGACGGAGTGCGTCGTCGTCGATCCCGGGCAGGAAGCCACCGAGCCGTTGGTCGAGTTCCTCGACAAGACGGGGCTGACGCCGACCGCGGTGCTGCTGACCCACGGGCACCTGGACCACACCTGGTCGGTGGCGCCGGTGTGCGCGAAGTACTCGATCCCGGCCTACATCCACCCCGAGGACCGGTACATGCTCAGCGACCCGCTGCGGGGCACCGGTGCCGCCCTGGCCGCGATGATCGGCGACGCGACCTTCACCGAGCCCGCCGAGGTGATCGAGCTCGCCGACGGCGACGTGCTCGAGCTGGCAGGCATCCGGTTCGAGGTGGACCACACCCCCGGCCACACCCAGGGCTCGGTGGTGCTGCGGACCATGGCCGCCACCGAGGACGGCCCGGTGCAGGTCGCGCTGACCGGCGACACGCTGTTCGCCGGGTCGATCGGTCGTACCGACCTGCCGGGCGGCGACCACGAGCAGCTGCTGCGCTCGATCGCGGCGAAGTTGCTGGTGCTGGGGGACGACACCGCGGTGCTCCCCGGCCACGGCGGCGCGAGCTCGATCGGGCAGGAGCGGGCGTCCAACCCGTTCCTCGTCGGACTGGACGGATCCAGGTAGGGCCTCGAGTTTTCCGATAGGAGAGACTAGACCGGTGAGCAAGCCCAGTAACACCGCATTCTCGGCCCCCAAGGGCGTTCCCGACTACGTGCCGCCGGCGTCGGCGGAGTTCGTCGCGGTCCGCGACGGACTCACCCGCGCAGCCCGGCTCGCCGGATACGGTCACATCGAGCTGCCGATCTTTGAGGACACCGGGCTGTTCGCCCGCGGCGTCGGTGAGTCCACGGACGTGGTCAGCAAGGAGATGTACACCTTCGCGGACCGCGGCGACCGCTCGGTCACGCTGCGCCCGGAGGGCACCGCCGGCGTGATGCGGGCCGTCATCGAGCACAGCCTCGACCGTGGCCAGCTGCCCGTCAAGCTCAGCTACTCGGGGCCGTTCTTCCGCTACGAGCGTCCGCAGGCCGGCCGCTACCGGCAGCTGCAGCAGGTGGGCATCGAGGCGATCGGCGTCGACGACCCGGCCCTCGACGCGGAGGTCATCGCGATCGCCGACGCCGGGTTCCGGTCCCTCGGCCTGGACGGGTTCCGCCTGGAGATCACCTCGCTCGGCGACGACACCTGCCGACCGCAGTACCGAGAGCTGTTGCAGGAGTTCCTCTTCGGCCTCGACCTCGACGAGGACACCCGGCGGCGCGCCGAGATCAACCCGCTGCGCGTGCTCGACGACAAGCGCCCGCACGTCAAGGAGATGACGGCCGGCGCACCCCTGATGCTCGACCACCTCTCCGAGGAGGCGAAGGCGCACTTCGACGAGGTGCTCGCGCACCTCGACGCGCTCGGCGTCCCGTACGTGGTGAACCCGCGGATGGTGCGCGGGCTCGACTACTACACGAAGACCACCTTCGAGTTCGTGCACGACGGACTGGGCGCGCAGTCGGGGATCGGCGGCGGCGGACGCTACGACGGACTGATGGAACAGCTCGGCGGTCAGCCGCTGTCCGGCATCGGGTTCGGCATCGGCGTCGACCGCACGGTGCTCGCGCTCGCGGCGGAGGGCAAGACGGTCGCGAGCCCGGCGCGCTGTGAGGTGTTCGGCGTGCCGCTCGGCGACGAGGCGCGGGCCCGCATGGTGGTGGTGGCCGCGCAGCTGCGGCAGGCCGGTATCCGGACGGACATCGCCTACGGCGGCCGCGGACTCAAGGGCGCGATGAAGGCCGCCGACCGCTCCGGCGCCCGGTTGGCGCTGGTGCTCGGCGAGCGGGACCTCGAGGAGGGCGTGGTCGGGCTCAAGGACCTGGCGACCGGAGACCAGCGGTCGGTGCCGCTCGACGACGTGGTTGCGCAGGTCGGGGCGTTCCTTGGCGAAGGGTGACGCGGCGGCCGGTTCGGTGTCCCTGGACCTGATACCGGCGTCGCTGCTCGCGCCGCGACTGCGTCGGGTGGCCGCGGTCGCGGTCGGACTCGGTGTGCTGGTCGGTGTCGGCGTCGGGTTCTTCACCTCGGCGGGGATGGCGGTGCTGGTCGGTGCGGTGATCGCACTGCCGACTGCGGTGTCGTCGCTGCTGACGATGCGGCGGCGGATCTGGCTTGCCGGCAACGTCCTTCACACCCGCACCGCGGTGCGGTCGCGGTCGGTCGACATCAGTGCCGTGGTGAGCACCGAGCTGGTGGTCCGGGCGGCGCGGGTCAGCCAGGTGCTCCTGCGGGTCGGCGACGGCCGGACCCTGGTGACGGTGCCGCTGGCGCTCTACACCGAGAGCGGCGGACGCGAACTCGAGGTGCTCGCGCTGCGGTCGCTGGCCGACGCCCTCGCGTCGAGCGAGCTGGCGCCGGCGCTGGCCATGTCGACGGTGCTCGTCGGTCAGCTGCGCGCGGAGGCCCGTGGCGCGGGGCTCGAGGAGCGGCCGCTGTACCGGGCCGTGCGCCTGGCGAAGGATGCCGGTCGGGTGCCGCAGACCGTGCTCACCGACCAGGAGGTCGTCGGTCTCACCGACTGACCGGTCAGGTTGGCCCGGCGGGGCCGGTGGGGGCAGGTCGCTAGTCGGATTCGCCTCATACGTAGCGGGCGGAGGCCAGCACGGCCTCCATGTCGATCTCCAGCTCGGGGTGGCGTTCCGCCATTTCGCGGAACTCGGCGATCGCGTCGGCGTGGGTCGGCGGGCGAACGGCCTTGTCGGTGCTGGGGAGCTCGTGTACAGCAGGCATGCGCGCCACCCTAGCGGCGATGCCGTAGCTGCGGAGTCCGCCATCTGTGCGACGCAGACCGGTTGCGGCCGAGTGTGTCTCGGCCGCAACCGGTCCGGTTGTCGGTGGTGCAGGTCTTGGCTGGGTGACGGTGTGGGGCCTGCGCCCGCGGGTCAGGCCGTGTCGATCGCGCGCCGGTTGTGAGCCGGCCGGGGTCTTCGCGCCGGGTCGACCCAGGCCGGGGGTGTGAACCACGGGTGGCCGTCGTCGCCGATGGCCACTGCCCAGTGGTTTCTGTGGATGATCGTGTGGTGCTTCTTGCACAGCAGCACCAGGTTCGACAGTGCGGTTTTGCCGTCGTCGGACCAGTGGATGATGTGGTGGGCGTCGGTCCAGGCGGCGGGGCGTCCGCAGCCGGGGAACGCGCATCCGCAGTCCCGGGCGACGAGCGCTTTCCGCAGGCTTGGTGTGACGAAGCGGGTGCTGCGGCCGACGTCGAGGGGGTTGCCTTCCTTGTCGACGAACACCGCGGTGACTTGGGCGTCGCAGGACAGGCGTGCGGCGATGGCGGCGGAGACGGGTCCGGCCCACGGCATGCTGGCGTGCCGGACGCGGCGGTAGTGCCGAGGCGGCCGGACGTCTGAGCAGCTCTCGCCATGTGTGGATCTGGTTGCACCGACGGGTCCGGTTGCGTTGCCGGAGTGGTAGTCCCAGCCGTTCTTCGTCCAGGCCCCGGTCGCCGGCGTCGGCGCGGTCTTGGTGACGGCGTCCTTGAGGGCGTCGAGGTCGATGGTGACGGTGACGTGTGGTTGTTCGCCGCCCTCGACCGGGCCTCGGGCGTTGTCGAGGTGCCCGCGGATGATCTGCTCCAACGCGTCCGCTCGGCGCTTCGCAGCCGAACGCGGGTCGCGGATCGGGTTTCCGTCGTCGTCGGTGCTCGGGTGCGGCTTGGACAGGCCGGACAGCGCGGTGTTCAGGGCCTCGCCGACCTCGGCGTCAAAACTGCCCTTCACGTGCACTCGTCCGCCCAACGTGGCGGAGGCGTGGAACTCGTTGAGTTCGGGGTTCTCCCCGTCCGGTGGCACAGTCCCGTCGAGCTGCAGCAGCAACTCCAACGCGCGGGCGCGTCTGCGTAGGACGGTGGCGTTCTCGAGTTGGGCGGCGATGAGGAGGTAGGCCTGGCAGTCGTCGGGTCGCCCGGTTTCGGGGTCGGGGTGGTCCCAGTCCGTCTCCACCAACGGGCCAGGCTGGCCGACGGTGAGGCGTTCGAGTCGGGCGAGGAAGTCGACGATCACCTGGACGTGTCCGAGTTCGATCCGTCCGGCGTCGAGCGCGGCGGCCATTCGCGGGCGCAGGGGCAGTTCCCGTCCCAAACGGACGATCTTGCCGGCGTGGCCTGCGGTCATGCGTGTTGTGTCGGAGAGCCAGGAGGTGGTGTCGGCGGCGCCGAGATGATTCGGGACGCAGCGTTGGTCGGCCTCGTGGACCATCCGGACCCGCAGTGCTTCCAACTCGAGGATCTTCTCCGACAGCTCGGGAACAGTCGCGGCCAATTCGGTTTCGTCGAGTCGCCATGCTTCGACCCCGGTGGGGTCGGTGAGCATGGCGTCGAGTTCCATACATCACACGGTACTCGTACATACATTCGATGACAATGATGTTTCGCCAGGTGAACGGTGCATGAGATGTATGACGCCGACCGGGAATGGCCAGCCGACGAGGATGTCGGTCGCTAGGAATATGGTCCTCCGCATGACGGGACCTTCCTACTTGGAGATGACGCGCGCGGCGTACGACACAGTCGCCGCGGACTACGCCGAGCTCGTTCGCGGCATGCTCGCGGATCAGCCGTTCGACCGGGCCATGCTGGCAGCGTTCGCGGAGTTCGTGCACGACGGGGGAGACGGTCCGGTCGCGGACCTGGGCTGCGGGCCGGGCCGGGTGACGGCGCACCTGCGGTCCCTGGGGCTCAGTGCGTTCGGGATCGATCTCTCGCCCGAGATGGTCGCAGTGGCCCGTCGCGACCATCCGGGGCTTCGGTTCGAGGTGGGCTCGATGACGGAACTGGACCTGGAAGACGGTGTCCTCGCGGGAATTGTGGCCTGGTACTCGATCATCCACACCCCGCCGGAGCTGTTGCCGACGGTCTTCGCCGAGTTCCACCGAACGCTGCGGCCCGGCGGCCACCTGATGCTCGCATTCCAGGTCGGCGACGAACGTGTCCGGCTCGAGGAGGCGTACGGGCACACGGTGTCCTACGACGTGTACCGACTCTCGCCCGACCGGATCCTCGGGTTGCTTCGGGAGGCCGGCTTCGACGTGCAGGCGCAGCTCGTGCGGGAACGCACGCCTTCCGAGAAGCAACGTCAGGCGTACCTGATGGCCGACAAGCGTGCCGAGTAGTCGAACGAGTACCCGACCAGCGGCGGACGAAGCTCATCCGGCGCGCATCGCGGCACCGAGCCGCGCCGCGTAGCCGGCCGCCTCGGCCTCGTCGGCGTACTTCGTGCGGGGCCAGAAGAATCCGCGCAGTCCGTCGCCCTTGGCGCGCGGCACCACGTGGACGTGCAGGTGCGGCACGCTCTGCGAGACCACGTTGTTGACGGCGACGAACGAACCCTGCGCGCCGAGCCCGTCGACCACCGCCCGCGAGAGCCGTTGGGCGACAGTGAACAGCGGTGCGACCAGCTCGGGCGGGAGGTCCGCCAGGACGGCGACGTGCCGACGCGGCACCAGCAGCACGTGCCCCTTGAACACCGGACGCCGGTCGAGGAACGCGAGGGTGTCCGGATCCTCGAAGACGAGGTGGGCCGGCGCCGCGCGATCGACGACGTCGCAGAAGGTGCACCCGGCGGGCACCGGTTCAGTCGCCGTCCGCGCACTCGGCCAGCACCGCACCGGCCGCGGCCCGCAGGGACTCCACATCGGTCCAGCCCAGCACCCGCAGTCCGGCGTCGGCCAGCAGCGTCGGGGAGCCGAGCCCTGGGCACGGTGCCTCGCCGCCCTCGACGTCGCTCCGCACGCTGATCACGGTCTCGACGATCCGGAACGGCAGACCTGCCCGCTCGGTCCCGTCGGCGTCGAGCTGTCGCAGCACCGCGGCGGCCAGCGTGGCGTACCGCTCACGCAGGAGCTGACGTTCTCCTCGGAACTGGGTGAACCGATCGGTACGCAGTTCGGGGAGCAGGTAGAGCGCTCCGAGATTCCACCGACCGGACATCAACTGACCGGCGTCGAACAGGATCAACGCGTACAGCCGTACCGCGGCCGGCTCGCCTCGCTCGAGCAGTCGGGTCGCCAGGTCCATCGGCGCGGAGACCGTCTTGTCCAGCAGTGCCGCGAGGATGTCGTCCTTGGTGGCGAAATGGTGGTAGAGCGAGGCCTGGCGCATCCCGACCATCTCCGCGATCTGGCGCGTCGAGGTCGACGAAAACCCCTTGGTGGTGAACAACTCCGCCGCCGCATCGAGGATCTCGGCCTGGGCGGTCGCACCCGGTCGACGACGCGTGGTCAGCCGGGGACGGCCCGGTCCGGCGGTGGTCACCATCCCATCCTGTCAGAGTCGAACCGCACACCGCGGGACCGCGGGGAGGAGGATGGATCCGTGACCCACGAGGTGTTCACGACCGGACCGCGGCGGGCGGAGCTGCTCGCCGCACTCTCGCTCGCCATCGACCTCGGGTTGGGACAGCCGATGGAGCACATGCTGCGCTCCTCCCTGATCGCGGTGCGGCTGGCCGATCGGTGCGGCCTGGACGAGGCGGAGCGCGGCGCGGTCTACTACGGGACGCTGATCGCCTGGATCGGCTGTCACGCCGACTCGCCCGAGATCGCGGCCGCGTTCGGTGACGACATCGAGTTCCGGGCGGACACCTACCGCGTCGACCGCGCCGGCCTGCCGTTCCTGCGCCTGATGCTCAGCCACACCGGCGCCGGCCTGCCCACCTGGGAACGAACCGCGCGGCGGGTGGCATTCGCGTGCACCGCCCGCGCCCGGATGTCGGAGCTGATCAGCTCGCACTGCGCGTCGGCGGGCACCCTCGCGGTACGGGTTGGGCTGGGCCCGGACGTGGCCGCGGTGGTGGCCGCGATCTTCGAACGCTGGGACGGTGGCGGCATGCCGACCGGGGCCCGCGGCCCGGAACTGCCGACGGCTGCGTGCGTGGTGCAGGTGGCCGAGGCCGCCGAGGTGCACCTGCGCGCAGGCGGGGTCACGCAGGCGGTCGCGGTGGTGCGGGAGCGGGCCGGTGGGGCGTTCAGCCCGTCGGTGGCGGAGGTGTTCGCCGAGCACGCGGACGAGATCGTCGACGGCCTGGTCTCCGATGACGTGTGGGCGGCGGCGCTCGCGCAGGCGCCGGACGGGGTCCGAGTGCTCTCGGCCACCGAGGTGGACGCGCAGCTGCGCGAACTCGGGACGTTCGTCGACCTCAAGTGCCCGACGATGGTCGGGCACGCCACGGCGGTGGCGGAACTGGCGGCCGCGGCGGCCGGACGGATGGGCATGGCGCCGAACGAGATCCGGGACCTCCGCCGCGCCGGCCTGGTGCACGGCCTCGGACGGATCGGGGTGTCGAACTCGATCTGGGACAAGCCCGGACCGCTGACCGCCGCGGAGTTCGAGCGGCTCCGGCTCTACCCGTACCTGACGGGACGGATCCTGGGCCGGGTCTCCGGGCTCGAGCCGATCGTCGCGATCGCGTCGGCGCACCGCGAGCGCCTCGACGGGTCCGGGTTCCCCCGCGGGGTGGGCGGCGCCGACCTGTCGGCACCGGCGCGCGTGCTCGCTGCGGCCGAGGCGTACCGGTCCTGGCTGGAACCACGTCCTTACCGCCCGGCGCTGGCAACGGATCGGGCCGCGGACCGGTTGCGGGCCGAGGCGCGGGCGGGGCGGCTGGATCCCGAGGCGGTGGACGCGGTGCTCGCGGTCGCCGGTCACCGCGGCGACCGGGCGCGACCCTGGCCCGCGGGGTTGACGGACCGGGAGGTGGAGGTGCTGCGACTGCTGGCGTACGGCCGGTCCAACCGGGAGATCGCCGACGACCTGTCGATCGCGGCGAAGACCGCCCGCAACCACGTCGAGCACATCTACCTCAAGCTCGGGGTCGGGAACCGGACGCAGGCCAGCCTGGCCGCGATCGACCAGGGCCTGGTCCGGCCCCCGGTGACCCTGCGCGGCTGATGGGGCAGTTGCCCCATGTCGATCCGGCCGCGGCGGCGCAGAGTCGGGGTCATGACGAACAACGGAGGACGGCACAAGGCCGTGATCAGCCTGTCGACCGGGCTGGAGGATGCGGAGAAGGTGACGGTGGCCTTCCTGGTCGCCGTCGGTGCGGCCGAGGACGGCCGCGAGACGTTGATGTTCCTGACCAAGGAGGCGGTGCGCCTGGCGCTGCGCGGGACCCTGCACGGAGTCGCGTGCGACGGCTGCCCGCCGCTGCCGGACCTGGCGGCCCGCTACGAGGCCGCGGGTGGGAGGTACCTGGTGTGCCCGATCTGTCTGGACGCCAAGCACCTGGACCGGGACGAACTGCTGCCCAACTCGGAGGCGGGCGGCACCGTGGTGATGTGGAAGTGGATCGACACCGACGCGGCGGTGACCTTCAGCTACTGATCCGCCTGGCTTGCCCCTCGGTCGACGCCCTCGGCCGCCCGCAGCGCCCGCGGATCCGGGCGACGGCCTCGCGGCCGGGGGAGCGTGTGGTGTTGTCCCAGGTCAGTGCGGCCTCGCTGCGGTGGGGAGCGCGACGGCTACGGCAAGGTCAGCGACTTCGTGTGCGACACGACCGCGTCCAGCAGCTCCCGGCGCGAGAGGGTGCGCGCGCCGCAGGCGCAGCTGGCCGGCAGCTCGTCGTCCTCGTATCTGCTCGCCGCGAGCAGGTCGACGAACTCGCTTCCGCTGTGGTCGCCGTGGTGAGCGGTGTCGACGAAGTCGCGTGAACCGTGACTGCGGGGGCCGAGCCCGGCGACGACGGCGGATCCTTCCGCGGTGCGGTAGACGGTCGCCACGTGGTGACTGGCCGGGCAGGTGACCCGGACGAGCGCGTGATCGCTGCGCTGCGGACCCAGGGCATCCACCGCGATCCGTGCAATCCGGCGGCGTTCGGACGGGGTGACTTCCAAGGTGTTCATCTATCCATTGCACACCCGATGCGCGCCGTGCCCAAGGGTGAATCTGCCGGGATCTCGGCGATCGCTGCCGGTCGGCGCGGCCGCAGGCCGGAACCTGCCGGGAGGCACGATTCATCCCTGAAAGGTGAGGCCGAGTCGGGGTGCGGCGTGGCATGCTCGCCACCATGAGCGACTCATTGAACATCGGTCCGGTGGAACTGGTCGTACTGGCATTTCCCGGCACCGTGGTGGATCCGGCGACCATCGCCGCGCTGCACGAGGTGGTCGAGAAGGGGCATGTCACCCTGCTCGATCTCGTCTACATCTCCAAGGACGCGGCGGGCAACCTCACCGAGGTCGACGTGGACGGCGATCTCGAGGACGTCGGCCTCGCGGCGTTGTCCGTCGAGGCGAAGGAAGTGATCAGCGACGCGGATCTCGACATCGTCCGCGAGTCGCTCGAGCCGGGGACATCGGCGGCGGTCATCGTCTACGAGGAGACGTGGGCCCGCAAGATTGCCGCGTCGGTCCGCGACGCGGGCGGCGAGGTCGCCCTGCACGTACAGATCCCCCGCGACGCGGTGGTTGCCGCGATCACGGCCGCACACTAGATCAGGAGATTCAGATGCCGCTTGGAAGAGGCCGTGTCGGCCGCCCCGGACTGCTCGGCACGATGGCGCGGACCGCGGTGATCACGGGCACGGCGAAGGCCACGTCCAACGCGATGAACCGGAGCTCGCAGCGACGCGGCGCCGAACAGCAGGCATATGCGGACCAGCAGGCCGCCGCGCAGCAGCAGGCGTACGCGGACCAGCAGGCTGCCGCGCAGCAGCAGGCGTTCGCGGCTCAGCAGGCCGCAGCCCAGCAGGCCGCAGCCCAGCAGGCGCAGGCCGCGCCCGCCGACGACCTGATCTCCAAGCTGCAGCAGCTCGGGACCCTGCATGAGAACGGCGTGCTCTCCGATCAGGAGTTCGCGGCCGCCAAGGCGAAGCTGCTCGGGTAGAGACCGTCGAGGTCTTTCGACGACCTCACCGACGCGGCACCAGCGCGCCGGTCAGCAGCGGGATCAGCGGCCGGGGCGAGGGCGCACCGGTGCGCCGGAACGGTGCCGAGTCACGCGAGGCGCCAACCCATTCCGCGGCGGTGACGCCGGCGAGGTCCAGTCGGTAGCCGGTCGACTCGGTGAGCTGGTGCAGCAGCAGTGTCCCGGTGCGCCCGTTCCCCTCGCTGAAATTATCTGCAGTCGGGTTGGTGCTGATGTGGTGTGTACTCGATGTCCGTGTCATGGACAGCGTCGCCGACGTGCCAGTAGGTTCGTCGGTTGCAGGATGCGAGAGACATGTGTCAATCCGACCGATGACGGGATCGATGCGTCAAGGCGCAGCGCATCAGAATCCCAGGAGGATCCTGCGGCTGCGCAGCCTGGATTCTGACTCGTCCGTTAGGTGTGGGCTTTCGAGCACTGCGCGGAATGCGGCAATCCCCAGAGAGACTGTTTGTTGAGCTTGTTCTGCAGCGTCGGTCTGGGTGAACTTTCTTGCGCCAACCTCGACGGAGCCGTGGACGACTTGGCTGCGTCTGCCGTAGATATCGCCGAGGACCTTATAGAGCGACTGGCGCTTCTCCATGTCGCTGGGCTCAAGGAGAACGGACATCGCTCCTGTTACCTGAAACTTGATCTCCGGGTTCGCGCCGAACAAACCTTCCCAGCACACGACCGCATCGACCAAGGAATCGACCGGGTCGTCTCGCTCCGCGGCAGCTCGTAGAAGCCTTCGCATGGGGAGGGATAGATGTTCGGGCATGGCCATGACCCTCGGTAACCAGGTGCTCAACGAATCTGCAATCTCCCGACTGAGTTCGTGGGCTGATGAGTTGTGTGGCCGGGTGCTTCGGGCGGGCGTCGCCGTGCCGGTCATAGGGTTCGCCGTCGTCGAGAACGTCGCAGTCGTGGCGAGTGCGTCCTCGACACCGGATGACAGGAGCACCGAAAAACGAAGGCGTTCGAGTTGGGAGGCCAGGAATTTGTGGTGTGCTTCGATTATTTCGGTGTGCTCGGCCGAACGCTCAACGAACGCGAAACTGGGCGGGTCACCGGGGCGGGAAGACTCTTGAACCTTGTTGTCTAGGCAGCGCAGCGCGGTGTCGATCTCCGCAATCGTCCAGACCTGGGATGTCCCGTTTAGGCATCCTGGGTCGAGGGGTGTTGACCGACGAAGTCGGATACGCTCGAAACCGATCTCCTGGACCTCATCCTCCAACCTTAGTCCGGCCAACCCGACATAGGTTGTTGCTGTGACCGTTTCGCCGGCAGATAGGCAGCGAGCCAGGTCTAGGAGTGCGATGGTCGACTCCTGTACTGCCTCAACGACATCGATCGTCGCATACTTGGTCACCACCGCACTGTTCAAGATGTCGCCCGGGATGGTGTGGAACTGGAGTGTCGAGTGATTTCCGTCCGACCACAATGGAAAGAGCGCGGCCCATCGCGGACACTCCGCGTTCATTAGTGCCTCGGGTCCGGTCGCTGCAGAGCCCGCCACGGCCTCTTCGAACAGTCTCCCGAGCGGCTCGTCATCGGTGAATCGGCTGAATAGTGACTTGGCGACGGGATGCCCATCGAGGACTGCGGAGATGTGTGTGGTTCCGAGTAGGCGAAATCCCAGGAAGTCGCGTGCCAGAATCCGGAAGGCGGCCTCAACGGTGCTGTCGTCGGCAGTTTCCGGCACGCGGCCACCGCAGCGCACGTGCCAATCGGTGGCCCGCGACGTGCCGAGGTCGCTTACATACCCACCAAACTGCTGCGCAATAGCGATCCGCCGGCGATCGCTGTCGGCGATCTCCAACAGAGGCGTCATCAAGGCAGTGGCTTCCGCGATTACTGCCCGCTGCACATCTGTGGGTACGGCGTTGTGCATACCCCACTTGCCGTCGAATGCGCAGATGAAGTCGAGGAAGTCTGTTCCACACGCGCGAGTGAGCTCCAAGTGGGCGAGACGGAAGTCGAGCCCCTGGGATTCGAGGAAGTCGTCCCAGTTGGCAAAGTCCGACGGGTGTGTCATGGCCATACATTGTCACGCCGCGGCTCCTCATCGTCACGCGAGTGGCCTCGAGCGGCTTGTTGGTGCCAAATCTTTCACTGAGCTTCGGACGAGTACCTGACGAGCTAACGGTTTGCACCATCCCAGGCCGGGCGGTGTCGCCCGCCCTCTTTATGCTGCGAGGATGACAGATGCGCTGGATACAGCCTTGGCTAGCCTCCCTACGTACGACGTGCGGTTCGCAGAGTTGGAGGCGGCCACCAGTGAAGTCCCATTTGTCGAGGCGGGATTCGGACTCCTCGGTCAGTCGCTGAAGTACCTCTACCTGACTGCCTGCATGTACAAGGTGGAGCGTCCCGACGGAATGGACCGAAATGAGGCAATCGTTGTCGGCCAACTTGTTCGGATGTACAAGCTAGTACACGCGATCCTCGGGAAAGCGCAGCAGGACCGCGGCGGCGATCAGCACACCGCCGTTGCCCGACAGTTCCTTGAGGGCGTGTCGGTCATTGAGTACCTGACTCAGGACATCGCTGATGGCATGAGATTTGACGCGTACGTGCAAGACGGACTAATAGCGGAGAAGGAGTTCGCCAAGGTCGTGGCCACTGAGGTGGCAGAACGGGACGGAAAGCGATGGGAGATCGAGGATCGTTTGGATACGTCGATCAACGGTACGTTCAGACGCGCTGGAGTGGACAAGGATGCTCTCCCGGGTCGAAAGAGGATCGCGTTTCCTAACGTGGAAACCCGCCTCAATCTGATTGGCCCCACGATGTACGGACTCTACCGGGCATCGTCCGGTGGAATCCATGGAACTTGGAACGACATTGGAAACAATCATCTGACGATGAACGGCGATAAGTTCCATCCAGATTTCGAGCCGAATGCTGTTCGCCCCCAGATCTTTACGTCGATGGCTTTATGGGGGACTCGGGCCTGTCTGGTGTATGTCAAGTCCTACCTACCTGACTGCTACTCACGGCTACAGCCGAGGATGGGTAGCCAGATCGAGACGGTTGCCAAGGTCGACGAACTTCATGAGAAGTGGCTCAATTCTCGTGAGTCCATGGGGTAGTTCAGGGATGCTCGGCCTGGGCGGGAGGGCGGCAGGAGTGTTCCGCGGCAATAGACACCATGTGAGTCTCACCACGCGATTAGAAGCCGACGAGATGCTGCTCGCTGAGAGTCGACCGACGGCAGCCCAGGCGATCGATTTCGAGGTGGGTTGACGGGGCTTCCTGTGTCTCTGCCAACCCACTGATCGTCGAACAAAGCCTGCACCGGTGTGGTGCGGCCGGAAGGGAAACGATCCGGGGCAAGGAATATCGGACTGCGGTCGCGTATCAATCCCTACCGAGCATGGCTGCAACGGCGTAGGCCACCGATCTTCACTGCGCGTCGCTGAATCTCTGGTGGCAAACCTAACTCGGCCATTAGAACCAATGCAAGCACCGCCCTGCATCCATCCTTGAGCGCGTACCACACCCCGGCAGGCGTCTTTCGTTCATCTGGCGGGTAACCGTGTGCGAGGTCGTTGCGCGCCTTCTTCATGTCAGTTGCCCATTGGTCTGGATCGCCGACCAACATTCGCACCGCTTCTGGATCGGGAATCGCAATTAGCTTCGCGCACCTCGCCGCGTAGCTAGGCCCCCGGCCGCCGAGGCCGTGGTCTCCGTGCAGGCCTCGGTCGAGTGCTTCGAGTGCACTAGACGCGGCAATCAGCTTGTTTTCGTAGTAGGTCGATGACTCACGCCACAGTGCCACCACGGAATCGACTCCGTACGGCGCACGAGCGATCAGTGCTGACCAGCGACCCATCAATTGGTCGAAGTCGTCAACGTCCGAGAGCCTGAACAGGACGTCATGTTGATCTTCGGAGGTCAAGACAACAGTGCCGACCTCGTGCGATAGCTCGGTTTGGGACCACAGCTCAAACTAGTCGTCCTCAACGCGCAGCCTGATCCGGCCGCGTAGAGGTGAGTGCCGATTCATCGACAGCGTAACGAGATCAGACAGCCTTCTCGCGATCGCGAGAAGACGTCGAACCGAAACAGCGCCCGTGCCGTCGATGGCGAACACTGTCTCGAACTTCGCCGCGATACGGACTTGGTTGTCACGATATTCACCGACCGCAGGGACGTCCCACCGGCTGCGAGTGGCGACGGTTACCTCCTCGTACTCGGCGGACCTCTCGGGCGCTAGGACAACTTCAAATTGGAATCTCTGCGCGGATACCCTTGGTTTGCTGAGCGGCGAGGTTCCCGATATCTGAGTGATCTGCGTGCGGCCATCCCAGAAATGCAAGTTGTCGATCGCAACGAGTGCGCCGGTGAATGCCTCCACCTCATAGCCGCCTACGTGCCTACCCGCACCGTCGGGAACCAGAGCGCCACCAAACGCTAGGAGTGTCGACTCGACAACTGACGATCCGTCTGAGGTCGCCGCATGACCCTGCGACGTTGTTCTCACCTGAAGCAGCGTCACCTCGCGACCGCCCGTTTCGCCGTGGACAGTGCAGGCATCGTCTTCGCTAATCGAAACCAATGAGCCATGCATCTCAAGCCGTGGGTACTCGCCGACAGCCAGGTGAAGTAGCCCGTCGATTCTTCTATCGGGAGCGTCCTTGCGTCACCAAGTGCCCCACAATTCGTCCGTCGCCTTCACGCAATCACCGCTCCTGGGATCTACTGCTGTCCGTGACGCGTCGTCGCGCCAAATCCGTTGGCATGGCATCGAATTCGTGATTTGTCACTGCACGGGCTACTGGGTCTGCCCAGCTCTCCGACCCTAGGTCAACATGACGCATCCGGAATGGGTGATCAGCGTTCCCCTGCCGGAACTGGGCCAACGACGAGGGGTTCGGGGTTCATTCCAAGGGCGACGGTTGCTCGTCTGCGGGAGCTCCCAACTCATCCATCGTCTTCCTGGGCGGGCTCCACGTGCCGGTGTGGTAGCCAATGTACCGTTCCAGTCGATCGTGCTCCCACTGCTGGTAGTTGCGTTCCGATTGCCACCCGCACGCAAGGCAGACATCCCACTCTTCTGAGCCAAAGTTGCCATTGCGTTCGATTAGACCTGTGCTTTCTTCCATGAGTCGGCGGGAATCGCACCGTGGGCATTGCTCAGGGGACTCATTCTCGCGACGTATCCGCAAGAGCGTGAACGTATTTAGCAGCTGGCCTGTGGCGTCAAGCACCAGTTGCGCGTCCCACTCGGTCGCACCTGAGTAATGCTGAAGCCAGTTAGTGAGGTCCCAGGTCTTCTCGGCCAACGCCCGGATGTACGCACGTGGCCGATCCACGGTCAGGCTGTCGGCGTAGATACGCATCCAGCCCTTCACGTCGGACCCCTTCGGCAGTTCCTCCGGCAGGTGAACCCAGTCAGCATCAACAGAGTCCTTGGCGAGGGCGATCAACGCCTCGCGGCAGCGCATGCCGACGGACTGGTAGTCCTCGGTCTCCGCAGCATCGTTCATGGCCTCCTGCGCACGTGCGAATCGACGCCACGGTTTGCTGACGAACTCCTCCTGATCTTCGTCGGGCTCCACCCTGAACTGTTCGTGGAGTACCGCACGCAGACCGATGTGGTAGCAGAGAACCTGGTCGAGGCTCTTGAAGTCTGTTTGGTCGTAGAAGTTGGTGGGGTTCGTGATCACCCACAGTCGCGTACCGCTCGACATGTGCACGTCGTACAGGTCGTAGGTAGAGCCTGCGACTCGCCGCCGACCGACCCTTTGCACGAGGGATACCTCGTCATCTTGCTGGGGAGCAAATTGAGAGATGATGTAGTTCCGGATGTCACGCTCTTCGAACTCAGGCATAGCAGTCAAGTCGCAGGATCCTTATCTCCGGGCTTGTAGCGGACAAATTCTACAGCTAGCCGGGCGGCCGTTCGGCGTATGCCGCGCTCGTGAATCCGCCGCTGATTCGCAGGCTTCCGCGACCAGTTCGCGGCAGCCTGATGGCGATCGTCCGGTACGTTCAAGACCATGCCATGACCGAGGGCCTCCACCGGTGGGGAACGGCTGCGCCAGGAAACGGCTTCAACGGCATCCGCAGCGACGTCGCCTCAAACGATGAAACCAGCACACGAGATGAGGGCCGCTCGCTGCTCACGGCTGCTTGTAGCAGGTATGCCATTGCTCTCCTCGCAACCAAGAGCGGCACTATGAGCCCCAGTCGCGACTGCACCCTGGACTGGAATATCACCCCCGACCCGCCTGGAGCTGAGGAGGCGGGTCGGATACTCGGTCATACCGACAGGCGATCGTCGATCGTTGCTATGTCCCAGATTTGGCGCCGCTAACCGCCCAGGACCATACGATCGCGCTCCACGTGGTCAGCGAATTGGCACGACTAGTGGACGACTACCGGCACAGCATCATCGAGCAGGCGCTCGCTGCCCACCTGTCTTGGGAAGCGATCGCTGGCAGTCTTCGATTGGATGTCGGCGCATCCAGGAGATCTATCGAAGTCGCGTCGATCGGCAATTGCCACCCCCTGACCTGGACTGACTGCACGACTCGGGATTCGCGCTGCCCTATGCCCAGCGATACCTCAACGGCTTTTGGCTATTGAACCGCCGAGGATCGCTGCGCTGCTGCCAGCTTTCGGCGGCGCAAATCAGCATTGCGGCGCGAGGCTTCCTTGGCCTTGGGGTCGCGCTTCAGTTCGCCATCCTCGAATCTGATCCATCGTCGGGTCAGTAGCCACAAGGACTGAGCCTCCGCATCGACAGCACCGGCAAAGAGGGGACGACCGCTCACGTCGCGAGCCTGTTCGGCCAGCTCTTGCCACGTTGGTCCCCGGTGATGCTCGAATCGGAACGCTCCGACGGTCTGACCGACACGAAGTCCGACCGCGTCAGTGAGGACGCGTTCGCGCCTTCCGTGGCGGAACGCGCGGAATGTCGGGCCTACGCACAGCGAGCGGGGGTCTCATTGGACGCGAGCCAGCTGGCCTTCATCAGGCGTCGCATCAGCCGCGTCCTAGCACGGCAACTTGCGGGTGGTTCCAGCTCCTGAGTTCGGCCGAAGCCAATGATGGCAGGCGACACCATTACCTCCATCAAGGTTGGGTCGCTCTTGCTCTTACTTCAGCGTTGGTCGACGAGAGTGTCACGGGACTGGCCGAGATCGTCTAGATACCTGACCCATTCGGCCATCCACCGCGAGCGGCGATCTCGCCGTTCCAGATCTCGGGTATGTATGTTCGGCGGCGACGGGGGTGGGAGCTTGACCCGCGCGAAGGAGTGGCGCCAACCTCCCAAGTGTTCTCGGCCTGTCGGTACTGGCGTGAGCCGCCATGCCCGCAGGATCCGGATCGCATGTCTCCAGCGACCCGATGATGTTGATGTTGTCGCCGTGGCGATTAACGCGGCACCAGCGCGCCGGTCAGCAGCGGGATCAGCGGCCGGGGCGAGGGCGCTCCGGTGCGCCGGAACGGTGCCGAGTCACGCGAGGCGCCAACCCATTCCGCGGCGGTGACGCCGGCGAGGTCCAGCCGGTAGCCGGTCGACTCGGTGAGCTGGTGCAGCAGCAGTGTCCCGGTGCGCCCGTTCCCCTCGCGGAACGGGTGCGCGTGGTTGAAGGTGACGTAGACCGCGGCGAGCGCGTACGCGAGCTTGCCGCGGTCCACGCGCTGCCAGTCGGTGGCGGCGACGGCGATCTCCACCTCGCGCAGGTACCGGGGAATCGACTGCACCGGGGCGAAGGCGTCACCGTTCTTCGTCATGTCCACGATGCGGGTCTGCCCGGCCCAGCCGAACACGTCGCCGAACACCAGCCCGTGCAGCGCGAGGATGTGTTCGGCGTCCACCGCCCGCGCCTGCGGTGCAGGCCGCAGGTGCGCCTGCAGCAGCCGGGCGGCGGTCGCCCCGAACTCGATCTCCCGCAGCTGCGACTGGTCGCGAAACCCGAACCGGTTGCGCAGCACGGAGGTTCCGGTCACCAGGTACGGCCGCGGCAGGGCCAGTCGGCGGCGTCGGGCCGCCGGGACCGCGCCGGCCTCGGCGCACCGGCGGGCCAGGTAGTCGGCGTGCTCGACGCCGCCGGTCGCCAACGCGACCAGGTCGGCGACCTGGTCCGGGCGTGGCCGCCAGCCCTCGAGACGCTCGGCGGCGAGCGTCTGGCGAACCGCGTGGGCCTGCGTCGGCGTCAGGCCGGTCACGCCGGCGGACCGGCGTACGCGAGTTTGCGTTGTACACCGGCGATCTCACGGACCGCACCCGCGAGCAGGCTGCGGTAGAGCGGGGTCAGGTCGTCGAGCGGGACCACGTCGGTGGGCGTCTCGCCCCGTTCGATCTGCTCGCACTGGTGCCGCAGTCGGATCTGCGCGAGCACGTCGAAGGACTCGGAGAGCGCCGTTGCGTCGTCGCCCGAGAGCATCCCGGCGTCCGACGCCGCCCGCAGCCGCGCCGGGGTGGACGCGGCATCGGAGCCCGCGGCCAGGCCGGCCCAGCGCGCGATGTTCACGATTGCCATCACCCCCTGCGCCTTGACGTCGACGGTCTCGGTGCGGCGGGTCAGCACCTGCCGTAGTGAGTGCATCCGGACCTTGTCCTCGACGGCCTCTCGCAGCAGCAACCGCATCGCGTCGGGGTTGGACCGCAGGCGCTCCGCGACCACCGGCGCGAGGGCGTGCTCGGTGCCGCCGTGGGCAACCCGGCCGTCCGCGAGCAGCGAGATCATCACCACGCCCTGGTCCTGGTACGGGTCGGCGAGCCAGCCGTCCAGCCCGGCGCGCCAGCCGGACTCGGACCGCGCGAACCGGGGCCGCGACGCCAGCGCCCCGTTCGCGTCGGCGCGGAACCCGCAGCGTTCGAGCAGGGCGTACACGGTTCCGGCGTACCCGAGCGCGGCCGCCGATGCCCCGGGCCCGTCGGCTGCGTCGGCCCAGACCACGGCGCTGTCGATGTCGGATCCGGGCATCGCCTCGCGGCGGGCCAGGCTGCCCAGCGTCAGCCAGCCGACCCGCACCTCCGGGGCAGCCTCGGCGACCAACTGTGCCGCCCGAGCAACCGCGGCGTCCACGACCACGGACAGGATCGCGCTGACGTCCAGCGCGGCGACCCGGGCCCGGGTCAGCCCGACCGCGAGGTCCGGCACCCGGGCCGTCGCCGCGACCAGCGCGTCCGGGTCGGCGGCCCGGGCGACGGCGGCTCGGATCGCGAAGCCGCTGCGGGTCGCGGTGGCGAGCAGGTCCGCGTCCTCGAGCACGCCGAGCAGCCCGCCGGTGGGCGAGAGCACCGGCAGCCGTCGCACCCCCAGTTCGAGCATGTCCATCAGCGCGTCCGCGCCGAGCCGGTCGGCGGGCACGGCGGTGACCGGGGAGGTCATCACGGCGCGGACGGGGGTGGCGGTGTCAAGACCGGCCGCGACCACCCGCCGGCGCAGGTCCCCGTCGGTGAAGATGCCGAGCCGGCCGTCGCCCAGCGGGATCAGCACGTAGCGCCGGTCCGCCTCGGTCATCGCCACGGCCGCGTCCCGGACGGAGGTGCCGGGGCCGCAGGTGACCGCCGGTCCGCGCAGCAGCTCGCCTGCCGCGCGCATCGACGGATCGCGGACGACGAGCGGTTCGGTCATGGGCTCATCCTGGCAGCAGGCGGCACCGGACATCGGCCGGACACGGGCCGTGAGGAAGGCGCAATGTCCGCGTAACCGACGTCACTGGGTCGCAATCCAACGGCTACAGACCGCAACGTGGGGGACACCCGCAGGGAACCCTCGCCCGAAAAACTGTCAACTGACAGAAACCGTGCGGACCGCACCTCGCAGGAGAGCCGATGACGACCGTGGCAGACAAGCCCAGCGACGACCACGACCTGGCCGAATTCGGCTACGAACAACAGCTGCACCGCTCGCTCGGCAAGTTCGCCTCGTTCGCGGCGGGCTTCTCGTTCGTCTCCATCCTCACCACGATCTTCCAGCTGTTCGGCCTCGGCTTCGGCTTCGCGGGCCCGGCGTTCTTCTGGACCTGGCCGGTGGTGTTCCTCGGCCAGTTCATGGTGGCGTTGAGCTTCGCCGAACTCGCCGCGCGCTACCCGATCTCCGGCGCGATCTACCAGTGGTCGCGGCGGATGGGCGGGGAGATCGTCGGCTGGTTCGCCGGCTGGTTCATGATCCTCGCCCAGATCGTCACCGCCTCCGCCGCCGCCATCGCGCTGCAGGTGGTGTTGCCGAACGTCTGGAGCGGCTTCCAGTTCGTCGGCGAGGACACCGCGCTGACCTCGCCGAGCGGCGCGGCCAACGCGGTGCTGCTCGGCTCCGCGTTGCTGGTGGCGACCACCGTCATCAACTGCGTCGGCGTGAACTGGATGTCGAGGATCAACAACATCGGCGTGACCTGCGAGATCGTCGGCGTGATCGCGGTGGTCGGGATGTTCCTCACCCACGCCCAGCGCGGGCCCGAGGTGGTCTTCGACACCGGTGCCGCGGGCTCCGAGCCCGGCTACATCTGGGCGTGGATCGTCTCCGGCCTGATGGCGGCGTACGTGATGGTCGGCTTCGGCTCGGCCGGTGAACTCGCCGAGGAGACCCGCAACCCGCGCCGCGTCGCCCCGCGGACCATCCGGCTGGCCCTGTCGGTCTCCGCCCTCGGCGGCGGCCTGATGATCGTCGGCGCGCTGATGGCCGCGCCGAGCCTGACCGACGGACGGCTCGCGGCCGAGGGCCTGCCGTACGTGCTGTCCTCCATCCTCGGCTCGCCGTGGGGCACCCTGCTGCTGGTCGACGTCGCGATCGCGGTGTTCGTGTGCACCCTCGCCATCCAGACCGCCGCGTCCCGGCTGGTGTTCTCGATGGCCCGCGACGGCCGGCTGCCTGCGTCGACGACGCTGGCGAAGGTCAACTCCCGCACCGGAACCCCGATTGCCCCGTCGGTTCTCATCGGCGTCGCCTGCGTCCTGGTGCTTGCGGTGAACGTCGGCAACTCGGCGATCTTCACGACGCTCTCGAGCGTGTGCATCGTGCTGATCTACCTGGCCTACCTGATGGTGACGGTGCCACTGCTGGTGCGTCGGCTCAAGGGCTGGCCGCACGGCGGACCCCAGGTGGACGCGGAGGGCCGGCCGCTGTTCTCGCTCGGCGTCTTCGCGATCCCCGTCAACGTGGTCGCCGTGCTCTACGGCGCGCTGATGGTCGTCAACCTCTCCTGGCCGCGCGCCGAGATCTTCAACCCCACCGGCGAATTCCCGATCCTGCAGTGGGCCGCCCCGATCACCGTCGCCGCGGTGGTGCTCACCGGCGCCCTCTGCTTCCCGCGCGGCAAGACCGTGCAGAACCCCGTCACGATTGGAGCCTGACAGTGGCCACCACAGACACCGCGACCAGCGGCACCGCCACCACCGCCGCCGCCCGTGCGCACGCGCGGGCGCAGGCCGCTGCCGCCGTCGTCGCCGCGCCCGCCCTGCCCGACGGCGTCGCCGAGGACCGGGTCACCTGGGCCGAGACCGTGCCCGGCGGCAGCTACACCGCCCGGGTCCTGGCCCGCGGCACCCGGCTGCGACTGCGCGACCCCGACGGCGCTGCCTGCGCGAACCTGCTGCTCTTCCGCGCGGACGCGACGCACGAACGGCTCAACGTCGCGGACACCGTCAAGGTGCCGTGGCAGGCGTACCTCGGCACCGGGCACCCGCTGCTCTCGGACCAGGGACGGGTGCTGGCGACCGTGGTCGCCGACACCTCCGGCAGGCACGACGCCTTCTGCGGCACCACCAGCCTGGCCACCAACACCGCGAAGTACGGCGACGGCGCCGCACACTCGTCGTCGCCGGCCGGCCGCGAGCTGCTGACCCTCGCCGCCGCCAAGCACGGCCTGACCCCGCGGGACCTGCCGCCGGTGCTGACCCTGCTGCACGGCGTGCGTGTCGCGGCCGACGGCGCGCTGACCAGCGTCGGGAACGCCTCGGCCGGCGCCGCGGTCGAGCTCCTGATCCACCTGCCGGTGATCGTGCTGATCGCCAACACCGCCCACCCGCTGGACCCGTCGCCGGTCTTCGGGACCACCGCACTCGAGCTGCTCGCGTGGCGGGCGCCCGAGGACCTGCTGGACCTGCCGAACGACGACCCGGAGTACCGACGGGCCGCCGCGAACACCGAAGAAGCCTGGGCCGCAGCACAGTTCGGAGAGGACTCGAAATGACCACAGTTGCAGACACACTCGCCCTGATTCCGGGGGACGTCGTTCTCGACGAGACGGTCGGGGCCCGTGGGCCCTGGTCCGCGGTGGTGCGCGCCGGTGACGTGTTGACCGTCGTCGACAGCCACGGCAACCAGGCCGTGGACACCCTCTGCTACGCCGCCGACGACCACGCCGTGCGCTACAGCGCCGCGGCCACCGTTGCCGCGCAACGCAACCTGTTCCTCACCACCGGCAGCGTGCTGCGCTCCGACGACGGCACCGCGCTGATGACGATCGTGGCCGACGAGGTCGGCAGCCACGACACCGTCGGCGGTGCCTGCTCGCAGGAGTCGAACACCCTGCGCTACGGGCACCACACCCGTCACCAGCACGCCTGCGTGGAGAACTTCCTGATCGAGGGCGCCCGGTGGGGTCTGGGGAAGCGGGACCTGGTCTCCAACATCAACTTCTTCATGAACGTGCCGGTGGACCCGGACGGCACCCTCGGCATCGTCGACGGACTGTCCGCGCCGGGCAGGCGGCTGGCGCTGCGGGCCGAGGTCGACACCCTGGTGCTGGTCTCGAACTGCCCCCAGGTCAACAACCCCTGCAACGGATTCGACCCCACCGAGGTGCGGATGATCGTCACCCGGCCGCGGGAGTCGAAGTGAACGCCGTCACCGTCGAGCGGCCCGGCCTGCTCACCACCGTCCAGGACTGGCCCGGCCGCGTCGGCTACTGGCAGGTCGGGGTGCCGCCGTCGGGCCCGATGGACGACCTGTCGTTCCGGCTCGGCAACGTCGCGCTCGGGAACGACGAGGGCGCCGCGGGGCTCGAGTGCACCATGGCCGGCCCCGCCCTGAGATTCGCCGAGGCCACCACGGTCTGCGTCACCGGCGCACCGGCCGCCGTCCGGGTCGACGGCCTGCCGGTCCGGTCCTGGGCGCCGGTCGAGGTGCCCGCGGGCGGGGTGCTGGACGTCGGTGCGGCGTCGGGACCCGGCCTGCGGATCTACGTGCTGGTCCGCGGCGGGCTCGACGTGCCGGACTACCTCGGCAGCGGGGCCACGTTCACGCTCGGCCGGTTCGGCGGCCACGAGGGCCGGACCCTGCGCGCAGGCGACGTGCTCGGCTGCGGCGGCGGTCCGGCGAACCCCGCCGCCGCCCAGCCGGTGCCGATGGAACACCGGCCGGTGATCGGCGGCCGCTGGGAGATCGCCGTCACCGAGGGGCCGCACGGGGCGCCGGAGTTCTTCACCCGCAAGGACATCGACACGCTGTACGCCACCGACTACGAGGTGCACTTCAACTCCGACCGCACCGGCATCCGGCTGGTCGGGCCGCAGCCGGACTGGGCGCGCGGCGACGGCGGCGAGGCCGGACTGCACCCGTCGAACATCCACGACAACGCCTACTCGGTCGGCGCGCTGGACTTCACCGGCGACACCCCGATCCTGCTCGGCCCGGACGGCCCGAGCCTGGGCGGGTTCGTCTGCCCGGTCACCGTGGTTGCCGCCGAACGCTGGAAGCTCGGCCAGCTCAGCCCCGGCGACGCCGTCAGATTCGTGCCCATCCGGGCCGAGCGGGCCGCCTCGAAGCGGCTGCTCGGGCTGGGCCGTCGGGCCAGCCTGTCCGCGGTCTTCGGCCGCGGCGGCGACGGCGACGACGGCGTGATCGCCCGACGCGACGGCGCCACCGCCGTCACCTACCGCCGCTCCGGCGACGACAACGTGCTCGTCGAGTACGGCGACCTGACCCTGGACCTGGCGCTGCGGGCCCGGGCGCACGCCCTGCACCAGCGGCTCGAGGCCGAGAAGCCGGCCGGGCTGTTGGACCTGACGCCGGGGATCCGGTCCCTGCAGGTGCGGGTCGACCCCGACGTGCTGCCAGTGCGCACGCTGATGGGCCTGCTGGCGGAGGCCGAGGACCAGCTGCCCGAGCTGTCCGAGCTGGTGGTGCCCAGCCGCGAGGTGCGGATGCCGCTGTCCTGGGACGACCCGTCCACCCGGGAGGCGATCAAGCGGTACATGCACGGCGTGCGCGCGGACGCCCCGTGGTGCCCCTGGAACATCGAGTTCATCCGGCGGATGAACGGCCTGGAGTCGGTCGCCGACGTCTTCGACACCGTCTTCGACGCGCAGTACCTGGTGCTCGGTCTCGGTGACGTGTACCTGGGTGCGCCGGTTGCGACCCCGCTCGACCCGCGGCACCGGCTGGTGACCACCAAGTACAATCCGGCCCGGACCTGGACGCCGGAGAACGCGGTCGGGATCGGCGGCGCCTACCTGTGCATCTACGGGATGGAGGGCCCCGGCGGCTACCAGTTCGTCGGGCGGACCACCCAGGTCTGGAACCACCGGCACCCGGAGCGGTCCGGGCAGTTCGAGGACGGCACCCCGTGGCTGCTGCGCTTCTTCGACCGGATCTCCTGGTACCCGGTCGAACCCGACGAGCTGCTCGAGCTGCGGGCCGAGACCGCGGCGGGCGGCTCAGGCGGCGTCCAGATCACCGAGGGCAGCTTCTCGCTCGCCGAACACGAGGCCTTCGTCGCGGCCAACACGGACTCGATCGCCGGCTTCCGGGCCACCCAGGCGCGGGCCTTCGGCGCCGAACGTGAAGCATGGTCGGCGGCAGGAGAATTCGCGAAGAACCCGGGCGAGGGCCCGGACAGGGAGGCGGCAGCATGAGCGAGGTGGCGACGACCGCGGTGGCCCGGGTGCGCGCGGCGTACCGGGCGATCGAGGAGGCCGACCGGCCGGAGATCTGGATCCACCTGCGGCCCGAGGCGGACGCGCTCGCCGACGCCGCCGCCGTCGACGCGGACGGGTCGGCGCTGCCGCTGCGGGGCACCGTGCTCGCGGTCAAGGACAACGTGGACGTGGCCGGAATGCCCACCACCGCGGCCTGTCCCGGGTACGCCTACCCCCCGGCGGCCGACGCCGCGTCGGTCGCGGCGCTGCGCGGCGCCGGCGCGGTGGTGCTGGGCAAGACCAACCTCGACCAGTTCGCGACCGGCCTGGTCGGCACCCGCAGCCCGTACGGAGCGGTGCGCGATGCCCGTCGGCCGCAGTACATCTCGGGAGGCTCGAGCTCGGGGTCCGCGGTCGCGGTCGCGCTGGGACTGGTCGATCTCGCCATCGGCACCGACACCGCCGGTTCCGGCCGGGTCCCGGCCGGGCTGCAGGGCATCGTCGGCATCAAGCCGACCCGCGGCGTGGTGAGTACCACCGGCGTGGTGCCGGCCTGCCGGTCCTACGACTGCGTGAGCATCTTCGCCCCGGACCTGGCCGGCGCGGAGGCCGCGATGGCGGTGCTCGCGTCCGGGGCGCCGGACCGGCCGTGGCCGAGTGCGGTGCGGTTGGCCGCGCCGCCGCGCCCACGGGTGGCGGTGCCCCGCGAGCTGACCGGCCTCGACGCGGTGTGGTCGGCCGCCTTCGGCGCGGCCGTCGACCGGCTGCGGGCCGCAGGCACCGAGGTGGTCGAGATCGACATGTCGCCGTTCCTCGACGCGGCGCGGCTGCTCTACGACGGCGCGTTGGTGGCCGAGAGGTACGCGGCGGTGGGCGAATTCGTCGACGGCGATCCGGAGGCCGTGGACCCGACGGTCCGGGCGATCATCGCGCCTGCGGCGACGATCCCGGCCCACCGACTGCTCGCCGACCGGGCCCGGCTCGAGGAACTGCGCGCCGAGGCGATGACCCGGCTCGACGGGATCGACGCGCTGATGGTGCCGACCGCCCCGGAGCACCCGAGCATCGCCGAGGTCGCGGCCGACCCGGTCGCGGTGAACTCCCGGATGGGGACGTACACCAACTTCTGCAACCTCTTCGACCTCGCGGCGGTCGCGGTGCCCGCCGGCACCGCGGGCGAGGCGCAGTTCGGGGTGACGATCCTGGCGCGTGCGTTCGAGGACGCCGTGGCGGCCGACGTCGCGGCCACGGTCACGGAGACGGCGGCGACGACGACGTCGGCCGGGTGGCCGGCCGGTCCGGCGGCGGGCGTCGAGCTGGCGGTGTTCGGCGCGCACCTGCTCGGTCAGCCGCTCGAGCACCAGTTGACGGGCCTCGGGGCTCGGTGGCTCGGCCCGGTCGCGACGGCGCCGCACTACCGGCTGATGGCGCTCGACACGGTGCCGCGGAAGCCCGGACTGGTCCGGGTGGCCGAGCACGGAGTGTCGATCGTGGGGGAGCGGTGGCTGCTCTCGCCCGCGGCGTTGGGCAGCTTCCTGGCCGCGTTGCCGACCCCGATGCTGTTGGGGGCGGTCGAGTTCGACGACGGCAGTTGGGGTACCGGGTTCGGCTGTGACCAGGACGCCGCGGCGTCCGGGCGCGACGTCAGCGAGCACGGCGGCTGGAAGGCCGCGCTGGCAGCGGGGGCGCTGGGCTGAGCGGTCGCTCGCGAGGCGGCTGACGCGCCGGGGCGAAATGTCCGGCTTGCGCGCGGGGGGTGAATGGGCGTTCACTGCATGGTGAACGTGCATTCACCCCCCTGCGCATTTGCCAGCGCAGCCGGCACCGCCCCCTGGAGACCCATGTCGACCCATTCGAAGCTGTCGCCGCCGACCCGCCGCGCGTCGAGCACCCTGCTCGTCACCGTGCTGTGCATGTCCGGCACCATCGTCGCGCTGCAGCAGACCCTGGTCATCCCGCTGCTCACCGACTTCCCGGCCATCCTCGGGGTCGACTACGCCAGCGCGTCCTGGCTGGTCACGATCACGCTGCTGACGGCGGCGGTCGCGACGCCGATCGTCTCGCGGCTGGCGGACATGTTCGGCAAGCGCCGGATGATGCTGGTCTCGTTGGCGACGATGGTCGCCGGCTCGGTGCTGGCGGCCGTGGGCGGCACCTTCCTGACCGTGATCGTCGGTCGAGGGATGCAGGGCCTCGCCTCCGCGCTGGTCCCGGTCGGCATCGGCATCCTGCGCGACGAGCTTCCGAAGGCGAAGGTCGTCGGCGCCACCGCGATGATGAGCGCCACCCTGGGCATCGGGTCCGCTCTCGGGTTGCCGCTGTCCGGGCTGATGTACGAGTCCTTCGGCTGGGAGTCGGTGTTCTGGCTGTCCGCCGTCGTCGGCCTGGCCCTGTCGGTCGCGGTGCTGGTGGTGGTGCCGGAGTCGCCGGTGCGCACCCCGGGCCGGTTCGACTTCGGCGGCGCGGCGCTGCTCTCGATCGCGTTGGCGGGACTGCTGCTGGCCGTCTCCAAGGGCGGCAGCTGGGGCTGGTCCAGCGAGCGGACGATCGGGGCGCTGGTGGTCTCGGTCGTCGCATTCGCGGTGTGGTTCCCGTTCGAGCTGCGGGTGAGCCAGCCGATGGTGGACCTGCGGACCTCGGCCCGGCGGCCGGTGCTGCTGACCAACGTCACCGGACTGCTGGTCGGGGTGGCGATGTTCGCGAACATGCTCTCCACCACGCAGCAGCTCGAGATGGACACCTCCACCGGGTACGGCCACGGTCTGTCGGTGACGATCGCGGGCCTGTGCATGATGCCTGCCGGGCTGATGATGGTGGCCGTCGCGCCGCTCGCCGGTCGGCTGATGCGGCGGATCGGGGCCCGGCGGACGCTGGTGTTCGGTGCGCTGGTGCTCGCCGCGGCCTACACGCTGCGGATCTTCCTCACCGGATCGGTGCCGATGATCGTGCTCGGGGCCATGCTGGTGACCTCCGGCACCGCGATCGCCTACGCCGCGATGCCGATGCTGATCATGGGCTCGGTGCCGATCACCGAGACCGCGTCGGCGAACGGACTCAACGCGCTGCTGCGTTCGGTGGGCACCTCGATGTCGAGCGCGATGATCTCGGCGGTGCTGATCACGGTCACCGCCCCGGTTGCGGGGGTGGAGCTGCCCACCCTCGGCGCATTCCAGCTGATCTTCGTCATCGCGGCGGCCGCCAGTGCGGCGGCCGCGCTGGTCGCGGTGTGCATTCCGCGCACCGTCGCGCCGGTGCCCGTGCCGGTCGCCGTGCCGGACGCGGTGCCGGAGGAGCTGGTGGTCTCCGGGTCGGTGCTGCGCTCGGACCTGCGACCGATCCGGCACGCGGTGGTGACCGTGCTCAGCACCGCCGGGGAACCGGTGGACTGGGGCCGGACCGACAACGACGGCGAGTTCTCGGTGGTGCTCCCGGCGGCAGGCGACTACCTGGTGGTGACCAACGCCGACGGCTGGGCGCCGCAGTCCCGCGTGCTCGGGTTCGCCGCCGCCGGCGGGCCGCGGGTGGTCCTCGGCGACCGGATGCTGCTGCAGGGACGGGTGCGGGCCGACGGGGAGCCGTGCGAGTCGGCGCTGGTGACCCTGGTGAAGGCGACCGGCGAGTACATCGGCGCCACCCGCACCGACCGGGACGGCCACTACAGCTTCGCGCTGCCGCCGACGGGCCGGTACCTGGTCTCCGGGCTCGGCGACGACGGCGTCCGCACCGGCACCGCGCAGATCGTGGTGCTGGCGCAGCCCGCCACACTGGACCTCGAACTCGACGCGGCGGCGGTGGCCCGATGAGCGCTCCCTCGACGCGGGAGTCGGTGCTCGAGGCGGCGCGCGAGCTGTTCGCCCGGCGCGGCTACACCGCGACCACGATCAAGGACATCGCCGCCCGCGCCGGCTGCTCGCCCGCGATGGTGATGAAGCTGATGGGCAGCAAGGCCGCGCTGCTGGCCGCCGCGGACCCGTCCGAGCCGACCCTCGACGCAGGGGAAGGCGCCCGGGAACCGGTGGGGTACGGGCTCGTTCGCCGCCTGGTCGAGCGCCGCGAGGCCGACGCGTCCGACCCGCTGGCGACGGTGCTGCTGCTGATCCACGAGTCGCAGGACCTGGAGGCGGCGCGGGCGGACTACCGGCGCCGGTACGTCGCGGCCATCGCCGAGCGGATCGGCGACCGGTCCCAGGACCGGGTGCGCTCGCACCTGGTGCTCGCCGCGCTGCTGGGCCTGGCGGGCGGGACCCGGACGATGGGGCTGCTCGACCCCGACGTCATCGCAGGCGAGGAGCTGATCGAGCGCTACGGGGCGCTGGTGCAGGCGATCGTGGACGGGCCCGAGGACTGACCGACGGGACGCTCAGGTCGTCCCGGTCGTCCCGGTCGTCCCGGTCGATCCGGGTCAGCGCAGGGTACGGGCGAGGGTGCCGAGAACCCCGTCGACGGTGACCTCGTCCGTTCGGTAGCCGACGTAGCCGTCGGGCCGGATCAGGTACCCGCACCGGCCGCGGGCGTCGTAGCCGGCGGCGAAGGTTCCGGCGGTGTCGCGCAGGGTGATTCCCGACGCGTCGGTCACGTCGGCGTCCGCGGCGACGATCACGTAGCAGCGCACCGCGCGGCCCGTGCGGTCCGCGATCTCGGCGGCGACCGCGCGCTGCGCCGCCGCGTCGTGCCGGTCGTCGGCCCAGAGCAGCAGGGTGTGGCCGGGATGCCGGAACAGCTCGTGCACCCGGGTCGGCGCCGCCGCACAGTCCTGTCGCAGGTCCCGCGCGTCCGGGGCGCGGCCGCCGGGCCCCGGCCCCGCGGCGAGTGCCCCGCCCGCTACGTCCTCGCCGACCAGCGCGCTGTCCGGGTACCCGACCAGCAGCTGCGCCGCCCGCGCCATCGCCACGGCGGGGTCGGTCTCGCCCGTCCCGATGCCGTGCCGGGCGTCCCGCACGGTGCGCCCGACCACCTCCTCGCCGACGGGGTGCCGCTCGTCGTGATAGCTGTCGAGCAGCCCGTCGGCGGCCTGCCCACGCACGGCCAGCGCCAGCTTCCAGCCGAGGTTGACGCCGTCCTGGATGCCGGTGTTCATGCCAAGGGCGCCGGTCGGCGGGTGGATGTGCGCGGCGTCGCCCGCCAGGAACACCCGGCCCGCCGAGTACCGAGAGGCCAGCCGGTGGCTGATCCGGAAGACCGAGGACCAGCGGAGGTTCCGCGCGGTGGTCGGCTCCGGGGCGAGCCGGTCCAGCACGGCCTGGACGTGCCGCAGCTCGGGTCGGCGGCCACCCTCGAGTCCGTGCGCCACCGTCCCGGTCGCCGGGGCCGCGCCCACGAGCTCGTCGGGGACCAGCATCGAGACCCGGTAGCGGCGCGCGCCCGGCAGGGACTCGCCGGGCAGGGGGATGGCGACCAGCAGGTCGTCGGGTCCGCCGTCGACCCGGTGCATCGAGCGCACGCCGTACCCGGCCGGCTGCGACCAGTCGAGCTCGACGTCGGCGAGCATGTACTGCTCGGGAAACGCGTCGCCCTCGAACCCGACGCCGAGACCCTTGCGGACCAGGCTGTGCGCGCCGTCGCAGCCGACCAGGTACCGGGATGAGACCGTCGAGACACCCCGCGGTCCGCGGACGGTGGCGACGACGTGGTCGTGGTCCTGGGTGAACCCGGCGAACTCGACGCCGCGTCGCACCGCGCCGCCGCGCTCGGTCAGCGCCTCGGCGAGCACCCTCTCGGTCTCGTACTGCGGCAGCGCCAGGAAGCGGTACGGCACCTGCTCGGGCAGCGAGAGTTCCAGCCGCGCGGTCGGCGCGCCGTCGACGTAGACCAACTGGCCCCGCATGGTGATGCCCGCGTCGAGCGCGGGGCGCACGACGCCCATCGAGTCCCACAGTTCCAGCGTGCGAGGTTGGATGCCCACCGCCTTGGCGAACGGTGCCCGCTGCGCCAGCCGTTCGACGACAGTCACGTCCACGCCGTGTCGCCGGAGTTCGAGAGCCACCGTCAGGCCGACGGGTCCGGCCCCGACCACCAGGACGTCGGTGCTGGTGTGCGGGATCTTCGGGTCGACCGCCGAAGTCATGCCCCGATTGTCTCAGAGTCCGCCGAGGCGGGCGAGGACTTCGACGGCGCCGTCCGCGGCGGTCCACAGGGCATCCATCTCCGCCGCCGCGGCCGGGGCGGTCTGCGGGTTCTGCAGGGCGAAGCCGTTGGCGAGGGTCAAGGTGTTGTAGCCGCTGTCAGCGGCGCGCAGCAGCAGTTCGGAGGCCACACTCTCGCCCGCGAGTCGGTCCAAGCCCTCGCCGAGGAAGTAGAAGCGCCACAGCGGCCCCAGGTCGGCGCCGTAGACGGCCTTCGTTCTGGTGACGATCGCGTCGCCGTCAGTGGCGATCGAGTCCACGATCTTGTAGAAGTCGGGCACGTTCGGCTGCGCAGTGCCGGTCGCTGCGACGGCACGCGCGAGGTCGATCGTCAGGTGGGTGTTGTACCCGACCATGGCCACCCGGCCGGGGGACTGCGTGCAGTCGTAGGCGAGCGCGAAGTAACGCTGCCAGGTGGGATCGGCCTGGCCGCCGGTGAACTCCGCGTGCACGTTGTCCAGGTAGCGACGCAGCAGGTCCGTGCTGACCGCGTGCGCCCATGCCGGTGTGGCGAACGCGGCGGGGTTGCGCTGCAGCGGCATGACCGCCGCCTGCACGACGGCGTCGAGTCCGATGCCGAACAGTCCCCGCCGGTCGCGATGCGCGACGAGGATCTCGGCAATCCGCTGCTGCCGGGACGCCTCGTCCTCGAGCCGGGCCATGGGATCGGCGGCGGTGACGGTACCGGTGTCGGAGAGCGCGACGACCGTGGCCATCTCGGCGGCGGAAAGTGCGGTGCCGCAGGCGGAGTCGGGGACCGCGGCGGCCCCGGCGGTCGGGACGAGTGCGGTCGAGGCGAGGAGGGACAATACGGCGACGGCGACGAGACGAGTCCCGGCCGTTCGTCCGGTGGACCGACGGGGGCTCATCGGCGAAGCGTAACCAGTCGGTGGCCGCGGGGCAGGTCGACGCGAGGGCTTGACTTGACCTAGAACGAGTGTTCGACTGTATCCATGCGGTGGGACGGGCAGGCTCTCGACGTCGACGACGGTGCGCTACCCGGGCTGGCACGGGCGGGTCTGGTGCGCAGTGTGCAGACCCCGGAGTTCGAGGGGGTCACCTTCCACGAGGTGCTGTGCAAGTCAGCGCTGAACCGGGTGCCGGAGGACTCGCCGTTGCCGTTCCGCTTCACGGTCAACGCCTTTCGCGGGTGTACGCATGCCTGCCGGTACTGCTTCGCCCGGCCCACCCACGAGTACCTGGACCTCGACGCAGGCGCGGACTTCGACAGCCAGGTGGTGGTGAAGACGAACATCGCGGCGGTGCTGCGCCGGGAGCTGGCCCGCCGGTCCTGGCATCGCGAACCGGTCGCGCTCGGCACCAACACCGACCCGTACCAGCGGGCCGAGGGCCGGTATCGGCTGATGCCGGGGATCATCGGCGCGCTGACCGAGTCCCGGACGCCGTTCTCGATCCTGACCAAGGGCACGCTGTTGCGCCGGGACCTGCCGCTGCTCACGATGGCGGCGGCGCAGGTGCCGGTCTCCCTCTCGGTCTCGCTCGCCATCGGCGATCCCGAGCTGCAGGCCGCGCTCGAGCCCGGCACGCCGTCGCCGCGGGCACGGCTCGAGCTGATCCGGGCGATCGCCGACGCGGGGTTCGACTGCCACGTGATGGTGGCGCCGGTGATTCCGTTCCTCACCGACTCGACCCGGCACCTGGATGAGCTGTTCGGCTCGCTGGCCGACGCCGGGGCGAGCGGGGTGACGGTCTTCCCGATGCACCTGCGCGGCAGCACCCGCGGCTGGTTCCTGAACTGGCTCGCGCAGGAGCACCCGGCGTTGGTGCGCCGGTACCGGCAGCTCTACGGCCGCGGCGCCTACGTGACCCCGGAGTACAAGCAGTGGCTGCGCGGCCGGGTGGCGCCGCTGGTGGACCGGTACGGCCTCGGTGGGTCCGCCGGCCGCCCGCCGGAGATGTCACCGCAGCCGGTGCGGGAACTGGTCGGTGCCGGGGCACCCGCCGCGCTGACCCTGTTCTGAGTTGCGCCCTGTTCCGAAGTCCCGGTCATCTCGGGCCGGTTGTCGCTCGGGCTGTGATCGACGCACTCGGCGAGTAGATTTCGGCGGTACGGAGGGCAACCGGACTACGGAGTGTGCGATGAGCGACTCGACCGGGCAGAACGATCCGACACCGGCCGCCGCGGCGAACCGGCGCGCCGACACGCGATGGTTGCGGGTCGCGATCCTCTACGTCCTGTTCGCCATCGCCGCGTACCAGATGTCCGGGTGGCTCTTCCACAACCTGCGGAGCTTCCTCGGCCTGCTCTTCCTGGCCTGGCTGTTCAGCGTCACGATCGAGCCGATCGTGGACTGGCTCGAACGCCGCGGACTGCGTCGCGGCGCCGGCACCGGCCTGGTCCTGCTCGCCCTCTTCCTGTTCATGGTGGGGTTCGTGGGCGTGTTCGGCACGCTGCTCGTCGACCAGCTCGCGCAGCTGCTGACCGCGCTGCCGGACGCGCTCTCCCGGGTGACCGACTGGGCCAACCGGACCTTCGGTACCGAGTTCGCGACCGGGAAGGACCTGATCAAGATCACCCCGGACACGGTCCGGGACCTCGCGGAACGATTCACTCCCGGGGTACTGGGAGTGCTCTCGTCCCTGCTGGGCGTCGTGTTCCAGGCAATGACCCTGCTGCTCTTCGTGTTCTACATGTCCGCCGAGGGTCCGGCGATGCGGCGGACGATCTCGAGCTGGTTCCCGGCCCGGCAGCAGCAGATCATCTCGACGGTGTGGGGCATCTCGGTCGAGAAGGCCGGCGGCTACGTGGTGTCGCGGCTGATCCTGGCCGGGGTGAGCACGGTCGTGACCGGAATCTTCCTGATGGCGATCGGGGTGCCGTACTGGCTGCCGCTGGCGATCTGGACCGGCGTGGTCTCGCAGTTCATCCCGACGCTGGGCACCTACCTGGCCATCGCGCTGCCCGCGATCATCGCGGCGGCGGCGCAGCCGATGGACGGGGTGTGGGTGGTGCTGTTCGGTACGGCCTACCAGCAGGTGGAGAACTACGTGCTGCACCCGCGCATCACGTCCAGGACCGTCTCGATCCACCCGGCGGTCGCCTTCGGGTCGGTGATCGTCGGGGCGTCGCTGTTCGGTGCGATCGGCGCGCTGGTGTCCGTGCCGGTGGTGGCGGTCATCCAGGCGATCGTCGAGACCTACGGCCATCGCTACGACCTCGTGCACGAGGAGCAGGCAGGCTCCGCGCCTTCGGTCGCGCCGGACTCCGACACGCCACCGGCGGCGCCACCGGCGGAGTGACCGGTCGGTGGCGCCGCCGGAGTTGGCGGACTGGAGGTGGGCCTGACTACTTGATCAGGGCCGGCGGGTTGTCGAGGTCGCGGGCTGCATAGGTGTTGCACGCGCTCACCTGTCCGGTGCTGTACCCGGCCAGGAACCACTTCTGCCGCTGCTCGGACGAGCCGTGGGTCCAGCCCTCGGGGTTGACCCGGCCGGTCGCGGCCCGCTGGATGCGGTCGTCGCCCACCGCCGACGCGGCCGAGAGGGCGTCCCGGATGTCGGTCTCGGTCAGCGGCTTCAGGAACGGCTCGTTGCCGCCGGGCGCGGGCAGGGTGTCCGCGTAGTGCGCCCAGACGCCCGCGTAGCAGTCGGCCTGCAGCTCGGTCCGGACCGCGCCGGACTCCGGGCCCCGCGGGTCGGCCTGCGCGCGGCCGAGGTCGCCGAGCTGGTTCTGGATGTGGTGCCCTACCTCGTGGGCGACCACGTACTCCTGCGCGAGCGGGCCTGCGCTGGAGCCGAACTGGTCCACCAGCAGCTGGAAGAAGCTGGTGTCGAAGTATCCGGTGGTGTCGGCGGGGCAGTAGAACGGCCCCACGTCGCTGGTGGCGTTGCCGCAGCCGGTGTTCACCGAGCCGGAGAACAGCATGACGCCGGGTTCGACGTACTTGACGCCGGTCTGCTTTTGCAGCTCCTGGGCCCACACCGCGTCGAGGCTCTCGGTGGTGAGGGACACCCGGCAGTTGACGTCCGCGTTCGCGTCGGCCCCGGTGCACTCCGCCATGTCGCTGACCGAGCCGGCGCCGAGGGACTCGGAGCTGGCGCCCGACAGGCTGCCCAGCATGGTGCCGGGGTTGCCGCCCACGAGCAGGGACAGGACCAGCACGATCAGGCCGCCGAGGCCGCCGCCGAGGGCCACTTTGCCGCCCCGGCCGACGCCGCCACCGCCACCGACCTTGACTCGGCCCGCGTCGGACCGTGCGTTCTCGTTGAAGGTCATTGACCACCCTTTGCTCTCGACATCTGTGAAGCGGTCCCAGCTTGGCACGGCCGCGGCGGATCGCGATGCTCCTACGCGTTGTGTCTTCTGATCGGCACCTCCGTAGGATCACGGGACAAGAAGTCGCAGTTTCCGTGCGACTCGACGCGTGAAAGGAACCCCGTGCTGCGCACCCATCTCGCCGGCTCGTTGCGAGCCGAGCAGGCCGATCAGACCGTCACCCTCACCGGTTGGGTTGCGCGGCGGCGCGACCACGGCGGGGTCATCTTCATCGACCTGCGCGACGCGTCCGGCGTCGCACAGGTGGTCTTCCGCAGTGAGGACGTGCTCGAGCAGGCGCACAAGCTGCGCGCCGAGTACTGCGTCAAGGTCACCGGCACCGTGGAGATCCGGCCGGAGGGCAACCAGAACTTCGAGATCCCGACCGGTGCGATCGAAGTCAACGCGACCTCGCTCGAGGTGCTCAACGAGAGCGCCCCGCTGCCGTTCCAGCTCGACGACAACGCAGGCGAGGAAGCCCGCCTGAAGTACCGCTACCTGGACCTGCGCCGCGAGGGCCCGGGCAACGCCATCCGACTGCGCTCCAAGGTCAACGCCGCGGCCCGTGAGGTGCTCGCGCACCACGAGTTCGTCGAGGTCGAGACCCCGACCCTGACCCGCTCCACCCCCGAGGGTGCCCGCGACTTCCTGGTGCCCGCGCGCCTGCAGCCCGGCAGCTTCTACGCCCTGCCGCAGAGCCCGCAGCTGTTCAAGCAGCTGCTGATGGTCGGCGGCATCGAGCGGTACTACCAGATCGCCCGCTGCTACCGGGACGAGGACTTCCGCGCCGACCGGCAGCCGGAGTTCACCCAGCTCGACATCGAGATGAGCTTCGTCAACCAGGACGACGTCATCCTGCTGGCCGAGGAGATCCTGACCAACGTCTGGAAGCTGATCGGGCACGAGATCACCACCCCGATCGCGCGGATGACCTACGCCGAGGCGATGCGTCGCTACGGCTCCGACAAGCCCGACCTGCGCTTCGACATCGAGCTCGTCGAGTGCATGGACTTCTTCTCCGGCACCACTTTCCGGGTGTTCCAGGCCGAGTACGTCGGCGCGGTCGTGATGCCCGGCGGCGCCAGCCAGCCGCGCAAGCAGCTCGACGCCTGGCAGGAGTGGGCCAAGCAGCGCGGTGCCAAGGGTCTCGCGTACGTGCTCGTCGGCGAGGACGGCACCCTCGGTGGGCCGGTCGCCAAGAACCTCACCGACGCCGAGCGTGACGGCCTGGCCGCGCACGTCGGTGCCAAGCCCGGCGACTGCATCTTCTTCGCCGCCGGTGCCACCAAGCCGATGCGCGCGCTGCTCGGCGCCGCCCGCGGCGAGATCGCCCGCAAGCAGGACCTGATCGACCCGAACGAGTGGGCGTTCGTGTGGGTGGTCGACGCGCCGATGTTCGAGCCGACCGCCGACGCCACCGCCAGCGGCGACGTGGCCCTGGGCTACAGCGCCTGGACCGCGGTGCACCACGCGTTCACCTCGCCGAAGCCCGAGTCGATGGACACCTTCGACACCGAGCCGGGTACGGCACTGGCCTACGCCTACGACATCGTCTGCAACGGCAACGAGATCGGCGGCGGATCGATCCGTATCCACCGCAAGGACATTCAGGAACGCGTCTTCAAGGTGATGGGGATCTCGCACGAGGAGGCGGAGGACAAGTTCGGCTTCCTGCTCGACGCCTTCGCCTTCGGCGCCCCGCCGCACGGCGGCATCGCCTTCGGCTGGGACCGGATCACCGCCCTGCTCGCGGGCATGGACTCGATCCGCGAGGTCATCGCGTTCCCGAAGTCCGGCGGCGGCATCGACCCGCTCACCGACGCGCCCTCGGCGATCACGCCGCAGCAGCGCAAGGAGTCGGGCATCGACGCGAAGCCGGAGCCCAAGGAGCCGAAGGCGCCCAAGGACGGCAAGGCCGAGCAGGCCTGATCGGCCGGGTGACCCCGTGCTGCACCTGCGCGTGATCAGTCCGGTCTCGCGAACCGAGGACGTACTGGCCATGCTGCGGGTGCAGCCGGGGGCCACCCACATCGTGCTCACCCGCGGGGGAGCGCTCGACCCGGAGGGTGACGCCGTCCAGGCCGACCTGGCGCGTGAGTGCGCCGACGAGGTCGTCGACGCGCTCGAGGCGATGGGGCTCGCGCACACCGGCGCCATCACCCTGGAACCGCTCGACACCGTCATCTCCGACGCCGCCACGCGGGCGCGGCGGCTGGCGCCCGGGGACCCCGACGACACCGTCGTCTGGGAGGAGTTGATCGGGCGCACCCGGGAGGAGTCCACGCTCAACGCGACCTTCCTGGCGTTCCTCACCATCGCCTGCCTGCTGGCCGCCATCGGCATCGTCACGGACTCGCCGGTGACGATCGTCGGGGCCATGGTGGTCGGCCCCGAGTTCGGCCCGCTCGCCGCGCTGGCCGTCGCGATCGTGCGCAGGCAGGGTCGGCTGGCTCGGCGTTCGCTGCTCGCCCTCGTCGTCGGCTTCCCGATCGCGATGGCCGTCACCGCGGTCGGGGCGCTCGCCGCCCAGGCGGCCGGCTGGTTGAGCCTGGAGAGGATCGACGAGATCCATCAGGTGGAATTCATCTACGAGGTGGGTCCCTTCTCGCTGGTGGTGGCGTTGCTCGCGGGGTCGGCCGGGATGCTGGCGCTCGTCAGTTCGAAGTCGGCCGCGCTGGTGGGGGTGTTCATCTCGGTGACCACCGTGCCTGCCGCCGGCTTCGCGGTGGTCGCGGCGACGGTGGGGCAGTGGCACGTGGCGTTCCTGTCCGCCTGCCAGCTCGGCGTGAACATGGTCGGGATCGTGGTGGCCGGGGTCCTGGTGCTCGTGCTGCACCCGCACCGCCGCCGGGCGTTCCGCGGCACGCAGGGTGCCCGCCCGGACCGGGTCTGGTGACGGTCGCGGCCGTCCGACACACCCCCGGCGTTCCCATTTTGTGACCTGATCGAGATAAACCGGACGGATTGGTCTGATTCTGCAGGTCGAAGCGTGATGTTGCTGGACAGCGGGCGAAGTCTTCGACGAGTCGGCCCCTGGCGAGGGGCTCGGGCGGGTAGGTTTGACCGCGATGACCGCACTATTGGCCGACCCAGTTTCCGAGGTCGTGATTGCAGCCCAGACGCTGCTCGAACGACGCACCGGAGCCCCTGTCACCCTCCTGGATCCCGTTGACCTCGGTGGCAGTGGCCGCACGATCGTCCTCCGGGTCAGGTGCGCCGAGAACCCGTACCTGCTGGCCCGCACCCTGGTGATCAAGCAGGTGCGCGAGCTGTCCGCCGGATCGCACGCACGCAGCGCCGCGGTGTACGCGCCCGGTTCCCCGGTCGAGGCGCCCGAGAACGGCGACCTGGTGGACACCGCCTTCCTGCGCGAGGCCGTCTCCTACCAGTTCGCCAACGCCCTCGCCCGGGACTCCCGTCCCGGCCCCGAGCTGATCGCCTACGACCTCGAGGCGCGACTGCTGGTGCTGGCCGACCTGGGTGACGCGACACCGATCGCAAGCCTGCTGGTGCGCTCCGACGAGTCGACGGTGACCAACTCGCTGATGGCGATGGCGCAGGCGATGGGCCGCATGCACGCGGCGACCGTCGGCCGCGAGGAGGACTTCACCGCGCTGCTGCGCCGCGCAGGGGTGGAGAAGTATCACAGCAGCATCGCCGAACAGGTCGGCGCAACCATGCCGAAGGTGCCCGGACTCCTCGAGCGTGAGCTCGGCGTCGAGGTCACGCCGGAACTGGCCAACCGCGTCGGCCACGCCGTGCGACTGTTCGACGGCGGCCGGTACCGGGCCTTCAGCCCGTCGGACCTGTGCCCCGAGAACATCATCGTCAACGGTGAGGGCGTGCAGTTCCTGGACTACGAGTGGGGCGGTTTCCGGGACGCCACCCTCGACCTGTCCTACGCGCTCACCTCCTACCCGGGGTGCCTGTGCGACATCGAGCTCACCCCGGAACGATCGGCCGCGATGATCGAGGCCTGGCGGGCCGAGGTGATCGGGATGTGGCCGCAGCTGGCCGACGACCAGCTGCTGGCGTCGGGCCTGCTCGAGGCGCAGCTGATGTGGGTCTGGCTGTCCACCTACTGGTTCCTGCCCGACGATCACGCCCGGATCGCCGCGGCCCGTGAGCACCACCTGTCGGTGCCCCGGTCCACGGCGCTGCTCGTGCGATGGCGGGCGCTGGAGGCGTCGGCCGTGCGGACCGGCGAGCCCGAGGTCGCCGACCACGCCCGGTCCGTGGCCGACGCCCTCGAACGTCACTGGGGCTGAGCCCCGGCCGGTCCTACGGCCGGTGGGCGGCCGGGTCGAGGGGCGCCGCAGGCAGCGTCCGTTGCTCGCCGGACCCGACCCGGTAGCTGGCGCCCCGCGCGGCGGTGGCACGGGGGTCGGTCGGGTCGGACAGGTAGAACCAGTCCATCTGCGCGGCGGCCCGGTTCACCTCGAACACCCCGTAGCCGTGCGAGTCGAAGTCGATGTACCGGATGTGCCGGTTGACCGCCTTGAAGGCCTCCTCCACCGCGACGCTGGCCGTGCGCGGCGGCACGTTCAGCGAGTCGTCCATGTTCGGTGAGGTCACCGACGGCACCACGAACTCGGTGCCGACCGTCGGCCCGGCCGGGTAGTTCGCCGAGTCCACCGGCAGGTCGCACGCCCACGAGGAGTGGATGTCGCCGGTGATGAACACCGTGTTCTCGACGCCCTGCCCGGCGATCGCGTCGAAAAGTCGCCTGCGGTCCGCGGTGTAGCCGTCCCACGAGTCCGTGCCGTAGGGGATGCCCGCGGCCGGTACGCCGATCATGTCCGTGACCGCTCGGGTGGTCCTGGTGTCCAGGGGTGGGATCAGTGAGGGCGCGATCATCACCGGATTGCCGACCACGCTCCACTGCGTGGGCGAGGACACGATTCCGTTCGTCAGCCAGTCCATCTGCGCTCGGCCGGTGATGGTCCGCTCGGGCGCGTCGACAGCGCGCCAGCCCGCGCCCGGGGTGGCCTGCTCGTCGCGGTAGGTCCGCAGGTCGAGCATCGAGAGCTCCGCGAGGTTGCCGAAGCGGAACCGCCGGTACAGCACCGCCTCGGTGCCGGAACCGTTGACCCGCACCGGCATCCACTCGAAGTACGCCTGCGCCGAGTTCGCCTTGCGGGTGGCCCAGTCGCCCTCGGTGGCGGGACTGTGGTTCTCCGCACCGGCCTTGTAGGCGTTGTCCGCGGACTCGTGGTCGTCCCAGGTCGCGATGAACGGCACCCGCGCGTGCAGCGCCGCCAGGTCGGGGTCGGTCTTGTACTGGGCGTGCCGGATCCGGTAGTCGGCGAGGGAGACGATCTCGTGTGCGGGCTCGTGCAGGCGCACCGACCCGTTCCTGGCGCCGTACTCGCCCTGGCCGTACTCGTAGATGTAGTCACCGAGGTGGATCACGGCGTCCAGGTCCTCGCGCACCGCCAGGTGACGGTAGGCGGCGAAGTAGCCGGCCTCCCAGTTCGAGCAGGACACCACGCCGAACCGCAGCCGGTCCAGGTCCGCGTCGGTCGCGGGCGCGGTGCGGGTGCGTCCCACGGGTGAGACCTGGCCGGCGACCGCGCCGCCGCGGGCGGTGAAGCGGTAGTGATAGGTGGTCGCCGGCTGCAGGCCGGTGGCGTCGACCTTGACGGTGTGGTCGGACTCGGCGGTCGCGGTGACGGTGCCGCTGCGGACGACGGTGGCGAAGGCCGGGTCCGTGGCGACCTCCCAGCGCACCGGCACCTGCTCACCCACACCGGACCCCGGCGTCGCCGCGGCGGAGGGGGTGACCCTGGTCCAGATCACCACGCGGTCGGGCAGCGGGTCCCCGGACGCGACGCCGTGTCCGAAGGCGACGGCAGGCGCGGCCGCGGCCCTGCCGGTCACCGAGGCGGCGAGGCCGACGCCGGCCGCGATGGCGGAGCCGCGGAGGAGGCCGCGCCGGCTCAGTCCGGGGCGTTCGGTGTCGGGTCGGGGGGAGCGTTGGGGCACGCGTGATTCAGGCACTCAGGGATCACACCCCGAACCTGGACGCCTGCTCATTCAAAACGGGGCTGCGCGCGCGATGTTCACCCGATGTTCGCCGCCCCATTCCCGAGTTGCCCGTCTCACTGTCGGACCCGCGGCGGGGGTCGACGTCGGTGCCGGCTAGTAGCGTCGGGGTGTGACTGACTTCTTCGGCGACACGGACGCGGGCGGCGACGGGGCGGGCCTGTTCGAGGCTCCGGCCGCCGAGCCTGCTCCCGAACCGCTCACGTCGGTCCCCGCCCGGACGTCGACGCCGAACCCCGGTGCGCCCCTCGCGGTGCGGATGCGGCCGGCCACGCTGGCCGAGGTGGTCGGTCAGCAGCACCTGCTGGCGCCGGGGGCTCCGCTGCGTCGCCTTGTCGAGGGGTCCGGCGCGTCGTCGGTGCTGCTCTACGGTCCGCCCGGGACCGGCAAGACCACGCTGGCGTCGCTCATCTCGGGTGCCACCGGGCGCAGGTTCGAGGCGCTGTCGGCGCTGTCGGCCGGCGTCAAGGAAGTGCGTGGCGTCATCGAACTGGCCCGGCGGCGGCTGCTCCACGGCGAGCAGACCGTCCTGTTCATCGACGAGGTGCACCGCTTCTCCAAGACGCAGCAGGACGCGCTCCTCGCCGCGGTCGAGAACCGCATCGTGCTGCTGGTCGGGGCGACCACCGAGAACCCGTCGTTCTCCGTGGTCTCGCCGCTGTTGTCGCGCTCGCTCGTGCTGCAGCTGCAGTCGCTGACGTCCGACGACATCGGCGTCGTGATCGAGCGGGCGCGCACCGACGAGCGGGGCCTGGGCGGATCCGTCGAGATAGCCGACGATGCCCTCGAACATCTCGTCCGGCTCGCGGCAGGCGACGCGCGACGCGCGTTGACGGCGCTCGAGGCCGCGGCGGGCGCCGCGCTGGACGGCACGGCGGCGCGCCCCGCGTTGCTGGACCTCGAGACCGTCGAGTCCAGCGTCGACAAGGCGGCCGTCCGCTACGACCGCGACGGCGACCAGCACTACGACGTGATCAGCGCGTTCATCAAGTCGATTCGCGGCTCCGACGTGGACGCCGCGCTGCACTACCTGGCGCGGATGATCGTCGCGGGGGAGGACCCGCGCTTCATCGCCCGCAGGCTGGTGGTGCACGCCAGCGAGGACATCGGGATGGCGGACCCGACGGCCCTGCAGACCGCGACCGCCGCCGCGCAGGCCGTGCAGCTGATCGGCATGCCGGAGGCCCGGTTGGCGTTGGCACAGGCCACCATCCACCTGGCCACCGCGCCGAAGTCCGGCGCCGTCATCGCGGCGCTCGGTGCGGCGATGGCGGACGTCAACCAGGGCCGCGACGGGCTGGTGCCGCCACACCTGCGCGACGGCCACTACGCCGGGGCGGAGAAGCTCGGCAACGCCGTCGGCTACAAGTACCCGCACAACAACCCGGACGGGGTGCTCGCCCAGCAGTACCCGCCGGACGAGCTGGTCGGCGTCGACTACTACGTACCGACCGGCCACGGCGCCGAACGCGAGCTGGCGCAACGGGTTCCGAAGCTGCGCCGGATCGTCCGGGGGCGCTGACCCGGCGTGCACTCCGTCCTGGTCCGCGGGCAGGCACGACCGTCAGGCGGGTCCGTCGACGGCAGGCGGGGTGTACCGGCAGCCGGCCCGCGCGAGGCCCAGCCGACCCATGACCAGGCTGGCGGGGCACCAGCCGACCGCGGCGAAGAAGACCAGGTTCGCGCCGACGAACCCGGTGAGCAGCAGCCACCACGGCGAGAACGCGAGGGTCAGTGCCACGCTGAGGAGCACCATCGCTCCGCCCATCAGCGGAACCGCGCGCTCGACTGTCCAGCCTTGGTGGCGGGGAAGGTTGTTCACTGGAATCTCCTGTGGTCTGTCGGGTGAGGGGTCGGTCGGACGAGTGGATGCCGGGCGGGCCGGCGCGGGGTGCGTGGCGGCGATCCGGCCGCCGACCACGCACCCCGTCGGATCAGCCGTGCGAGAAACTGATCCTCGGCAGCACCCGCCGCAGCCAGGCCGGTGACCACCAGGCGGCGTGCCCGGTCAGGCGCAGCAGCGTCGGCAGCAGGACCAGGCGGACGAGGACCGCGTCGAGCAGGACCGCGACGCCGAGGATGATGCCCATCTCCTTCGGCGGCAGCGGATCGGAGAGCGCGAAGGTGAAGAACACCGCGACCATCACCGCCGCCGCGGCGAGGATCACCCGACCCGAGTGCGCGAGCCCGTCGATGTGCGCGATCTTCGGGTCGCCGGTGCGTTCGTAGTGTTCCTTTGCGGTCGAGAGCAGGAACACCGTGTAGTCCATCGCGATGGCGAAGATCATCGCGAAGAAGAACACCGGACCCCAGCCGTTGAGGAAGCCCTGCGGTGTGAAGCCGAGCAGTTCGGCCCCGTGACCGTCCTGGAAGATCAGCTTCGCCACGCCGAACGCCGCGCCGGTCGAGAGCAGGCTGACCCCGGTGCCGAGGACGGCGATCAGCGGCGCCTGCAACGCCACCAGCAGCAACACGAAGCCCAGGATCAGGATGACGCCGATGATCAGCGGCAGGTAGTCGTTCAGGGCCTGCTGCAGGTCCAGGTTCTCCGCTGGTGCGCCGCCGACCAGCGCCTGTTCGGGCAGGTCGGAACGCAACTGGGTGAGGATCGAACCCATGGCCTCGTCCGAGGGGTCGACGGTCGGGATCGCCTGGAGCATCACCAGGCCGGAGCCGTCGCCCGCGGGCACCGGCGGGGTCACCGCCGCGATGCCCTCGGTGGCCGCCGCGACGGTCGCGCTCGCCTCGGCCGCGGCGGCCGGGGTGACGATCTGCAGCATGCCCGGCGCGCCCACGCCCATCGCGGACTGGACCAGCTCGTAGCCCTGGCGAACCGGGGCGTCCGCCGGGACCACCTGGATCGAGGGCATGGCGACCTTGAGGCCGAGGACCGGGACGGACAGCGCGACCAGCACCAGCAACGACCCGATGGCGAACGGCCACGGGTGCCGGTCCAGCAGGGCGCCCCAGGCTGCGAAGCGCGGGGACCGGTGCTGCTGACGCTTGGCGTAGGGCAGTGACCCTGCGTTGACCTTCGAGCCGAGCGTGCCGAGCACTGCCGGCAGCAGGGTCAGGGTGGCGGCGAGGACGAACGTCACCGCGAGCATGATGCCCACCGCCATGGTCCGGACCGCCGGGGCGGGGACCAGCAGCACCGCGGACAGGCTCACCAGCACGGTCAGGCCCGAGAGCACGACCGCCTTGCCGGCGGTGTCCATCGTCTCCGCGACCGCCGCCCGGGGGTCGCCGGTCCGGCGCAGGGCGTCGCGGAACCGGGCGACGATGAACAGGGCGTAGTCGATGCCCAGGGCGAGGGCGAACATCATCGCGAAGTTCATCGCCCACACGGAGATCGGCGTGACGGAGTTGAGCAGCACCAGGCCGCCCGCCGAGGCGATCAGGCCGGCCATCGTCAGCAGCAGCGGCAGGCCCGCGGCGACGAGCGAACCGAACGCCAGCACCATGATCGCCAGCGTCACCGGCCACGACATCATCTCGGCCTGGATCATCGCGTCGTGGTTCGCCTTGTTGAAGTCGCTCCACAGCGCGGACGCGCCGGTCGGGTAGACCTCGACGCCGTCGCCGGACAGCGCGGTCAGCTCGTCCTTGACGTCGTCGACTGCCTTGACCATGTCGTCGGAGCTCGCGTCGGCGCCGGCGATCAGGATGCCGGTGTGCCCGTCCGGACTGATCGACATCCCGGGCTGGGGGGCGATCACCTCGCCGAACCGCGGGTCGGCGGTGAGCAGCGCGGTGGCGTCGTCGAGTACCCGCTGGACCGCGGGATCGTCGAGGGGCGCGGCGTCCGAGTGCACGACCACCTGGACGGCGGCGGAGGAGTTGCCGCCGAAGTGCTCCTCGGCGAGCTCGCGCACCTGGACGGATTCCGACCCGTTGGCCTGCCACCCGGCGCCGGCCAGCGAGCTGAAGACCGACGGCGCCGCGGCACCGAGGGCGACCAGCGCGATCAGCCAGATGCCGAAGACCCAGCGGGCCCGGCCTGCCATCGCCGCGCCCAGTCTGCCCAACAGCCCGGCGACCGCGGGGGCGCCCTCGTCGGCGCCGGACGGCGGCCTCGCCGCGACCTTCTCCTTGACTTTCACGCTGATCTCCTAAATACGGGTGGGGGTATATATTTGCCCAGTCAGATACCCCCATAGGTATGTGGCAATGCCGTCGAAGATACCCCAAGGGGTATTGATCCGGCCAGGCGAGGATCGTCACACCACCGTGACGGGTGTCCGACGCGCGCGGTACGCGCGGAAGGTGTGCGGCCGGCTCGCGATAGGCTGGGGGACGGCCGACGCGTCGTGATCTTGGCGTGCGCAACGGTCAGCCCACACCGCCACTGTTGTAAGGACCATGACGTGCAGACCCACGAGATCCGCAGGCGATTCCTCGACCACTTCGTCAAGGCCGGTCACACCGAAGTCGCCAGCGCCTCGCTGATCCTCGACGACCCGAACCTGCTCTTCGTCAACGCCGGCATGGTGCAGTTCGTGCCGTTCTTCCTCGGCCAGCAGACGCCCCCGTACGCCACCGCGACCAGCGTGCAGAAGTGCGTGCGGACCCTCGACATCGAGAACGTCGGCATCACGACGCGGCACAACACGTTCTTCCAGATGGCCGGCAACTTCTCCTTCGGCGACTACTTCAAGCGCGAGGCGATCAAGCACGCCTGGGCGCTGCTGACCAACAGCGTCGCGGACGGCGGCTACGGGTTCGACCCCGAGCGGCTGTGGGTGACCGTCTACCTGGACGACGACGAGGCCCGCGACATCTGGAAGGAAGAGGCCGGCATCCCGGACGAGCGCATCCAGCGCCGCGGCATGGCCGACAACTACTGGTCGATGGGCATCCCCGGCCCCTGCGGCCCGTGCTCGGAGATCTACTACGACCGCGGCCCCGAGTTCGGGCTCGAGGGCGGACCCGAGGCCGACGAGGACCGCTACCTCGAGATCTGGAACCTCGTGTTCATGCAGAACGAGCGCGGCCTCGGCGGCTCCGGCAAGGACGACTTCGAGATCCTCGGCCCGCTGCCGAAGCAGAACATCGACACCGGCATGGGCGTCGAGCGCGTCGCCTTCCTGCTGCAGGGCGTCGACAACGTCTACGAGACCGACCTGGTCCGTCCGGTCATCGCCAAGGCCGAGGAGCTGACCGGCCGCACGTACGGCGTCAGCGGAGAGGACGACGTCCGCTTCCGCGTCATCGCCGACCACGCGCGCACCGCCGCGATGCTGATCGGCGACGGCGTCAACCCCGGCAACGACGGCCGCGGCTACGTGCTGCGCCGGCTGCTGCGCCGGATCGTGCGCTCGGCCAAGCTGCTCGGCGCCGAGCAGCCCAGCATGCGCGAGTTCATCACCGTCGTGCGCGACACCATGGCGCCGTCGTACCCGGTGCTCGACACCGACTTCGAGCGGATCCTCAACGTCGCGGTCGGCGAGGAGGCGGCGTTCCGCCGCACCCTGGTCTCCGGCGAGAAGCGGTTCGACACCGCCGCGGACGAGGTCCGGTCCGCAGGCAAGAAGGTCCTCGCCGGGGGCGAGGCGTTCGCGTTGCACGACACCTACGGCTTCCCGATCGACCTGACCCTGGAGATGGCGGCCGAGGCCGGCCTGACCGTCGACGAGGACGGCTTCCGGTCGCTGATGGCGGAGCAGCGTCAGCGCGCCAAGGACGACGCCCGCGCCCGCAAGCACGCGCACGCCGACCTGTCGGTCTACAAGGAGCTCGTCGACCGCGGCGAGACCGAGTTCACCGGCTTCGCCGAGCTGACCACCGAGGCCACCGTGATCGCGCTGATCTCGGACGGCGTCCGGGTGCCGGTGGCCACGGCCGGGCAGGAGGTCGAGGTGATCCTCGACCGCAGCCCGCTGTACGCGGAGTCCGGTGGCCAGATCGCCGACATCGGCACCATCACCGCGCCCGGCGTGAAGGTGCGGGTGCGGGACGTGCAGAAGATCGCCAAGAAGCTGTGGGTGCACAAGGTCACCGTCGAGCAGGGTCAGCTCACCGAGGGCGACGCCATCCTCGCGCAGGTCGACGCGAACTGGCGCGCCGGCGCCACCCAGGGCCACTCGGGCACCCACATGGTGCACGCCGCGCTGCGACAGGTGCTGGGCCCCAACGCGGTTCAGGCAGGCTCGCTCAACAAGCCGGGCTACCTGCGTTTCGACTTCTCCTGGCAGGGCCAGCTCTCGGAGTCGCAGCGCAGCGACATCGAGTCGGTCGCCAACGAGGCCGTCGCCGCGAACCATCCCGTCAACACCTTCGTCACGGACCTGGACCGGGCCAAGGCGATGGGCGCGATGGCGATGTTCAGCGAGAACTACGGCGACGAGGTCCGCGTCGTCGAGATCGGCGGCCCCTTCTCGATGGAGCTGTGCGGCGGTACCCACGTCGCGCACTCCTCGCAGATCGGTCAGATCACGCTGCTCGGCGAGTCGTCCGTCGGCTCCGGAATCCGCCGCGTCGAGGCCTTCGTCGGGCTGGACTCGTACAAGTACCTGGCCAAGGAGCGCGCGCTGCTGGCCGGCGTCGCGTCCTCGCTCAAGGTGCCGTCCGAGGACGTGCCGGCGCGGGTGGAGCAGCTCGTGGAGCGGCTGAAGGCGGCGGAGAAGGAACTCGAGCAGACCAAGGCCGCGGCCGTGCTCGCGTCGGCGGGCACGTTCGTCGAGCGGGCCGAGCGGATCGGCGGGCTGCTGCTGGTGGCCGAGGCGGCGCCCGAGGGCGTCTCCGGCAACGACCTGCGCACCCTGACCACCGACGTCCGTGGCCGGTTCGGCACCGAGCCCGCCGTGGTGGTGCTGATCGGTTCCGCGGACGGCAAGGTGCCGTTCGTCGTGAGCGTCAACAAGGCAGCCCAGGACCTCGGCGTCAAGGCCGGTGACCTGGTCGGCGCGTTCGGGCCCAGCATCGGCGGTCGTGGCGGCGGCAAGCCGGAGATGGCGCAGGGTTCAGGCAGCGACGCGTCGGGCATCCCGGCCGCGCTCTCGGCGGTACGCGCCCGCGTCGCCGAGCTCGCGGGTTGAGTCGGGAGGACCGGGCCGCGTCGGATCACCCGGACCGGGCAGCGTCGGATCACCCGGACCGGGCAGCGTCGGATCACCCGGACCGGGCAGCGGCCGACCAGCCCGGGGTCGACGACCCCGGGCGCGGCCGCCGCATCGCGGTCGACGTCGGCAGTGTCCGGATCGGCGTCGCCTCCAGCGACCCCGACGGCATCCTCGCCACCCCGGTCGAGACCGTTCCGCGCGCGAAGTCCAAAGCGGACAGGTCGGACATCGAGCGACTCGCCGCGTTGGTCGCGGAATACGAGGCCGTCGAGGTTATTGTCGGTCTGCCGCAGACCCTTCGGGGCGAACGCGGCAGCGCCGCGGGGTTGGCGTTGACGTTCGCCGCACAGCTCCGGGACCGGCTCGCGCCGGTGCCGGTGCGGATGACCGACGAACGCTTCACCACGGTCACCGCGTCCCGGGCGCTGCGCGAGAGCGGAGTCAAGGCCAAGGGGCAGCGGTCGGTGATCGACCAGGCCGCGGCCGTGGCGATTCTGCAGGGATGGTTGGACCAGCGAAGCGTGGTGATGCGCGCCGCGCAGGACCTGAACGCACACACGGAGGATGGTCAGTGACAGACACCCGGTCGGGCCAGGACCAGAGGTACAACAGCCGCGCCGAGGCGCGCCGCGCGCGCGAGGCGGCCAACCGCCGGGGCAACGGCCGCGGCAAGGCCGTCGTCGTGCTGGCCGGAACGGTCGCCGTCGCGATGGTCGGCGGCATCGGTTACTTCGCCTTCCAGAAGCTCGGCGGACCGGGCCTGCCCGCCGACTACACGGCCGGCGAGGCCGGCCCCGAGGTGGTCGTGCAGGTGCACCCCGGTGACACCGCGCAGCAGATCGGCGCCACGATGCTGGCCGAGGGCGTGGTCAAGAGCAGCGACGCGTTCTACAACGCCGCCGTCCAGCAGAGCTCGATGAGCGAGCTGCAGCCCGGCTACTACTCGCTCGCCTCCCGGCAGCCCGCCGCGGCCGCGGTCACCGCGCTGGTGAGCCCCGAGTCGCGGGTCGGCGCGCTGGTGATCTCCGAGGGCCGTCAGCTGCACGACACCCGCGACGTCACCACCGGCGCCACCAAGAACGGCATCTACACCCTGATCTCGAAGGCCAGCTGCCTGCCCGCGGCCGGCGAGCCGCAGTGCGTGAGCGTCGCGGACCTCGAGGCGGCAGGCGCCGACCCCGACGCCGCCGCGCTCGGGGTGCCGGACTGGGCGGCCGCCCAGGTCCGTGTCGTGCCGGACCGGGCGCGCCAGCTCGAGGGCCTGATCGCGGCCGGCAGCTGGGACTTCGACCCGTCGGCAGGCCCGACCGAGATCCTCCGGACGCTGGTCTCGGGCAGCGCGGCAAAGTACGAGGCCACCGGCATCAGGACCGCGGGCAGCGAGGTCGGGCTCAAGCCCTACGAGGTGCTGGTCGCGGCGTCGCTGGTCGAGCGCGAGTCGCTGCCGGAGGACTTCGGCAAGGTCGCGCGGGTGATCATCAACCGGCTCGCCGAGCCGCAGAAGCTCGAGTTCGACTCCACGGTGAACTACGCACTCGACACCACCGAGGTGGCCACCACCGACGCCGACCGGGCCCGGGTCACCCCGTGGAACACCTACGCCAAGGACGGCCTGCCTGCGACGCCGATCTCCTCGCCGTCGATCGCGGCCGTGCAGGCCGTCGAGTCCGCACCGCCGGGGGACTGGCTCTACTTCGTGACCATCGACAAGCAGGGCACGACGCTGTTCACCAAGGGCTACGACGAGCACCTGGACAACATCGTCAAGGCCCAGGGCAGCGGAATCCTCGACAGTGGCCGCTGATTCGGCTCGCCGGGCGGCGGTGCTCGGCAGCCCGATCGCGCACTCCCGCTCACCGCAGCTGCACCTGGCCGCGTACCGGGCGCTCGGTCTGACCGACTGGACCTACGACCGGGTCGAGTGCACCGGCGAACAGCTGCCCGGCCTGGTCGCCGGGCTGGGGCCGGAGTGGGTGGGCCTGTCGGTCACCATGCCCGGCAAGCTCGCCGCACTCGAGTTCGCCACGGAGCGGACCGAGCGGGCCGTGCAGATCGGCTCCGCGAACACCCTCGTCCGGATCGACGGGGGCTGGCGGGCCGACTGCACCGACGTCGACGGCGTCACCGGGGCGCTGGCGGAGGTGGGGGTCGGCGACCTGACCGGCGCGACCGCGGTCGTCCTCGGCGCAGGCGGCACCGCCCGGCCCAGCCTGCGGGCGTTCGCCGACCTGGGGGTCGCGGAGGCCGTCGTGGTGGCGCGGTCCGCCGAGCGGGCGGCCGAGACCGTCGAGTGCGGCCGGCGGATGGGCCTGACCGTGCGGTACCAGGACTTCGAGCTCGACGCGCTGGCCCGGGTCTGCGCGAGCGCGGCGGTGGCCGTGAGCACCATCCCGGCCACGGCCGGTGCGGACCTGGTGTCGGCGGTCGCCGGCGTGCCGGTGCTGCTCGACGCGATCTACGACCCGTGGCCGACGCCGCTGGCCGCCGCCGTGACCGCCGCAGGCGGCACCGTCGCCGGGGGTCTTCGGATGCTGCTCAACCAGGCGTTCGGCCAGGTGGAGCAGTTCACCGGCCGGCCCGCGCCGCGTGCGGCGATGGCCGCGGCCATCGGGGCCTGAGTGCCGCTCCGCCACCGCCGGTAGTCCGACCCGGCCGGCAGGCCGGTTCGTCCACGGTCTGCAGTCCGTCCACAGCCCGGCAGTTCATCCACAGGGCAACAGTCCACCCAGGTGACCGGCCGGGCCCCGACGCCGACGACCGGCACCGTGTGGGCATGGGCATGGGCATGGGCATCGGGTGGGGGCAGGACTGGCCGACGATCGCCGCGGGCTGCGCACTGGCGTGCTGGTGCGGATACCTCAGCGCGGTCGACCTGCGGTCCCGCCGGCTGCCGAACGCGGCGACCGTGCCCGGCGCCGTGGTGGTGCTGCTCGCGGCCGCCGTCACCGGGCACGGCCGCGCCGCACTCGTCGGCGCGGCACTGCTGTCGGGGCTCTACCTCCTCACGCACCTGGCCGCGCCTGCCGCGATGGGTGGCGGTGACGTCAAGCTCGCGGTCGGTCTCGGCGGCGTCACCGGCGCTGCGGGCGCGCAGACGTGGCTGCTGGCGGCGGTCGGCGCCGTCGCGCTCACCGCGGCGTTCGGGGTGGTCCTGCTGGCGGCCGGGCGCCGTGGTCGGAGCCTGCCGCACGGCCCGTCGATGTGCCTGGCGACGGTGGTGGCGTTGACCGCGACGGCGCTCGGGTAGCCGGTGTGCATTCCCGGTGGCGCGCCGTGGAAGGATGGGCCTCGTGCTGCGCTGGATAACTGCCGGAGAATCCCACGGTCCCGCCCTGGTCGCCCTTCTCGACGGAATGGTCGCCGGGGTCGAGGTCACCACGGACGAGATTGCCACCCAATTGGCCCGCCGCCGTCTCGGTTACGGCCGTGGCGCCCGCATGGCCTTCGAGGCCGACAAGGTCACCGTGCTGGGCGGCGTCCGGCACGGCCGGACCATGGGCGGCCCGATCGCCATCGAGGTCGGCAACACCGAGTGGCCCAAGTGGGAGACCGTGATGTCCTCGGACCCGGTCGACGAGGCTCTGCTCAAGGACCTCGCGCGCAACGCGCCGCTGACCCGACCGCGGCCCGGACACGCCGACTACTCGGGCATGCTCAAGTACGGCTTCGACGACGCCCGCCCGGTGCTCGAGCGCGCCAGCGCCCGCGAGACCGCGGCCCGCGTCGCCGCCGGTACCGTCGCCCGCCAGTTCCTGCGTGAGGCCCTCGGCGTCGAGGTCTTCTCACACGTCGTCTCCATCGGTACCGCCGCCCGTGCCGCGGACGCGCCGCTGCCCGTCGCCGCCGACCTGGCCGCGATCGACGCCAGCCCGGTGCGCGCGTTCGGCGCCGACGCGGAGGCCGCGATGATCGCGGAGATCGAGTCCGCCAAGCGCGAGGGCGACACCCTCGGTGGCGTCGTCGAGGTGATCGTCGAGGGACTGCCCGTCGGACTCGGCTCCTTCGTCAGCGGCGAGAACCGTCTCGATTCGCGACTTGCCGCCGCGCTCATGGGAATTCAGGCCATCAAGGGTGTCGAGGTCGGCGACGGTTTCGAGACCTCGCGCCGCCGCGGCAGCGCCGCGCACGACGAGATGCGTCCCGGCCCCGACGGCGTGCTGCGCTCGACCAACCGGGCCGGTGGGCTCGAGGGTGGCATGACCAACGGCGAGGCACTGCGGGTGCGGGCGGCGATGAAGCCGATCTCCACCGTGCCGCGGGCCCTCGCGACGGTCGACATGGCCACCGGCGAGGAGGCCGTCGCCATCCACCAGCGCAGCGACGTCTGCGCGGTGCCCGCCGCAGGCGTGGTCGCGGAGTCGATGGTCGCGCTGGTCGTCGCGCAGGCGGCGTTGGAGAAGTTCGGCGGCGACTCGCTCGCGGAGACCGTCCGCAACGTCGAGGGCTACCTCGCGGCAGTGCAGGAACGTCTCGCGAGGTGACCGCCGGTCGTGAGTCCCGATGAGTCCCGTTGCGGTGCTCGTCGGTCCGCCGGGGGCGGGGAAGTCCACCATCGGGCGGCGGCTCGCGCGGGCGTTGGAGGTCGACATCTTCGACACCGACGCCGCCATCGAGGAGGAGACCGGACGCACCATCGCGGACATCTTCGCCACCGACGGTGAGGCGACGTTCCGGGCGCTCGAGGAGGACATGGTCCGGCGCGCGCTGACCGAGCAGGACGGCGTCGTCTCGCTCGGCGGCGGCGCGATCCTGTCCGCGGCCACCCGCGCCCGGCTCTCCGGGCATACCGTGGTGTACCTGGAGATCAGCATCTCCGAGGGACTCAAGCGCACCGGGACCAACGACGCCCGGCCGCTGCTCAACGGCGGCGACCCGAAGCAGAAGTACCGGGACCTGATGCGTCGCCGTCGCCCGCTCTACCGCGAGGTGGCGACGATCCGGGTCCGCACCGACAGCCGCAGCCCCGCGCGCGTGGTGCAGCAGCTGATCAACAAACTGGGGTAGAGAACGTGTCAGACAACGAGCAGGCCCTGCGCACAGAAGCGGAGAACAGCACAGTGACCGAACCGGTACGCGTCGAGGTCAAGACGGCCAACCCATACCCGGTGATCATCGGGCGCGGGCTGCTCGGTGAACTCGTCGACGAGTTGATCGGCACCCGGACGGTGGCGATCTTCCACCAGCCGCCGCTGGCCGAGACCGCGGAGGCCGTCCGCGCCGCGTTGGCCGAGAAGGGCATCGACGCCCACCGCATCGAGATCCCCGACGCCGAGGACGGCAAGGACCTCGCGGTCGCCGGCTTCTGCTGGGAGGTGCTCGGCCGGATCGGCCTGACCCGCAGCGACGCGGTGATCAGCCTCGGCGGCGGCGCCGCGACCGACCTGGCCGGCTTCGTCGCCGCGACCTGGATGCGCGGCGTGCGGATCGTGCACGTGCCGACCACCCTGCTGGCGATGGTCGACGCGGCCGTCGGCGGCAAGACCGGCATCAACACCGACGCCGGCAAGAACCTGGTCGGCTCCTTCCACGAGCCGTCCGCGGTGCTGGTGGACCTGGCGACGCTCGAGACGGTGCCGCGCAACGAGATCGTCGCCGGCATGGCCGAGGTCATCAAGACCGGGTTCATCGCGGACCCGGTGATCCTCGACCTGATCGAGGCCGACCCGGAGGCCGCGCTCGACCCGACCGGCACCGTGCTGCCGGAGCTGATCCGCCGCTCCATCGAGGTCAAGGCCAAGGTCGTCGCCGCGGACCTGCGCGAGTCCGATCTCCGCGAGATCCTCAATTACGGCCACACCCTCGGCCACGCCATCGAGCGTCGCGAGAAGTACCGCTGGCGTCACGGCGCGGCCGTCTCCGTGGGCCTGGTGTTCGCCGCCGAGCTGGGCCGGCTCGCCGGTCGTCTCGACGACGCCACCGCCGACCGGCACCGCCGGGTGCTCGCGGCCGTCGGCCTGCCGGTGAGCTACGACGGCGCGGCGTTCGCGGACCTGGTCAAGGGCATGCAGACCGACAAGAAGAACCGGGCCGGCATGCTGCGCTTCGTGGTGCTCGACGGCCTGGCCAAGCCCGGCCGCCTCGAGGGCCCGGACCCGACGCTGCTGGCCGCGGCCTACTCGGCGGTGGCCCGCGACGAGGCGCCGGGCGGCTCGGGAGTGGTGCTGCTGTGAGGGTCCAGGTTCTCAACGGCCCCAACCTCGGCCGGCTCGGCAAGCGTCAGCCCGAGGTGTACGGCGCCACCACCCACGCCGACCTGGTCACGCTGTGCGAACGCGCGGCGGCCGACCTCGGCATCGAGGTACAGGTGCGTCAGAGCGACAGCGAGGCCGAACTGCTCGGCTGGATCCACGACGCCGCGGACGCGGGGGAGCCGGTGGTGCTCAACGCCGGCGCGCTCACACACACCTCGATCGCACTGCGCGACGCCTGCGCAGAGTTGACCGCCGGACTGGTGGAGGTGCACATCTCGAACGTGCACGCCCGCGAGGAGTTCCGTCACCGGTCGTACCTGAGCGCGATCGCGACCGGCGTCATCGTCGGGCTCGGTGTCGCCGGCTACCCGCTGGCGCTGAGGTTCCTCGCGGAGCGCTGACTGGTTTCTCGCGGAGCGCGGTAGCTCTTTCGCGGAGTGTCGGCGGCTCCCGACGTATGCCGAACGGGTGTGGTCGACCGGTCCTCGAGGACCGGTCGACCACACCCGTTTGTGGTTCCTACTTGCGCGGGCCCTGCTTGTCGTTCGGGAGCTCGACGGCGGGGAAGACCTCGGTCTCGTCCGACGGCTGCGGCTGGACCGCCTCGAAGATCTCGGTGTCGTCCGACTGCTGCGGCTGCACGGCCTCGAAGACCTCGGTGGGCGCGGACTGCTCGTCGTAGTCGGCCTGCTCGGACTGACCCTGCCCGGCCGCGGCCTGCTGGTCCGCGGCCTGCTCGTCGGTGCCGTGCACGAACGACCACTCGGACGCCGCGTAGCCCTCCTCGGCGTACGCGACGGAGTCGGTCTCCGCGCGACCATGGTCGACGTACCCCGCCGCTGCGGCGGAGGCGCCGACCGCGACCGGGACGTTCCCGGACTTGTTCACCTCGCGCCGGACGATCAGCCGGCCGATGGTCACCGCGAGGGTCGCCGGGACGAACACCAGCAGGATCGTGAAGGCGGCGCCGGAGGTCATCTCGAAGAACAGGCTGTTCTCGCCGAGGGCGATGTCGCTGACCAGTCCGACCGCCCAGGTGGCCAGGCCTGCGACCAGTCCGGCCAGCACGCCTGCTTTGAGCCACCGCATGGTGAGGTCGGCGCCCTCGTCCTCGCCGGGGTACGCACGCTCGTCCCGGATGCCGTCGATGCCGCCCCAGACCATCGCCACCAGGATCACCGCCGCGAGGCTGACCCAGCGCAGTGAGGAGCCGTGCAGGGGCCATTCGGTGACGGCGATTCCGAGAAGTACACGTGCCACCACATGTACGAACGCCATACCGAGTCCACGAAGAAGCCACGAGTTCATGCCGACAGCGTAACGACCGTGCCGGGCGGTCTGTGTCCTAACCCACAGCGACCGCTCGAGGTGAGCCTCGCGACGGGTTTCGCTGCCGTAGGTTGGGGCCATGTCCTCTGCCGATCACGGGTCCCGACGGGCCGCGCTGCGCGCGCTGGTTCGAGCGTGCGGCCTCGACGCGATGCTGGTCACGGACCTGTTGAACATCAGGTACCTGACCGGATTCACCGGTTCCAACGCCGCGCTGCTGGTGGACGCCGCGGACGGCGCCGCGTCCGAGGACCGGACGGTGATCTGCACCGACGGCCGCTACCTGTCCCAGGTGGCGACGCAGGTGCCCGACCTGCCCGCGCTGATCGACCGGGCCAGCGCGCCTGCGCTGGTCCGCGCCCTGGCCGACGCACCGAGGGCCCGCGTCGGTTTCGAGAGCCACGTGGTGACGGTCGACGCCCTGTCGAGTTGGCAGGAGGACGGGCCGGAACTGGACTTCGTCCGGACCCCCGGTCTGGTCGAGCAGTTGCGAATGATCAAGGACGAGCACGAGATAGGGCTGCTGCGCCGCGCCTGTGCGGTCGCGGACCTGGCGTTGGAGGTGCTCGTCGACCGCGGCGGCCTGCGGCCCGGGCGCACCGAACGCGAGGTGGGCCGGGAGCTGGAGTTCCTGATGCTCGAGCACGGCGCCGACGGCATCTCGTTCGAGACCATCGTCGCCGCCGGTGCGAACTCGGCGATCCCGCACCACCGGCCCACCGGCGCGGTGCTCGAGACCGGCGACTTCGTCAAACTCGACTTCGGCGCCCAGGTCGGTGGCTACCACTCGGACATGACGCGGACCTACGTGCTGGGCGTGGCCGCGGACTGGCAGCGCGAGGTGTACGACCTCGTCGCCCGGTCCCAGGCGGCCGGCTGCGCGGCCCTGCTGCCCGGCGCACCGGTGTCCGAGGTCGACGCCGCGGCGCGGTCGGTGATCGCCGACGCGGGCCACGGCGAGCTGTTCCTGCACGGTCTCGGGCACGGCGTGGGGCTCGAAATCCACGAAGCACCGGGGATCGGCGCCCTCGGGGCCGGTACACTTGCCTGCGGTGCAGTGGTGACCGTCGAGCCGGGTGTGTACTTCTCCGGGCGCGGAGGCGTCAGGATCGAGGACACCCTCGTGGTTCGTGAGCAGGGGCCGGAGCTCCTCACACTCACCAGCAAGAGTTTCGCAATCGTCTGAAGGAGACGCGACGTAAGTGGCAGACACCAGTGATTTCAAGAACGGGCTCGTACTGAAGATCGAGGGCCAGCTGTGGCAGATCCTCGAGTTCCAGCACGTCAAGCCCGGCAAGGGCCCGGCCTTCGTTCGTACGAAGATCAAGAACGTGCTCTCCGGCAAGCAGGTCGACAAGACCTGGAACGCGGGCGTGAAGGTCGAGACGGCCACCGTCGACCGTCGTGACATGACGTACCTGTACCACGACGGTACCGACTACATCTTCATGGACGGCGACACCTACGACCAGGTCTCGATCAACGAGGACACGGTCGGCGAGCAGTCCCGCTTCCTGCTCGAGAACATGCACGTCCAGGTCGCCACGCACGAGGAGGCGCCGCTGTTCGTCGAGCTGCCCGTCACCGTCGAGCTCGTCGTCAAGCACACCGACCCGGGCCTGCAGGGCGACCGCTCCACCGGCGGCACCAAGCCCGCCATCCTCGAGACCGACGCCGAGGTTCAGGTCCCGCTGTTCATCAACACCGGCGACAAGCTGAAGATCGACTCGCGCGACGGCAACTACCTGGGTCGCGTGAATTCGTAGCGTGTCGAACACCCACAAGAAGTTCGGCGCCCGGCACAAGGCCCGCAAGCGCGCCGTCGACTTCCTTTTCGAGGCCGAGGCCCGCGACGTGGACCCGGTTGAGCTGGCGGCCGAGCGGACGACCATGGCCGTCCGCGACGAGACCGTCGCCCCGGTCAACGCGTACACCGTCGCCGTGGTGACCGGTGTCGCGGAGAACCTGGACCGGTTGGACCGGGTGATCGCGGACCACCTTCAGGAATGGACGCTGGACCGGCTGCCTGCAGTGGACCGGGCCATCCTGCGGATCGCGGTGTGGGAGCTCTTCCACGCCACCGACGTACCGCCGGTGGTGGCCGTGGACGAGGCGGTGGAACTCGCCAAGGAGCTCTCCACCGACGACTCGCCGGCCTTCGTCAACGGCGTGCTCGGCCAGGTCGTGCTCGTCGCCCCGCAGGTGCGGGCGGCGGCCGCGGCCACCGCGCAGTCGGCGCAGCCCGCCGCACCGGCGACGTCGGAGTCCGACGAAGCCTGACCGGAGACAATGCCAGTCGTACGCCGCGGACCGATCGAGAATCGGTTCGCGGCGTTCGTCGTCCCCGGGTCAGGTGTGGCTCAGCACACCGCACTCCGCTGCCGTCCCGCCTGCCGTTCGCTGATACGCTCGACCACGTCAGACATCCTTTAACGACCCGTCCCGAGAGGCGGAGAAGGAGGTCCAGTTTGCTCTCGCCAGAGCCATCCTCCGCGGAGTCACCGGCCACCAGGGAACTGCTGTCTCCCGCCGACGTGGGTCGGACGATCGCCCGCATCGCGCATCAGATCATCGAGAAGACCGCGCTGGACGCGGAAATCGATCCGCCGCGTGTGGTGCTGATCGGCATCCCGACCCGCGGCACCACCCTCGCCACCAGGCTGGCGAACAAGATCGAGGAGTTCTCCGGGGTTCGCCCGGCGACCGGCTCGCTCGACATCACCCTCTACCGCGACGACCTGCGGACCAAGCCGCACCGTCCGCTCGAGCGGACCTCGGTGCCCGACGGCGGCGTCGACAACACCCTCGTCGTCCTCGTCGACGACGTGCTGTTCTCCGGTCGCACGGTGCGCGCCGCGCTCGACGGGCTGCGCGACCTCGGTCGGCCCAAGGCCGTCCAGCTCGCGGTGCTGGTGGACCGCGGTCACCGCGAGCTGCCGCTGCGGGCGGACTACGTCGGCAAGAACGTGCCCACCGCGCGGACCGAGGACGTCAAGGTCCTGCTCGAGGAGCACGACGGAGTCGACAGCGTCACGCTGAGCCCGGCGAGCGCGGGAGGGGAGTCGTGAAGCATCTCCTCTCCGTCTCCGACCTGACCGTCGAGACGGCCACCGGCCTGCTCGACGAGGCCGAGCGCTTCGAACAGGCACTGCTCGGCCGCGAGGTACGCAAGCTGCCGACGCTGCGCGGGCGCACCGTGATGACCGTGTTCTTCGAGAACTCCACCCGCACCCGGGTCTCGTTCGAGGTCGCGGGCAAGTGGATGAGCGCGGACGTGATCAACGTCAGCGCGTCCAGCTCGTCGGTCTCCAAGGGCGAGTCGCTGCGGGACACCGCGATGACGCTGCACGCCGCGGGCGCCGACGCGCTCATCGTGCGGCACCCGGCCTCGGGCGCCGCGCACCGGATTGCCGAGTGGACCAACGCGAACGGCGACGGCCCGTCCGTCATCAACGCAGGCGACGGTACCCACGAGCACCCCACCCAGGCGCTGCTCGACGCGCTCACCCTGCGCCAGCGTCTCGGCTCGATCGAGGGCAAGCGGGTGCTGATCGTCGGCGACATCCTGCACAGCCGGGTCGCCCGGTCCAACGCCTTCCTGCTCTCGCTGCTCGGTGCCGAGGTGGTGCTGGTCGCGCCGCCGACGCTGCTGCCGATCGGGGTGTCGACCTGGCCGGTGACGGTCTCGCACTCGCTCGACGCCGAGCTGCCGGGCGCCGACGCCGTGCTGATGCTCCGGGTCCAGGCCGAGCGCATGAACGGCGGGTTCTTCCCGTCGCAGCGCGAGTACTCGATCACCTACGGGCTGTCGGAGAAGCGGCTGGCGCTGCTGCCCGAGCACGCCGTCGTGCTGCACCCCGGTCCGATGCTGCGCGGCATGGAGATTGCCTCGGCCGTCGCAGATTCACCGAAAACTGCTGTGCTGCAGCAGGTCACGAACGGAGTTCACATTCGCATGGCGGTCTTGTTCGGGTTGCTGGTCGGTACCGAGGGGGCGGCGCTGTGAGCCAGGACAACAACGTGCTGATCCTCGGCGCCCGCCTGTACGGCGAGGGCCAACCGCAGGACGTGCTGGTCGTCGGCGGCGAGATCACCGCGATCGGCACCAACCTCGACCTGCCCGAGGACGTCGACGTCATCGAGGCCGACGGACAGGTGCTGCTGCCCGGGTTCGTGGACCTGCACACCCACCTGCGTGAGCCCGGCCGGGAGGACACCGAGACCATCGAGTCCGGTTCCGCCGCGGCCGCGCTCGGCGGCTACACCGCGGTGTTCGCGATGGCGAACACCAGCCCCGTCGCCGACTCCGTGGTCATCACCGACCACGTGTGGCGTCGCGGGCAGGAGGTCGGCCTGGTCGACGTGCACCCGGTCGGGGCCGTCACCGTCGGGCTCGCGGGCAAGCAGCTCGCCGAGATGGCGACCATGGCCGCAGGCGTCGGGGCCGTCAAGATGTTCTCCGACGACGGGCACTGCGTCGCCGACCCGCTGATCATGCGCCGGGCGCTGGAGTACTCCAGCTCGCTCGGGGTGCTGATCGCCCAGCACGCCGAGGAGCCGCGGCTGACCGTCGGTGCGGTCGCGCACGAGGGTCCGACCGCCGCCCGGCTGGGCCTGGCCGGCTGGCCGCGCGCCGCCGAGGAGTCGATCGTCGCCCGGGACGCGCTGCTGGCCCGCGACGCCGGCGCCCGCGTGCACATCTGCCACGCCTCCACCGCAGGCACCGTCGAGCTGGTCAAGTGGGCTCGTGGACAGGGCATCGCGATCACCGCCGAGGTCACCCCGCACCACCTGCTGCTCGACGACTCGCGACTCGAGACGTACGACGGGGTGAACCGGGTGAACCCGCCGCTGCGCGAGGCCAGCGACGTCGCCGCGCTGCGGAAGGGACTGGCCGAGGGCATCCTCGACTGCGTCGCCACCGACCACGCGCCGCACGCCGAGCAGGACAAGTGCTGCGAGTTCTCCGCCGCCCGGCCCGGCATGCTGGGCCTGGAGACGGCGCTCGCGATCGTCGTGCAGACCATGGTCACCCCGGGCCTGCTCGACTGGCGCGGGGTCGCGAGGGTGATGAGCGAGCGGCCCGCGGAGATCGTCGGCCTGACCGACCAGGGCCGGCCGATCGCGGTCGGCGAACCGGCCAACCTGACGCTGGTCGACCCGGACCACGAGTGGACCGTGCGCGCGCCCGAGCTGGCGTCGCTCTCGCACAACAGCCCGTTCGACGCGATGACGTTCGGCGCGAAGGTCACCGCGACGCTGCTGCGCGGCCGGGTCACCGTCCGCGGCGGGAAGGTCCAGTCATGAGCCTGGACCGGTTGCTGCTGACCCTCGGCTTCGTCGTGTTCTGGGTCGTGATGGTGGCGGCGATGTACTGGGGCTGGAAGGGCCGCGCCCGCCGTCAGGCGGACCGGGTCGGCGCGTTGCCCGCGGCGCCCGACGACCTCGGTGCGCAGCTGATCGCCCCGTCCAGCGGGTTGTACGTGGGCAGCACGATGGCCCCGAGCTGGCAGGACCGGATCGCGGTCGGTGACATCGGTCACCGCGCGACCTGCGACCTGAGCCGGTACGAGAAGGGCGTGCTGCTCGAACGCGACGGCGCCTCGGCGATCTGGATCCCGCAGGAGTCGATCCGCGCGATCCGTACCGAGCGTGGACTCGCAGGCAAGGTCATGAGCAAGGACGGAGTGCTGGTGATCCGGTGGGAGTTGCCCACCGGGACCGAGATCGACACCGGCTTCCGTGGAGACGACAAGAGTGTGTACCCGGCATGGGTGAACGGAGAGAACGCGTGAGCAATTCAGAGGCAGCGGTCCTGGTCCTCGAGGACGGCAGGATCTTCCGCGGCACCACCTTCGGTGCGGTGGGGCAGACCCTGGGCGAGGCGGTCTTCAGCACCGGCATGACCGGCTACCAGGAGACGCTCACCGACCCCAGCTACCACCGGCAGATCGTGGTGTCCACGGCGCCGCAGATCGGCAACACCGGCTGGAACGACGAGGACGACGAGTCCGTCGGCCCGACCGGCGACAGCGCCGGCGCCAAGATCTGGGTCGCCGGTTACGTGGTCCGGGACCCCTCCCGCGTCACCTCCAGCTGGCGCGCCACCGGCTCGCTGCAGGCCAAGCTCGAGGAGCAGTCGATCGTCGGCATCGCCGGCATCGACACCCGCGCGCTGGTCCGGCACCTGCGCACCCGCGGTTCCATGCGGTCCGGCATCTTCTCCGGCGCCGCCCTGGCCGCGGACGACGTGCTGATCGAGCGGGTCAAGAACCAGCCGACCATGCTCGGCGCCGACCTGGCCGGCGAGGTCAGCACCACCAGTGGCTACGTCGTCGAACCCACCGGCGGCGAGGCCCGCTTCACGGTGGCCGCGATCGACCTCGGCATCAAGACCAACACCCCGCGGATGTTCGCCGAGCGCGGCATCCGGGTGCACGTGCTGCCGTCCAACGCGACGCTCGAGCAGATCCTCGACCTCGAGGCCGACGGGGTGTTCCTGTCCAACGGCCCGGGCGACCCGGCCACCGCCGACGGCGCGGTGCACCTGACCAAGGAGGTGCTCGGCCAGGGCCTGCCCCTGTTCGGCATCTGCTTCGGCAACCAGATCCTCGGCCGCGCGCTGGGGATGGACACCTACAAGATGAAGTTCGGCCACCGCGGCATCAACATCCCGGTGGTCGAGCACCAGACCGGCCGCATCGCGATCACCGCGCAGAACCACGGGTTCGCGCTCGAGGGCGAGGCAGGCCAGGAGTTCGACACCCCGTTCGGGCGGGCCGTGGTCAGCCACACCTGCGCCAACGACGGTGCCGTGGAGGGCGTCCGGTTGCTCGACGACTCCGCCTTCTCCGTCCAGTACCACCCCGAGGCCGCCGCAGGCCCGCATGACGCCGCATACCTCTTCGACCGTTACACCGGTCTGCTCGAGGCTCGTTCGACCAGGAAGGGCAGCAAGTAATGCCACGCCGTACAGATCTCAAGCACATCCTGGTGATCGGCTCCGGGCCGATCGTGATCGGCCAGGCCTGTGAGTTCGACTACTCGGGTACCCAGGCCTGCCGCGTGCTGCGCGAGGAGGGCCTGCGCGTGAGCCTGGTCAACTCCAACCCGGCGACCATCATGACCGACCCGGAGTTCGCCGACGCCACCTACGTCGAGCCGATCACCGCGGAGTTCGTCGAGAAGGTCATCGCGGCGGAGGAGGCCAAGGGCTTCCCGATCGACGCCGTGCTGGCGACGCTCGGCGGCCAGACCGCACTGAACACCGCGGTCGACCTGCACGAGCAGGGGATCCTCACCAAGTACAACGTCGAGCTGATCGGCGCCGACTTCGACGCCATCCAGCGCGGCGAGGACCGGCAGAAGTTCAAGGACATCGTCGCCAAGGTCGGCGGCGAGTCCGCGAAGTCCGCCGTCTGCTACACGATGGACGAGGTGCACGCCACGGTCGCCGAGCTCGGCTACCCGGTGGTCGTCCGGCCGTCGTTCACCATGGGCGGCCTCGGTTCCGGCATGGCGTACAACGAGGAGGACCTGACCCGGATCGCCGGTGGCGGCCTGGCCGCGTCGCCGTCCGCGAACGTCCTGATCGAGGAGTCCATCCTCGGTTGGAAGGAGTACGAGCTCGAGCTGATGCGGGACAGTCGCGACAACGTCGTGATCGTCTGCTCGATCGAGAACGTCGACCCGGTCGGCGTGCACACCGGCGACTCGGTCACCGTCGCCCCGGCGATGACGCTGACCGACCGCGAGTACCAGGCCATGCGCGACCTGTCGATCGACATCCTGCGTGAGGTGGGCGTCGACACCGGCGGCTGCAACATCCAGTTCGCCATGGACCCGAAGGACGGCCGCCTGGTCGTCATCGAGATGAACCCGCGGGTCTCGCGCTCGTCCGCCCTGGCCTCGAAGGCCACCGGCTACCCGATCGCGAAGATGGCCGCCAAGCTGGCCATCGGCTACACCCTCGACGAGATCGTCAACGACATCACGAAGGAGACGCCGGCCTGCTTCGAGCCGACGCTCGACTACGTGGTCGTCAAGGCGCCGCGGTTCGCCTTCGAGAAGTTCCCCGGGGCCGACGGCACCCTCACCACCACCATGAAGTCGGTCGGCGAGGCGATGAGCATCGGCCGCAACTTCACCGAGGCCTTCGGCAAGGTGATGCGCTCGCTCGAGACCAAGCGGGCCGGCTACTGGACCGGTCCGGAGTACCCGGCCACCGACCTGGACACGCTGCTCGAGGAGCTCACGGTTCCGCTCGACGGCCGCATGTACGGCATCGAGAAGGCCTTCGCCCTCGGCGCCACCGTCGAGCAGCTCTTCGAGGCCACGAAGATCGACCCGTGGTTCCTCGACCAGATGCAGCAGATCCACGAGCTGGGCGTCGAGGTCCGCGAGGCCGCCGCCGTCGACGAGGCGCTGCTGCGTCAGGCCAAGTACCACGGCCTGTCGGACCGCCAGATCGCCGCGCTGCGTCCCGAGCTCGGTGGCGACAGCGTGGCCGGCGAGGACGCCGTCCGCGCCCTGCGCGACGAGCTGGGCGTGCACCCGGTGTACAAGACGGTCGACACCTGCGCGGCCGAGTTCGACGCCAAGACGCCGTACCACTACTCCACCTACGAGCTCGATCCCGACGCGGAGACCGAGGTCGCACCGCAGACCGAGCGGGACAAGGTGCTGATCCTCGGGTCGGGCCCGAACCGCATCGGCCAGGGCATCGAGTTCGACTACTCGTGCGTGCACGCCGCACTGACGCTGTCCGAAGCCGGCTACGAGACCGTCATGGTCAACTGCAACCCCGAGACCGTCTCCACCGACTACGACACTGCGGACCGGCTGTACTTCGAGCCGCTGACCTTCGAGGACGTGCTCGAGGTCTTCCGCGCCGAGTCGGCGTCGGGCACCGTGGCGGGCGTGATCGTCCAGCTCGGCGGCCAGACCCCGCTGGGCCTGGCCAAGCGGCTCGAGGCCGCGGGCGTGCCGATCGTCGGCACCAGCCCCGCCGCCATCGACCTCGCGGAGGACCGCGGCGAGTTCGGCCGGGTGCTCACCGACGCCGGCCTGCCCGCACCGAAGTTCGGCACCGCCACCACCTTCGACGGTGCCCGCGAAATCGCAGGCAGCATCGGCTACCCGGTGCTGGTGCGGCCGTCCTACGTGCTCGGCGGACGCGGCATGGAGATCGTGTACGACGAGAAGTCGTTGCAGGACTACATCTCCCGGGCCACCGAGATCTCGGACGACCGGCCGGTGCTGGTTGACCGGTTCCTGGAGGACGCCGTCGAGATCGACGTCGACGCCCTCTGCGACGGCACCGAGGTCTACCTCGGCGGCGTGATGGAGCACATCGAGGAGGCGGGTATCCACTCCGGCGACTCGGCCTGTGCGCTGCCGCCGATCACGCTCGGCAAGACGGACCTCGAGAATGTCCGCCGCTCCACCGAGGCGCTGGCCAGGGGCATCGGCGTCAAGGGCCTGCTCAACGTGCAGTACGCGCTCAAGGACGACATCCTCTACGTCCTCGAGGCCAACCCGCGCGCCAGCCGCACCGTGCCGTTCGTCTCGAAGGCGACGGCCGTGCAGCTGGCCAAGGCCTGCGCCCGGGTGATGCTGGGTGAGTCGATCGCGGACCTGCGGGCCAGCGGTCTGCTGCCCGCCACCGGCGACGGCGGCAGCACCCCGGCCGGCGCGCCGATCGCGGTCAAGGAGGCCGTGCTGCCGTTCAACCGCTTCCGCAAGGCGGACGGCACCGGCGTCGACACCCTGCTCAGCCCCGAGATGAAGTCGACGGGCGAGGTCATGGGTATCGACTCCGACTTCGGCACCGCGTTCGCCAAGAGCCAGACCGCGGCGTACGGCTCGCTGCCGACCTCCGGCACCGTCTTCGTCTCGGTGGCCAACAAGGACAAGCGCTCGCTGATCTTCCCGGTCAAGCGTCTCGCGGACCTCGGCTTCCGGATCCTGGCGACCGAGGGTACCGCGGATGTGTTGCGCCGCAACGGCATTGTCTGCGAGAACGTCTACAAGGTGTCCGGCGAGGAGCATCCCGAGGGTGCGCAGACCATCGTCGACCAGATCCGGGCCGGCGAGATCGACATGGTGATCAACACCCCGTACGGCAACTCCGGCCCCCGCGTGGACGGCTACGAGATCCGCAGTGCGGCGGTCGCGGCGACCATCCCGTGCATCACCACCGTCCAGGGCGCGTCCGCCGCGGTGCAGGGCATCGAGGCCGGCATCCGCGGCGACATCGGGGTGCGGTCCCTGCAGGACCTGCACGCGACGCTGCGCGAGCCGGCAGCGCAGTCGTGAGCGACGACCGCGGTGCGGTCCCGGCTCCCGGTCACAGCTGGGGCCACCGGCTCCGGTCGGCGATCGGGGCCAGGGGCCGGCTGTGCGTGGGCATCGACCCGCACCCGTCGTTGCTGCGCGCCTGGGGGCTGCCGGAGAGCGCCGAGGGCGTCGAGGCGTTCTCGGAGATCTGCGTGGAGGCCTTCGTCGGGGAGGTGGCACTGGTCAAGCCCCAGGTCGCGTTCTTCGAGGTGTACGGCAGTGCGGGCTACGCCGTGCTCGAGCGCACCATCTCGGTGGTGCGATCGGCCGGCACCCTGGTCGTCGCTGACGCCAAGCGTGGCGACATCGGCTCGACGATGGCCGCCTACGCCCAGTCCTGGCTCGGTGAGGGCTCTCCGTTGGTCTCGGACGCCGTCACGGCCTCTCCCTACCTCGGCTTCGGGGCGCTGGACCCGGCCCTGAGCCTGGCGTCGGAGACCGGTCGGGGAGTGTTCGTGCTGGCTCGCACCTCGAACCCCGAGGGCGGTGGCCTGCAGGGTGCCCGCGTGACCGAATCGTCGGAATCGTCGCAACTGTCGGCTTCGACGCCGCATGAGGTGTCCGTTGCGCAGTCCGTGGTGGACGACGCGGCGGCCTACAATCGGGACGGAAACGACACGGTTGGCCTGGTTGTCGGCGCGACACGCGGACACGGACTGAATTTGTCGGAATTTTCCGGGCCGATTCTGGCGCCCGGGCTCGGCGCGCAGGGGGCCACCGTGGCTGACCTGGCAGAGATATTCTATGATTCTCGAGAGTTGTTGTTACCCAACACTTCTCGCGATGTACTTCGGCACGGTCCCTCTGTTTCGGCGCTTCGTGAGGCCGCTGAGCGGGTCCGGGACGAGGTCGAAGCCGGGCTCGCATAGCCGACGCGATTCGCCTCCGGAGTCCGGGGGCGGGTTAGCAATCGGGACTCAGCGTGAGTACGGTCGCTATCGCCGCTGGTTATCCAGTGGTTGAACACTATTTGCACACGACGAGACGGAGGAACCGTGGCCCTTCCCCAGTTGACTGATGAGCAGCGCGCTGCTGCTTTGGAGAAGGCGGCTATCGCCCGTAAGGCCAGGGCTGAGCTCAAGGAGCGCCTGAAGCGTGGCGGCACCGACCTCAAGCAGGTTCTCAAGGATGCCGAGGACAATGAGATCCTCGGCAAGATGAAGGTTTCCGCGCTGCTCGAGGCCCTCCCCAAGGTGGGCAAGGTCAAGGCGCAGGAGATCATGACCGAGCTGGAGATCGCCCCGACCCGCCGTCTGCGCGGACTCGGAGATCGCCAGCGCAAGGCGTTGCTGACCAGGTTCGATTTCGAGGCCTGAGTCACAAGTGGTGCCTGACGCGAACAAGGTGTCAGACAGCAGCAAGACCACCTCGGTGAACGTGGCCGAGGACAGTGCAGTGCAGAGGGGCCGGCTGGTAGTACTGGCCGGCCCCTCGGCTGTTGGCAAGTCCTCCGTGGTGCGCAAGCTGCACGAGCGGATGCCGGAACTGGTCTTCAGCGTGTCTGCCACGACAAGAGACCCTCGCCCCGGCGAGGTGGACGGCAAGGACTACCGGTTCGTCACGGCGGCCGAGTTCGACGCCATGATCGAGGCCGGTGACCTGCTCGAATGGGCAGAGATTCACGGCGGACTGCAGCGGTCGGGAACCCCTGCCGAGCCGGTGGAGGCGGCCCTCGCGGCCGGTCACCCCGTCCTGGTGGAGGTCGACCTGGTCGGCGCCCGCGCGGTGCGGGCGGCGATGCCGGAGGCTCAGCTGGTGTTCATGGCGCCGCCGAGCTGGGAGGAGCTGGTCTCCCGGCTCACCTCGCGGGGCACCGAGTCGGCGGACGTGATCGCCCGCCGACTGGAGACCGCACGCGTGGAACTGGCGGCCCAGGACGAGTTCGACACGGTGGTCGTGAACGAGGATGTCGATCGTGCTTGCGAGGAGTTGGTATCCTTGTTGGCTGGTGGTCCGCGGTAGCCGACCTCCGTCGTATTTCGTCGTACCGACTTGTGCCCAGCTCTGGCCCTCGGGTCAGTCCTGACTAGTACACAAAGCTTCACCCAGCGCCGACCAATTTCAGGAGATACGTACATGAGTGACACTCAGACAGTCGCGGAAGACGCCGCGCGCCACGGCGTGCCGGCGTACGACACCCCGCTCGGTATCACCAACCCGCCGATCGACGAGCTGCTCGAGCGCACCTCCTCGAAGTACGCACTGGTGATCTACGCGGCCAAGCGCGCCCGCCAGATCAACGACTACTACAACCAGCTCGGCGACGGCATCCTCGAGTACGTGGGACCGCTGGTCGAGCCGGGCCTGCAGGAGAAGCCGCTCTCCATCGCGATGCGCGAGATCCACGCCGACCTGCTCGAGCACACCGAAGGCGAGTGACCGCCGGCCGTGACCGAACTTGACTCGGGTGCCGCCACCGCACATCGACGCATCGTCGTCGGAGTGGGTGGCGGCATTGCGGCCTACAAGGCCTGCTCGATCATCCGCAGCTTCACCGAGGGCGGACATCATGTCCGGGTGATCCCGACCGAATCCGCACTGGAGTTCGTCGGCAGGGCCACCTTCGAGGCGCTGTCCGGGAACACCGTGCACACCGGCGTGTTCACGGACGTGCCGCAGGTTCCGCACGTGCGGATCGGCCAGGAGGCCGACCTGCTGGTCATCGCCCCCGCGACCGCGGACCTGATGGCCCGCGCCGCCCAGGGGCGCGCCGACGACCTGCTGACCGCGACGCTGCTCACCGCCAGATGTCCCGTGGTGTTCGCGCCCGCGATGCACACCGAGATGTGGGAGCACCCGGCCACCGTTGCGAACGTGGCGACGCTGCGTTCGCGGGGCATCACCGTGATCGAGCCCGCGTCCGGGCGTCTGACCGGCAAGGACACCGGCGCCGGGCGACTGCCGGAACCGGACGAGATCGTCGGTCTGGCCACCCTGCTGATGGAGCGTCCCGACGCGCTGCCCCGCGATCTCGAGGGTCGTCGCATCGTCGTCTCGGCGGGCGGCACCCGTGAGCCCCTCGACCCGGTCCGCTTCCTCGGCAACCGCAGCTCCGGCAAGCAGGGCTATGCGATCGCCCGGTTGGCGGCCCAGCGCGGCGCCCAGGTCACGCTGATCGCCGGGTACACCGCCGAACTGGCGGACCCGGCTGCGGTGGACGTGGTCCGGGTGCGCACCGCGCAGGACCTGAAGGCGGCCGTCGACAAGGCGGCGCGGCACGCGGACGCGGTGGTGATGGCCGCGGCCGTCGCGGACTTCCGGCCGTCCAGCGTGGCGACCGCGAAGATCAAGAAGGGCGCGGACGAGCCGGACACCATCCCGCTGACCCGCAACGACGACATCCTGGCCGGCTTGGTCGCCTCGCGCGGCGCCGGCGAGCTGCCGGGCGCCTGCGCGATCGTCGGCTTCGCCGCCGAGACCGGGGACGCGCAGGGTGACGTGCTGACCCACGCCCGCAGCAAGCTGGCCCGCAAGGGGTGCGACCTGCTGGTGGTCAACGCGGTCGGGGAGGGCAAGGCGTTCGAGGTGGACGACAACAGCGGTTGGATCCTGGGCGCCGACGGTTCCGAGCGGGCGCTGGCGCACGGCTCGAAGTCGTTGATGGCGAGCCGGGTGCTCGACGCGACGGCGGCGTTGTTGGCCGCCGGTGGGGGTGCGAGCGCCGGCTGAGTCCGGTGCTCGTAATGTGGAGGAGTAACAGCTGTCACACCTGATCGACGGGGTGTCGACGGTGGTGAGTTCAAGCAGTGCACATCCGCGGTGCCTCGCACTAGTGTCGAGCCCGGTACACATACAGCGTTTGCGAGAGGGATATCTGTGAGCAAGTCCGGTAGTCGGCTATTCACCAGCGAGTCCGTGACCGAGGGCCACCCGGACAAGATCTGTGACGCGATCAGCGACTCCATCCTGGATGCGCTGCTCGAGCAGGATCCGCGCAGCCGCGTGGCCGTCGAGACCCTGGTCACCACCGGCCAGGTGCACGTCGCCGGCGAGGTCACCACCTCCGCTTACGCCGACATCCCGAAGATCGTCCGGGACGTGGTCCTCGAGATCGGGTACGACTCGTCCGCCAAGGGCTTCGACGGCAACTCGTGCGGCGTGAACATCGCCATCGGCGCGCAGTCGCCCGAGATTGCCCAGGGCGTCGACCACTCGCACGAGGCCCGCGTCGACGGCGTCACCGACGACGAGATCGACCGTCAGGGCGCCGGCGACCAGGGCCTGATGTTCGGGTACGCCTGCACCGACACCCCGGAGCTGATGCCGCTGCCGATCGCGCTGGCGCACCGGCTCTCGCGCCGGCTCACCGAGGTCCGCAAGACCGGCGTGCTGCCGTACCTGCGCCCGGACGGCAAGACCCAGGTCACCATCGAGTACGACGGCGACAAGGCCGTCCGACTCGACACCGTCGTCGTCTCCACGCAGCACGCCGCGGACATCGACCTGGACAACCTGCTCACCCCGGACGTGCGCGAGAAGGTGCTCGGCTCGGTGCTCGCCGATCTCGGTGACACGGACCTGGACACCTCGAACGTGCGACTGCTGGTCAACCCGACCGGCAAGTTCGTCCTCGGTGGCCCGATGGGTGACGCCGGCCTGACCGGTCGCAAGATCATCGTCGACACCTACGGCGGCATGGCCCGGCACGGTGGCGGCGCGTTCTCGGGCAAGGACCCGTCGAAGGTGGACCGCTCCGCGGCGTACGCGATGCGCTGGGTCGCCAAGAACGCGATCGCGGCCGGCCTGGCCGAGCGCATCGAGGTCCAGGTGGCGTACGCCATCGGCAAGGCCGCGCCCGTCGGCCTGTTCGTCGAGACCTTCGGCACCGAGAAGACCGATCCGGCGCGCATCCAGGCCGCGATCAGCGAGATCTTCGACCTGCGTCCCGGCGCGATCATCCGGGACCTGGACCTGCTCCGGCCGATCTACGCGCAGACCGCCGCCTACGGGCACTTCGGTCGTACCGACGTGGACCTGCCCTGGGAGCACACCGACCGCGCCGAGAAGCTGCGCGCGGCCGCCGGGCTCTAGATTGGCAACAGCTCCGAGCCGCCCACCGTTCACGGTGGGCGGCTCGTGCTGTCGGTACGGGCGGGTTGACTCGTGGCGGTGAAGGCCGAACGGGTACCCGCGCCGGAGCTGCCCGTCGCCCGGGTGCTGCCGATGCTGCCGCTCGCACACCTGGACCGTGAGTTCGACTATCTGGTGCCGCTGGAGCTGGACGAACAGGCGCAGCCGGGGGTGCGGGTGCGGGTGCGCTTCGCCGGTCGCCTGGTCGACGGCTTCCTGGTTGCGCGGGTGGCGACCAGCGACCACTCCGGCAAGCTCGGCTGGCTGGACCGGGTGGTCTCCGCCGAGCGGGTGCTCACGCCGGAGATCGCGAAACTGGTCGACGCCGTCGCCCACCGGTACGCAGGCACCCGGGCCGACGTGCTGCGGCTGGCGGTGCCGCCCCGACACGCGCGGGTCGAGGCCGAGCCGCCGCCCGCGCTGGCCGAGGTTCCCGAGGCGACGCCGGACCCTGTGGCGTGGGCGGCCTACGCGCACGGCGAGGCCTTCGTCTCCGCCGTCGCGGCGGGCCGTGGTCCGCGGGCCGCCTGGCAGGCGTTGCCTGGGGAGGACTGGCCGACGCGGCTGGCCGAACTGGCGGCCGTGGTCGCGCGCTCGGGACGCTCCGCCGTGCTGGTGGTGCCGGACCAGAAGGACCTGGACCGGGTGGCCGCGGCCTGCGTCGACCTGGTCGGTGACGACCTGGTGGTGCCGCTGGCCGCCGGGCTGGGACCGGCGATGCGGTACCGACGCTGGCTGGCCGCGCTGCGCGGCACCGCCCGGATCGTGGTGGGCACCCGCAGCGCGGTGTTCGCGCCGGTGCCCGAGCTGGGGCTGATCGCGGTGTGGGACGACGGCGACGACAACCACTCCGAGCCGCGCTCGCCCTACCCGCATGCCCGTGAGGTCGCGTTGCTGCGCGCGTTCGGCGGCGGCTGCGCGGTGGTGCTCGGCGGGCACGCGCGGACGGCGGAGTCGCAGAGGCTGGTGGACTCGGGGTGGGCGCACGACCTGGTGGCCGACCGGTCACAGGTGCGGTCCCGGGCGCCGCACGTCACCGCGTTGGCCGACAGCGACCACGCGTTGGCCCGCGACCCGGGGGCGCGGGCCGCCCGACTGCCTGCGATCGCGTTCGCCGCGGCCCGGGAGGCGCTGGCGGCGGGTGCCGGGGTGCTGGTGCAGGTGCCGCGGCGTGGCTACGTCCCGTCGCTGGCCTGCAGCAAGTGTCGGGCGCCGGCGCGCTGTCGACGTTGCAACGGTCCGATGTCGCTGCCGTCGGCGGTGGGGCCGGACGGCGCGGGCTCACCGACCTGTCGGTGGTGTGGCGTCGCGGACGCCAGCCACCGGTGCCAGGCCTGCGGGAACCGGGCGCTGCGCGCCGTGGTGGTGGGCGCCGGCCGGACCGCTGAGGAGCTGGGCCGCGCGTTCCCCGGCGTGCCGCTGCGGACGTCGGGGGGCGGTGAGGTGCTGACCACGGTGCCGACCGGGGCGAGCCTGGTGGTCTCTACGGTCGGGGCCGAGCCGGTGATGCCCGGTGGCTACGGCGCGGCGCTGCTGCTGGACGGCTGGGCGTTGCTGGGCCGGGCCGACCTGCGCGCCGAGGAGGAGACCCTGCGTCGCTGGATGACGGCCAGCGCGCTGGTGCGACCGGCCGGCGAGGGCGGCAAGGTGGTGGTGGTCGCGGACTCGGGACTGCCGACGGTGCAGGCGTTGGTGCGGTGGGATCCGGTGGGGGCCGCGCAGACTCAGCTCGCCGAGCGGGCCGAGGTCGGCTTCCCGCCGGCGGTGCACGTCGCCGCGGTCGACGGCACCCGGGCGGCGATCGAGGAGCTGCTCGACGCGGCGGCGCTGCCCGACGGGGTGCAACCGCTGGGCCCGGTGCCGTTGCCGCCGGGGGAGCGGCTGCCGTTCTCCGGCGACGGACCGGAACCGGCCGATGTCGAACGGATGCTGCTGCGGGTGCCGCGGGCCGCGGGTGGTGCGCTGGCTCGTGCGTTGGCGGAGGCACAGGCGGTGCGCGGCGCGCGGAAGTCGGCGGGCTCGGTGCGGGTGCAGATCGATCCGGTGCGGATCGGCTGACGGGTCACTCGTCAGGTTCGGGGGCGAGCAGTTCGTCGGGGAAGTGGTACTCGCACCCGAGGTCGTCGGTGGACCGGGTACCCCAGTTGTCTCGGAACCAGGCCACCGAGGTGTCTGCGACGAGGCGGGCGTCGCGGGTGAAGAGGTAGCCGTCTGTGCAGTCCTCGAAGTGGTCGTCGTTGTGCCAGCGGTCGAGGGCCAGGCGGTCGGTCGAGTAGTCGGCGATCATGAGTCGACGAAGCATGGTCCGAGATCGCCGCAGCATGAACACGTCGTTGGCGAGCACGTGAATCTGCACGCAGACAACGGATTCCTCGTCCTCGTCCTCGTCGTCGTCGATTGCGCTGCCGTAGTCGATGTAGGAGTTCGGGCCCATCTCGAGGATGAAGGCGACCGGCTTGTCGGTCAGTGATTCGATCAACCAGTCGGCCATGCTGACCCACTTCGCGACCTCTGACGAACTGGTGGAATCTTCCATCGGCATTCCTCGCGATTGTCTGGGTAGGTACAAACTGTCACGTATCGGCCCGGGCGTATGTCGCACAACGGCCGGTTGCGGCCGAGTGTGTCTCGGCCGCAACCGGTCCGGTTGTGGGTGGTGCAGGTCTTCGCCTGGTCAGGTTCCGTGGATCTCGCGCCGGTTGTGAGCCG